>NZ_VMKP01000011.1:0-1413 GCF_007625215.1 Spiribacter aquaticus | reverse complement strand
GGCACTCCCAGCGTTCACAACGCTAGAGTTTGCGGGTAATAACACCGCCGGTCTTAACCTTGATGGTGCAGCTTCAGATGTGTCGGTTGAGCTCAGTGATCGGAATCTCGACCTGACTGTACCCGAAGCATTGGGTACAAGTAACGTCGCCCTCGACGACGACACTGGGTCTTCTGATGTCGTGAATCTGAATGTAAACCGGACGGACGACACGACCGAGGATGAGACTTTCGACGCCAACACGACGACCGTTGATGGTGTCGAGACGATCAACTTCTCGACGAGTGGCTCTAACCCGACCGACGCCGACACCACCGCCGTCACGGCTCAGCTTGATGGTGATGCGGCAACGGCGGTTAATATCAGCGGCTCAAACGAACTCGCCCTGACCATCGGCGACGTCGCTGGTGACGAGGTCACGGTAGACGCCTCTGAGGCTACAGGGGATGTCGCCCTGTCGATCAGTGCGGCCGAAGCGGCTGGCGTGACTGGTGGGTTCACCGGCGGTCAGTCGGGCAGCGACTCGCTGACGATCACCGGCGTCGATACCGAGACGGTTGAGTTGCAGAGCTCGGCATTCGAGACGGTCGGTGCGACCTTCGATGATCAGGCTACTGGTGAGGTTCAGGTAGACCGCGTCAGCGATGTCGATACGATCGCGTTGACCCTTAACGGTACTCAGACTGACGCAGGCGTCGCTGGCGCGCAGGTTATGACGGTTAGCGGCATCAGCGACGGCCTTACTGTGACGATTGATGGCTCTCCGGGTGATAACACCGACGCGGGTAATGGTGGGGCCGGTGCTAGCGCGAACGAGCTGGTGCTCGAAGGTGCGGGTTCCACGAGTTCTCTAACTGCGGCTCTCAATACTGCCAACGACTTCGAGACAACTGGTGGTTCTGATCTTGCGGTTAACCGGGCGGGTACTGTGACGGTTGACGTCGCTGATGCGGCCGACACTGCGCAGTCCATCAACAATTTGACGCTCGGCACTGCTGAGGATCTCGTGCTTACCGGTGGCGATAGTGATCTCACGATCACGACCGCGACAGCCGGCGATCTCGAGACCATCACCAGCACGGGCCTGACGAGTGGCAGCACACTCCAGCTCGGTGACGGTACCGGCAATGCCACTGAGTTCATTGGCTCTGCGTTGAATTACGAGCTTGGTGATCACGGGTTCGGCATAAACCTCGAGACGGCCGCCGCAGCCAGGGATACCGTCAGTTTTGATGGGTCGGACATCACTAGCGGTAGCATCGCCAACTTCGATGGCGGACTGGGCGGGGATATCCTCGACTTCAGTGCCTTTGAATCGATCAGTGGCATTGGAGATCTAACGCTTGCTGATGTTAATGGCAATAACGACCTTGAGATTGACTCCGATGCTTTTGACGGCACGGTGACTCTGGT
>NZ_VMKP01000001.1:322255-649935 GCF_007625215.1 Spiribacter aquaticus | reverse complement strand
GCATGACTCGTCGTCTCCTTCAGCCCCTCTGAACTTAAGAGGATACAAAATCGAGACGACATGTAGTCTGACAGTGGGGGTCCACGAGGAAAATGCTCGGCTTAAGCGCCAGCTCGCCGACAAGACCGAAGAGGTCACGATCCTGGAAAAAACCCCGGCGTACTTCGCGAAGAAGCTGGACTGAAGTACGCCGCCATTCACCAGCATCGATCGGTACACAGCATCGCGCGCCAGTGCGCGGTGCTCGGTGTCTCGCGCAGTGGCTACTACGCGTGGCTGCGCCGTCGAGAGACCACCTCGCAGCGCCTGGCCGAGCGGGCCAAGCGGGACGCGAAGGTAGTCGAACTGTTCGAGGCGAAGAAGCGCCGCTACGGCTCGCCTCGCCTTCGCGAGGAGCTGGAGGCTGAAGGCATGGCGATGAACCGCAAGACCGTGGCCGAGAGTATGCGCCCGCAGGGGCTGCGGGCCCGCGCGGCCAAACCCTTTCGGCATACCACCGACTCGGGCCACTCCCTTGGTGTAGCGCCCGATGTCCTTGCCCAAGACTTCAGCGCCAAGCGGCCTGACGAGCAGTGGGCCGGTGACACCCCTACCTGCGCACGATACAAGGCTGGCTCTACCTCGCGTTGATCTTGCATCTGTGCACGCGCAAGGTGATCGGCTGAGCGACCAGCACACGTATCGACGCTGAGCTCGCCTGCACGGCGCTGCGAGCGGCGCTTGCCCGGCGTCGCGAGCCCAGCGGCGTGATCATGCATACGGATCGCGGCAGCGTTTACTGTGGCTGGGATCACCGGAACCTGATCTGTCGCTACGGACTGGTCGCCGGCATGAGCGGCCGAGGCAACTGCTTCGATAATGCGGTGGTGGAGAGCTTCTTCCGTATATCGAAGTGGAGTACAACCGAACCCGTCGTCATTCTGCCCTTGGATACATCAGCCCTGATGCATTCGAGGCGAGGATAGTGGCGTAATCGAGTGTCCACTGTTACTGATCAAGATCACCCAAATACCGTGCTACATTTTCTGCGCGGTTCCGCCATGTATTTTTTTTGGCTACCGGCTTGCAGTTTCGGCCTTGTTTTATAATTTCGCTGGGACTTGAAATCAGATATTTAAGAAGCTCCTCCAAAGAATGGTCATCATAAGAAATCGACCAACCTACGTTATTTTCTTCCACAAAATCACCGGCATTTGTATCCTGGGAAGCGATGATAGGTCGACACGCGCCAATGTATTCATAAAGCTTAACAGGCGCTGCAAAGCTTCGATAAAGGTTCGGTTCTAGAAAAAGCGAACAGACATCATGCTGCTCGTATAACTCTGGCAATTGTTCCCCACTTAAATGCACAATCTCTATATTAGGTGTCAACCATTCTTCATATTCGTGCTCTAGTTGGGACCACTCCTGACTGCGAGTACATACTGTAAGCTTTACTCCGGATAATCGTGATATAACGCGAAAAAGAACGTGTAACCGATAATGCGAAGAAAGACCGCCGACATATAGTATATTGAGTGGTTCAGTAACCGTTTCTGCGGGTGCCCCTATACTATTTTCACCGACTGCCGGCGGCAACGCGCTAAGATTAAATTTGGCTGGGTTGGGCAGGAACCTACCCATTTGCAAGGATGGCAGATACATAACTTTTAAAGTTTTTTGATACCATTGCAAGTCGTAGCGAAAGAAACTTATCGCAAACACTCGTTTCCAAAAAGAAACTTTTTGAGAATATTCCTCGAATCTCCAATATATATCGCGATAAAACAAACCTATTGGGATGTTCTTTCTTTTTAAATAAAAAAAAATTTCAGGATCCATGCAAGGCGCGATAGGAAAATGGGAAGCGGTAGTTAAAGCAGTAGGCATTGTTGAGCTTTCTGCGTACATGAACTTGTATTGGCGTCCGTGCCCTATTTTATCTTTTACCTTTTTTGCTGCTTTCCGGCGCTGCGAAACATTACCGGCTATTACATCCACTTCAAAACCTATTTCGCTAAATGCTTGTAAAAGATTTTTTACCCTTACGGGCCTTCCAGATTGTAGGCCATCATTGATGGGTCCTGGATGATGAAAAAGGATTGCGTTGCTCATAAATATTTCTGCCGCGCGCATGCTTCGATTATGCATCAACTGCTTTTGCACTGTTAAAGCCGATCTAGATGTAATCTCTCAATAGGTTGTCCACGGGGGAGCTCCGAGGGATGCTGAATTTGCGGACTTGGCAACCCAATGAAGGAGACCCCCGGGGACAGTCATCACTATGCCGCGCTCACGCCTCGAGGTCGAGCCCGGATGGTTCATGCCGTTATCGATCAAGGGCTGAGCTATCGCAAGGCAGCGGAGCTCTTCCATGTTGACCCAAAAACGGTCCAGCACTGGACCATGGATCGCATCGCCATGAACATGGGCATCTCCCGGGCGACCGTGTGCAGGATCCTTCAGCGCAATGGGCTCAATCGCCTGAGTGCACTGGAGATCAAACCGCCGCCGCAGCGCTATCAGCATGAGAACCCCGGCGACCTGCTTCATCTCGACATCAAGAAGCTCGGGCGCTTTGAGCGCGTCGGCCACCGCATCACGGGACGCGGCCTCGGCACATCCCGCGGCGCTGGCTGGGAGTATGTGCACGTGGCGATCGATGACTGCTCGCGCATTGCCCACAGCAAGATCCAGGACTCAGAGACCACCTATTGCCAACCGTGCGCAATTACCGATCGCTCGGCGTCACGATCCCACGCGTGCTCACAGGAAACGGCCCCTCCTACCGATCGAAGAAGTTAGCGGCGATGTGCCGCTGCCTGTGTATACGGCACCGGTTTACTCGGCCTAATACGCCGCGCACTAACGGAAAAGCGGAGCGCTTCATCCAGACGGCGCTGCGCGAATGGGCTTACGCGTTCGCATACTCGAACTCTGGCGAGCGTGGAGAGCACCTGCCGCATTGGCTACATGACTACTACTGGCATCGCCAGCACGGTCGTCTCAACCACCAGACACCGATTAGCACCCTCGGACTATCCGGGGACAAACTCATGAGAGTGCACAGCTAGACGCCCGCATAAGGGGACGAGGCAACTGCTTAGACGATGCGGTGGTGAAGGCCTTCTCCCATAGCCTGAGGGTCGAGAGCATCTACAGTCGGCCGCTGATGAACCCCAAGGCCCTCCACCAAGGTCTTTCCGTGTATATCAGGGTGGAGTGCGACCGAGCCCGTCGCCATCCCGCCCTTGCACACATCAACCCCCCCTAATGCGTTCAAAAACCGGGTAATGGCGTGCTGGAGTCTCCGGTGTTACGGCGCAAGATCACAGGCTTTTCGTAAAGCACTCTTCAGCAGATATTCGGCAACCTGTTGCGCAGTGGATCCATCGCCATAAGGAGCGCCTTTACTGCCGGCCACCCCCACCTGGGCCAATAACGCGTCACGGAGTTCAAACCGGGACGAGAGAAGCCGATTCCACCCCATCTCCACCAACTCCACCCACTCCGTCTCATCCCGCAGCGTCACACACGGCACCCCGTGAAAATAGGCTTCCTTCTGCACACCACCCGAATCGGTAGCGATGACTGCCGCGTGGCGTTCCAGCGCCACCATATCCAGATAGCCAACAGGATCGATGAATTGGGTATATCGAGGCTGGATGCCATAGCGCTCACAAGCGACACGCGTCCGGGGATGAAGCGGCAGGACGACCGCCATATCCTGCTGGGCGACTTCGTCCAGGCCCTCCATGATCGACCGTAGGCGCTCTGGATCGTCGGTATTCTCAGCGCGATGTACGGTCGCTAGTACATAATCGCCGGCGGTGAGCGAATATCGCGAGAGGACATCACTGCGCGCATCCGCCAGACGGCCATAGTAGAGCGCGGCGTCGTACATGACATCACCGACCTGATGGATACATTCGTCAGGGATACCTTCCTCGCGCAGTCTCGCAGTGGCCGTGTCCGTCGGGGTAAAGAGGACATCAGCCAGGTGGTCAGTCAATATCCGGTTCTGCTCCTCTGGCATGCGGCGATTGAAGGACCGCAAGCCCGCTTCGACATGCGCCACCGGAATATGCAGCTTGCTTGCCACCAGAGCTCCAGCCAGCGTCGAGTTCGTGTCGCCATAGACGAGAACCCAGTCTGGCCGTTTAGACTCCATCAGGGGTTCCAGGGCTTGCAGCATCGCGCCAGTCATGGCGCCGTGTCCCCCGCCATGGATTCCTAAGTTAAATGACGGTTTAGGAATCTCTAATTCCTCAAAGAACACATCCGACATGCCCTCGTCGAAGTGCTGACCGGTATGGACGATGGCCTCATCGATACCCGCCTCCGCAAAAGCGCGGCTGACTGGAGCGGCCTTGATGAATTGGGGGCGGGCGCCGAGGACCGTAAGGATTTGGGGCATAGAGTACAGGCGTATCGGGTAGTTCGAATTTTAAGCGGGACTTACGCGCCCACCACGCTGGCTAACCATCCTGTGATGGTTCCAAGCGAGTTCCAATATAGCCAGGTCATCACCATCAGGGCGCTTAAGAGCGGCAAGAAGCTAAGCCCGTAGAAGGTCCAAAGCCAGCGGCGAAGCCGACGCTCGTCGCCGTCCAATCGCTCTTTCATCCGCTCGACCATTTTGCGCAAGTCATCGGGGAAGCCTTCGCGTTGCCCCTCGACCGCATCCAGAGTCAACGATTTTGCGCAGCCGGATCCGTGCTCAGGGCACCACGCTCAAGGCTCAGCTTCCAAGATGAGCTCTGACCGGTGATATGCGTATGGCGTTTCAGCACCGCCGCGTTGACCGGAAACTCGGGCGGGACCTGTACCTCTTCACTGTTCAGCCGTGTAACAAAATGCTCCACGATCTCGTCCGCCGCTTCTGCCATCTCCGTCGGGATGTGCTGCTGGACGAGGTGCGCTACCTCAGAAACCCTCACCGACGCCCTCTCGTCGCGCTTGTCGTGCAGATAGTCTAGAAGCCGCTGCTCGAAATTCTCTCGGTTTGACCGAAGCTGGGGCGTCTCCCGGAACAGCTTCTTGCTCTCCCGCAGCAGGTTATCCGTGGATCGGCTTGCCGTCGTTCCGGCGGTGCAACCCAACGCCGTAACGAAATAGCCGGCCGTTTCCTGAGCCGATCGGGGACTGACGAAGCTTAGATAGCGAATCTCCTGCCGGTCTTTCGGCCCAGCCGCCTGATAGTCAGCAAACCGCCTGAAGTTAATCCGCGCTCCTTGGTGAACGCGATCCAGATCGAGCGCCATCAGCTCCTCCGGCTGAAGCGTCTCAGTCAGGGTCAGCCCCGGCTGTGCCTTGACCATGGCCACCAGGAACTGCCGCCCGCTGTCACGCTCGTAATCGGCGAACACCATGTATCCCCCGCTGGCCGCCGAAAGCTGTCTCGCTTGCTGGTAGAGTCGGCCCATTACCATACGGGATAGCGCTAGGAATTCCGCCTCGTTGGTCATCGCCTGCCCGGCATAACGCTCAAAGGCGTCCGGAAACGTGCCGCGCCCGGCGCCATCGTCAAACACCCCATACTGCGCCGTGTTATACCGGGTGCCGTAAACAGCCACCAGGCTGTGGATAAGTTTCTGGACGTTCTCATTGGTCCGGTCGAGGACCGCGTCCCGCATCTGTGAAGCCCGAATCGGCTGGTGCTGCTCCTTGACCAGCCGATGGACCACGACGTTATTGATGGTGACCGGCATTCCGTCTTCGTCAGGCACTCAGTCGACGAGTCGTCGAAAAAACCGATGATCCGCCGCTGAGTCGAGGTGCGAGTTGTGCCAGAGCAGGGTAAAGTTCCCGCCGAAGCGGTGGCTGATGTCACGGCAGCGCTCCATTACCGCCAGCGCCTCATCGCCATACCCCAAGGCCATATATCGCTTCGCAATCACCGAGCACTCCATGACAATCAAGGGCCGCTCTCGGACACGAAGCGCACACCCTTTCTTCAGATCGTAGAGCGGGTACTCGCGAGAAGTGCCGCAGCGAAAGCCTGGCCGGTCTGCATAATTAAGGGTACTATCGTAATCAAGGCCATTCTCGTCCCATAAGCGAGGCGTGATTGCCGTTTCCCAGCGTAAAAAGTGCTGGCGGCCGCCTATTTTCTCTTGGTCAATACCTTCCTCAGCCATCACTCGGCGGAGAGTCTTTACCGACCGAGCCATGGCATCTGGATGGCGGAAGGTGTTGTACCCGGGGTGCAATCCGATCTCGTGGCCACGCGCGTGAATCTCCTGTAGCAGATGGCGCATGCGCGGGTCATCCAGACTGACCGGTTTATCCAGACGAGGATCAGTCTTCTCGGCTATAAAGTAGAAGGCCACCGAGCGGTCCGCCTGCTCATTCACGTCCATGATGTACTGAAGGCCGTTGCGATGCGGATCTAGGTGGTAATCGCCCTTGCGGGCGAACCAGGCACCGACGACCGTCCGCGCCGCATTGCTAGGCGAGCGTCGCTTCAACAGGTCCCCACCGACTCGGCGAACCGTCTTCTTCAACGAGCCATCGAAGCAGAACGGACTATCCACATCGCACGTGACCTGGGTGCTGGCCTTTGACCATCGACGCTCTATCCCCGGCCATAGGGAACGCATCGCCTCCCACAGGATCTCCACGTACTCATCGACGAGCGGCCGTTCCAGGAATCCCTCCTGATAGGCCATTGAAGCCCAGGCGGCGAAGCGATCGTGCTCATCCCGATCCGGCGTCACCAGCTCCTCGTATCGGGATAGCATGAAAAAGGCCGAACCAAAGATATCCACCGGCAGTGCAATGCTCTCATTTTCCCTTTTGACGCCGGGCTCCCGATCGCCATAAATAACCGGCAAAACTGACTCGACTAGCGTAATGTCATCTGCCAAGTCTCGCGTGTCCCACTGCACCAGCGGGCGAAGAGGCATCGAAGCCACAGTAAGCCAATCGTCGGCCGGCACTGATAGCAGTTCATCTGGTAGACGAAGTTCGCCATGCGCACCCTCGAGCGATATGCGCACATCCCGCCTTTCACTGGGAACACGTCTCCAAGGGAGCCCAAGGAACTCACCCAGTAGCACGCCGAGGATATAATCGCGCTCCAAGGCTCGCGTGTCAGGGGTTTGAACGGTTAACGTCATATTAAGACCCTTTCAACCGTTTCCGTGCAACATTTCCGAGTGAAAGCTCGGATTATCGAAATATGCATATGACTACAATGCTCAAGACGGAAATACCCAATCGACAACGCAAGGTTTTCTAAAAGAGCCCTTAAAAACCTCAAAACCGCTCACCACCAAGAACCCGCCGGGCGCGACGAATGAATTGTTTAGCCGCTTGGACCACTGAAAAAATGGCTACAGGCAAATCATCTTGAGCGAACTCGGCAAAAACACCACGCTTGCCGGCGAATGTACCCCACCACCCGCGGAAATTAAGCACCCAATCCTTAGAATCACTGAACCGATACCATAGAAGCGTGTTCTGTAGATCTCCCAAAAGCTTTGCGTAATACACCGGCTCCCCATCCCGGCAGCCGACCTGCAGCCCGGCTGGCTCCTGCCCGAAAGCAAGATTGTTGTAGGCGAGCAATGGCAAGTTACTCCCGGCAGGTTGCGAAACCCCAATCCAACTCCAGCTTCTTGGATTAATCTCAATTAAAAAATTATGCATTGAGACTGAATCTTGCATAACTTCGAGCTCCGCAATCCCGGTGTAATGTAGGGCAGCACAGCTTTTTTCCGCCAAATCAATCGCCCACTTAGGGGGTTCCTCAGCCACACCTACTACGCAATCGCCAGAACCCGGCGGAAAACCGCGCTTTTTTTTTCCGTATACTATCCCTAATAGACGGCCTTCTACCGCGTAAACACCAATCGTCCGCATTGCGTCCGACCGTCCCTCGATAATTTCCTGCAGGAACACATGTACATCGGCTTGCTCCGCCTCGCAGAGAACAGCGTCCAGCTCAGGACGATTCACACATCGGCGGAACCGCAGTTGGTCCGCGGCCCGAGCATTGAATGAACCCTGCCCAGCCGACCGCCGCACATTCGGTTTGACACCTATCGGAAAGGGAATCTCTGCATCCCCCCTTGCTTCTTCCAATTGCCATACCTGCGGCACAGGTAAGCCCACAGACTTGCCCCAGTACCCGAAACGCTCCTTGTCCAATACCAATGAAACCGTCTCATACTGACAGACGCAGCACTCAAATCCTTCCGACAACACTGCACGGTGACGCGCAATAGCTTCCGCCCAGTGATCATTAGTCGGAACCAAGATGGGGTTAGAATCTACCGCCTCCCGCAGCCGCCACAGCGCTTTAATAAAACCATCCTCGTCAACCAGCGGGTCCGGGACCGAAGAATAGCGCGCGTACCTGCTGCGCGTACCAATTGCCCGATGTGCGTCTAGCGCGCGCACAACCACTCCAGCTCGTCCGAGGGATTGGATCACTGACAAGCCATTGTAATCACAATTGAATACCCACGCCTCCGGCTGACTAGACATCGTTTCTCCATCGACTCCCACGGTTAGGGCCAACATACCAAATCCCTTTGTGCATTCCGCCCGTTATAATGGAAACTAAATTCCTCCCAAACATCTTAATTAACCAATTATGCGTCGTGTGGTGAAACACCCCCGCTTGCGACCGAATAGACGGAAGTCTGTGGTCTTCCACAATGGCAGAAATCCACTGCACGCCCTCAAACCTAGTGACATCGTAAAAGAACTGCCTTTGTAGGAACCTGCCAAGGCCCCGCCCCCGGTAGTTCGGTAAAATTTTCAACCCAACAAGTCTGACCTCATCTGGGCGCATCGGAATATTGTCATACCAGAAAGATCGGTCGCGAACCCTCAAAGCAGACGCCGCTCCCACAGGAAGCCCACTTCCCTGATCAATAAGAAAATATGCATCGAGAGAAAAATTTTTTTCGTTGGCTTGGACTAAGCTCTCTGGCACCCACTTAATGTAATCTCTATATTGAACGATCTCGTACATGCTGTACCGCTCAACACCGAAACCTACCGGCTCATAAGGGGTCTCATACCTTACAGCGTCGATTCGACTGAAAAAAAATAATCGACACCTTAGAAAATTTTTATCTAGCCAGCTCGCTTCAGATTTTTTCGAATTAAAAAACATTCCTAATTGAGTCTTCCTATGGCGAGATCTCACTCAACAGGCCCGCCAATAACCAATTATTTTTGAGTGCTTGGACCGGAGCAAACTAATCTAAAGCTGTCAAAAAGATCTAGCCTGCAAGACTCGATGAACAATCGGTCTTCAAATGTAATCCACTTTCCCTTGATAAGCTCCGATTCGTTTTATAACTCTTGCAGGGATCCCGCCGACCAGAACATTTTCGCCAAAGCTTTTCGTAACAACAGCGCCCGCTGCCACGACCACATGATTGCCTAGCTTTACACCTGGTAGAATAACACTATCAGCCCCCAGCCAGCAGTTATCTCCTATATAGATCGGGCTATTCACTAAATGAACCTGAAAGTCATTTACGTCGTGATCTGCAGATATTATCTTTACACCGGGCCCTAGCCGGACATTACGACCTATGACAACACCGTTGACTGCTTGGATATACTGCCCAGGCATGTATCCTGGATATGGACGAAAGGAGCCGCGTTGGATTCTATCTGGTGAACTTACGATTGACGCCCAATGAACCGGCCATTCCACATGGGAGTTTATGCGTAATATGCGCTGGAAGAAAAAATAGGTAAGCGTATTTTTCAATCCGATATATTTTACACGCGTCAAGACCCTTTTGATTATTTCTTTAACTAAGAAACGAGGTAATTTAATACGTCTGTTGTTCATCGTGCGATAATTCAGGGCAGCAAATAACGTTAGTAGGACTGACTCATGTTATGGTTATATTGGTTTTCGGCTTAATTTCCAGCAGTGGCTAATTGATTTTTATTCACGATTTCTTCTGATTAGCGTTCTGTCATAGAAAATAGCTATCCCACTCGCTGATACTATCAGAGCAACGGCCTTCTCCCAGATCGCACCCGAGCCACCGGAATAAGAGACAATCAATAAAGGCGAGACCACGACAACAATCCATGGAAGGCATTGAGCCCAATTTTTTAAAAACAAACTAAGAGTGTTTTGAGTTAATGATGCGATTGCAGAAAAATAAGCAAAATACCCCAAGCTGCTTACCAGACCAAACCATATAACTGCGTCAAGGAGATCGGGCGAGAAAAACCAAATAAGAACAAAGCACCCCAGTCTGAGCAGAAACAGATTTGCTTGCAAAAGAAGACTTAATCGCTGCCTTTGCAATACCACAAAGATGCGTGATAACGGTGATACGACAAATTGCAGAACGAGCATTGGGGTCAGCCACCTAATCATGTAGCCGGCTTGTTCCCAATCGGCACCGAATGCAACTCGAAAGGCCTCTGGGGCCGCGACAAAGAGCAATGCCGCAGGAGGTAATGCGATCCACGCCAATTGTCTTTGCAGGGAGGCGACGGAGTCTCTCAGTCGGGCTTCCCGCACTGCATCGATGGCGTTGGGCATGAAGACATCGGCGATCGCCGACCCTACAAGAGTCATCGGCATGGCAATTACTCGATGGGCCAGAATGTAAAGGCCAGCAGCGCCGGCGCTATAAAAGGCGGAAAACAGAATCGGAGGAATCTGGCTTCCACCTGCATTCAATAGGCCGGCCCATGAGGAATACAAAGGGAAATTGCAGTAACGTGCCGCGGCTTTGTAGACACCCGATAGGGTTACTTTCCTGAACGCTTCGCGCCGGCTGACAAACGCGAGTGACCCGAGTGTGCTAGTTCCAGCAGCCTGGCCAAACGCTCGCCCCAACAACAACGACACTGGCCCCAACGCATATCCGCCGATCTGCACCGCAATCATACTGACAGCCTGTGTCAGCTTTGTTCTGGCGATTGCCGGATAGGACTTGGTTCGAATCGCCCAGTAGTTAAAGACCTGGTAGACACCCATCAGGAAAAGCCCCAACGGGAGCAGCCAAATATAGTCCTCCAGAAGGGGCGCGTTCACGGCCGCTGCAATGGGCGCCCGCCAAGGTATGACTATTGCCGTTGCGAGGAGGGCCATCCCCACAACAACCAGAAGGCTGAGTACGGTGAGGCTGGCAGCTTCATCGTCGCTCTCTGGCAAAGGTATGGCAAGCTCGAAGCGGAGGCTTGCGACCACTCCCAGAATTCCTAGGAGGGACGCAAAAACTGCCAGCAGCCCGAAGTCTTCCGGGCTGTACAGCCGCGTTAGTACCGGCGAAGCAGCGACGACGATGATCTGCCCCGCAGCCGTGCCACCGGCCAGGATCGAGACGCTCCGGATGAAACGGTTCTTCGGGAGCAAACGCCGGGCCGCGTTGCCTAGCCTATTCATGGCCGCCGGGAAGACGGTCAATAGAAGAGTGGGTCGAGAGACTACTAAGCCAGGGTTGCATGCAGCACTTGACAGCCCCTTGCTTGGTCACTTTCAGCAAGATTGGACTGCATAGAAAGGCTGAGTAGTCGCTAGCCGCCTCAATCTGTATCGCATCGATTTTTTAGATCGTCCCCATCGACGTACAGTGTTGGTGCGTAGGATGCACTTGCGGTGGTCAATATCGCTTCGGAAATGAAACTTGGCAGCCGGGCAGACATGGGTGCACTACGCATTGAGATCGACGAAGAGCAGGATTCTCTCTCCCGCTTATTTCGCCGGGAGGCTACCAGCTTCAACCAGCCGCATTTCGCCACCTTCCAGCCGATAGCAGTCACCCATGTAGAGGCAGCGATGCTCACCCTCGCCGTTTAGAGGCAAGGGGATTTGTTCCCCGTACCGGCTCATCCAGCCGAGGTGCTTGGCCGGCACGCCGGCCATGAGCGCATAGGGTTTGACGTCTTTTGTGATCACCGCACCCGCGCCAATGAAACAGTACTCACCCAGGGTAACCCCACAAACGATGGTGGCGTTGGCGCCGATGGACACGCCCTGCTTGACGTGGGTGGGCCGGTATTCGTCCTTGCGTGGGATGGCCGAGCGGGGGTTATAGACGTTGGTGAAGACCATGCTCGGGCCGCAGAAAACGTTGTCCTCCAGGATCACGTCGTCGTAGACGGAGACGTTGTTCTGCACCTTGACGTTGTTGCCGATGACCACGCGGTTGCCCACGAAGCAGTTCTGGCCGAAAGAGCAGTTCTCCCCGATACGGGCACCACCGCAGATATGGACCCAGTGCCAGATCCGGCTGCCGGTGCCGATGGTGGCGCCGTCGTCAACGATGGCGGTTTCATGGACCTTGTAGTCGGCCATGGGGCTCCTAGTACTCCAGCGGCAGCGCTATCTGGCGACCGTCACGGGCGGAGAGGTAGGTGGCGATGAGGACTTCCAGGGACTTCAGCCCCTCCCGGCCGTCGGTATCCGGCTCAGCCTCGCCGCGCAGGGTGGCGATGACGTTCTCGTAATAGGCCGGGTGGCCGAAGCCGTAGACGGAGGTGGTCTCGTAGTTGGCATCGCGGATGCTGTGATCCTCGGGCCGGTGGTCGTCGAACTCCCAGTGCTGGATCTCGTTGACGGCCACCCCACCGACGCGAACGGTGCCCTTTTCCCCCAGGATGGTGATGGAGCCTTCCAAATTCTTGGGGTAAGTAAGCATGGTCACAGCCATGCTGCCCAGGGCACCGTTGCGCCAGCGCACGTTGAGGACGCCGGAGTCCTCCACCTCAATATCCCGGGCCAGGGTGCCGGTGTAGGCCTGCACGCTCTCCACCGGGCCGATCAGCCAGTCCAGCAGGTCCACGTAGTGGCTGGCCTGGTTCATGAAAGCGCCGCCGTCGAACTCCCAGGTGCCCCGCCAGCGGGCGGAGTCGTAGTATTCCTGCGGGCGGGCCCAGAAGACGTTGAGGTTGACCATGTGGATACGCCCGAAGCGCTTTTGCTCCACGGCCTGCTTCAGGAGCTGGAGCGTCGCATTGCGCCTGTTCTGTTTGACCACAAAGAGCCGCACACCGGCGTCATCACAGGCTTCTACCATGCGCTTGCCATCGGCCCAGCGCGTCGCCATGGGCTTTTCGGTGATGACATGCTTGCAAGCCTTTGCGGCGGCGATGGCCTGTGGCGGATGAAGACCGCTGGAGGTGCAGAGGATTACGGCATCGATGTCGCTGCGCTCCAGTAGCGCTGGGTAGCTCGCGTAGGCCGACGCACCGGTCTGAGCCTCAGCATCGCGTCGCGCGTCGGGATCGGTATCGCAGACCGCGACAAGCTCGAGGTTCTCCGAATGCTTCTCAAGCGCCTCAATGTGCTTATTGGCGATACGGCCGCAGCCAACTAGCCCCACGCGGATACGGCGGCCGGTAATCGGTTCAGGTTCGTGGTGAATCATGTAACTCCTGCAGGCTTAGCTGGGTTGATCGGCGCGCTGACCGGTGCAGATACGACCGATCTCCTCGATGACGGCTTCCGAGAGCCCCACACTCATGGGCAAACTGAGGCACTGTGCAGAGACGCGCTCGGTCTCGGGGAAATCGCCAACCTGATAGCCAAGCGATGCGAAGACTGGCTGCTGGTGCATTGGGACGGCGTAGTAGCTGACCGAAGGAATACCCTGCGCCTGCAGCCGCTCGCGCAGGCCGTCGCGATCCGGCGAGAGAATCGTATACTGGGCCCAGACCGATGTGTTCCCCTCACCGACCACCGGGCGTTTGATCGGCGCATCGGCCAGTGTCCGTCCATAGCCGGCCGCGACGGACTGACGCTGAATGATCTCATCCTCGAACACCTCGAGCTTTGCGAGGAGGATCGCTGCCTGCAGGGTATCGAGGCGGCCGTTGATGCCGAGCACCGGATGGTGGTGCTTTTTAGCCTGCCCGTGGTTACGGATCTGGCGGACAGCCTGTGCCAGCGCGGGATCGTCGGTAAAAACCGCACCGCCGTCCCCGTAACAGCCCAGCGGCTTGCTCGGGAAAAAGGATGTGCAGCCGATCGTCCCCAGTCCACCCGAGCGCTTGCCACCGTGCGTCCCGCCCAGGCTCTGCGCGGCATCCTCGATCACGGGCAACTCATATCGCTCAGCGATCGCGTTGATCGCCGTCATGTCGCTCGGCTGACCATAAATACCCACGGGCATGATGGCCCGGGTATTCTCCGTGATCGCTGCCTCGAGCTTCGCCGGATCCATGTTCCAAGTGTCGGATTCGATATCCACGAACACCGGCGTGGCGCCGACCAGCGCAATGGTCTCGGCGCTCGAGATCCAGGTGTAGGGCACGGTGATGACTTCATCTCCGGGGCCGATCTCCAACGCCATGAGTGCGATCTGCAACGCGTCGGTACCGGATGCGACGCCAATGCAGTGATCAACCCCGACAAACTCGGCGAGTCGGGTTTCCAGCTCCTCGACCTCTGGGCCGAGGATGTATCGGCCGTGCTCCAGTACCCGATCCATGCGCGCACGGATCTGTGGCTCTAGCTTCTGGAATTGGGCCTTGAGGTCAATGAACGGGATACTGCTAGCGGACATATCGATTGTTTTTCTGCTCAAAACGCGCGATGCCTAGTTCCCGGCCTGCTTTGTCTGTGCAGCCCTCGCGCAGCAACCGGGCGAGATCAATGGTGGCGGTCATCATGGGCGTTCGAGGGACAGTCTTTTGCCGCGATGTTTGGCGCTATGTAAGCAGTGCCGCGGGGTGAGTTACTCGGTTCGAGAAGGTGAAACTCCCGACTAAGACCGGAGGTTTCCGTTGAACCCACTATGGACGAATCCGCGGGGCATCCCCCGCCTGTTCCCGGAGGTTGCCGAGGTTGAGACGGCAACCCCCGCCCCTGAATCACCCAAAGACGGCGTCACATCGCCGCGAAGTGGCTCACTCGGGCGTTTCCATGCGTTGCGCGGAACATTTTTCTAACCCAAATTTTTGACCCAAAGGGGGTCTTTTTTCCGCCACAAAGGCCGCAGTCAGGGACCTGGTCAATTAATTTTTTCATGC
Source organism: Spiribacter aquaticus (assembly GCF_007625215.1). Lineage (NCBI taxonomy): Bacteria > Pseudomonadati > Pseudomonadota > Gammaproteobacteria > Chromatiales > Ectothiorhodospiraceae > Spiribacter > Spiribacter aquaticus. The sequence goes on along the minus strand of NZ_VMKP01000001.1, from coordinate 634,986 downwards.
TCATAGCGCGGGGCTGGTGCACCTCTGAGCAATCCCTCGGTGCTAATGTCTTCGTCAAGATCTTCCCAATGCAGCCCGTAACCTGCCCCGCAAATTTCCCAGCGCTCAAGCTGCTGCGGGTCAGCGTTTGCTAACCGGTGATACCACTCAAGTGGAACCGAAATACGCCGGCCATCCATCAAGCCGACAGTCAAGTGCTCCTGGTCAATCTCCACGGATTCGACCCGCTCGTCAGCGTTAAGGGCTAAAGTACCCGTTCCAGGCCTCATATTTTTCCACTGCGCTAACCTCAGTCTTTCAATAACTTCACCCAGCCGGGTCAAGCTCACGACGGGCTGCATCATCTAGAGTTTTCCGTGCCCAGGCGTTGAGGCTCTCACCGTGATGCTCAGCGGCTTGGGCGATCAGCCGATGCTCTTCGCTGGACATCCGGATATTGAACCGCCCGGAGTACGGCTTCGCGGGCTCCAGCCCACGCTCGGCGCATACTTCAAGGTAGCATTCGAGCGAATTACGAAACTCTTGTTTTAGCTCCGCAGGCGTGGCGCCGTAGAAATTAACGACATCCCGAATATTGATGATCCGGCCGTGAAAGACCTCACGGTCCTCGTCATAATCAATCCGCGCGATGTAATCATCCAGTTTCATCGTGCTCATCACATCCTCCTACGGCTTAATTCCGCAGCTTTCGAGGAAATCTCGCAGGTCAGCGACCGCACCTTTATCAAGCGAGGGGCCAGGGTGAGGGCGATGCTGTATGTTGACCTTACCGCTGAGTATAAATGCGACCCTTGACCCACGACGCTCGGTAACTTCCGCCCCTAACGCTTGCATCATTGAAACGACTTGCCGCCATTGAATATTTGCGCTCGGTGGTCGGGCGAAAACTGATTCAAGCGTTTGTCGCTGCTTCCGCTTCATTGCTGATCATGGTGCCTAAATCTGGCACCTCAGTCAAGCCTGCCGTCAGGGTGTTGCCAGTGCTAAAAGGGACCCTACCGCCGCTGCAGGAGAGGTCAGCAGCTTGTGCCTGATCGCCCCAATGTCGAACAGGGCTCGTAGCGATCCGACGCTCCAAAAATGTGCGGATTCGGCGACGCTCAGCGGGATCGAGCTTCTCCACGGCCTTGCGCGCGGAGCGCAGATATTCAACCCTCCAGGCCATGCCAGAAGGCCTCGGCGCTTACCACCTCGTCCTCACCCCGGCGTAGTCGCTCAAGCGCCTGTTGAGCGAGATAGATGTCCTCAAGATCATCCAGATGGGTTTCGATCGCCTCACGGATGTAATCAGTCGCCGTGCGTCCGGTCTGCTCGGATAGCACCTGCAGACGCTGATAGGTTTCATCCGACAGGCGAACGGCTGTCTGCTTACTCATAACCTTCTCCCGTGGGTGCTGGTATATGTGTATACCTCACACCATCAGTGCCATGAGAATCACAGGGCAATGTAATAATCCAGCTTAGTCGTACTCATCGCATTACTCTGGCGAGTATGGTGTCTCATACCGGTCGTGCTTTTGATGGCTTCAATGCACCAACTCGCTCACTCCGTCGAAGCCTCTTGGCCTTGACCAAAGCCATTGACGTCGAGCAGCTCAGGGACGAGTACTTCGAGTTTTTCGTAGAGAGCGTCAAGTGACTCCGCCTCGGCAACGAGGCCGGGCACGTCATCAGAGGTCGCAACCCAAACGCCTGCATCATCGTCCCACATGGATCGAACAATGTAGCTTGTCTCCATCACTGCCGCCCTCGCTGATGCACTCGCTAAGGTCTGAACGCGCGGCAACCATCCCACTCAGCGCTCGTCACGCTCTTCCCGGATCAGCTCCTCCGAGGGGCGCTGCAATCGCGCCATGCGCTGACGCAATCAGCTTGAACCCTTGGCGGCCAGGAATTTTTCAATCGTAGCCTTATCGCCCCACTCATGGACGCCCAACGTTAGAATCAAGGCATTTACCTGTTCAGAATCCGCTGTGTCATCAGTCAGACGCTGGGCGGGATCAGTCACAACAGCGTAACGCCTTCTTGTGCGGCGACTTCGTGAACTGGCGTCGTTGTCAGGTTCGGGGCAGACAGCACAACATCAACCGAGCGGCCGTGCAGATGGCGGCTGATCTTCGCTGATAGCTGCGCCGAGAGCATTGCAGGACGCTCAACCGGCTCGGGCAGAACGACCAACAGATCCACATCGCCGCCACGCGCATCATCATCCGCAGACACGGCCCGTCGTATGGCAGCGACCTGCTGATCCGTCAATCTCATCGACCCTCCACCCCGGCATCCGCCGCCACGCGCCGGCGCAACTCCGCGATCTCGGCCTGCAGCGCCTCGTACTCCGCCTCCTTGCGGCGTAGAAACCGCCAGGTCATACGGGTTTTCTCCTCGATGCCCTGGGGCGTGAGCAGATAGGCGTAGCGCATCTTGCGCGGGTTGTGCTGGAAGTTCTGGAGCTTGACCAGCCCCTTGTCCATCAGCGCATGCAAGCAATAGTTGGTCCGGCCCAGGCTCACACCCAGCTCGCGGGCCAGGGCGCGCTGGCTCAGATTGGGGTCGGACTCAAGCGCTTGGAGCGCCCGCAGGGACAGCGCATCGTCGAGCGAAGCGGTCTTGTTAGTCACTGTTTTTACTAACTTTTCTGGGGTGGAGGCGGGTAGTCAGGCACGCTACCGCCGTGTCGCGCTCAGCGTTCTTTTGAGGCAACGGTTCAGAGTGTGAACGAAGTCACAGGCTCGGGTCAAAGGCCTAAAGCTGCTGGATGCCTCAGAGCAACCACTCTTCAACCGCGAGCCCCGGCACGCGATGAAACTCCCGGGCGTTATTCGTGACAACTGCTGTATCTTCCGCCAATGCGTGGCTGGCGATCATCAAATCCATATTCCCGATCGGCTGGCCACGGGTTTCCAGATGATCCCGCACCTGCGCATAACGGCTGGACGCCTCAACCGGCCATGCGCGCACTTCAAATCCAGCAAGCCATGCCTCGACAGTGGCTCTGAACGGGCCCGAGCCAAGCTTTTCGGCCCCAAACCGCAACTCGGCCGCCACCATGGCTGAAATCCATACATCGCCAACACTCAGCGCTGAGAAACGCTCAATAACACTCTCGGGCCGTTTTCGCAGGATGTAGCTGCATATATTGGTGTCCAGCGTCCGCAGCATGCCTCAGGACCAATCCCGGGTCTGTGGCACTGCATCGCTGCGTTCGGCCAGGAAGGTATCAGGCAAGGGCTCCATCGCCGCATAAAACGCGCGCAGCCATTCGCCGAGGTTTCGTTGGCTGGGTGTCCGTGGCTTGATCAGATACGCCTCGCCGACCGGCTCAATCAGCACCTCGGTTGCGTCGATGCGCAACTTTGCCGGCCAGCGGATAGCCTGACTCCGCCCGCTCATGAACAATTTGGCTGACATCGACATCGTTTGCATCCTCCAGACAATTCCGTGCTCTCGTTGGAGATATTACTCTGCAGTATGACACCGGGCAATCATGGGCCGGAGTGGCCGGGCGCTCGTCCCGCTGTTGCCCAACCCACTGCGACGGATCTCACAACATCGACGCCAGGCGCTCGCGCATGCTGGGCGACATGGCGTCATTCGTGGTCCGGCCCAACGGCATCCTGCAGTACGATATGTTCATCAACGGCAAGCGCTTCCGTGAAGGCACCGGGCTGCCCGACACTCCGGCCAACCGTCAGCGTATGCGGCGCAACGTCCGCCGCCTCAACGCCGAGCTCGAGACGGGGGCGTTCAACTACGCGAAGTGGTTCCCCAACAGCAAAAAGATCGAGGCCGCCGAGCGGCTGCTGCGTGAAAACCGCAGCGATGACCCGGGGCAGCGCTTCGGCCGCTATGCCTGGAGCTGGTACGAGATGTGCAAAGGCGACTGGAAGCCCGCCTATCGCACCCGGGTCGCCCGCAATCTGCGGGGTCACATCGTGCCCTTCCTGGGCGACTACCCGGTTGACCAGGTCGACGAGCGCGCCCTGCGCACGTTCCGCCAGGGGCTGCTCGAGGCGACCCGGCCCAACGGCCGACGGGCATTCAGCAACAGCCGCATCACCAACCTGATGGCGCATATCTCGGCGATCATGAACCTCGCCGAGCGCGAGCTGGGGATCAACAATCCGATCAAGCACCTGCCGCGGCTGCCGGACGACCGCAAGGATCCCCAGCCGCTGACCGTGGAGCAGGTCCATGCCTTTCTGCGCGCCGTCGACCCGCGCATGCGGCTGTACTTTGAGGTGCGCTTCTATACCGGGCTGCGCACCGGCGAGATCAACGGCCTGCGCCTGCGCGATCTGGACCTGCCGCGCAACCGCCTGCGAATCCGGGTGGCCCTCACCGATGGCATGCTGCAGATGCTCAAGACGCGCCGCTCGCGGCGCAACATCCAGCTCGCACCCCGACTCGGTGAGGCCCTGGCTGCCTATGTCGGCGAGCGCCACGGACCCAGTATGCTTGCGCTGTTGCGTGGTGGCGTCCCCGAGCAGCCCGAGGAGTTCAACGCCGATGCGGTGGAAGTGCGGGACCGCGCCCGTCAGCGCCGGGACCCCGATGACCCGGGTAACTTCGCTAACAACCCGCGGCTGGTGGTCCCGGATGCCGCCAACCCGAGGCATCCACTCGATGGGCTGCTATTCACCGACTTCGAAGGCCAGCCGCTGGATCCGTCCCAGGTCTCGAAGGACTTCTGGTTGCCCACCTTAAAGCACCTGGGCCTGGAGCGGCGCCGCGTTTATGAAACCCGGCATACCGCCGCCGTGCTGCATCTGGCCGCCGGTGAGAACCCCCTGTTCGTCTCACGCCTGCTAGGCCATGCCGACTCGGCCATGCTGTTCAACGTCTACGCGCCGTTCGTCCCGAACATCATGGGCCGGGATGGCGAGGCGTTCGAGGCGTTGATGACTCGGTGAGGGGGCAGATTCCGCATAGACGCCGCACCCACCGACCCACGCCGCCTAGTCCCGCTCGGCGTTGGAGCGCTGCCATCGACGCGCCTGAATGGCGGCCATGCAAAGCACCGCCATGGCAAGACTGAACACCAGTCCCCCTTCGACCCCCTGGCACGGCAGCCCGATCAGGAGCGACGCCACCACCAGCGCCATCAGCGCCGCCAGTGACGTCACCGCATACTGGGGGACGCCCCGGACACCCCAGAGCCATCCCAGCGGCCGAATCAGACCGGCAAGCAGCGCCACCAGCAGCGCTGCGCCGGTGATGCCCGTGAGCTGAACCAGTGACTGCAGCTCGACACGCACCTGCGCCACGGTCATCGGCAGCGGAGTAGGCGCCGTCACTACGCCAGCGACGAGTGCCGCGGCGGTGATCAGCGCCAGTACCGCCAGTGGCCCTGCCTGTAGCCAGCCACGGTCGGCCCGCTGAATCTGGCGCATGAGCAGGCCCAGACACAATGGCAGCGGCAGGGCGAGCAACATCAGGCGCGCCGGCCCGTTGAGGCCTCGAGCCGCCTCCGACCCCAAGCCGTTATCGAGCCCAAGCAGACCCGCACTGGCAATCAGCGCGACCATCAGCACCCCTGCCCCGCCCAGCACATGCCGCGGACTACTGGCGAGCCACCAGCCCAGTGGCAGGGCCGCGAGGCCGCTCAGCGCCACCCCGTTCCAGAGTGTCACCACGCTCCCACCCATTCCGATGCCCCGCCAGAGCGCCCATGCGGCCAGCGCGAACATCACCCAGGCCCACCACTCACGCGCCACCGTGCGGGCAAACCGCGCTCCCGGCAGCACCACGGCCAATGCCACCATGGCAACCCCCAGCGGGGCGGTATTCAGGGCGAATGGCAGGGTGGCCACCAACAGGTAAAAGCCACCCAGGGCCAGACGGTGGCGCCAGGGGGTCAGCGGAACCCCGCGCAGCCCTTCCCGGCGACGCATCGTGCCCTGCCAGTCCCGCAGCCGCCGCAGCGCCAGCAGGCTGCGCCAGCCCCGATCGGTAAAGACGAAATGCATGACCCCGAAGATGACCAACCCCAGCCACAGCCAGCCATCGGCCACGCCGCGTCGCGAGGCCTCAAGCCCCACCACCGCCATCAGGCCCATCACCCCCAGGATGAGCGCCGTGGTCTGCCCCACGCTGAAACCGGCGCGGCGGAGGATATGGTGGAGATGCTCGCGATCCGGGTGAAAGGGACTCTGCCCGCGCATGAGCCGGCGGACGATCAGGTTGAGGGTCTCGACCACGGGCAGCGCCAGCAGCCAGGCGATCCCCATCGGCGAGATCACCCGCCCCGGCAGCGCGGCGGTCTCAAGCGCCAGCCAGATCAGCGCAAACCCCAGCGCAAGGCTGCCGCCATCGCCCAGAAATACCGAGGCGCGGCGCCGCCAGGGAGCCCGCAGATTGAACACCAGAAACCCCAGCACCGCCGCCGCCAGCGTCAGCGCCAGGGCCGGCACCATGACGTTGCCGGCAAGCCACGCAGCGATGCTGAGCCCCACCAGGATCAGCACGGCCGCCCCACCGGCCAGGCCGTCCGCCCCGTCCATCATATTCAGGCTATTGACGAAGCCGACAATGGCCACAACCGTTATCGGGCCGGCCAGGGCCCCCAGTTGCACCAGACCCACGCCCGGCAGATGGCCGATATCGGCGAGCGTCGGGCCACCGGCGACCAGCACCAACGTCGCCATGACCAGTTGCGCCAACAGACGCCAGCGCGCCGACAGGCCGATGGCATCGTCAATGAGGCCACTCACCGCCAGGACGGCCAGCCCGGCATAGAGCGCGCCGTAGGCACGCAGGGGGATGGGCAGCAGCAGGCTTGCGAGGCCGAAGGCCAGCAGCACCGCCACCCCGCCGATCAGCGGCACCGCCCGGGCATGTACCTTGCGCCCGCCGGGCTTATCCACCAGACCAAGGGCGGCGGCGGGCGGTCGCAGGGCGACCACGCCCAGCACCGCCAATCCCATCGCCACCAACCATGCCGTTGCCATTGATGCCGTCATGTCATAAACCGGCCCGCCCTGCCGTTACCCCTCCGCTCCCTGCAGATCAGCCTAAGTATAACCGCGGATGGTGTTGCGATGTAAGGAACGGTCAGGCCGGCCAGGCGCACCCCCCGCGACGCCGGCGCCGGGAATCGGTTAGCCTGCCACCCATGAAACGATGGATTGCACGGATTATTGCGGGGCTGGCACTGGCCGGCGCGATCCTGCTGGGTGATGCCTGGCTGTTCGGCGGGACGGCCGAATCCGGCGATGCCGGCACCGCGCCAGATCCCACTGCCCTGCCCCCCGCATGGCAGTCCATGACCACGGGCGAGGTCGTGATCACCCCACCGGCAGCCGATGACGCTGAAACGACCGGTTCATCGCCCCGCCGCCTCGCCGTGCGCATTGCCGATGAGCCTGACGAGCGCGCCCAGGGGATGCAGCACCTGCCCGTGACAGTGGTCCGCGATCATCCAATCTGGTTCGCCTTCACACAGCCGCGCCGGGTGGGCTGGCACATGCAGAACGTCCGCCGCGCCCTCGACATTGCCTATATCAACGCCGACGGCGTCGTGATTGACGTCGAGCGGATGACCCCCGGTGGCACCGGCTATGGGATCGATGCACCGATTGCCGCCGCCCTTGAGCTCGCGGCCGGTGCCGCCGAGCGCCACGGCATCCGACCCGGCACCCGGCTGACGCTTACCGACTAGCCCTTCTGCGGCCGGCGCACGCGGATGTGCAGGTCATCCAGCGCCTGGGTATCCACCCCCGCCGGCGCATCGGTGAGCAGACAGGTGCCGGTCTGCGTCTTGGGAAAGGCCATGACGTCGCGGATCGAGCCCGCCCCGGCAATCAGCATGACCAACCGGTCAAGCCCGAAGGCGATCCCCCCATGCGGCGGCGCGCCGTACTCGAGCGCCTCGAGCAGGAAGCCGAACTTCTCGCGCGCCTCATCCGCCTCGATGCCCAAGCGCTCGAACACCGCCCACTGCATTTCGGGGCGATGGATACGGATCGACCCGCCGCCCAGCTCGGTGCCGTTGAGCACCAGATCATAGGCCCGGGAGATGAGCGCCTCGGGATCGGCGGCCTGGAACGCCTCCACCGAATCCGTACGCGGCGCGGTGAAGGGGTGATGCAGCGCGTAGTAGCGACCATCATCCTCGTCGTACTCGAACATCGGAAAGTCGACCACCCACAGCGGCCGCCATTCGCCTTCGAGCAGCCCCAGATCGTGGCCCAACCGCACCCGCAGCGCGGCCAACGACTCGTTGACCACCTTGGCCCGATCCGCCCCAAAAAAGATCAGATCACCGGCACCGGCGCCGGTGCGTGCGAGCAGGTCGGTGACCACCGATTTAGGCAAGAACTTGAGGATGGGGCTCTGCAGCCCATCGACGCCTTCCGCCGGGTCATTGACCTTGATGTACGCAAGGCCTTTGGCGCCATAGCGCCCCACGAACTCGGTGTACTCGTCGATCTGCCTGCGGGTGAGCGATGCCCCGCCCGGCACGCGCAGGGCGGCGACACGCCCCCGCGGGTCTGCGGCCGGCCCGGCGAACACCTTGAAATCCACGCCGGTCAGCAGATCACTGACCGTGACCAGATCCATGGGAATGCGCAGGTCGGGCCGGTCAATGCCATAACGCTCGATGGCCTCGGCGTAGGTCATGCGCGGGAAGGTCGCGGGGAGATCGACGCCCGCCACATCGTGCATGAGCTCGCGAACCATACGCTCCATCAGCTCAGTGATCTCGCCCTCGTCCATGAACGAGGCCTCGACATCAAGCTGGGTGAACTCGGGCTGGCGGTCGGCCCGCAGGTCCTCGTCCCGAAAGCAGCGCACGATCTGGTAGTAGCGATCGAGGCCCGACATCATCAGAAGCTGCTTGAACAGCTGCGGCGACTGCGGCAGCGCGTAGAAACTGCCCGCATGCAGGCGGCTTGGCACCAGAAAGTCCCGGGCGCCCTCAGGCGTCGCGCGGGTGAGCATGGGCGTTTCGATATCGAGAAAGCCGTAGCCATCGAGGAAGCGGTGCATGAAGCTGGTCACCCGGGCGCGGGTGATCAGGTGCTGCTGCATCGCCGGGCGGCGCAGATCCATGTAGCGATGACGCAGGCGCACGTCCTCGCCAACGTCGTCCTCGTCGACCTGGAACGGCGGCGTCTTGGCCGTGTTCAGCACTTCTATGTCATGGGCGAGCACCTCGACCTGGCCCGAGCCGAGGTTCTCGTTGGCGGTCCCCTCCGGCCGGCGACGCACCCGGCCACTGATTCGCAGCACCCACTCCGGCCGGGCGCGGTCAGCGGTGGCGAAGGCCTCCTCGCGATCCGGGTCGAACACCACCTGCAGGCGACCCTCGCGGTCGCGCAGATCAATGAAGATGACACCCCCGTGGTCCCGCCGCCGGTGCACCCAGCCGCAGATTTCTACATCCTGATCGAGCAGGGCCTCGGTGACATCGCCGCAGTAGTGGGTGCGCATAGGGATCAAACCGCCATTGATGGATCATTGAAGCCAGCAAATGTTAAGCGGTGGGGGAAGGGCAGGCAAGCCGTCCCAACCGGGTTGCAGGGTGCGAAACTACTCTTTGGCGCTGCCCCCAGGGGCTTTACCTGAGCCCTTGCCGGCGCCGTTGTCTTTGCCCGCAGCGGCCGACTTGCCGCCATCCTTGCGTCCTCCTTCGGCCGATTTCCCCTCGGACTTGGGGCTCGCGGCCTGATCCCCGGCCAGGTTGCGCTGGTTGTCCTTTTTAAAATCGGTCTCATACCAGCCACTGCCCTTCAGCCGGAAGGCGGCGGCGGAAATCTTGCGCCGCAGCGCGGCATGGCCGCACTCGGGGCATTCAGTGAGCACGGCATCGTTCATGCCCTGCAGTGCCTCGAGCTCGTGGCGGCAGTCATCGCAAACGTATTCATAGATCGGCATGCTGTGGGTCCCTGTCACCTGTGCAATGGTTATTGAGTCGGGGCGCGACTGCCCCAATGCAAGCCATGATAGCCGGTTTTGGATCATCAGGAGTCCGTCAGTGCCGCTTCAGATCATCGCTGCCATCTTTCTCGCCGCCACGCTGTTCGTGTTCATCCAGATCGGCGTCGTGACCGTCGCCTTTGACAAGCTGGGACTGTCGCAGGGCTCCGCCATGCTGCTGCTGATCACCTCGCTGCTCGGCAGCAGCATCAACCTGCCGCTATTCACGGTCGACGCCACCCGCGAGCCCGATCCGCGCTGGGCCGAACGGCTGCGCTGGATGACCGCCATGGCCCGTCGGCTCAACCCAGACAAAGTGCTTATCGCAGTCAATGTCGGCGGCGGCATCATCCCCGTGGCGTTCACGGTCTATCTGCTCAACCACAACCCGCTGTCACCGGGGATCGTGCTGGCGGCAGTCGCCATCCAGACCGGCATCTGCTACGCGTTCAGCCGGCCTGTCAGTGGGGTCGGGATCGGGATGCCGATCTTCATCGCGCCGATCAGCGCGGCGGTGACCGCCGTCACGCTGGCGCCTGAGAGCAGCGCCCCGCTGGCCTACATCGGCGGCACCCTGGGCGTGCTGCTGGGCGCCGACGCCCTGCGCCTGCGCGACGTACGCGGCCTCGGCTCGCCCCTGGCCTCGATTGGCGGGGCGGGAACGTTTGACGGTGTGTTCATCACCGGGCTGGTGGCGGTGTTGCTGGCGTAGATGCGGCTCGGCAAACCATTGCAGTCCATGCGCTGAATAGTGGCAACTCTCTGTTCTTAGGCGATAAGATCATTGCATTAATGATTGCATAACGGCGGTTTGAATGGCGCGTCCATCACGCATCCAGTGGTCTCAGGTCGCGCAGGCATTACAGGCGCAGGTCGCTGGCATCGAGGAGACATCGCTCCCGGTCATGCGGATCGATACTGAGGGCCGGGCCCATGACGCCGGGCTGCTTACGCCGATCGCACCCGAGGGCTGTCATTTCGACCTGCAGGCCCTGGGCTGGCCGATCGACGAGGCGCAGCGCGATGGCTGGTGGGAGAGCCTGCCCTATCCGATCCTCGATATGCGCCCGCAGGGCTACATCGGGCGTCGTTATGCCCGGGCACTTGAGGGCAGGCTGCCGGTCCCCGCCGAACCGGCCTTGTGGAGTGACGACGACATCCTGCGCATCATCGGCCGGCACGGCGCCGATCTGCCCGGAGACCTGGTGGTGGGGCAGGCATCCATCGAGTGCTGGTACCGGGAGCGCGCCGAGGGCAAGTCGGCCATATCCGTGTCGAATCGACAGACAGATTTCCCGGCGCTCGCCAGGCGGGCGATTGCGGACATCTTGCCCGCGTCCAGTGCCGGTGGCGAATTTCCCAAGTTCACGGCCTTGTGCATGAATTCCAAGACCGGTACGTCAACCCCGGTCATCGTCAAGTTCTCCGCGCCGGACGATGGGTCAGCCGTGGTGCAGCGCTGGCGGGATCTGCTCTACTGCGAGCATCTCGCAGCACGAGCGCTGGCCGGGATAGCGGGCGTCAAGGCGTCGCAAACGAGGGTCATTGATGCCGAGTCGCGGCGTTTCCTGGAGATCGAGCGCTTCGATCGACAGGGCGCCTTCGGACGCCGTCCGGTCTCGACCCTCGCAGCGATCGATCCGTCGCTGGTGGGTGTGTTCAGTCACGACTGGCGTGTGCAGATTGCGGCATTGCATCGCCATGGCTGGCTGGATGCGGCGGGATGCGTGGCGGTGAGCCGGCAGTGGTGGTTCGGACGGATGATCGCCAATTCCGACATGCACCCGGGGAACGTGACCTTTCGACCCGTCGCGGCTGACGGACAACGGCCAGGCCGTCCCCGCTTTGAGCCCACGCCGGCCTACGACATGCTGCCGATGGCCTACGCGCCAATAACGAGTGGCGAGATGCGGGCGCCGGACTTCGACCCACCGATGCCACAACCCGCCGAATTCGCCGACTGGCACGCCGCAGCCGAGGCGGCGATTGTTTTCTGGACGACCGTCGCCGAGACGCCGCATATTGAGACCGCGTTGAGACGGGCCGGCGAGGCAAACGCCCGTACGCTTGCGCGCAGGGCCGCACAGATCGGGTAATCCGCCCGGCAATCGGGTGATCTGCAGTGCCACGAAGTGGCCGCACTGGCATGGCACCATCGCGATCCATTCGACCGCTTGCTGGTTGCCCAAACGCTCAGATTGCCTGCTTACTTGCTCACCACCGACCGCCGACTGCCGCCTTACTCATCGCTAATCCGACTGATCGCCATTTAGGCGCTGGAGCGCAAGGCCGTACACATCCGGTATCCGGGACAGGCCAAAGATCCCGAGAAGCGGATGCCTCTTCCGGAGGGCTTGAACACCCACAATGTGTATCCATCAGTGTGTATCGGGGATGTGTATAAACGATATGGGTGACGAGTGTGCAAGGGATCGGGAACAGGGATGACCGCCTCGTTCTGGACGAACATCGCGGGAAGTCCCACATTGTGTAATCCGCCAGCCAGAGGAGGCCATCCATGGATTTCAATCGCTATCGCGAAGTGCTTGCCGAGCGCGTCGGCTCACTGACTCGGCCATTCGATGATGCCGAGTACGATCGGCGCCGCCGGGCCGTCACACAGCGAATGGCGGCGGCCGGCCTGGACGGGTTGCTGGTCACCGACGCGGCGGATATCGGCTATCTCACCGGCTACAACACCCTCGAGGTCTCGGTGCATACCGCACTACTGCTCACGACCGGGGGCAACCCACCCGGACAAGCGGTGCTGCAAGTACCCTCCATCGAGACCGGCCCGGCCGTGACCACCGCCCGGGTGGACGCGGTCTTTGGATATCGCTGGGAAGACGCGAACGGCGCTGCGGAGCAGATGGCCGGCATCATCGCCGACCTGGGGCTTTCCGGGCCCATCGGCACGGACAACTGGGGACCCGCACTGCGCACCGGTTTCAGGGACGGACTCGCGGACGCACTCCCGGATCGGCCCCTCATCGATGCCTCGGGACTGGTCGATGCCGTCAAGATCGTCAAAAGCGACGCCGAAATCGCCCTGCTGCGGGAAAGCGCCCGGATCACCGAGGCCGGCATCGCCGCTGCCGAGCAGCTGATCGCCCCGGGCGTGACGGACCAGCAGCTCGCCGCCGCTGGATCGGCGGCCATGATCAACGCCGGCAGCGAGTTCATGAGCCTGCAGCCGATCGTCACGGCCGGCTGGCGATCAAGCGTCATCCACTGCAACCACCAGCGTCACACGGTGGCGGGCGGTGACCCGGTGTTCATCGAGTTCGGGTCGGCGTATCAGCGCTATACCGCACCAATGATGCGCACACGCGTCGCGGGGTCCGTAACCGATGACATGCGTCGGGTGGCGGATGGCATCCGGGATATCCACACAACCCTGATCGAGCACATGCGCCCGGGTGTGTCGATGGATAACGCGGCGGCCGCGGCCGAGGCGGCCCTCGCCCCACTCGCCGACCGGGCGTTCTTCTCGGGTGTGTTCGGTTACACCGTCGGGCTCCAGTTCCCGCCTTCATGGGTGGAGGGCTCCGGGTTCATAGCCCGCGGCGTCGAGCGCGAGTTCCAGACCAACATGGTCTTTCATCTGCCGTTGATGCTGCGTATCCCCGGCCAATGGGGCATCGGGATGAGCAACACGGTGCGGGTGACCGAAGCCGGCGGCGAGCCGCTGACCCACAACGACCTACGACTGACCGGAACGGACCATGTCTGAGACCCCGCAACGCGCAGAGACAAAGCCAGTCATCCTGATCACCGGTTGCTCCACGGGCATCGGGCGGCACTGCGCGTTCGCCATGCAACGCCACGGCTGGCGCGTCTTTGCCACGGCACGCCAGCCGCAGGACGTCGAGGCCCTGCAGCATGATGGCCTGGACGATGCGCTGCGCCTGGATGTGGATGATGACGCGAGCATTCAGCGCGCGGTGGATACCCTGCTCGGTCGCACTAACGGCCGCATTGATGCCGTTTTCAACAACGCCGGGTTCGGCCAGCCGGGGGCCGTCGAGGATCTGCCCCGCGAAGCCCTGCGCGCGCAGTTCGAAACCAATGTCCTCGGCGCTCAGGCGGTGATTCGCACTGTGCTGCCGGCGATGCGGGCTCAAGGCCATGGCCGCATCGTCCAGCACAGCTCAGTGCTCGGCTTTATCGGCCTGCCGTGGCGGGGCGCCTACAACGCCTCGAAGTACGCCCTCGAAGGCCTGACCGACACCCTGCGTCAGGAACTGGGCGGCAGCGGCATCGAGGCGGTACTGATCCAGACCGGGCCGGTCACGAGCCACTTCCGGGCCACCGGAAGGGAAAAGTTCGAGCGCTGGATCGATCCCAGTGCAAGCGTCCACCAGCAAAGCTATCAGGCCGTGATCAAACGCCTCGAAGGCGCCGGTGATCCGCCATTCACGCTGGGGGCCGAGGCGGTGGCGCGCAAGCTGCGCCTGGCGGTCGAGTCCGTTCACCCCAAGCCCCGCTACCACGTCACCCTCCCCACCCATGTCTTTAAGGCGCTACGCCGGCTGCTGCCGACGCGCGCCCTCGACACGGTAATCCGCCGGGTGAACGGCTAGGCGCCCTCGACCTCCATCCAACCCCGCCAGAGCCCGAAGGCCGGGTTTTCGTCGGCATCGATCGCGCGCCCAAGAGAGGAACCCGCAACCTCTCCACCCATGCCGATCAACATTGCCCGCGGGCGACCGTGATAGGTGATCTGGATGGACTCACCCCGCTCCACCGCCGCCAGCAACTCGGCCGCACGAAGCCGCAGATCCCGAACCGATGCCTGCATTTTTCACCTCCTGCCTGTTTCACAAACTTTATGAAACAAACGCCGGCCTGGCAATGATCCGCCGGGTGAACGGCTAGGCCGGCACGGGCTCGCTGACCCGCTCGAGGGTCAAGCCGCCACTGCCCTCGCCGTCCGTCGACGCCTCGGCATCCACCCGGATGCGATCGCCGGCCTGGAATTCGCCGGCAAGGATCCGCTGCGCCAGAGCATTCTCGACCCGCTGCTGGAGCACCCGCTTCAGCGGCCGGGCGCCATACATCGGGTCGAAGCCCGCTTCGCCGATCACATCCAGTGCCGCATCAGTGAGCTCCAGCGCCATGTCCCGGTCGCGCAGCCGCTCGGAGAGGTCGCGCACCTGGATCTCGGTGATCCGGCGGATCTGCTCGCGCTCGAGGGGGTGGAACACCACCACGTCATCGACCCGGTTGATGAACTCCGGCGGGAAATGCTGGCCGACCACGCCCATCACCTCGCGCTTCATCTCGTCATACTGCGCCTCGCCGGCATGCGACTGGATGAGGTGTGAGCCGAGGTTGGAGGTCATCACGATCACGGTATTGCGGAAATCCACCGTGCGGCCGTGGCTGTCGGTGAGCCGTCCGTCATCGAGCACCTGCAGCAGGATGTTGAAGACATCCGCGTGGGCCTTTTCCACCTCATCGAGCAGCAGCACCGAGTAGGGCTTGCGGCGCACGGCCTCGGTCAGATGGCCGCCCTCTTCATAGCCGACGTAGCCCGGCGGCGCACCGATGAGCCGTGCCACGGAGTGCTTTTCCATGAACTCGGACATGTCAATGCGCACCATCGCCTCCTCGGTATCAAAGAGGAAGCTCGCCAGCGCCTTACACAGCTCGGTCTTGCCGACGCCCGTGGGGCCGAGGAACAGGAACGAGCCATTCGGCCGGTGCGGATCGGACAGCCCCGCCCGTGACCGGCGGATGGCATCCGAGACGGCCTGCACGGCCTCGGACTGGCCAATCACCCGCTCGCCCAGACCTTCTTCCATGCGCAGCAGCTTGTCGCGCTCACCCTCGAGCATCTTCGCCACGGGGATGCCGGTCCACTTCGAGACCACCTCGGCGACTTCCTCATCAGTGACCGCGTTGCGGAGCAGCTGCATGGCCGGTTGATCCTCGGCCTGCGTGGCCGCCTCAAGCTGCTGCTCGAGCTCGGGGATCCGGCCGTACTGGAGCTCGGACATGCGCGTCAGGTCACTCGCCCGGCGGGCTGTCTCCAGCTCCTGACGGGCCTGCTCCAGGGCCTCCTTGAGCCCGGTGGTGCCCTCCACGGCGGCCTTTTCGCGATTCCAGACGGCTTCCATTTCGCTGTATTCATGCTCAATCTCGGCGATCTCGTCCTCAAGGGTGGCGAGGCGCTTTTTCGAGGCCTCGTCGGCTTCCTTATTGAGGGCCTCGCGCTCGATCTTGAGCTGAATCAGCCGGCGCTCGAGTCGATCCATGGCCTCCGGCTTGGAATCGATCTCGATGCGGATGCGGCTCGCCGCCTCATCGATCAGGTCGATGGCCTTGTCCGGGAGCTTGCGGTCGGTGATGTAGCGCTGCGAGAGCGTGGCCGCGCTGACGATCGCCGGGTCGGTGATCTCGACGCCGTGGTGCACCTCATAGCGCTCCTTCAGGCCGCGCAGAATCGCCACGGTGTCCTCCACCGAGGGCTCGTCCACCAGCACTTTCTGGAAGCGCCGCTCCAGCGCGGCATCCTTTTCAATGTTGGTGCGGTACTCATCCAGCGTGGTCGCGCCAATGCAGTGCAGCTCACCCCGCGCCAGGGCCGGCTTGAGCATATTGCCCGCGTCCATCGAACCCTCGGCCTTACCGGCGCCGACGATGGTGTGAATCTCATCGATGAACAGGATGATCTCACCTTCCTGCTTGGCCAGGTCCTTGAGCACGCCCTTCATGCGCTCCTCAAACTCGCCCCGGTACTTCGCGCCGGCCACCATCGCCCCCATGTCGAGCGAGAGCACGCGCTTTTCCTTCAGCGCCTCGGGCACCTCGTGGTTGACGATGCGCAGCGCCAGGCCCTCGACGATGGCCGTCTTGCCCACGCCCGGCTCGCCGATCAGCACCGGATTGTTCTTGGTGCGCCGCTGCAGGACCTGGATCGTGCGTCGGATCTCCTCGTCACGGCCGATCACCGGATCGAGCTTGCCCTGCTCCGCCCGCTCGGTGACGTCGATGGTGTACTTCTCAAGCGCCTGGCGCTGGTCCTCGGCATTGGGATCATCGACGTTCTCGCCGCCGCGGGTGGTATCGATGGCCTTCTCCAGCGCCTCTTTATTGGCACCGGCGTGTTTCAGCGCCTCGCCCACCCGGGTCTTGCCATCATCCACGGCCGCCAGCAGAAACAGCTCACTCGAGATGTAGCTGTCGCCGCGCTTCTGCGCGCGCTTGTCGGTCTGATTGAGCAGTCGGTTGAGGTCATTGCTGACATGCACCTCACCGCCATCACCGCTCACCGTGGGCAGCCGATCAACGGCTTCGCCGAGCTGCGAGCGCAGCAGATTGACATTGACGCCTGCCTGCTGCAGCAGGTGACGCACGCCGCCGCCCTCCTGATCGAGCATAGCGAGCGTCAGATGCTCCGGCTCGATCATCGAGTTGTCACGCCCCACGGCCAGCGATTGCGCATCCGCCAGGGCCATCTGGAATTTCGTGGTCAGTTTGTCCGTACGCATGGTGCAGACTCCTTCAGTAGTCGTTCGCTTTGACTATTGATATGGGGTGTGCATCAGGCCTTTGCAAGTCGCGCCACGAACCCGGCAAGACGGCCCGTGGCACCCTCACGCCGATAGGAATAACTGGTGCTCGACGCCGTGTGGGTGCAGCGGTCCACCGCGGTGATCGCGCCAACGCCCCCGTCCGCGAGGATCCCGCGGGCGGTGGCCGCCAGATCAAGTTGAAAGCGCCCGCTGGGGGTGTCACCCGCTGGGGGGCCCTGTCCCGCGTTGTCGGTGACGGTTGCCGACCGATATCGGGCAGCCACCCCTTCGCTTGCCATCGCCTCGATCACCTCACCGCCCACCGCATAGGCCTCCGCCCCGATACACGGGCCGATACAGGCCATGAGCTCAGACGCCGGGACGGGCAGTGCCGCCAGGGTCTGCGGGATCACCCCTGCTGCCAGACCACGCCAGCCCGCATGGACCGCGGCCACACAAGTGCCGTCCCTCGCGGCCAGCAGGATCGGCACGCAATCGGCCACCAGTACCGCACAGACCTGCCCGGGCTGATCCGTCCACACCGCATCGGCCTCAGTGACGTCGCGCTCGACGGCGCTTGCATGCACCACACGGGTGCCGTGCACCTGGGAGAGCCATCGCGGCGCCTCGGGCAGGCCGGCCTGCTCAAGCAGACGCCGACGATTTTCCCGCACCGCCGCGGGGTCATCGCCCACGTGCATCGCCAGGTTGAGGGCGTCATACGGCGGCTCGCTGACTCCACCGTGCCGGGTCGTAAAGCCGGCGTTCACCGGCGCTGGCCAATCCGGGCGCAGGATCGACAGGCCCGTCCCGGCGGTCATGGCCGCCACCGTCCGTCATCCTCAGCGGCCGACGCCATCTGAGCCTGATGCGCACGCAGGGCGGCCAGCAGCGCGGCAAAGTCGTCCGGTGGCGGCGCCGACCAGGAAAGGGTCTCACCACTTGTCGGGTGCACCAGCGTGAGGGTCTCGGCATGCAGGGCCTGCCGGCGGAAGCGGCGCAGCACATCGGCCAGCGTGTGGACGTTGCGTGTGGATGACGAGTGTTCACTCGGCGCCGAAGCAACCCCACTATCTCCCTCGGCCGGGATTGCCGACTCGGCCCCTGACGGCAGCGCCAGCCGCCCGCCATACAGCACGTCACCGACAATCGGATGGCGGATATGCGCCATGTGCACACGGATCTGATGCGTCCGCCCCGTCTCCAGCCGGCAGCGGAGCAGCGTATGGGCCGGGAAACGCGCCTCGATGCGGTAATGGGTGACCGCCGGCTTGACCCCCGCGCCGATGGGATCGCCGTTATTGTCCACGCCCTGGCGCACCGCCATCCGCAACCGGTCCCGCGGGTGCCGGCCAATGGGCGCATCCACGCTGCCGCCCGCGGTAAAGGTGCCGCCGACCACCGCCAGATACTCGCGGCCCACCGTGCGGGCCTGGAGCTGCTCAACCAGATGGGTATGCGCCTCGAGGGTCTTCGCCACCACCATCAACCCCGTGGTGTCACGGTCGAGCCGATGCACGATCCCCCCGCGCGGCAGCCCGCCAAGGCGCGCATCATGATGCAGCAGCGCATTCTGCAGCGTGCCATCCGCATTGCCCGCGCCGGGGTGCACCACCAGACCGGCGGGTTTATTGATCACCAGGAGGGCCGTGTCCTCATGAACGATGGACAGCGGAATGGGCTCGGCCGCGACCACCCCCTCCTCCGAGGCGGTGGCGGCCAGCCGGATGCGCTCACCGCCCTTGACCGCCACACGCCCCCGCGGCGATCCGCCATCGACGGTCAGATCCCCATCGCGCAGCCAGCGCTGCAGCCGCGAGCGCGAGAACTCCGGGAACAGCTCGGCGAGCACGGCATCCAGCCGCCGCCCCGCGGCGGCCTCGGGGATCGTCGCGTCGCGCTCGATCCGGGTCACTGACGAGTCATTCATGCTGGGCGATGCTCCCCGTTTTCTCTAGACTGGGTGGATCAGACACACGGTGGACACAGGTGCCATGACGCGCTTTCTCGCAATTCTACTGCTTATCGGCCTGCTCGCGGGCTGCGCCGGCAACACGCAGACCTCCAACCGGCTCGACAATGCCGAGGCGGCGGCCCTCTACGAAGCCGCCAGCGAGGCGGCCGGGCGCAACGACTGGCAGACCGCCATCAGCGAGCTCGAGTCGCTGCAGGCGCAGTACCCGTTCGGGCTCTACGCCACCCAGGCCCAGCTCGACATCATCCACGCCTACTTCCAGGCCGGCGAAGTGGCCTCCACCGTGGCCGCCGCCGAACGCTTCCGGCGCATCAACCCGCGCCACCGCGCCGTGCCCTACAGCTGGTACATGCAGGGCCTCGCGCTTGAGGAGAAAAACCGCGGGCCGGTCAAGGACTGGGTGGGCATCAACGACGTCCTGCGCGACCCGGTCCCACGGCGCCAGGCCTTCGCCGCCTACACCACACTGGTCGAGGACTATCCCGACAGTGAGTACACCGACATGGCGCGCGGACGACTGGATGTGCTGTACGCCGAAGGCGCGGAGTTCCAGTTGAGCGTGGCGCGCTTTTATGCCGATCGCGATGCCTGGGTGGCCGCCGCCCGGCGGGCCATCACCGTGATCGAGGCCTTTGAGGGCACCGCCGCGGTCAAGCCGGCCACCGACCTGCTTGGCACCGCCTACCAGCGCCTCGGTCTGGATGCCCTGGCTGATGGCGTGCGCACGGCCCAGCGCGAGACCGACCGCGATGCCGGGGACCGCATCCCCGACACGCCGACACTCTACGAGGAAGAGACGATGGAAGTGCCACCCGCCCCCACGTCCGAAGGCCCCTCAGGCGGCTCAGGCGGAATGGGTGGCCCGATGGGCGGCGGCCTCTAGCGGCGTCCAGCCGCCGCGGACGGCGTTCGCGATCAGAGCGCCTGTTCGCCGGAATCGCTGGTGCGGATCCGCACGGCCTGCTCCACCGGCGTGACGAATACCTTGCCGTCGCCGATCTTGCCGGTGTTGGCCGCCGCCACGATGGCCTCGACCACGCGCTCGACCTGGTCGTCGGCCACCACCACTTCGACGCGCATCTTGGGCAGGAAGTCCACAACGTACTCCGCCCCGCGATAAAGCTCGGTGTGGCCCTTCTGCCGGCCAAACCCCTTCACCTCGGTCACCGTCATGCCGGTGATGCCCACTTCGGCGATGGCCTCGCGCACGTCATCGAGCTTGAACGGCTTGATGATGGCCTCGATTTTCTTCATTCCAATGCTCCGCTGTTGGCTGGAGGCGTGAGTGTATCAGGCGCCCGGTCCGCCCGGCTGACGACCGAACCCGGAGGTGATCGGATAGCGCCGGTCGCGACCGAATGCCTTGGTGGTCACCTTGACCCCCGGCGCCGCCTGACGGCGCTTGTACTCGTTGCGGTGCAGCAGCTTGACCACCTTGGCCACCGTCTCGCGGTCATGCCCCTGACCCACCAGATCCTCGACGCTGGCATCGTCCTCGACATAGGCGGCCAGGATGGTGTCGAGCTCGGCGTAATCCGGCAGGCTGTCGCTGTCCTTCTGATCGGGGGCAAGCTCAGCGCTCGGTGCGCGGGTCAGGATCCGCTCGGGGATGACCGGGGCGTCGGCGTTGCGATAGGCGGCCAGGCGGTACACCTCGGTCTTGAAGATGTCCTTGAGCGGCGAGAACCCGCCCACCATGTCGCCATAGAGCGTGGAGTAGCCCACCGCCATTTCGCTTTTATTGCCCGGCGCCAGCACCAGACCGCCCAGCTTGTTGGACACCGCCATCAGCATCGTCCCGCGGATCCGCGACTGCAGATTCTCCTCGGTGACATCCACGGGCCGGTCACCAAACACCGGCGCCAGCGTGGCGCAGAAGCCATCGAACACCGACTCGATGGCCAGCGTGTCGTAGCGAACGCCCAGCGCGTCGGCCAGCCCGGCGGCATCGGTCTGACTCATATCGGCGGTGTAGCGGGTGGGCATCATCAGGCAGTGCACTCGGTCCGGGCCCAGCGCGTCAGCGGCGATGCAGGTCACCAGCGCCGAGTCGACGCCGCCGGACAGACCGATCACCACGCTCGGGAAACCGTTTTTCTCGACATAGTCGCGCACCCCCCAGACCAGGGCCTCATAGACCACTGCCTCGGGCGAGAGCGACGGCTCGATGGCCCCCTCCAGCGGTGTCCAGCGGCCATGGATGCACTCGACATCCACCGGATGCAGGCCCGTGTCGAAGTGCGGCGCGCGCACCATCAGATCGCCGTTGCCATCGAACGCGCAGGACCCGCCGTCATAGACGACCTCGTCCTGTCCACCGGCCATGTTGCAGTAGAGGATGGGCAGACCGGTCTCGGCAACGCGGTCGCGCAGCACCGACTCGCGGGCGGCGCTTTTATAGTGATCGAAGGGTGAGGCGTTCAGGTTGACCACCACATCCGCGCCGGCCCCCGCCGCCTGGTTGACCGGCCCGCGGTGCCAGGCGTCCTCACAGATGGTCACGCCCACCCGGCAGCCGTCGACGTCGATCACACAGGGCGACGTCCCCGGCGTGAAATAGCGCAGATCGTCGAATACGCCATAGGTGGGCAGCTCCTGCTTGGCGTAGCAGGCCTGCACCGCGCCGTCGCGGATCACGCAGGCGGCGTTGTAGAGATGGCCATCGGCAAGCTGCGGGGCGCCCACGATCACGGTGATGCCCCGGGCTGCCTCGGCGATGCGGCCCAGGCCGTGATCGACGGCGGCGATGAAGTCGGGCCGCAGCAGCAGATCATCCGGCGGATAGCCGGTCAGCGTCAGCTCCGGAAAGCACACCAACCGCGCACCCAGGTCGTCCCGCGCCCGGGTGGCGGCCTCGATGACCGCATCGGTGTTGCCTGCGACATCGCCGACCAGCAGGTTGAGCTGGGCCATGACCAGCCGCAGGTGCTGATTCATCCGGTAAAGGCGTCGCTCACGCGCTGACCGATCTCCGCCGGCGAGCGGACCGTGGCCACGCCGGCGCGCTCGAGGGCGCCGAACTTATCCGCCGCGGTACCCTTGCCACCGCTGATGATCGCACCGGCATGACCCATGCGCTTGCCGGGCGGCGCCGTGACACCGGCGATATAGGCGATCACCGGCTTGCGCACGTTGGCCTGGATGTACTCCGCGGCCTCTTCCTCGGCGGTGCCACCGATCTCGCCCACCATGACGATGCCTTTGGTGTGACGGTCGGCCTCGAAGCGCGAGATCACATCGATGAAGCTCATGCCCTGGATCGGATCGCCGCCGATGCCCACACAGGTGCTCTGACCCATGCCGATGTCGGTGGTCTGCTTGACCGCCTCGTAAGTCAGCGTGCCCGAGCGCGAGACGATGCCGATGGACCCCGCCTTGTGGATATGGCCCGGCATGATGCCGATCTTGCACTGATCCGGGGTGATGATGCCGGGGCAGTTGGGGCCGATCAGCGTGGCGTCGTAGAAGTCCAGCGCCGCTTTCACCTTGAGCATGTCCAGCACGGGAATGCCCTCGGTGATGCAGGCGATGACCTTGATGCCCGCCTCGGCGGCCTCGAGGATGGCGTCGGCGGCGAACGCGGCCGGCACATAGATCATCGAGGCGTCGGCCCCGGTGCAGTCCACCGCATCGCGCACGGTGTTGAACACCGGCCGGTCAAGATGCGTCTCGCCGCCGCGGCCCGGCGTGGTGCCGCCGACGATGTTGGTGCCGTAGGCAATGCACTGCTCGGCGTGAAAGGTGCCCTGCTTCCCGGTGAAGCCCTGGACGATGACCTTGGTGTGCTTGTCCACCAGAATGCTCATGTGTATTCCTCGTCGTTAGTCCGGGTTGCGGGATCAGGCGCTGACCGCGCCGACCACCTTGTCTGCGCCGTCGGTCAGGTCATCGGCGGGGATGATATCGAGGCCGCTGTCAGCGAGCAGCTGTTTGCCCTGCTCGACATTGGTGCCCTCGAGCCGCACCACCACCGGGACGTTGACCCCCACTTCCTTCACCGCGGCGATCACGCCCTCGGCGATCATGTCGCAGCGCACGATACCCCCGAAGATATTCACCAGAATGCCCTGCACATCGGGGCTGGCGGAGATGATCTTGAACGCCTCGGTGACGCGCTCCTTGTTGGTGCCGCCGCCCACGTCCAGAAAGTTGGCCGGCTCGCCGCCGTGCAGCTTGATGACGTCCATGGTGGCCATGGCGAGCCCCGCGCCGTTGACCATGCAGCCGATGTTGCCGTCGAGGGTGATGTAGTTGAGGCCGTGCTCGGCGGCCTGCACCTCGGTCTCGTCCTCCTGGCTCAGATCGCGCATGTCGGCGATCTCGGGCTGGCGGTTGACCTCAATGGCGTTGTCATCGACGTTGATCTTGGCATCCAGCGCCAGCAGCGAGTCGTCGGCGGTGACGATCAGCGGGTTGATCTCGATGAGGCTGAGGTCGCGGTCCTCGAAGCAGCGGTACAGGCCCTTCATGATCTGGGTCAGCTGCTTGATCTGGGCGGGCGTCAGGCCCAGCGCAAAGCCCATCTGGCGGCACTGATAGGGCTGCAGACCGGCGACGGGATTGACCCGAACGGTCACGATCTTCTCCGGCTCGGTGGCGGCCACCTCCTCGATGTCCATGCCGCCGGCGGCGGAGCCCATGAACACGACCCGCTTGCTGGCCCGGTCGACCAGGGCGCCGAGGTAAATCTCGCGGGCGATGTCCAGGCCTTCTTCGACCATCACCGCGTTGATCGGCATGCCCTGCTCATCGGTCTGATGGGTGACCAGCCGGGTGCCGAGCATGGCCTCGGTGTACTCGCCCACCTCGTCAATGCTCTTGGCCAGCTTGACGCCACCGGCCTTGCCGCGGCCGCCGGCATGGACCTGCGCCTTGACCACCTGCACCGAACCGCCCAGCTCCTGCGCAGCAGAGCGGGCCTCGGCCGCGGAGCGGGCCACGAAGCCCCGGGGGATGGGAATACCGAACTGGCTGAAGATGTGCTTCGCCTGAAATTCGTGAAGGTTCATGGACGCTCCGCCTCCTCCAATAAAAGTGCCGACATTCTCCACGATTAAACGCACCGATTCAAAAGATCAGCGACCCCATGATAACCGCCACTCATCCGGCGCACCCGCGGGGCGGGTCGGTTGTGTGACCCGGCGCGCAGATCGGCAGCGGCGCCTGGGGCTGAATGGACCGGCAGGCCGCAGTCTGGCCTGAGCATGACAACGGAGGTTTCCCATGCGAATGCGACAGAAGGGCTTCACCCTGATCGAGCTGATGATCGTGGTCGCGATCATCGGCATCCTGGCGGCGGTGGCCGTACCGGCCTACTCGGACTACACGGTGCGGGCGAAGGTCACCGAGGCCCTCACCGCCGCCGGCGCCGCCAAGACGAGTGTGGCGGATTACTACTATGCGAATGGCGAGTTGCCGACCAGTAATGCGGAGGCGGGTTTAGCAGATGGGACAGATTATGCAACGGAAGTTATTAAGGGCCTCTCTGTTCACGGAGAGGCGGTGCCGGGAGAAACGGCAGGTACTATAGAGATTGAATTTGGAGACATCGGGGACTCTGCTGCGATAGATACCCTCTTGAACTTCGTACCGGACACATCCAACAACGCCCTCGCCTGGAACTGCGAGATCCCCGATACCAACGGCCTCCCCGCTCAATACGCCCCAGCCAGCTGCCGTTCCACCTCGACCACTCAATAGCGACCCATCCGTCATAACCCGGCCCTGAGCATGCGCCGACGCGCAGGCCGGTCCACCCCAAGCGGCAGCGGGCGCATCACCGGCAGCATCATGCTGGAAACGGTGATCGCCCTGCCGGTTGTACTCGTGCTGGGCCTGTCGATCACCCAGTGGGCGCTCATCCATCAGGCCCGGGCCGTGGTCGATCACGCCACCCTCATGGCGGCGCGGACCGGGGCCCTCGCCAATGCCGAAACGGGCCCCATGCGCAATGCCTTTGCCCGCGCCATCGTCCCACTGCACCTCAAAGACGCCACGGCCACTGGGTTCGAGACGGCCTTTTTCACCCGGGCCATGCCCGATGCCCGGCTCAACCTCGCGCTGCACATTCTTAACCCGACCCGCGAGGCGTTCGCCGACCACGGCCAGCGGGACGCCAACGGCAAGGTCTATCTGCCGTTCCGCCACCTCGATCGTGCGCCCAGCGGCATCGGCCGGCGCAGCGGCATCAGCCTCCAGGACGCTACCCTTTTACGGGTCCGGGCCACCTACGGCTACGCCCTTGAAGTGCCCTATGCCGGTGCATTCATTCTCCAGGCCCTGCGCACCGCCACGCGCTGGACTTCGGCGTACGGCGCGCGGGAGCGCGCCATGCTGGCCACCGGGCGGCTGCCACTGGTGACCACGGCCACGGTGCGGATGCAGACCCGAGCCTACCGCGGCGGGCGCTTTCCGCGTCGCAGCGAACTGCCGGAGGTGCCGCGGCAGGCGCCGGATAACGGTAATAACGCGCCATGATCGTGCATGATTCGCGCCATTTTGAAGCATATGCCACTGACTTGACCCCCGCGAACAGCGCGGGATAGCTTTAACGGGTCTGTCACATCAGTGACGGCTGGTAATCGGCAAGTGCGCGGCATTCTGCCGTCACCCGAAACAGCAACAAGGAGACTCATTCATGAAGTCATCCGCGCTTTTCACGCGTACCGCCGCCGGTGCGCTCGCCCTCGGCCTGTCCACGGCCGCCTTCGCTGACACCTGGCGCTACGCGCATGAGGAGTATGAAGGCGACGTGCAGGACGTCTACGCCGTGGCCTTCAAGGAGTACATCGAGGCCAACTCCGATCACACCCTCGAGATCTACCGCTTTGGCGAGCTGGGCGAGTCCGACGACATCATGGAGCAGGCCCAGTCCGGCATTCTCGAGTTCGTCAACCAGTCGCCGGGCTTCAGTGGCGCCTGGCTGCCGCCGGCACAGATTTTCTTCGTGCCCTACCTGCTGCCCACCGACGAGCAGACCGTGCTCGAGTTCTTCAACGAGAGCGAGGCCATCAATGAGATGTTCCCCGAGCTCTATGCCGAGCATGACCTCGAGCTGCTGAAGATGTACCCCGAGGGCGAGATGGTGGTCACCGCCGACGAGCCGATCACCAGCCCGGAGGATCTCAACAACAAGAAGATCCGGGTCATGACCAACCCGCTGCTCTCCGAGACCTACGACGCCTTCGGCGCCAGCCCGACGCCCCTGCCCTGGGGTGAGGTCTATGGTGGCCTGCAGACCGGCGTGATCGACGGTCAGGAAAACCCGATCTTCTGGATCGAGTCGGGTGGCCTCTACGAAGTCTCGCCGAATCTGACGTTCACCGGCCACGGCTGGTTCGTGACGGCGTCGATGGCCAACCAGGACTTCTTCGAAGGCCTGTCGGACAGCGAGCAGCAGATGATCCGCGAGGCGGCCAATGTGGCTTATGACCACACCATGGAGCACATCCAGGGTCTGGCCGACGAGTCGCTTGAGAAGATCCGCGAGGACTCCGACGAGGTCACCGTGACACGTCTCACCGACGAGCAGATCGAGGCCTTCAAGGCCCAGGCGCCGCAGGTCGAGCAGGCGTATCTCGAGATGACCGGCGAGGATGGCGAAGCGCTGCTCGAGCAGTTCAAGGCCGATCTCGAAGAAGTCCAGTCCAACTGAGACTCTGACTGACTGATCGCCAGTCAGCCCCGGGGCGGCCCGCGTGGCGGGTCGCCCCCTATATTAACCAGTGATCGAGGAGGCGGAGCGGGCATGAACGCCGAAGACGAAGCAGCGGAACGGGCCTATCGCTCGGACCTGCCGGGCCCACTTGGCCTGCTCGACACCTTTCTCGCACGACTGGAGGCCGTCATCCTGGCCTCGGGCGTGCTGCTCATGGCCACCAACACCATCGCCAACGTGGTGGGGCGCTTCGCGCTGGGTCAGAGCATTTCCTTTTCCGGCGAAATCAACCGGATCCTGATCATCCTGATCACGTTCGCGGGCATCGGCTATGCGGCGCGCCACGGCCGCCACATCCGCATGTCGGCCATCTACGACGCATTCCCCGTCGGCGGGCGCAAGGTCGCGATGATCATCATCGCCCTGGTCACCTCGGCGACGATGTTCTTCCTGCTCTACTTCTCGGTGTGGTACATCATCGATGTCCGCGACAGCGAGCGGGTGCTGCCCGCCCTCGGCTTTCCCATCTGGACGGTCTACGTCTGGGTGCCGCTGGGGCTGGGGATCACCGCCATCCAGTACCTGCTCACCGCCATCAAGAACATCCGCGAGAAGGACGTCTACCTGTCCACCGCCGTCATCGACGGCTACCGCGACACCGAGACCGAGGTCTAGGCCATGAGCGCGATCATGTTCAGCGCCATGGTGATCCTGCTGCTGCTGGGATTCCCCATGATGGTGCCGCTGATCGCCGGGGCGGTGATCGGCTTCACCATGATGTTCGGCGGCTTCGGGCAGATGGAGACCCTCATCCAGCAGATGCTCGCGGGGATCCGGCCGGCGTCGCTGATCGCGGTGCCGATGTTCATCCTCGCCGCCGACATCATGACCCGGGGGCATTCCGCCGAGCGCCTGATCAACATGGTCATGAGCTTCATCGGCCATATCAAGGGCGGCCTGGCGGTCAGCACCGCCGCCTCCTGCACGCTGTTCGGCGCGGTCTCGGGCTCCACCCAGGCAACGGTGGTGGCCATCGGCTCGCCGCTGCGGCCGCGGATGCTCAAGGCCGGCTATAAGGACCCGTTCACGCTGGCGCTGATCATCAACGCCAGTGACATCGCGTTCCTGATCCCGCCGAGCATCGGCATGATCGTCTACGGCGTGATCTCCGAGACCTCCATCGGCGAGCTGTTCATCGCGGGCATCGGCCCGGGGCTGATGATCCTCACGATGTTCTCGATCTACTGCATCATCTACGCCCACATCAAGGACGTCCCCACCGAGGACAAGGCCAGCTGGGGCGAGCGCCTGGCAGCGGTGCGCCATGCGCTCTGGCCGCTCGGCTTTCCGGTGATCATCGTCGGCGGCATCTACGGCGGCGTGTTCAGCCCCACCGAGGCCGCCGCGGTCTGCGTGCTCTACGCACTGATCCTTGAGTTCGTGATCTTCCGCTCGCTCAAGGCCAGCGAGATCTGGGCCATCGCCAAGTCCACGGGCCTGATCACCGCGGTGGTGTTCATCCTGGTGGGCGCGGGCAACGGATTTTCCTGGATCATCTCGTTCGCCCAGATCCCCGAGGCGGTGCTCGGCGCCGTCGGCATCAACGAAGCCGGACCCGTGGGCGTACTGATCGCGATCTGCGTGGCGTTTTTCATCGCCTGTATGTTCGTCGACCCCATCGTGGTCATCCTGGTGCTGACCCCGATCTTCATGCCAGCCATCGAGGCCACCGGGCTCGACCCGGTGCTGGTGGGCATCCTGATCACGCTGCAGGTGGCGATCGGATCGGCGACACCGCCGTTCGGCTGCGATATCTTCACGGCCATCGCGATCTTCAAGCGACCCTATATGGAGGTCATTCGGGGGACACCGCCGTTTGTCCTGATGCTGGTGTTCTCGGCGGCCCTTTTGATCATGTTCCCGCAGATCGCCCTGGGACTGCGCGACCTGATGTTCAACTAGAGGCGGCGTATGGCGTTATTCAACCGAATCCTGGTGCCCGTGGATGGTTCGAGCGGCGCGATGTCGGCGCTGCATACGGTGATCGGCCTGCAGCGACTGACCGACGCCGAGGTGTTCGTGCTGTGTGTGTTCAAGCACCACAGCCTGCGCGAGGCCTCGCTGTCCATGGTCCGGCCAAAGCGCATGACCATGCCCGACGACGCGCTCAAGGAATACGCCACCGACATCGCCATGTCGGCCAAGCAGTCGATCATCGACCACCACGTCCCCCGCGATCGGGTGCGGGCGTTCGTCAAGGGCGGGCGGCCGGCGAGCACCATCGTCCAGTTCGCCCGCCAGCGCGAGTGTGACCTGATCGTGATCGGCGCCCAGGGCACCACCGACGAGACCAGTATGCTGCTGGGCAGCGTCGCCCACCGTGTGGCAGGCGGGGCGCACTGCCCGGTCATGGTCGTCTAGCGATCGTTCCAGCGGGGGCCCGGCGGCTCAGCCGATGATCAGCAGCACGCCCGCCGCCACCAGCGCCAGCCACACATAAACCGTCCGCCGCAGCAGCGCATAGGCATCGTCCACGGCGTCGGCGGTCAGATCGCGGGGGGCGTTGGCCAGCGGCACACCCAGCGCCGCCATGCCGGTTTCCGCCAGGCGCCGCGGTGCGCCCGCCGCCGCCTCAGATTCCCAGACCGTCCAGGCCGCACTGAAGTGGCCCGCCAGCGCCAGTGTCAGCGCCATCAGCCGGTCGGGCAGCCAGTCCAGCCCCGCCACCAGGCGCGTCGCACGCCCGCAGTAGCCGGGACCGGCATTGTCCTGGCAGTCGCCGAACGCCCGCGCCAGCACCGCCAGTCGATAGCCGAACGCGCCCACCGGGCCCAGCAGCACAAACCAGAACACCGGCGCAAACAAGCGCGTCCGGGCGCGCAGCATCAGATGCCCCGCCGCCGCCTCGGGCATGGCCTCGAAGGCCATCGGCTCGTCCCGCCCCCCGGCCAGCGCCTTTAAGGCGGTCTCGGCGGCGGCGGTGTCCCCGCGCCGCCAGGCCGCGGTGAACGCCGCCACCTCGGCCTCGAGGGGCTCGCCCCCGCCAAACGCAAAGCACAGTGCGGCCACGCTCAGCACCAGCCCCACGCCGCCGAACAGCGCGCCACCCAGGCTCCACTGCAGGATCGCCACCGGCAGCAGCGGCGGCAGCAGCACCAGCGCCACGCCCAGGCCATGGTCCCAGGCGCGCAGGCGCATCAGCCGCGGCTGCAGCCAGGCACTGTAGCGAAAGAACCCCCGCGCACTGCGCCAGCCCCCGGGTGGCAGGCGGCTGTTGATGAGCAGTGCGGCAATCAGGGCAAGCAGCTTCACAGGGTGAGCGCCCGGCGCTGGGTGATCGGGCAGCGGATCTCGAGGTTGCGGGCCAGGCGCTGCCAGTCAAATCCGGGGCCGGGATCGCTCTTGCGCCCGGGGGCGATATGGCAGTGCCCCACCACGCGGTCCGCGCCGATGGCCGGATAGGTCGCCCGCAGCCCGCGGATCAGCGCCTCAAGCCGGTCATACTGAATCGGCCGGTAGGGCTGGGTGTCCGTGCCCTCCAGTTCGATGCCAATGGAGAAATCATTGCAGTCGCGCCGCCCCTCGAACACCGACTCGCCGGCATGCCAGGCGCGCCGGTCAAACGCGACATACTGGGTCAGCCCGCCGTCCCGGGCGATCAGCACATGGGCGGATACCCGCACGCCGGCCAGGTAATCGAAGCGGGCGTCACCGCGGGTGTTGAGCCGATTGGTGAACAGCTCGGTGATATGACCGCCGCCGAACTGGCCGGCGGGCAGGCTGATGCCATGCACCACAATCAGCTCCGGCGCCTGACCGGGCGGTCGCTCGCCCTGGTTGGGCGATGCCACAAAGGCCGCCTCGGCAACCCGTCCGGTTGCCCCATCGATCCGCATGAGTGCCCGTTCCTGTGCGTCGAGACCCGTTGATGGCGAGGATGATAGCATCCAGCCCGCGTTATCACTGTCTGTCGGGATCATGCCATGGCCGAATCACCCCTCACCAGCAATCGACTGGGCGCGGCGAGCAGCCCCTACCTGCGCCAGCACGCCGACAACCCGGTGCACTGGCAGCCGTGGGACGACACCGCGCTCGCCGCCGCCCGTGATCAGGACCGGCCGATCCTGCTGTCCATCGGCTATTCGGCCTGTCACTGGTGCCATGTCATGGCGCATGAGTGCTTCGAGGATCCGGCCATCGCCGATCAGATGAATCACGGGTTCATCAACATCAAGGTCGACCGCGAGGAGCGCCCCGATCTTGACCACATCTACCAGACCGCCCATCAGCTGCTGGTGGGCCGCGGCGGTGGCTGGCCGCTGACCGTGTTCCTGACCCCCGATCAGATGCCGTTTTTTGCCGGGACGTACTTCCCGGCCAAGGCCAGCCAGGGCATGCCCGGCTTTGGCGATGTCATGGATCGCATCACCCGGGTGTGGCGCGACCACCGCGACGAGATCCACGAGCAGAACGCCGATCTCAAGCGCGTGCTGGATCGGCTGGGCACGGTCACGCCGCGCACTGCCCTGCCCGATGCCGGCGTGCTCGACACCGCGCGTCAGCAGCTGGGCGAGCGCTTCGACCCGGCCCACGGCGGGTTCGGCCCGGCGCCCAAGTTCCCGCAGCCCATGACCCTCGAGCGGCTGCTGCGCACCTATGCCCGCAGTCAGCAGCGCGGTGAGCCCGACCGCGGCGCCCTGCACATGGCCTGCCACAGCCTGCGGCGGATGGCGCTGGGGGGCATCTACGACCAGATCGGCGGTGGCTTTGCGCGCTATAGCGTGGATGCCGAATGGCGGATCCCGCATTTTGAGAAAATGCTCAGCGACAACGCCCTGCTGATCGGTGTCGCCAGCGACGCCTTCCAGGCCACCGGCGATCGGTTCTTCCGCCGCATTGCCCGGGAGACCGCCGAGTGGGCGCTGCGCGAGATGGAACAGCCGGGCGGCGGCTTCGCCACCTCGCTGGACG
This sequence comes from Spiribacter aquaticus, assembly GCF_007625215.1. Lineage (NCBI taxonomy): Bacteria > Pseudomonadati > Pseudomonadota > Gammaproteobacteria > Chromatiales > Ectothiorhodospiraceae > Spiribacter > Spiribacter aquaticus. Next base: position 602,945 of record NZ_VMKP01000001.1, on the reverse strand, counting down.
CCGACAGCGCCGGGGGCGAAGGCGCGTTCTATCTTTGGACGCCCGAGCAGATGCGGACGGTGCTCAGTGCCGACGAGGCGGAGCTGGTGATCCGGCGACTGGGCCTGGATGAAAAACCCAACTTTGACGGGCGCTGGCACCCACAGGTGCACATGGCCTTCTCGGAACTGGCCAAGGCCCTGCACACCCCGCGCGACGTCCTGGTGGCCCGCTGGAAGTCGGCGCAGCAGAAACTCCGTGATGCCCGCGACCAGCGCCCGCGGCCGGGCCGCGACGACAAGGTGCTGACCGCCTGGAACGCGCTGATGATCCGTTCCCTGGCGCGGGCCGGGCGATTCCTCGACCTGCCGCATCTCATCGATGCTGCCGAGCGCACCGAGGCGGCGCTGCAGGCGCGCGGGGCGTTGACCTTCCTCGACGATCACGCCTTCCTGCTGGATGCCCTCATCGAGCTCCAGCAGGCGCGCTGGTCCGATGCCCGCACGGCGCGGGCGCGCTCACTGGCCGATGCCCTGCTCGAGGGCTTCGAGGATGCGGATGTCGGCGGCTTCTATCTGACCGCCCGCGACCACGCCCCCCTCATCCAGCGGCCCCGGCGCTGGACCGACGATGCCCTGCCCGCCGGCAATGGCATCGCGGCGCTGGCGCTCAACCGACTGGGGCACTGGCTGGGCGAGCCGCGCTACCTGGATGCCGCCAAGCGCACGCTAATGGCGGCCGCCGAGAGCATCGAGCAGGCACCGGCGGCGCACTGCACCCTGCTGGATGCCCTGGATGAGCAGCTCGTCCCCCCGGCGCTGGTGGTGATCCGCGGGGATGCTCCGACGCGCCAGGCCCTGCGCGACGTCGCCGAGGGCGGCTTCGCCCCGGGCCGGCTGGTGTTGACTCCCGGTGACGGCCAGCGTGCCGGTGCCGCGCCGGCCGAGGGCAGCGGCGCGTGGGTGTGCCGCGCCCGGGCCTGCCTGCCGAAGGCGGCCACCGCCGCCGAGCTCAAGGACCGCCTCAGCGAGTCGCTGTGAACGCCCTGTTGCGTCTTCACCACGGCTGTCATCCAAATGCCATCGTCCTGTCATTGAACCGCCACTGATCTGTCACTGAATCCTCATCGCCTCGTCACATTGTCCCGGCATTGTCATCGCCAGTCGGGGCAGCGGCGGACGCCGCGGCTGTCGCGTCAACGCAACGCCACAATCAAACGAGGATTCAAGTGATGAAGCACGCACCCAAACTGGCCCTTCTGGTCGCGGCCGGCATGGCCTCCGCCGGCGCCCAGGCCGCCGATTTCGAAGTCTCCGAGAACACCACTCTGACCCTGGGCGGCGAAGTGGTGCTCAACTACCTGTATGAGAAGAAAACCAACGGCGAAAACGACACGGACTTCAAAGACGACGGTTCGAAGGTTGTTATCGGCGGCACCCGGGATCTGGGCAATGGCATCACGGCGTTTGCCGAGGCGGAGTTTGAGTACAACACGCTCGGAAACAGCGACACTGTAAGCCGCGACGGCAGCATCCTCGGGTTTGTCGGCGACTTCGGTGAAGTGGCGATCGGCGCCAGCGACAACGTCTTCGAGGATCTGATTTCCGATGCCGTGGATCCCTTTGAGAACGCTTCGCTGGACGCGGTCAGCCTCACCGACGAGGACAGCATGCTGACCTACTACAGCCCGGACATGGATGGTTTCTCGTTCCGGCTGCAGGGTCGGCATAACAATCGCGATAACGATGATGTCGGAGATGGCAACGGTTCTGAGGTTAGCCTGATCGCCGCGGCCGAATATGACTTCGGCCCGGTCGCCCTCGCGGCCGCCTACGACAGCCGGGGTTCGATCAATGCCAATGGCAGTGATTCCAACGAATTCAAGTCGCAGGACCACGTGGTCGGCATCGCTGCAGTGGCCCAGCTGAGTGACCGTCTCGAGGCGAGCGCCCGCTTTGCCCAGGAAAACGACCAAGCTGGTAATGACACCGATTACACGGCTATCGCGCTTTCCTACAACTACGGCGGCGGTGACCTCTACGGGGCGGCCCAGAGCGTTGATCCCAGCAACGGTGACTCGAACACGCAGACGGCAGCTGGTATCAACTACGAAATCGCCAGCGACGTGGTGATCTTTGCCGAGTATGGCGATCTTGACCGCAAGTTTTCGGACGGCGAGTTCGCGAAGCTCGACACCGACAAGCTGGGCGTCGCGGGTCTGAAGTACGAGTTCTGATCCCACTCCCAGGGTTTCCCCCACACAACCGCTGACCGGCGTCGCTACCCGGTCGGCGGTTTTTTTGTTCCAGGGACTAGAGATCCAGCGTGCCCTGTCCCGGCGGCGGGCGGCGCCGACCGGAGCGCGGCCGCTCGGGGGCGGGGCTGCGGCTGGCGTGCTGGCGGCGTACTCGAGCCGATTCCCGGGCCAGATCCCGCTGCTCGCGGTGGGCCTTGATGCGCGCCCGGGCGTCCCGCGCGGCCTGCTCGTGATCCACCACCGGCCAGGGGTAATCCCGCCCCAGACGCACACCGTAGCGCCGCTGCAGCCCACCGGGCATCCGCCACGGTTCGTGAATCCACTCGCCGGGCACGGCGGCCAGCGCCGGCAGCCAGTGGCGGATATAGGCGCCGTCCGGATCCTGATCGCGGGACTGCTTGACCGGGTTGTAAATGCGCAGGGTGTTGATCCCCGTGGTGCCGGACTGCATCTGGAACTGGCAGTAGTGGATGCCCGGCTCGTAGTCGGTAAAAAGCCGCGCCAGCGCCTGCGCCGGTTCACGCCAGTGCATCCACAGGTGATAGCTCGATACGGCGACGAGCATGGCGCGCATCCGAAAGTTGATCCAGCCCTCGGCCCGCAGCTGGCGCATGCAGGCATCGACGAAGGGCAGACCGGTGCGGCCCTCGATCCAGGCGGCGAGCCGCTCCGGGTCGGTCTGCGACTCGTCCCGCAGCCCGTCGTAGCCGCGGTGCATGTTGCGCCACTCAAGCGCCGGCTCGTCCTCGAGTTTCTGGATGAAATGGCAGTGCCAGTGCAGGCGGGACTCGAACGACTTGAGCGACCGCGCCCAGTGCGAGCGCGGCGCCTCGGCCTTCAGTGCCATCCAGCGGCGGCGATGGGTCTGCACGATCTCGCGCAGCGAAAGCGTCCCGTAGGCGATATGCGGCGAGAGCCGCGAGCAGACCTCGCCGGCGGACACCGGGCTTGCCATGCCCTGGCGGTAGGTCTCGCCGCGGGTGGCCAGAAAACTGGCCAGCAGGGACTCGCCAGCGGCCCGACCGCCCGGCTGACGGCCCGGGCAGGCAACCCGCCCCCCGCCGCGCTCGGCCGGCAGCCGATCGATGGGAATGGTGGCAGCGTGCACCGCCGCGCCCGGGTCAAGCGCCCGCGCGGTTGCCGGCGGACACACGGGCTGGGCCTTCATGCGCCGCTCCCAGTGTCCGGCCCATTCATCGCGGCTCGCCAGCGGGCGGACCACGCCGAACTGCGGCACCTCATGCAGCGCGATACCGGCCTCGCGGCAGCCGCGTCGCACCGTCCGATCACGCTGATGCGTCCAGGCGTTGCCCGTCTCCTCGTGGGCGTGGAGGGTGATCCCGCCCAGCGCGGCATTCAGCCACCGAAAGATTGCCATGGCCTCGCCCTCGAACACCCACAGGCGCAGGCCCCGCTCGGCGAGGGCCGCATCCAGTTCGATCAGGCTCTCGCGGATGAACGCCCAGTGGCGCTGGGCGGTGTCCGGCTGGCGCCAGTAGTCGGGCTCGATGACATACACCGGCAGCACCGGCCCCTCGGCCATGGCGCGTGCCAGCGGCGCATGGTCGGCGGTGCGCAGATCGCGCTTGTACCAAACAAGCTGCGCGCTCATCGACTGCGCCGACAGCGTTCCGAGCAATAGCGCACGTTCTCCCAGTCACGCGCCCACTTGCGTCGCCAGTTGAACGGCCGGCCGCAGACCGGGCAGATCTTGCTGGGCAGCGGCTTTTTCGCCATCAGCCCACCGCCCGGCGGGGTGACAGGGACTGGATGATCGCGGCAAGCCCGCTCGCGCAGTCCGCGGTCACCCGACCGCTGGCCTCGGCGTCGCCGCGGGTGATGCCAAGCCCCAGCACATACACCGGCTTGCCGGCCGCCGCCGCGGCGCGCACGAACCGGTAGCCCGACCAGACCATCAGGGAGGAGCCCACCACCCACAGCGCGCCGGCCGACTCAAGGGCGGCGAAGGCGGCGGCGACCCGGGCTTTGGGGACCGTCTCACCAAAAAACACCACCGCGGGCTTGAGCATGCCACCGCAGGCCTCGCAGGCCGGCACCACGAAATCGCCGTAGTCGACATCGCCCAGCTCGGCATCCCCATCCGGGGTCATCTGCGGGGACCGGGCCGCGGCCGCCCAGCCGGGGTTGGCCGCCTCCAGCTGGCTCTGGTGATGGGCGCGGGGGATGACCCGGCCGCAGTCCAGGCACTCGACGCGATCGAGCCGGCCGTGGAGGTCGTGAACCGCCGGGCTGCCGGCGGCCTGGTGCAGGCCATCGACATTCTGGGTGATCACCGGGCCCACCACGCCACGGGCGCCGAGTTCGGCCAGCCGCCGATGGGCGGCATTGGGTCGGGCCTGCTCGACGGTGCGCCAGCCCACCAGGCTGCGCGCCCAGTAGCGCCGGCGACCCGACTCGTGACCGGTGAACTCGGCCAGCTGCATGGGCGAGCCGCGCTTCCAGACGCCGCGATGGTCGCGATAATCCGGAATGCCCGAGCCGGTGGACACCCCGGCGCCGGTGATCACCAGCGCCGGGGCGTGCGCCTCGAGGGCCTGCGCCATGCGCTCGACGGGCCATTCATCGGCGGCTTCGGGAAGGGGTCGTGAACGTGCCACGCGAAGGAACTCCTCGGCCTGACTGGCCTCCACTACGCTACGGTATACTGACAGATGCAAGCGGCCGGAATTCGCTTGCTCTTTGGCGCCAGGAGGCCCTCACCCTTGTTCGGACCCATCAAGCCCGCCCGCCCCGACGGCGTGGCGATGATCATCATTCTGGGCGTGATCACCGCGTTCGCCCCGCTGTCCATCGACCTGTACCTGCCAAGCCTGCCGCTGATCGAGGCGGACCTGGGGGTCAGTGCCGGGCAGACACAGCTCAGCCTGGCGCTGTTCTTTGTGGGACTGGCACTGGGGCAGTTCTTTTATGGCCCCCTTGCCGATCGCTACGGCCGGCGCCGGCCGCTGCTGGCCGGTATTTTACTGTATGGCGCGGCGACGCTGATATGCGGTCTTGCGACCGGCATCGAGGCCCTGCTGGTCGGCCGGCTGATCCAGGGCTTCGGGGCGGCGGCCGGGCCGGTGATCGCCCGCGCCGTGGTGCGCGATCTGTACTCGGGCCGACGGGCGGCGCGCATGATGTCGTTCGTGATCCTGGTCATGACCATGGCGCCGCTGATCGCCCCGGTGCTGGGCGGCTGGATCAGCTCGCAGCTCGGCTGGCGGGCGGTGTTCGCGGTGCTCGCCCTGTTCGCGGTGATCTGCACCGCCATGCTGCTCATCGCGCTGTACGAAACCCACCCTGCGGAGCGGCGCCCGGATGCCCGGCTGGGGCAGCTGTTCATGGCCTATGGCCCCATCCTGCGGGATCCGGTCAGCCTCGCCTATCTGGGCGCCGGCGGCATGGCCTTCGCCGCGCTGTTCGCCTATGTCGCCGGCAGCCCGTTCGTCTACACCGAGGTGTTCGGCGTCTCGCAGGCGCAGTTCGGCTACTACTTCGCGCTCAACGTGGTGGGGCTTTTGATTGGCAACCTCACCAACGGCCAGCTGGTCATGCGCTACGGCCACCGACGCATGCTGAGTGCCGGGGTGCTGATCATGGCGAGCGCCACGGCCGCCCTGGTCGCGCTGGTGGCGGGCGGAGTGACCGCGCAGTGGCTGATCACCCCGCCCCTGTTCGTGGCGTTGGGCACGGTGGGCATCATCGCCGCCAACACCGTGGCCGGACTGCTCGATCGCTACCCGGCCCACGCCGGGGCGGCCTCGGCACTGTTCGGCGTCGCCCAGTTCAGTCTGGGGGCGGTCAGCGCGGCGCTGGTGGGGCTCATCACGGCCGGGCCGCTGGTCACCATGGTCGGTGTCATGGCGGTCACCGCGGCGCTCGCCCTGGCAGCGGTCTCCGCACTCTGGCACCAGCAGCGCCGGCCGGCATCCGTCGCCTGAGCCATGGCCCGCGAAGACGACCGCATCGACAACCGCATCGCGTGCCTGCGCACCGATCGACTGCCCGCCACGCTGGTCTCCGACGCGGGCTATCACTGCGAGGTCTGGCGCAGCAGCGGCAGCGTCCGCCGGGCCGGCGAGCGCCAGCCGGTGGACCGGATCATCAAGATCCCACGGACGGCCACGCCGGCCCGCGAGGTGGCCGTCCTCAACCGCGACCACCAGCGCCTGCGCGCCGCCCTGGGTGACATCGTCCCGCCCACGGTGTTCGTGCGCACCCACATTGACGGCGAGGCGAGCGTGATCGCCATGGCACCCAACATCCGCCGCTGGTTTGACGTGGCCAACCCCGGCAATGAGGCCGAGCTCGCGCCCATGATCGCCCGCGACCCCCGCCTGCGCGACGCCCTGGCGCATTTCATCGGCAGCGCCGAGCGCTGGTACCGCGAGGACGACCGGGTGCTCGACCTCTACGGCATCGACAATCTGGTCCTCGACCGCAATCATCACCTGCACTACATCGACAGTTTCGGCGTATTCTTTCACGCCGATCTGCTCGAGATCCTGCCCGACCCCGACCCGGGGCTGGCGACACGGATCCGTACCTCTCGGCTGCGGCTGGAGTACCTCAATCATCTGCTGGAGCGCGCCCATGACAAGATCTAGCCCCCTCGCCCGGACCCTGCTGGCCCTGATCGTCGCCCTGCTGATCCCCGCCACCGGGGTGCAGGCAAGCGCCACCACCCCCGACGAGGGCCCGCCCGAGGCGCCCAAGGCGGTGGTCAACTACGTGGTCACGGAGGCCCTCAATCGCATCGTCGATGAGCGCGAGACGCTGGCCAACGACCGCGCGGCGGCGGTCGCGCTGTTCAACAGCCGGGTGCGTCCCTGGGTGGATACCCAGCTGATGGCCCGGTTTGCCATGGGCCCGGCGGCGCGCACCGCTGAGCCGGCGGACATCGAGCGGCTCGCCACGGCGCTTGCCGATCGGGTGGCCAACCTCTACGCCGGGGCGCTGCAGCGCTATGCCCAGGAGGCCGTGGATTTTGCCGAAAAGGGTGAGGTCGACCTGCGCCTGGTCACCCAAGAGGACGACCGCGCCATCGTCAACGCCATTGCCCAGGGCCCGGACATCGACACGCTCGAGCTGCGCATCCAGCTCTACAAGCGCGATGATCGCTGGCGGGTCTTCGACATCGAAACCCGCGGCGTGAGCATGCTGCTGGTGTTCCGCGACGCGCTGCAGGCCGAGGCCGGCCGTGACGGCGGCGTGGACGCGATGATCGCCGCCCTCGAGGAAGGCACGGTGGATGTCGAGGGCACCTGGGAGGAGGAGACCGGCGACGCCGATCAGTAGCCGGTCATCTCCAGATAGCCCACACCGCTGGCGCTGCCGGTCACCGCGACGCTGCCCTCCCAGTAGCGCACGGTGGTGGGCATCGCCTGATCATCCAGACGGGCATTGACCCGCAGGTCGATGCCCTCATCCGGCAGCTGAATGCGCCAGGCCACCGGATAGCGTGACCCGGTGCGCGGGTTCTGCCACTCCCGCGTCGGCGTCAGGCGGAAGTCCTCGGCGCTCAGGCGCCGGCTCTGCCCGGCGGGCCCCACCAGGATCCCGGCGGAGTGTGGGTCGGTGCTGCCATCCTGCCGGCGCAGGCGATAGACCATCAGATCGCGGCCGTCATCGAGCTGCAGCGCAAACCAGTCCCAACCCGCCTGATCGGCATCCAGCGCGCTGGTGGACCACTCACGATCCAGCCAGGCACTGCCGGTGACGGCATGGGTTTGATCGGCAAAGCGTACCTCGCCATCGGCGGCGAGACGCGTGTACGAGTAATAGCGCGAGGCATTGCCCGGTTCCTCACCCTTGCGGCTGTAGCCGCGATCCCCCTGCAGCACCCGCGGTTTCTGCGCGGCAATGGCCAGATCGATGCCAATCCCGCGCGACGGGGCGCTGGCGGTGACCCGCAGCGGGAACAGCGCCTCGCTGCCCTCGCTGCGGATCTGCCAGTCATCCAGCCACACCCGCACCGGTCGGGTGGTGGCGCCGGCCAAACCCAGGGCTCCGCGCTGGTAACGCTCCACCGCCCGATGCGTGCCGGCCGTCACATCGGTGACCGCGAAATGCCCCATCCAGACCTGCCGGGTCGCCCAGTCCGAGGGCCGATCGCCCGCCTCCGGCGCCAGGGCGGTGCGGAACAGCGTCAGCTGAAAGCCGTAGTCGCGGCCCGCCGGGCTGGTGAGGTTGCCGGTGAAATACCACCACTCGGTGCGGTGGTCGGGATGCGCGCCATGATCGGCGGGAAAGTCGAGCGGCCGTGGGCCGGTGACCCGGGCGAAGGCATCGGCGTTGGCACTCGGGCCCATGGCGGCGGCCAGACTCTGGGCGCCGTCGCTGGCGGGCTCACCCGTCGGTGTGCCCCCAAAGCGCACCGCCCCGATCACGATGGCCGCCACCAGCAGTCCGACCAGTCCCAGCAGCCCCGCGTCCAGTCGATTGCGCATCACTCCCCCTTCAGCGCCGCGGCAATCCGCAGCCGTGTGGCCCGCCAGGCCGGATAGACGGTGGCGAGTAGCGCCGCGACCACTGCCAGGGCAACGCCCTCGACCACCGGCCCGGCCTGCAGCTCAAAGCCCATGGTCCAGCCATAGGCCCGGCGGTTGATGACAAACACCAGCAGCCCCGCCAGCGTCACGCCCAGCGGCACCGCCCAGAGCCCGGCGATCAGCCCCAGCAATGCGCTCTGCCCGCTGATCAGCCCGGCCAGCCCGGCGCGGCCCAGCCCCACGGCCCGCAGCACCGCAAACTCTCGCAGCCGGTCGAGCTGCAGGGCCATCAGCGCCGAGATCACGCCGACGAAGGCCACCAGCCCGGCCAGCCAGCGCAGCACCTCGGTGATCGCGAAGGTACGATCGAAGATGCGCAGCGACTGCTCGAATACCGCGGCATTGTCGGTGACCCGCGCGCCGGGCACCCCGGCCAGGGCCGATTCAAGGCGGCCGATCAGCGCCTCGCGGTCCGCGCCGTCACGGGCATGCACGCCGATCCCGGCCAGCCCGGCATCGTCGTAGAGATCGCGATACAGATCACGCCGCATGAGCACCGCGCCGGTGGGCGAGGCGTAATCGCGATAGACGCCCGCCACGGTCAGTGCCCGGCGCGACTCGCCCACCGGCAGCCGCAGGATGTCGCCGGGCGCCAGGTCGCGGCGCTCGGCAAACGGTTCGCTGATCAGCACCGCCGTCTGCCCGCGATAGGCCGCCAGCGCCGCGGCACGCTCGGGCCGGCGGATGTCCACCGACGGTTGGCGCCCCTCGGGCAGGCCCAGCGCCCAGATCGTCACCGGCCCATCCGCGGTGGCCAGGTCGTACCACTGCGAGCGGCTGACAAAGGCCACCTCATCCAGCGCCGCCAGCCGGTCGGCCCGGGAGTCGCTGAGATCCGCCGGGGACGAAACATAGAAATCCGCGGCCAGCGAGCCTTCCAGCCAGTCCACCACACTGGCGCGGAAGCTCGCGATCATCACGGCCACCCCGATCACCGCCGCCACCGCCACGGACAGCGCGGCGACCGCCACCCCGGTGCGACTGAGCGAGGCCACCGCCCCTTCGACGATGAGCCCGCCCACCGGCCGGCCGCGCATCAGCGGTCGCAACAGCGCGCCGACGCCCAGGATGATGGCCGGGGCCATGAATGCGGCCCCCAGAATGACCGCGAACAGCCCGACAAAGGCGGCGACCAGGCCGTCGCTCACCGCGATCACCAGCGCCCCCAGCAGCAGGGCACTGCCGCCGATCCAGCCGACACGGCCCGCCAGGCGCCGGGCGCGCTGCTCCAGATCGGCCCGCGACAGCGCCGCCCGCGGGGGCGTGGCGGCGGCGTCCCGGGCCGGCGCGGCCGCCGCCAGCACCGATCCGCCCAGGCCCACCAGCAGGCCCGCCGCCAGACTCCAGGGCGAGAGCACCAGATCACCCGCGGCGCGGGCGAAATAGACATCATTGACGGTCTGCAGGACCAGTCCCACCAGCCCATGCGCCAGCGCATAGCCAAGGGCGAGCCCGGCCAGCGTGCCGATCAACCCGATCAGCAGGGCGTCACCGATCATCTGCCCGATGATCTCGCGCCGCTGCACCCCCATGGCGCGCAGGATGCCGATGACCGCCCGGCGCCGGACGCCGAGAAAACTCAGGGTGTTGAACACCAGGAACGCGCCCACCACCACGGCCAGCAGCGAGAGTGCGGTCAGGTTGATCTGAAAGGCGCGGCTCATCTGCAGCACCGACTGGGCGCTGGCCGCCGCCGGCACGATGCGCACCCCCGCGCCCAGGATCTCGGCCAGGGCCGCGGCCCGGGCCTCATCCACCATCAGGTCAATGCGATCCAGCCGGCCGTGTTGATCGAGCAGCGTCTGGGCGGCGGCGATATCCGCGAGCACCAGCCCGCGGGCCTGATCCTCGGGGTCGTCCACCACCGCCACCACGGTGACGGTGTGGCGCGCGCCATCGATGAGCAGATCGAGGGGATCGCCGGCGGTCACGCCCAGGCGCTCGGCCTCGCCCTGGCCGACCACCACGGCATCATCGCGCAGCATCAGGTCGTTGAAGGCGTCCCCCAGATTGTTGGTGGCGCCCAGCGGGCGCTGGAACGGGCCCTCGGCAAAGGCATCCACCCCCAGCAGGGTCAGGGCACGGCCGCTGCCGTCGGCGCGCACCACGCCGCCCTGGATGACCGGTGCCGCGCGGCGCAGGCCCATCTCGGTGCGCAGCCGGGTGTAGAGCCGTTCGTCGACGCCCGCCGGGCCGCCGACGATCTGGTGGGTGGCACTGCCGGTGACCGATTCCAGCGACACGCGCATGGCCTCGCGCGCCGAGTGGTTGGCCAGGTCCACGGCCACCACCACCGCCACGGCGATCGCCACGCCCAGCATGGCGAGCCCGGTCTGCAGGGGATGCCGCGCCAGGTCCGCGCGGCCGATGCGCCCGATCAGTCGGCTCATTCGGCGTCGACCAGCCGGCCTTCACGGATGGTGAGCAGCTGATCGGCCAGCCCCACCACCTCCTGGGCGTGGGTGACCATCACCAGCGTGCGCCCCTCGGCGCGGCACAGCCGGTCGAGCAGCGCGACGATGCGCTCGGCGTTGTCCAGATCGAGGTTGCCGGTGGGCTCATCGGCCAGAATGATATCCGGGGCGTGGATCAGCGCCCGGGCAATGGCCACGCGCTGCTGCTCGCCGCCCGAGAGGCGATCCGGCCAGTCGCCACCCCGCCCGGCCAGGCCGACCCGCTCGAGCCACTGCTCGACCCGGCCGTCTTCCGGCAGGCGGTTGAGGCTGAGCGGCAGGCGCAGGTTATCGGCCACGGACAGTGTCGGGATCAGGTTGTAGGCCTGGAACACAAACCCCATGCGCCGCCGGCGCAGGGTGGTGAGCGCCCGATCGTCCAGCCGGGCGATGTCGGTGCCATCGATGCGCACCACCCCGTCGCTGGGCGACTCCAGCCCACCGAGCAGGTTGAGCAGCGTCGACTTGCCCGAGCCGCTGCGCCCCACCACCACCGCGAATTCGCCCGCCCGGATGGTCCCCGAGACCTGGTCGAGGACCGTGCGTCGCGGGGTCTCGCCATACCAGCGGCTCAGCGACTCAAAGGCAATGTCGGCCATGCAGACCCTCCCATCATGTTGGTGCGGCGGCTCTGTTATTCTCAGTGACCGACAACCGCGCAAGAGATTCCATTATGAGCGACTCCGAGCAGCCGACGGTCGGGCCCCGGCATTACCAGATCCCCGAGGGTGATGATCGTGAACGGCTCACCTGTCCCGACTGCGGTTTCATCGCCTACGAAAACCCCCGCATCGTGGTCGGCGCCGTGGCCCGCGCCGAGGATGAGCGCATCCTGCTGTGCCGCCGGGCCATCCCACCGCGGATCGGCTACTGGACCCTGCCGGCGGGCTACATGGAGCTGGGCGAGACCGCCGAGACCGGCGCCCGGCGCGAGGCCTGGGAAGAGGCGCGGGCCCAGCTCAAACTCACCGGCCTGCTCGCGGTCTACAGTCTGGCACGCATACATCAGGTCCAGCTGATCTATCGCGCCGTGCTCACCGACCCGCATGTCGAGGCGGGCCCGGAATCGCAGAGCGTGGGGCTGTTCCACTACTCGGAACTGCCCTGGGACGAACTGGCGTTTCCCACGGTGCGCTGGGCGCTCGAGCAGGACCATCAGGCGCACATGCAAGGCCACGGCGAGGCCTTTGCCAATCCAACCGCGGAGGAAGACTGAATGGCGACAGCAACACTGGGCGGCGGCTGCTTCTGGTGCATCGAAGCGGTATTCCAGCGCCTCGACGGCGTTCATTCGGTGACATCCGGCTATGCCGGCGGCGATACCCCCAACCCGGACTACCGCAGCGTGTGCACCGGCCGCACCGGGCATGCCGAGGTGGTGCAGGTGGACTACGACCCGGCGGTAATCGACTTTGACACCCTGCTTGCGGTGTTCTTTGCCATCCATGATCCGACCACCCCCAACCGCCAGGGTGCGGATGTGGGGCCGCAATACCGGTCCATCGTGCTCTATGCCGATGACGCGCAGCGCCGGACCGCCGAGGCGCACATCCAGCGCCTGACCGACGAGGGGGCATTCCGGGCGCCCATCGTCACCGAGGTCAAACCGCTGACGGCGTTCTACCCGGCCGAGGGCGATCATCAGGACTACTACCTGCGCAACGCGCCCATGCCCTACTGCCAGATGGTCATTGACCCCAAGCTGGACAAGGCCCGGTCACTGTTCGCCGATCGCATGCGCGATCAGGCCCCCACCGCCGGCTCCTGAACCAGCACCCACGGGGCGGCCACCACCGCCCACAGGTCAGGATCGCGCTGGTGCCAGTCCTGGGCCTCATCAGTACTGGCCCGGGCGACCTGCCCGGCGGTCATCCAGCTCATCACTGTCGGCTCGTCATCGCGCACGAACGCCGCCGCCACCGCCACCAGATCCAGCGCCGGGTCCACCCGCACCACCACCCCGCGGGCGAAGTGGCGTTCAAGCTCGGCCCAGCGAATGGGCCCGGTTTCGGTGTTCAGCTGGGTCTCAAGCGGGATCTCGGTATCGGTCATGGCCGGCTCCTGGTGATGCGTCGGGCGTTGCGCGCAAACAACGAGTCGCAGAAGCCACTCATGGTTATCGCCCAAGCCCCTGAAAAATTAGGCCCTTGTTGATGACAAAGGGGTTTGCATGGGGGCGGAAACTAGGCTACCTTCCAACTCGTGCGCAACAGCTGCATGGCACTTGTGGCAAAAACACAACGCCGGCACTGACCAGCACACAATACGAACAGTCGGGGTAGCTACCCGACACGATTGTTCAAAACCTATCCCATATGGGGGAAACCATGATGAAGAAGACAACTAGCGCCCTGGCCATCGCGGCCCTGCTGGGCACCGGCGCGGCCTCCGCCGCCACTTTCCAGATCAATGACACGACCACGGTCGGCATTGGTGGTGCGTTCTATCCGTTCTACACGAACACTGATGACGCCGACGGCAACAGCACCGACGGCTACGGCGACGCCAGCCGCCTGATCTTCACCGCCGAGAAGGCCGCCGTGAACGGCATGACGGCCTCGCTGTACTACCAGCTGCGTCCGCAGCAGGGTCTGGGCGATTTCGCCAGCGCGAACTCGGTGGTTGACGTCACTGAGGCGGATGGCACTGAGACAGACGTCGATCAGACCGAGAACGATGCGGGCGTCCGCACCCACGTGGCCCATGCTACGCTCAGCGGTGACTTCGGTTCCGTCACTTACGGTAAGAACGACAACCTGATGTACCGCTACATCGACGTCGTCCGTGACTACAACGATGCGCTGGTCTTCACGTTCTCCAACGCCATCGAGCGTAGCCGTGTGCTGACTTACGCCTCCCCGGACTTTGACGGCTTCGGCTTCGAGATTGAGTCCGAGCTGGCCGGCGACGGCGAAAACGTCAAGGAAGAGACCGGTAATTCCAGCAGCGTCAACGCGGCGGCCTACGCCGACCTGGACATGGTCCGCCTGCACGCTGCCTACACCGGTGGTGACCTGCAGAGTGCAAACTCCGACGGCGCCTATGGCCTGGCCGCAGTTACCAGCATCGATGTGGTTGACCTGAGCGCGACCTACACCAACAGCCAGATCAACGAAGGTCAGGACGAGACCATCGCCGGTCTCTACGCCACGACCTCCTACGGCTTCGGCTCGCTGCATCTGGGTGCCCAGGAAGTGGATGTTGATGGTGAGTCCAACCGCACCGAGGTGATCGGTCGCGCGACTTACGACATCGCCGACAACGTCTACACCTCGCTGGAGTACCGTTCCGCCGACAAGGCGAATGATGCGGGCAACGGCTACGCCGTGTCCCTGTGGTACGGCTTCTAAAACTGCCCAGCAGTTAGAGCCTTCAAAGGCGGCCCTCGGGCCGCCTTTTTTTGTGCGGTTGCGCTGGACGCGGCGGGGTTGGCCGCCTAGGCTTGCCCGCCATGAACACCCGCGACTGGTTACTCCTGATTATCCTCTCCACCGTCTGGGGCGGATCCTTCTTTTTCTTTGAGCTGGCGCTGCAGACCCTGCCGCCGTTCACGGTGGTACTGGGGCGGGTCAGTCTGGCGGCGGTGACGCTGCTGGTGATCGCCCGGCTGCGCGGTGTTCCCCTGCCCTTCAATGCCTCGCTGGTCCGCCGCTATCTGCTGCTGGGCCTGATCAGCAACGCCATGCCGTTTTCCTTCATTGTCTGGGGGCAGACCCAGATCCCCAGTGGCCTTGCCTCGATCATCAATGCGATGACGCCGATCTGGGCGATGTTGGTGGGATTGCTGATCGGCAGTGACGAGCGGCTTACCCCGGCTCGGGCGCTGGGCATCCTGCTGGGGTTCTCCGGGGTCGCGGTGCTCATGGGTCCGGATCTGCTGCGCAGGATCGATCCCTACAGCCTGGGTCAGCTCTCGGTGCTGGGGGCGACGATCTGCTATGGCTTCGCGGTGCACTACGGCCGGCGCTTCAAGGACACCCCCTCGCTGGTGAATGCGGCTTATATGCTGACCGCCGCCACCGTCTGGCTCACGCCCGTGGCGCTGGTGGTCGATCAGCCGTGGACACTCTCGCCGGGGCTGTCGGGCTGGGGCGCGCTGCTGGGGCTCTCGCTGCTATGCACCGCCGTGGCCTATCTCCTCTACTTCCGCCTGCTGGCCTCGGCCGGCGCCAACAATATGTCGCTGGTGACGTTTCTGGTGCCGGTCTCCGCCATCACCCTGGGGGCGGTGTTCCTTGACGAGCGACTGGGGTCCACCGCGTTTGCGGGCATGGGGATCCTGTTCGTGGGCCTGGCGGTCATCGACGGGCGCCTCTGGCGGCGGCTACGGGCGGGCTGAGGCTGCGTCCTGTGCCCGCTCAGTCCTGGGCCGGGTCCTCGCCGCCCAGGGGCTGGAACAGGGTCTCGAGGGTGGAGGCATCGAGGGCGCTCACCGCCGAGGCATCCTGATCGCCCAGCAGGCGCTCGCCCAGATCGGCCTTGTCCCGCTGCATCGCCATAATGCGGTCTTCCACCGTATCCCGGGTCAGCAGGTGGTAGACGAACACCGGCTGATCCTGGCCGATGCGATGCGCGCGGTCCGTCGCCTGGCGGGTGACGGCCGGGTTCCACCAGGGGTCATAGTGGATGACGCTGTCCGCCGTGGTCAGGTTAAGCCCCGTCCCGCCGGCCTTGAGACTGATCAGAAAGATCGGCACCTCGCCCGACTGAAAACGCTGGACGGCGCCCTCGCGATCGCGGGTCTCGCCGGTCAACCGGGCATAGGTCATGCCGCGGGCGGTGAGCGCCGCACCGATCAGGTCGAGCATGCGCGTGAACTGCGAGAACACCAGGATGCGGCGGTCGTACTGGCGCAGGTCGTCGATCAGCGTCAGCAGCCGCTCGAGCTTGGCCGAGCGATGGGCGGTCTGCGGCGCATCGCGTACCAATCGAGGGTCACAGCAGGCCTCGCGCAGCTTGAGCAGGGCGTCGAGGATCTGGATCCGGTTCTGGGGCTGATCGGGGCGCGCCAGGGCTTCCCGAATGCGCGGCTCCTGCCCCAGGCGCAGCTGCTCGTAGAGGGCGCGCTGATCGCCACTGAGCTCGGCGTAGACCGGGATCTCGGTCTTCGCCGGCAGTTCTTCAGCGATCGCGGCCTTGGTCCGGCGCAGCAGAAACGGCGCCACCCGCGCGCGCAGCGCCGCCAGCCGGCTGTCGTCGCCGTCATCTTCGATGGGCCGGCGATAGACCCGCTTGAACGCGGCTGCATGCCCCAGTAACCCCGGGAGGACGAAGTCGAACTGCGACCAGAGCTCGCCGAGGTGATTCTCCAGCGGCGTGCCGGTCAGGCTCAGGCGCTGCCCGGCGCTCAGCGTGCGCACTGCCCGGGCGGCCTGGGCGCGGGGGTTCTTGACCGCCTGCGCCTCGTCCAGCACCAGTAGGTGCCAGGCCTGTGCCTGCAGCCGCTCGATGTCGCGCACCACCAGACTGTAGGTGGTGAGCACCAGATCCTGCTCACCCAGACGCGCATAGTCGGCGTGGCGCTGCGGCCCATGCAGCCGCAGCACGCGCAGTGTCGGGGCAAACTGCTCGGCCTCGCGCTGCCAGTTGAACAGCAGGCTGGTGGGCACGACGATCAGGCTGGGCGCCTGGGTGCGGCCGGCGGCCTTTTCCATGAGCAGATGACTGAGCACCTGCAGGGTCTTGCCAAGCCCCATGTCATCGGCCAGCACCCCGCCCAGGCCCAGCCGCGAGAGGTGCTGCAGCCAGCCGACGCCCTCGCGCTGATAAGGCCGCAGTTCGCCACGCAGGCCTGGCGGCGTCACCGGTACTTCGGTCTCCGCCGGCGGATGCCTCAGGGCCTGCCCCAGACCCCGCACCTGCGCCTCGTCCCGCCAGCGCAGGGCATGGCCCTCGGCCCGCTCGAGATCATCCAGCACCGCCGCGCGGGCGGTGGGCAGGACGAGCTGGCCGTCACGCAACTGCGTGGTCGGGTCATAGAGTTCGGTCAGCCCCTTGAGCAGGGGCACCAGCCGACGCGCGGGAACCGGCGCGAGGCGCCCATCACCCAGGTCCACCAGCAGGCTGCTGTCGGGATCAATCGCCTCCAGATGGCGGGTGGCCATGGCCTCGGGGTGTTCGCGGATGAGCGCCAGCAGAAGAGGCATCAGCGGGTGCTGCTCGCCCTCCACCTCAAGGGTCATGCCAAAGCTGAACCAGCCGGGCTGACTGGACCGGGTCTCGGCCTGCCATTGATCGGGGCTGACCACCCGCCAGGGAAAGCCGCGCTCCACACTCACCCGCCAGCCCTCGGCCTCCAGCTCGGGCAGGGTTTCGACAACGATCTTGCGCCAGTCGCGGGTGTGATCCGGCACGCGGCGGCCCTCGGCCATGGTGCCGGTGGCATGCAGGCCTACCTGGGTGAGGCGCTGCAGGGCGCGGGTCTCGGCGCGGGTATCGCGCGGGTAATCAAGGATCTCGCCACCCTCGAACACCGACAGCCAGTCGCCCCCGGTCTCGGCATCGATGCGATGCTGATCGTAATCGAAGTGCAGTTCCGCGACGGCCTCGCCCCGCTCATCGCGGGCCGGCCGGCGGGTGTCGCCAAGGCGCGTCAGGCGCAGGACGGGGACCGGCTGCACGCCCTCCACACGGCGCCGTTGCGGGGCTTCGGGCACCGGAATGGGCAGACGCCCGTCAGACAGCTTGGCGGCCACCGCCGGGACCTCCTCGGGGGCGACCACTGGGCCGGCCTGGAGTTCGGCTACCAGCGCCGGCGCCAGACCCGTGTCGATGACACCAAAGGTGCCACTTGCCGGCGCCAGCCACAGCGGCGGCTGCGCGGCCAGGGCCAGGCACCCGGCGCCGGCATCCACGGCCAGGCGCTGACTGCCATCGGCGAGGGTCTGCCACGCGAAGGCCCCCTCAATCGCCGGTGCGGCCTGAATGGCGGCGGCGTCGGGCTGCTGCCAGTGGGCGTGCCCGGTGGCGGCCAGCGCCTGCAGCAGAAAGTACGCATCGTCCGGATTCACGGGACAGCCGGTCTCGGGCAGCAGGCGCAGCAGCCGCCGGTCGGCGGCCGTCAGCAGACCCTCGGGCGCCCGGCGCATCCCGGCAAACGGCAACAGCCGCCCGTAGCCGCCGTGCCGGCGCAATCGGGCGCGTTGGGGGGTCACGGTCAGGCGACCACTGGCGTCGCGGTCAAGCAGATAGATCAGCGCTTCGCCGCGTGGCGTCGCCGATGAATGCGACTCGGCGGCAAGCCGGCGGGCGCGATCCAGCCACTGGGTGACGGCCGGGTTGGCGCGGGTCAGCCCGGCCGGTGCCGTGCGGCCCAGGTAGTGCAGGATCGCGGCGACGGCATGCCCGCAGGCGCCGCCCTCAGGGCAGCTGCAGAGCGAGGTCAGGGGCCGGTGCGAGGGCAGTGGATGGACCCGGATGTCCACCGAGTGGATGTGGCGGCGATCGGCCTGGACGCGGGCGAAAAACCCCTGACCCCCGGGGCTGCAGTCGAGCACGGCCCGTGACTGGATCAGGCGCTCACCGGCCTCCAGTGCCTCGCGCGGGAAGTCCGCCCATAGGACGGCCTCACCGTGGGTCGAGATCCATTCGGCAAGAGGATCGGTCAAGGCGGCTACTCCCGGGCGTCTGCATGCACAACCTCACAGCATACATCAGCCGCCGCTCACCGGCGGCAATAACACCAGGGTTTCGTCGCCCTGCAGGATGTCCTGGCGGGTTCGCATCTCGTCGCCCACCGCACACGCCACACGCGGCAGGGTGTCGGCCAGCGCCGGATACTCGCGGACCAGCGCGGTCAATGCCTCGGCAATGGTGCAGGGCGTGTCGACGGACAACTCCACGGTCTGAGTGCTGGCGACTTCGCGGAGCCGGCCATAGAGTTCGATTTTCTGCTTCAACTCTCGTCCCTATCGTTACACGTGAGGATGAAGATCCAGGAACAATACTAGACTCCCCTGATACTCATGACTTTCCTGTATCGGTGTAAAACCGTACTTCAGATAAAACTCCACGGACGGCCTTTTGGCTTCATTTCTCAGGAAGGCTTTCAGAGGAGCGAACTCGGCCTCGCCCAGGGACAGGGCTCCTGTCTTATCTTGCAGCCCTATGTGGCGAACTGTCAGCTCGTGTTGGCCGCCCTGACCTCTGACCCCCATCGTAAAGAGAGGTCGCTATTCGTCGGAGACCTTCACGTGGACTCTGAGGCTTCTGACGCCATTCGCATCCCAATCCGCAATCAGCTCACGAGCCCGCTTGACGGCTTGGGCAGAACGGGCGTTCGGCTGATTTTCATCACGGACATATCGGTCCAGGCGGGCCGCATCCTTACCGGTCACTCGCACACTGCCGAAAGTATCGGTCTTTACACTCATATCATCCTCCAGCCCGTAGGCTAGCGAGCGGGGTCTTTTATGGATGGCTGGGGGACCAGGTTTACTCGGCCTCCGGCCTCGCCCTTCGGGCCGACACGCGCTGTGCGCGGTCGTTCTGCTCCCTAGCGGTCGCAGTCGAACCTTCCAGCTTCGAACCCTGGCACTCAATTATCCATAAAAAACCCCGCTGGGGAGCGGGGTCTTTCATGGATGGCTGGGGGACCAGGATTCGAACCTGGGTTGACGGATTCAGAGTCCGTAGTCCTACCGCTAGACGATCCCCCAATAAACCCTTTAGCGCTTGGAGAACTGCGTGGCGCGGCGCGCTTTGTGCAGGCCGATCTTCTTACGCTCGACCATCCGGGCGTCGCGGGTCACGTAGCCGGCCTTGCGCAGGCCGCCCTTGAGCGCTTCGTCGTAGTCGATGAGCGCGCGGGTGATGCCGTGCCGGATGGCGCCGGCCTGACCACTCGACCCACCACCGAAGACGCTCACCTTGATGTCGAGTTTTTCCGTCGTGTCGGTCAGCTCGAGGGGCTGACGCACCACCATGCGCGCGGTCTCGCGGCCGAAGTACTCGTCAAGGGGCTTGCCGTTGACGGTGATCTGGCCGTTGCCGGGCCGCATGTTCACACGGGCCGAGGACTTCTTGCGCCGGCCGGTGCCGTAATACTGTTGGACTGCCATCAGTTATCGTCGCTCCGATTCAGATTTCCAGCGCCTGAGGCTGCTGGGCATGGTGCTGATGTTCGCCACCGCTGTAAACCTTGAGCTTACCGAGCATCTGCCGGCCGAGGGGGCCCTTGGGCAGCATGCCCTTGACCGCGAACTCGATAGCCCGCTCCGGGTGCTCCTGGATCAGCGTCGCGAAATTCGTCGACTTCATGTTGCCGACATATCCCGTGAAACGGTGATACATCTTCTGCTCCGCCTTGCGGCCGGTGATATCGACCTGCTCGGCATTCACCACAACGATATAGTCGCCCGTATCAACGTGCGGCGTGAATTCCGGTTTATGCTTGCCCCGAAGCCGATAGGCGATTTCAGAGGCGAGTCGTCCGAGGGTCTTGCCGGTGGCGTCGACGACATACCAGTCACGCTGGACCGTCTCGGCTCTGGCGCTAAACGTTTTCATGGGTGCTGTTTCTCCGAAGTCAACGCGCCCGAATTAAGATCGTGGAGTGTACAGAAACCGGTTTACGGCGACAAGCCATCCCCGGTGCCCGGGGCCGCGACCACCTCATGGCTGTGGGTGACCGTGCATGCCTTGGCCAGCATGATCGAAGCCGAGCAGTATTTCTCGGCGGACAGCTTCACGGCCCGCTCCACCGCGGCGTCCTTGAGCGCGTGCCCGCTGATCCGGAAATGCAGATGGATCGCAGTGAACACCTTGGGGGGTGTCTCCGCGCGGCTTGCCTCTATATCCACCTCACAGCCCGTCACCGCATGGCGACCGCGCTCGAGGATATACACCACGTCCACCGCCGAGCAGGTCCCAAGGCCCTGGAGCATAAGCTCCATCGGCCGCGGGCCCCTGCCCTGGCCGCCCAGATCCGGTGGGCCATCCACCGTTAGTCGGTGGCCACTGCCGGATTCCGACTCGAATGCCATCCCATCAAGCCAGCGTACATGCGCTTTCACGGTTCACCCCCCATTCTGGACCCCTCCATATGGGTCATATCCGATTACCGCCGGTGAGTATAACGTCCAAGAACCGATTGACCGATGCGATTCCAGGAAACACGGAGGTTCCCATGTCACCGGCCAGCTATCGCTTTTTCCAGCGCCCATCGATCATCGAGCTGCTGCGCCACTGCGGCCGCAGCCGCTATCGCCCCCATTCCACGCTGATCCATCAGGGCTCGAGCAGCGACCGGCTGTTCCTGCTGCTGAGCGGATCGGTGAGCGTGCTCGAGGAAGAGCCCGACGGGCGGGAGCTGATTCTGGCCTATCTCAACCCGGGGGATTTCATCGGCGAGATGGGGCTTTTCCTGGAGGCGCCGCAGCGCAGCGCCTGGATCCGTACCCGCACCACCTGTGAGTTCGCCGAGATCAGCTATGCCGGTTTTGCGCGGGTGCAGGCCGAGCATGCCATTGTGCTGCAGCCGCTGATCGAGCAGATCTCGAGCCGGCTGCGCGACACCAACCGCCGGTTCCGCTCACTGGCCTTCGAGGACGTCCGCGGCCGGGTGCTCGCCACGCTCCACGACCTCGCCCGCCAGCCCGATGCCATGACCCACCCGGCGGGCATGCAGCTGAAGATCACCCGCATCGAGCTCGGCCGACTGGTGGGCTGCTCGCGGGAGATGGTCGGCCGGGTGCTGCGCGACATGGAGGCCGATGATCTGATCTCGGCCCGCGGCCGGACCATCGTGGTGCACGAGGCGCGCTGATCAGCCGAACAGCGCGGCCAGCTGATCACCGGGGGAATCGGCCCGCATGAAGGCCTCCCCCACCAGGAAGGCGTCGATGCCCCGCGCACGCATGGCGCTGACATCGTCGCGGTGATGAATGCCGCTCTCGGTCACCAGCCGCACGTGGTCGGGGACGGCGGGCGCCAACCGGGCGGTGGTCTCCAGGGTGGTCTCGAAGGTGCGCAGGTCGCGGTTGTTGATGCCGATCAGGTCCGTGTCCAGCGCCAGCGCCCGATCCAGCTCGGCGGCATCATGCACCTCCACCAGCACATCCATGCCCAGCGCCCGGGCCTGGTCGTGGAGCCCGCGCAGTCGCGCGTCATCCAGCGCAGCCACGATCAGCAGGATGCAGTCCGCACCCAGCACCCGGGCCTCAAGCACCTGGTAGTCATCGAACAGGAAATCCTTGCGGATCACCGGGCAGCGGCAGGCGGCGCGGGCCTGCTCGAGATGCGCGTCCGCGCCCTGGAAAAACGCCGATTCGGTGAGTACCGACAGGCAGGCCGCACCGCCGTGCTCGTAGCTGCGGGCGATGGCGGCGGGGTCGAAGGCCTCGCGGAGCACTCCCTTGCTGGGCGAGGCCTTCTTGACCTCGGCGATCACCCCCGCATGGCCGGCGCCGATGCGCGCCTCGAGGGCCGCGCGAAAACCCCGCACCGGCGGTGCCTCGCCCAGCCGGGCCTCAAGCGCCGTGGCACTGACCTGGTGCTGGCGCTCGGCCACCGACTCGGCCTTGCGGGCCATGATCCGACGCAGGATATCGGGGGTATCCGGGCCAGCGCTCATGGCGTTGCCCCCAGTCGCTGGCTGGTGGCGATGAACCGGTCGAAACGGGTCCGCACTTCGCCGCTCGCAAGCAGCCCGCGGGCATGGGCGACGGCGTCGCCAAGGTGGTCGGCAAGGCCCGCCACATGGATGGCCGCACCGGCATTCAGCGCGAGTAGATCCGCCGCCGGACCGGGCAGGCCGTCAAAGATCGCCTTGATCACCTCGAGGCTGCGCTCCGCGGAATCCACCCGCAGCGACTCGAGCGAAGCCGACTCCAGGCCGAAGTCCTCGGGACGGATCGTGTATTCACGCACCTCGCCGTTGCGCAGTTCCGCCACCCGGGTGGGGGCGGCGATGCTGATCTCATCAAGGCCGTCTTCGGAGTGCACCACCATCACCCGCTCGCTGCCCAGGGTGCGCAGCACTTCGGCGATGGGCCGCACCCAGGCGGCGTCATAGACGCCCAGCAGTTGATTGGGGGCGCCCGCGGGGTTGGTGAGCGGGCCCAGCAGGTTGAACAGGGTGCGCACGCCCATCTCGCGGCGCGGGCCGATGGCATGGCGCATGGCCTGGTGGTGCTGCGGGGCGAAGATGAACCCCACGCCGTCGGTGTCGATGCACTCGGCCACGGCCGCGGGCTCCAGATCGAGACGCGCCCCGGCGATCTGCAGCAGATCGGCACTGCCCGAGGCGCTCGAGACCGAGCGGTTGCCGTGCTTGGCCACCCGACCACCGGCCGCCGCCACCACAAACGCGGTGGCCGTGGAGATATTGAACGTGCCGCGGGCGTCGCCACCCGTGCCGCAGGTGTCCACCAGATGGGTGCGATCCACTTCGACCCGCATGGCCAGCTCGCGCATCACCGCCGCCGCCGCGGCGATCTCGGTGACCGTCTCGCCCTTCATCCCCAGACCGATCAGAAACCCGCCGATCTGTGCCCCCGTGGCCTCGCCGGTCATGATCCGTTGCATGACCGCGGTCATTTCGGCGTGGTCAAGATCAGCGCGGGCCATCACCCGTCGGATCGCCGCCTGCATCTCCATGCTGACTCCTTAGAAAGTTGCGCAATAGATCGTGCCCGGTGCGGGTGAGGATGGACTCGGGATGGAACTGCACCCCTTCGACATCCAGCTCGCGGTGGCGCACGCCCATGATCTCCTCGCGATCGCCGTTGGCATGTTCGGTCCATGCCGTCACCTCGAGGCAGGCCGGCAGGGTCGCCGCCTCAAGCACCAGCGAGTGATAGCGGGTGGCCTCGAGCGGGTTGGGTAGCCCGGCGAACACCCCCTGATCCCGGTGATGCACCCACGAGGTCTTGCCATGCATCACGGTCTGGGCGCGGATCACTGCCCCGCCAAACGCCTGGCCGATGGCCTGATGGCCCAGACAGACCCCCAGGATCGGCAGCCGCCCGGCAAAGCGCTCGACCACCGCCATGGAGACGCCCGCCTCGTCAGGCGTGCAGGGCCCCGGCGACAGGACGATACGCTCGGGCTGCAGGCGCTCGATGGTCGCCAGATCGATGGCGTCGTTGCGATAGACCTCGACATCCGTGCCCAGCTCGCCCAGATACTGGACCAGGTTGTAGGTGAACGAGTCGTAGTTGTCGATCATCAAGAGCATGGCGTTCGCTCACGTGGCTGGCACTGACTGACACCCGACAGGATAACCCGGATGGGCCCCGGCGCGCGTCCCAGGGCGGCGGGAATATGGATATTCCAGTTCGTTATTTAACGCGGAGTGCTCAGACTGAGTAAGCTTTCGGGTTTGATCAGCGACGGAACCCGTATGTCTGCCCATCAGCGCTTGAACCGCTCGACCCGCAACCCACTGATCGCCCTCACCCTCGGGGCGGTGCTGGCCCTGGCGGCGGCCGCCCCCCGGGCCGAGTCGCCGGTGACCCTCGAGGTGGGCTACATGCCGATCCTGCCGGTCGCCCAGCTGTTCGTGCTCGAAGAAGCGGGCTGGGCGGACGAGGCCGGGCTGGATCTAGCCCTGACCCGTTTTGGCAGTGGACCGGCCATGGTCCAGGCCCTCGCCTCGGGCGAGCTCGATGTCATGGTGTTCGGCATTGGCCCGGCCATGGTCAGCCGCAGCCGCGATATCCCCATCCAGGTGCTGGCCGCGAGCATTCAGGAGCAGATCGGGCTGATGGCCACCGGGGAACTGGCCGAGGCCTTCGCCGATGAACCCGATGATGCCGCGGCGGCGTTCGAGCTGTTCGAGGAACGCACCGGCAGCCGCCCGCGCATCGCCACCTTCCCCCAGGGCTCGGTCCCGGACACGGTCCTGCGCCACTGGCTGATCGAGGAGCTGGACGTGGGCGTTGATGCCGTCGACATCCTGCCCATGGGCGCCGACCGGGTTCAGCAGGCGCTGCTTGCCGGCGCGGTGGACGGGGCGTCGACGCTTGAGCCGATCCTGACTACGGTGCGCGAGCGGGTGGATGGCGCGCGGGTGGTGGCCACCGCCGGCGACATGCTGCCCGGCCAGCCCGGCGCGGTGCTGGCGGCGCGGGAGTCGGTCATCGCCAACGAGCGCGAGGCCCTGATCCGCCTGCTGGCCCTGCATGAGCGCGCCACACGGCAGCTCAACGACCAGCCCACCGAGGTCGCGCCCTACGTGCGCGAGTTCGTGGGCAAGCGCCTGATCCCGCTGGCCACCGTTGAGCGCGCCCTGCAGTCGCCGGCGTCCAACTACGTCGCCGATCCGGCCGCCATCCGCGAGGGCACCCGCCGGATGCATGACTTCCAGATCCGCCAGGGCAGCCTGGTCAAGCCGGTCGATCTGTCGGCGCTTTTCAACGACACGCTCTACGAGGCGGCGACCGACGGTGATTGACGCCGGACCCCGTGGCAGGCGGCTGGTCGCGAGCGCGGCGGGACTCGCCGGGTTCCTGCTGCTGTGGGAGGGCATCCTGCGGCTGGGACTGCTCCCGAACACCCTGGTGCCGCTGCCCTCAGCGATCCCCGGCGTGCTCGCCCAGGAGATCCGTGACGGCATCTGGCAGACCATGGTGGTCTCGAGTCTGCAGCACTACGGGATTGGTCTGCTGCTGGGCTCGAGCCTGGGCATTGCGGTGGGCATGAGTGCGGCGATGTTCCCCGCCTTTGATGCGGTGCATGCCTGGCTGGCGCGGCTGCTGCGCCCGATCCCGCCGCTGGCCTGGATCCCGTTCGCCATCATCTGGTTTGGCATCACCCCGACCGCGGCGGCGTTCATCATCAGCATCGGTGTGTTCTGGATCAACTACTTCGCCAGTTACAGCGCGGTGGATGCCATTGACCCGGGTTATCAGGAGCTTGCCGCGGCGTTCGGGCAGAACCAGCCGCTGGTGCGGCTGCGCAAGATCACCCTGCCCGCCGCGGCGCCCGGCATCCTCGGCGGGCTGCGTGCCGGCCTGGGCCAGGGCTGGATGACGGTGGTGGCCGCGGAGCTGTTCGGCATCACCGGCATCGGTCAGCGCATGATGGAAGCCTCGAGCCTGCTCGCCACCGACATCGTGGTGGTCTACATGCTGACCATCGCCGGCCTCTATGCCCTGGTGGACGCGGTGTTCGTCATGCTGCAGCGACGGATCCTGCAATGGCAGTACTGAGCGCCGAGCAGCTGGCCGTGGGCTTCGGCGACGCCCCGGTGCTCGAGGGGGTCGATCTGACGCTTCAGGCCCAGGGGCTGATCGCCATCGTCGGGCCCTCGGGGGTAGGCAAATCGACGCTGCTGCGCGCCCTCGCCGGCCTGCTGCCGCCACTGGCCGGGCGCATCGAGCGCCCCCGTCACGCGCCGCGCAAGGCCCGCGACAGCGCCATGGTGTTCCAGTCGCCGCGCCTGCTGCCGTGGCGGCGTGTCCTCGGCAATGTCGAGCTGGGGCTGGAGAACCTCGGCGTGCCACGCGCCGAGCGCCAGTCACGCGCCCGTCACCACCTCGAGCAGGTCGGCCTGGGCGAGTTCCTCCATCGCTGGCCCCATCATCTGTCGGGCGGTCAGCAGCAGCGCGTGGGCCTGGCCCGGGCGCTGGCGGTCGAGCCGCGGGTGCTGTTCATGGACGAGCCCTTCTCGGCCCTTGATGCGATGACCCGCGGGCGGCTGCAGCAGGCCCTGATCGCCCTGCGCCGCCAGACCACGGCGGCCATCGTGTTCGTCACCCACGACATTGAGGAGGCCACCCTGCTGAGCGACCGCATCATGGTGCTTGGCCACGCCGGCCCCCGTCAGCCGGCGCGGGTCCGGGCCCTGCTTGAGGTGGATCTGCCGCTGGATGAGCGCCGCGATGATCCCGGCTTCCGGCGGACCGTCCACGAGGTCGAGCGCTTGATCGGCGAAGGGGCTGCGCCATGACCGACCGGGTGATCTTTCATGCGCCGACCGCCGGGTCGCTGGCCCGGGCGCGCCGCAATCTGCTCAATTTCAGGGCCATGGCGCCGGCGGCGGAGCTGCGCATCATCGCCAACGCGGCGGCGGTGGCCGCGGCGCTGGAGCACCCCGACCCCGACACCGACGCGCAGCTGGTGCTCTGCCGCACGAGCCTGACCCGTCAGGGCCTGAACAATGACGCCGGCGTGGCCGAGACCGATTCAGCGGTGGTGGCGATCGCCCGTCTGCAGCAGGCGGGCTGGCAGTACATCCGCGCCTAGCCGGGGGCGTTCAGCGCGGCTCGAGCCCCGCCTCGGCCATGGCCACCGCCCGGAACAGCGCCCGGCCCTTGTTCACCGTCTCCTCCCACTCGGCCTGGGGGTCGGAGTCGTGGACGACGCCGCCACCGGCCTGCACATGCACGCGTCCGTCCTTGATCACCGCGGTGCGGATGGCGATGGCCGTGTCCATGTTGCCCGACCACGACAGATACCCCACCGCGCCGCCATAGACCCCGCGCTTGACCGGCTCGACCTCGTCGATGATCTCCATCGCGCGGATCTTGGGCGCACCGCTGAGGGTGCCCGCCGGGTGGGTCGCGCGCAGCAGATCCATGGGCCCCAGGCCCTCGCGCAGCCGCCCGGTGACGTTCGAGACGATGTGCATGACATGGCTGTAGCGCTCGATGGTCATGCGGTCGGTCAGCCGCACGCTGCCCAGCTCGCTGACCCGGCCGATGTCGTTGCGGCCCAGATCGATCAGCATCAGGTGTTCGGCGCGCTCCTTGGGATCGGCCAGCAGTTCGGTCTCGAGGGCGCGGTCCTCTTCAGCGGTGGCGCCGCGCCGACGGGTGCCGGCGATGGGGCGCACCGTCGCCTCGCCGTCCTCGAGCCGGGCGAGGATTTCCGGCGACGAGCCCACCACCTGAAAGTCACCAAAGTCCAGAAAGAACAGATACGGCGACGGGTTGGTGCCGCGCAGCGCGCGGTACAGATCCAGCGGCCGGCCATGGTAGTCGGCGCTCATGCGCCGTGACGGCACCACCTGCATGCAGTCGCCGTCGATGATGTACTGCCGGATGCGCTCGACGATGGCCTCGTAGTCGTCGCGGCCAATGGACGAGTCGAAATCCTCCTCGGCGACCACCCGCGGTGTCGCCGGGGCGGCGTCCTGCAGGGTCCGGGTGCGTAGCTGCGTGGCCAGCCCGTCGAGCCGTGCCTCGCCGCGGGCCAGGCCGTCGGCCTCGGCGGGATCGATGTTGACCACCACATAAAGCCGGCCGGCGAGGTTGTCGAACACCAGCACCTCCTCGGACTCCATGAGCAGGATGTCGGGCACGCCCAGCGGATCCGGGTTGGGACACTCGGCGAGCCGCGGCTCGATGTAGCGGATCGTGTCGTAGCCGAAGTAGCCCACCAGCCCACCGATGAAACGCGGCAGTCCCGGCAGCCCCTCGGGCGGTGCGGCACGCACGGCGCGGTGCCGGTGCTCGACCCACTCCAGGGGATCATCGACGGTCTGGGTGGCGGTGCACTCGCCGTTCTCCCAGGTCTCGATGCGATGACCGTGGATGCGGTACTGGCGCTGGCAGGGCAGCCCGATGATCGAGTAACGCCCCCACTTCTCGCCGCCCTGGACCGATTCGAACAGATAGCTGCCGGCATCGGCGGCCAGCTTGAGATAGGTGGAAAGCGGCGTCTCGAGGTCGGCGAGCAGCTCGCGCACCAGCGGCACGCGGTTGAAACCGTGCTGGCGGTGCTCGGCGATGGTGTCCTGGTTCATGATGCGTTCGTGAGCCCTGTTGCGAGCTGGTCGATGGTCAGCGTCATCGCCGCTGGGTGATCGGCGAAGATAGCATCGTCGCCGGGATAACCGTAAGGCACCCGCACCAGCGGCATGCCCGCCGCCGCGGCGGCCCCCTGGTCCGCGGCCGAATCACCCACATACAGGCAGTCGCCGACGGCCACCCCAAGCTGATCGGCGGCATGGATCAGTGGCGCGGGGTCGGGCTTTTTGACCCCCAGCGTGTCGCCGCTGACCGTCGCCCCGAAATACCCGGCGATGCCCAGCGCCTCGAGCAGCGGCCCGGTGAACGCCGCCGGCTTGTTGGTGACCACCGCCATCGGCCGGCCCAGCGCCCGGAGGCGATCAAGCCCGTCGCGGACCCCGGGGTACAGCTGACTGCGATCGCACAGACAGTCGTGGTAGTGGACGAAAAACCGCGCCAGCGCGGCCTCGGTCTCCGGCGGCTCGGCATCAATGTCGCGTCGACCCGCGATCGCCCGGGCCACCAGCCGGCGGGCGCCATCACCAATCCACTGCCGCACCCGGGTCTCGCTCAGCGCGGCATGGCCCAGATCGGCGAGGCTGTGGTTGACCGCGGTGGCCAGATCCGGGGCGCTGTCCACCAGCGTGCCGTCAAGGTCGAACAGCAGGCCGCTGGCTTGCAGCGGCTTCATGACGCCGCCCGGGCGGCCCGCTGGCGCAGGGTGTCGATGACCGCGGCATAGTCCGGCTGGCCGAAGATCGCCGAGCCGGCCACCACGGTATCGGCACCGGCGGCGACCACCGCTTCGATGTTATCCGGGCCGACACCGCCGTCCACCTCCAGGCGAATCGGGCGCGATTGCGCGTCAATCAGCGCCCGGGCCTCGCGCAGCTTCTCGAGGGTGACCGGCAGGAACTGCTGGCCGCCGAACCCCGGGTTCACCGACATCAGCAGGATCAGGTCGACCTTGTCGATGACATAGCGCAGGGCATCCAGCGGGGTCGCGGGGTTGAACACCAGCCCGGTCTGGCAGCCCTGGTCGCGGATCAGCTGCAGGCTGCGGTCGACATGCGCCGAGGCCTCGGGGTGAAAGCTGATCAGGTCGGCGCCGGCGGCGGCGAAATCGGGGATGATGCGATCCACCGGGCTGACCATCAGGTGGACATCGATGGGCGCCTTGATGCCATGCCGGCGGAGGGCCTGGCAGACCACCGGCCCAAAGCTGAGGTTGGGCACGTAGTGGTTGTCCATGACATCAAAGTGGACCCAGTCGGCACCGGCGCGGATCACCTGGTCCACCTCGTCGCCCAGACGGGCGAGGTCGGCGGCGAGGATCGAGGGGGCGATAATCAGATCATTCATGGCCGGGAATGCTAGCAGAAGCCGGGCCTAGACGCTGCTGCCCGCGAGGTTGGCCAGCAGCGCCCGGCGGACGGCTGCAAAGTCGCCACGACCGTGCAGCCGGGCCAGCTGCAGACCGCCCTGGGCGGCCGCCATCACCACCCGGGCCTGATCACGGGCCGGGCCCGGAAAGTCCAGCGTGCCGGCCCTGCGCCCGGCGTCCAGGGTGGCCGCCAGCCATTCCAGCAGATCGTCGCGCAGGCCCTCGGCCTCAGCGCAGGCACCGGCGGGCAGGCTGGCGTATTCCACCGCCGCCACCCCCAGCGGGCAGACGCGCTGGTCATCCAGGTGGCGGGCCTCCAGGTCCAGAAACCGCTCGATCTGCTCGCTGGCCTCCAGCGGGCTCGCGCTCATCTGCTGGCACCACCAGACGAGGTCCTCGCGATACTGGCGGAACAGCGCGGTGGCGAGATCCGCCTTGGCCGGAAAGTGATAGTGAATGGCGCTGCTGCCCACCTCCAGCGCCTCGGCCAGCTGGCCAAAGCTGAAGCCGTGATAGCCGCGGGTCTGCAGCCATTCCCCGGCGAGACGCAGAATCCGCCGCCGCATTTCGCCACGCGGGCGGGTCTGGGGCGGCGTCCCGCTCACAGTCCCAGCGCCAGTTCCGCCAGGTTGCAGGGGCGGTGGGTGACATCGAGCTGCTCGCTGAGCAGTCCCGACCAGCCATCCCGGCAGGCGCCGGTCGAGCCCGGCAGCGCCACCACCAGGGTGCGGTTGGCGATACCGGCCAGCGCCCGCGACTGCAGCGTCGAGCTGCCGACGCTGGCGTGGGAGAGCTGTCGAAACCGCTCGCCAAAGCCGGGGATGGTGCGATCGAACAGCACCTCGATGGCCTCCGGAGTCACGTCTCGCTGCGAAAACCCGGTCCCGCCGGTGCAGATCACCGCGTGAACGCCGGGATCAGCGATCCACGCCGAGACCACGGCACGAATGGCGTAGCGGTCGTCGGTGACGATCCGGTGGTCGGCGACTCGATGGCCATCGGCCGCCGCCAGCTCGCGCAGGGTCTGCCCGGATCGGTCGTCCGCCGCGGTGCGCGTGTCGGAGACCGTCAGCACCGCCACACTGAGCGGGGTGAATTCACGGGGTTCGGTCACGGTCTACTCCGGTGTCTTCCGGCCAAAGGCTGTAGAATATAGCGCTTCAGACAACAGTGAGTCATTGCATGCAATCTCGGAGAATCGCGGTGTTGGGGAGCGGCGTTGCGGGCATCAGCGCCGCCTGGATGCTCTCGCAACGCTATGAGGTGACGCTTTTCGAGGCCTCGGACCGGCTCGGCGGCCACAGCCACACGGTGGACTGCGACCTGCCGGAGGGCCGGGTGCCGGTGGACACCGGCTTCATCGTCTACAACGAGCCCAACTACCCGCAGCTGAAGGCGCTGTTCGAGCATCTCGCGGTGCCGACCCTTGACTCGAACATGTCGTTCGCCTTCGCCGCCCGCGATATCGACCTGGAATATGCCGGCAGCGGGCTCGGCACCCTGTTCGCCCAGCGCCGCAATCTGATCCGCCCGCGTTTTCTGGGCATGGTGCGCGACATCCTGCGCTTTAACAAAGCCGCCCACGAGCGCCTGACGGACGATACCCGCGGCGATGACATCAGTCTGGGCGCGCTGCTCGACGAGCTGGGCATGGGCGAGGCGTTCCGGCGCTACTATCTGCTGCCCATGAGTGCCGCGATCTGGTCCTGCCCGCAGGACGTGATGCTGGCCTTTCCGGCGCGCTCGTTTCTGCAGTTTTTCTACAACCATGGCCTGATCCAGCTCAAGGACCGGCCGCAGTGGCGGACCGTGGCGGGTGGCAGCCGCGAATACCTCGAGCGCCTGCGCCCGGCCATCGCGCATATCCACACCGGGACCCCCGTGGGCTCGGTCCAGCGCACGGACGCGGGCATACGCCTGGCAGGCGCCGGCGGCGATCTGGGTACCTTTGATGAGGTGGTGCTGGCCGCGCACGGCGACCAGAGCCTGGCCATGCTCGATGCCCCGCGCGATGACGAGGCGCGGCTGCTGGGTGCGTTCCGCTACCAGATGAACGAGGCGTTTCTGCATACCGATGCGCAGCTGATGCCCCGACGCCGCGCCGTCTGGTCATCGTGGAACCATCTGACCACTGAAAGCGTCGATGGGACACGACCCGTTTCCGTGACCTATTGGATGAACCGACTGCAATCACTGCCCACTGACACCGATGTCTTTGTGACGCTGAACCCGCTCGAGACTCCGCGGCCGGCGAGCGTCATCCAGCAACAGACCTACGACCATCCGGTGTTCGACCGCGATGCCATCGCCGCACAGGCCGGACTGGGCGACCTTCAGGGCAATGACCGGCTCTGGTACTGCGGCAGCTACCATGGCTATGGCTTCCACGAAGACGCCCTCGCCAGCGCGGTGCGGGTGGCCGAGCGCCTCGGCGCCCCCGCGCCCTGGCAGCGAGACGCGGTGGCATGAGCGCCGACGACGCGCTCACCCTGTATGCCGGCCGGCTCTTCCACGAGCGCCGCATCGCCCCGTTGTACCGGTTCCGCTATCGGGTGTTCAGCCTGTTGCTGGACATCGACCGGCTGGATGAGGCGGACCGGCGCCATCGACTATTCTCGCACAACCGCTTCAACCTGATCGGGTTCCGCGACCGCGATCACGGGCCCAAGGATGGCTCGCCGCTGCGGCCCTGGATCGACGCGCGGCTGGCCGAGGCGGGCATCGATCTGGCGGGCGGGCGCGTGCAGCTGCTGTGCTACCCGCGGGTCCTGGGGTATGTCTTCAATCCCCTGTCACTGTGGTACTGCCGGCACGCGGACGGCAGCCTGCGCGCGGTGCTCGCCGAGGTGCGCAACACCTTCGGTGAATGGCATGGCTACCTCATCCACGACCAGGGCGCGGCGCTGTCCGAGCGCCTGCATGACCGCGCCCACAAGGTTTTCCATGTCTCGCCGTTCCTGCCACGGAACGGTCACTACCGCTTCCGCCTTCAGGCACCGGGCGAGCGCTATGGCGCCACCGTGAACTGGCACAGCGCCGAGCAGCCCGAGACACCGGCGCTGATCGCGGTACAGACCGGCGAGCGCCGGCAGGGCGGCGATCTGGGCTTGCTCCGCATCGCCGTGACGGTACCCTTGATGACCCTGAAAGTGATCACTGCCATTCACTGGCAGGCCCTGAAAATCTGGCTCCGGGGCGGACGTTTCCACCGCAGACCGGCGCCGCCGGATTCGGAGATCAGTCAATGACGAGTCAGCAGCAATCGATGATCGATCTGCCGTCGCCGCTGCCGCTTGCCGGCCGCATTCTGCTGGGCTGGTTCGCGCGCCTGCGCCGCGGCCGTATGGAAGGCCAGATGCCCAACGGCGACGCCTTCGTCATCCAGGGCGGCGAGGCGGGGCCCACGGGCACGCTGCGGCTGCACCGCCCGGCGCGGATGGTGGCCCGTATCGCCACCCGTGGCTCGGTGGGCTTTGCCGAAAGCTACATGGCCGGCGAGTGGTCAAGCCCCGACACCGCGCACCTGCTCGAGCTCATGCTGGTCAACGAGGACGCCTTCCAGCAGCGCATGGAACCGTCCTGGCTGCACCGCCTGCGTCTGTCGCTGCACCACCGCGGGCGGCGCAACACCCAGCGCGGGAGCCGGCGCAACATCGCCGCGCACTATGACCTGGGCAACGAGTTCTACCGCCACTGGCTTGACGAGACCATGACCTATTCCGCGGCGATCTTCGATCACCCGGGGCAGTCCCTCGCCGAGGCCCAGCGCAACAAATACGACCAGCTCCTCGACACCCTGGGCGCGCAGCCCGGCGAGCATATCCTCGAGATCGGCTGCGGCTGGGGCGGGTTCGCGATGGCGGCGGCGCGGCGTGGCATCAAGGTCACCGGCCTGACGCTGTCTACCGAGCAGCTCGCCTGGGCGCGGCGCCAGATCGCCGAGGCGGGCCTCGCGGAATGGGTCGACCTGCGGCTCGAGGACTATCGCGACACCCGCGGGCGGTTTGATCACGCGGTCTCCATCGAAATGCTCGAGGCGGTGGGCGAAGACTATTGGCCGGCCTATTTCCGCATGCTCCACGACCGGGTCCGGCCCGGGGGGCGGATCGGCCTGCACGGCATCACCATCGCCGAGGATCGGTTCGAGGACTATCGCCGGCGGCCGGACTTCATCCAGCGGTACATCTTTCCCGGCGGCATGCTGCCCACCCCGCAGCGGCTGGCCGAGGAGAGCAACCGCGGCGGACTGGCGGTGGTCGAGTCCACCGGCCTCGGCCAGCACTATGCCACCACCCTGCTGCAGTGGGACGCGCGCTTCGTCCAGGCCCTCCCGCAGATCCGGCAGCTGGGCTTTGATGATCACTTCATCAACATGTGGCGTTACTACCTGGCCTACTGCTACGCGGGGTTCCGGACCGGCAGCATCGACGTCAAGCGCCTGCTGCTGCGCCGGCCGTGAGCCTGAGCCGCGGCCAGGTCCTGACCTACGGGCTGCCGGCCGTGCCGCTGGCGGTCATGGGTGTTCCCATGTATGTCTTCCTGCCGGGCTTCTACGGCGAAACCCTGGGTCTGGCGGCGGTGGGCGCCGCGCTGTTGCTGGCGCGCCTGTGGGATGTGGTTACCGACCCGCTCATCGGCAGTCTGGGCGATCGCCTGCAGACGCGCTGGGGGCGGCGTCGGCCGCTGATCGCCGCGGGCCTGCCAATCCTGCTGGTCAGCGCCTGGGCGCTGTTCCGCCCGCCCGAGGCCGTGGGCCTGGGTTACCTGCTGGGCTGGGGGTTGGCCGCCTATCTGGGCTGGACGCTGATGTCGCTGCCCTACACCGCCTGGGGCGCGGAGCTGTCCGAGGACTATGACCAGCGCGCCAGCCTGACCGCCAGCCGCGAGGGCTTCATGCTGGCCGGCACGCTGCTGGCCATCGCCTGGCCCACCCTGGTGGGGGCCGGCCGCGCCGATGCCGAAACCCTCTCCGGGCTTGCCTGGCTGCTGGTCCTGCTGCTGCCGCCGGTGGTGGCACTGGCCCTCTGGCGGGTGCCGGAGTATCGGCTGACCGCCCACTCGGTCGGCTGGCGCGAGGGCTGGCAGCTGCTGCGCCACAACCGCCCGTTCCTGCGGCTGCTGGCCGCCTATGTCATGAATGGTCTGGCCAACGGGCTGCCCGCGTCGCTGTTCACGCTGTTTGTCATCCATGTCCTGCGCGCCGAGGCCTGGACCGGGCCGCTGCTGCTGGTCTACTTCGTGGTCGGGATCGCGGCACTGCCGGGCTGGCTGTGGCTGTCGCGGCGCATTGGCAAGCACCGCGCCTGGGCGCTGTCGATGCTCTGGACGTCACTGATCTTTGCGGCGGTGCCGTTTCTGGGGCCGGGGGATACCACCGCGTTTCTGATCATCTGCCTGCTCTCGGGCGTGGGCGTGGCGGTGGATATGGCCCTGCCGGCGGCCATCCAGGCCGATCTGGTGGACATCGATACCGCCGCCGGCGGCGGCCGGCGCACGGGGCTGTATTTTGGGATCTGGAACATGGCCACCAAGCTGGCCCTGGCGCTGGCGGTGGGCATCGCCTTTCCGCTGCTGGAGTGGTTCGGGTTTGATGCCACCCGGGTCGAGGATCGCGACGGCACCTTCGCCCTGGCGCTTTTCTATGGCGCCGTGCCCATCGGCTTCAAGCTGGCGGCGACGGCGCTGATGTGGCGCTTTCCCCACGACCGGCGGGCCCAGGTGGCGACGCGGGCGCGGATGCACGACACCGAACAGGCCTATGCGTCCACCGACAGCCGGGCGCGCAGCCAGCGCATCAGCCCACCCAGCACCGGGAACTGATCATAGAGCTCGCCGGCGGCGTCCCAGTAATCAATGTGCTCGCGCACCCGGCCATCTTCGGCCAGCACCACCCGCGAGACGCCATCGATGGGGCGGCGGTCGTGACGGTCACGCTTGAGGCGAAAATGAAAGCGCCAGCGCAGATAGCCCGTCGCCCCCTCACCCACGGTTTCCAGCACCTCGAAACGGGCGGCCGCGCAGTTGGCGTACATATGCTCGAACACCGCCCGGATCCCCGCCAGGCCCTCGACTTCATTGAAGGGATCACGAAACCGCGCGTTCTCCACGAACACCGCGTCCAGCCGATCCAGATCCGCCGGCTGCATCGCGGCGAAGAACTCGCCATAGCGCTCGAGGGCCGTCACGACTGCACCATGCGCCGGGTCAGCGCAAAGTAGAGCTTGTAGGGCAGCAGCCGCAGCAGCTTGAGCGTGTAACCGAAGCGCTTGGGAAAGACGATCTCGAAGCCGGCGTCATCGATCTCGTCATGGATATACTCCGCGGCGCGCTCGGCCGAGATCAGCTGCGGCATATGGAAGCGGTTTTTCTCGGTCAGCCGGGTTTTGACGAACCCCGGGTTGATCACCCGCAGGGTCACGCCGGTGCCCTCGAGCGCCGGGCGCAGGGACTCGGCCATGTTGAGCACCGCCGCCTTGCTGGCGCCGTAGGGCGCCGCCTGCGGCAGCCCGCGATAGGCGGACAGGCTGGCGGTCACCAGGATCTGGCCGCGGCCGCGCGGCCGCATCCGCGCCAGCGCCGCCCCCACGCCATTGACGGTGCCCAGGTAATTGACTTCGGCCAGGCGTCGGAACACCGCCGGGTCAAAGTCGTCGAGGGGCATCGGGTCGTAGTCACCGGCGTTGAGGATCAGCGTATCGATCTCGCCCACCTCGGCTTCCACGGCGTCGAACACCTGCTCGCAGGCCGCTGGATCGGTCACATCCAGCGGATAGGGATGCAGTCGCCCGGCGATATCGGGGTGCGCCTCGCCGATCGCCTGCAGGGCGGCCTCGCGGCGGGCGCTGACCACCACCTGCCAGCCATCCCGCGCCAGTTTGATGGCGAGCGCCTCGCCAATGCCGGCACTCGCGCCGGTGATGAGGGCGACGCGGCCCCCCTCGGTTGTTGCTGCGGTCATGCTTTTCCTGTGCCCCCGGTTGGACGGTTGAGTACAATTATGAGCTCAGACAGCCACGGCTGGCCAACGACTCCACCCAACCAGAGGATGCCGCGCCATGCACCCTGCCCTGTACTGGATCCGCCGGGACCTGCGCCTTGCCGATAATCCGGCCCTGCACGCCGCCGCCCGGTCGGGTCGACCGGTGGTCCCGGTGTATGTGCATGCCCCGGACGAGGCCGGTGCCTGGGCGCCGGGCGGTGCCAGCCAGTGGTGGCTGCATCACAGCCTGCAGGCACTGGCTGAAGCGCTTGCCGGTCACGGCCTGACGCTGATCATCCGCCACGGCGACAGCCTTGCGGCACTGACCGAGCTGATCGCCGAGACCGGCGCGACGGCGGTGCACTGGAACCGGCTCTATGAACCGGCCCGGGTGCGCAGCGATATCCGTGTCAAACAGGCCCTCAAGGCGAACGGGATCGAGGCGCACAGCCATAACGCCGCCCTGCTGCACGAACCCTGGACCATCCAGACCGGCAGCGGCGGCGATTACAAGGCCTTCACGCCCTTCTGGCGGGCCTGCCGGCGCCAGCAGCCTGAACCACCGGCACCGCTGCCGGTTCCGGCGGCGGTCACGGCGCCGGCCGGCGCCGACGCCCTGCCCGGCGCGGTGGACCCGGGTCGCGGCCGTACCGCCGCCCTCGACGCACTGGGCCTGCTGCCTCGGGTGGACTGGGCGGAGGGCCTGCGCGCCACCTGGCAGCCCGGCGAGGCGGGCGCCGGGCAACGCCTGAGCGCCTTCCTGGATCAGGCCCTCGCCGGGTATCACGACGGCCGCGAGCAACCCGCCGTGGCCGGCACCTCGCGACTCTCGCCACACCTGCATCACGGTGAAATCGGCCCGCGCCAGGTCTGGCAGGCGGTTCAGATCCGGCTCGCGGAGCACGGCAGCGCAGACGGCCGCGGCGAGAGCGCCGAGACGTTTCTCTCGGAGATCGGCTGGCGCGAGTTCGCCCAGCATGTGCTCTATCATCACCCGGCCTTTCCCGATGAGCCGCTCAACCCGCAGTTCGCGGCATTCCCCTGGCAGGATGACCCCGGCGATCAGCTACTGGGCGCGTGGCAGCGCGGCGAGACCGGTATCCCGCTGGTGGATGCCGGCATGCGCGAGCTCTATGCCACGGGCTGGATGCACAATCGTGTCCGCATGGTGGTGGGCTCGTTCCTGGTCAAGAACCTGCGCCTGCCCTGGCAGGCCGGCGAGGCCTGGTTCTGGGACACCCTGGTGGATGCGGATCTGGCCAGCAACAGCCTGGGCTGGCAGTGGGTGGCGGGCAGCGGCGCCGATGCCGCGCCGTTTTTCCGGGTGTTCAACCCGATCCGTCAGGGCGAGCGCTTCGACGCCGAGGGCGCCTATGTGGCCCGGTGGCTGCCGGCCCTCGCCGGGCTGCCGGCCAAACACCGTCACGCCCCGTGGCAGGCCCCGGCAGCGGCGCTGGCGGCGGCCGGGATCACGCTGGGGATCGATTACCCACATCCGCTGGTCGACCTGAAGGAAAGCCGTCAGGCCGCCCTCGCCGCGTTCGAGCAGATCAAGAAAGGAGCCTGAAGTGCCCCCCGAGCGCCTCTATCAAAGTGAACTCAAAAGCCTTGAGCTGCTGCAGCGGGGCAAGGTCCGTGACGTCTATGCGGTGGACGACCGCACCCTGCTGGTGGTGACCACCGATCGCCTGTCGGCGTTTGATGTGGTGCTGCCCGACCCGATCCCCGGCAAGGGCGCGGTACTCAATCGCCTGTCGGCCTTCTGGTTTGAGCGGCTGGCCGGCCGCCTGCCGGATCAGCGCCTGGATCTGCCCCTCGAGGCGGTGCTGAGCGACCCGGCGGAGCGCGAGGCCGTGGCCGGCCGGGCGAGTCTGGTCAGGCGCGTCCAGCCGCTGTCCTTCGAGGCCATTGCCCGCGGCTATCTGATCGGCTCTGGCTGGAAGGACTATCAGGCCACCGGCCAGCTCTGCGGCCTACGCCTGCCAGCCGGCCTGCGCCAGGCCGATCGCCTGCCCGAGCCGCTGTTCACCCCCTCGACCAAGGCCGAGGCGGGCGATCACGACGAGAACGTGGGCTTTGAGGCGGTGGTCGAAGCCCTGGGCCGGGATCTGGCCGAGCGGCTGCGGCGGATCACCCTGGCGCTCTACACCGAGGCGGCCGAGCACGCCCGCCGGCAGGGGCTGATCATCGCCGACACCAAGTTCGAGTTCGGCCTCGACAGCGCCGGCGATCTGGTCTGGATTGATGAGGCCCTGACCCCTGACTCAAGCCGCTTCTGGCCGGCCAGCGAGTACCGCCCGGGCAGCTCGCCACCGAGTTTTGACAAGCAGTACATCCGCGATTACCTGGAGACCCTGGACTGGGACAAGACCGCGCCGGCCCCCACCCTGCCGGCCACCGTCATCGAGCGCACGGCGGCCAAGTACCAGGAGGCGGAGGCCCGGCTCAGCGGACGATCTCGCTGACCTTGACCACCTTCATGGCGTTGGTGCCGCCCTGCTCACCGGCCAGATCGCCCTTGGTGATCACCACCAGATCGTCATCGCTGACCGCGCCCAGGCCCTTGAGCTCGGCCACCGCCTCGCGGTTGACCGCATCATGCTCGCGCTGGGTGGGATCGAAGCGGATCGGATTTACGCCGCGGTAAAGGGTCACCTTGCGCCGCGTGCGGGGCTGCTCCGAGAGGGCGTAGATCGGGATGTCGGTGCCGATGCGGGACATCCACATCGCCGTGGCGCCGGACTCGGTCAGGGCCGCGATGGCCTTCGCGCCCAGGCTGTTGGCGGTGGTGATGGCGGTCTTGGCGATCGCCTCGTCGATGCGGTCGAAGTGCACGCCGGGTTTCAGTCCACCCGACGGCCGCGTCTCGTCGGCATAGGTCTCGGCCCCGATGCAGACCCGGGACATGGCGCCGACCGTCTCGGCCGGGTACTGCCCCATGGCGGTTTCCTCGGACAGCATCACCGCGTCGGTCCCGTCGAGCACCGCATTGGCCACGTCCAGCACCTCGGCCCGGGTGGGCATGGGGCTGTCGACCATGGACTGCATCATCTGGGTGGCGGTGATCACCACACAGTCCCGCTCGCGGGCCATGCGCATGATGCGCTTCTGCACGCCGGGCAGTTCGGCATCACCGATCTCCACGGCCAGATCACCGCGGGCGATCATCACCGCATCGGCGGCCTCCATGATCTCGTCCAGGGCCTCAACCGCCTCGTGGCGCTCGATCTTGGCGACGATGCCCCCGTGGCCCCCGGCCTCGCGCAGCAGCGCCCGCGCCTCGTCGATGTCCGCGCCATCACGGGGAAAGGACACGGCCATGTAGTCGGCCTCGAGCTCGGCGGCCAGCTTGATGTCGACCCGGTCCTTGTCGGTGAGCGCGCGCACTGACAGCCCCCCGCCCAGGCGGTTGATGCCCTTGCGATCGCCGAGCGTGCCGCCCACCGTCACCCGGGTGTGGATGCGGGTGCCCTCGATGCGCTCGACTTCGAGCCGGATCAGGCCATCGGCCAGCAGCAGGATGTCGCCCGGAGCCACGTCGGTGGGCAGCCCGGCGTAGGCCACGCCCACTCCCTCGGAACTGCCCGCATCGCCATCGAGTGTGGGATCGAGGAAAAAGGCAGCGCCCTCGTCGAGCTCCACCGACCCGCCGGCGAAGCGCTCGACACGGATTTTCGGCCCCTGGAGGTCGCAGAGCATACCGACCACCCGGCCGGCGGCCCGTGCGGTGCGACGCAGGGTCTGCTCGCGGTCGCGGTGCTCATCGTGATCACCGTGCGAGAGGTTCATTCGAACCATGTCGACGCCGGCGTCTACGATCCCCCGCAGCGACGCCTCATCGGTGGTTGCCGGACCGAGGGTCGCAACTATTTTTGTCTGACGGCTCATCGTCGATTCTCCCTTATCGATCCAGCACAGCCACGGCGGGTAACTCACGACCCTCGAGGAATTCGAGGAATGCGCCGCCGCCAGTGGAGATATATGAAATGCGATCCTCAACGCCGTACTTCGCGACCGCGGCCAGCGTGTCGCCACCCCCCGCGATGGAGAACGCCGCGGATTCCGCGATGGCGCCGGCCAGTGCCCGGGTGCCAGCACTGAAAGCGTCGATCTCGAACACCCCCACCGGACCGTTCCAGACCACTGTTCCTGCCTGGCGCAGACGCTCGGCGTAGGCCGCCGCCGTCTTCGGTCCCACATCGAGGATCATCTCGCTGTCAGCGACCGCATCAACGTCACGCACCCGCGCCTCGGCCGAGTCGCTCAGCTCATCGGCAACGATCACGTCCTCGGGAATGGGAATCTCGCCACCGGCGGCCCGGGCCTTGTCCATCAGCGATCGGGCGGTGTCGACGAAGTCCGCTTCGATCAGTGATTTGCCCACCCCGTGACCGGCCGCAGCGATGAAGGTGTTGGCGATGCCACCACCGACAATGAGCTGATCCACGCGGTCGGTGAGCTGCTCGAGCACAGTGACCTTGCTGGACACCTTGGAGCCACCGATGATCGCCACCAGCGGTCGATCGGGTGACTTCAGCGCCTTGCCGAG
Organism: Spiribacter aquaticus; assembly: GCF_007625215.1. Classification (NCBI taxonomy): domain Bacteria; kingdom Pseudomonadati; phylum Pseudomonadota; class Gammaproteobacteria; order Chromatiales; family Ectothiorhodospiraceae; genus Spiribacter; species Spiribacter aquaticus. The sequence goes on along the minus strand of NZ_VMKP01000001.1, from coordinate 561,115 downwards.
TGCCTCGAGCTCCGCCGCCAGCAGCGGCCCGGCCACGGCATCAGGCGCGAAGCGCGCGACGCCATGGGTCGAGGCCTGGGCGCGATGGGCGGTGCCGAAGGCGTCCATGACGAACAGGTCACAGAGCGCGGCCATCCGCCGCGACAGGGCCTCGTCGTTGTCGGTCTCGCCGGCGTTGAAGCGCACGTTCTCGCAGAGCACGATCCCGCCCGGCGCCGGCACGGTGTCGCCCTCCAGCCAGTCCCGCACCACCGGCACGGGGCAGTCCAGCAGCTCGCCCAGCCGGGCGGCCACCGGCGCCATCGAGGCCTCGGGGTCAAAGGCCCCGGCCTTGGGACGGCCAAGATGGCTCATCACCATGACCCGGGCGCCGGCGTCCATCAGCCGCCGCAGGGTGGGCAGCGCGGCCCGCAGTCGGGCCTCATCGCCGATCCGCCCGTCCTTGATCGGCACGTTCAGATCCTCACGGACCAGCACCCGCTGGCCGTCGAGGGTGACATCGTCGAGGGTGCGGACCGCCATTATTTGGCCTTCATCATGGCCAGTGCGGTATCGAGCATCCGGTTGGAGAAGCCCCACTCGTTGTCATACCAGGCACAGGCCTTGACCAGCCGGCCGCTGACCTTGGTCAGGGTGGCGTCAAAGGTCGAGGAATGCGCGTCGTGGTTGAAGTCCACCGACACATAGGGCCCGTCGCTGTAAGCCAGCACGCCCTTGAGCGCCCCCTCGCTGGCCTCGCGGACCACGCGGTTGACCTCGTCGACATCGGTGTCCCGCGAGGCGATGAACGACAGATCCACGCTCGAGACGTTGATGGTCGGCACGCGCATGGCGTAGCCATCCAGCCGGCCGTCGAGCTCAGGCAGCACCAGGCCGACCATGGCCGCGGCACCGGTCTTGGTGGGGATCTGCGACATGGTCGCGCTGCGCGCCCGGCGCAGATCCTTGTGGTAGACGTCGGTGAGGACCTGATCGTTGGTGTAGGCGTGAATGGTGGTCATCAGCCCCTGCTCGATGCCGATGGCATCATTCAGCGGCTTGACCAGCGGCGCCAGGCAGTTGGTGGTGCACGAGGCATTCGAGACCACCTGATGGTCGGCGCGCAGCACGTCGTGGTTGACGCCGAACACCACCGAGGCGTCGACGTCGCTGCCGCCGGGCGCGGAGATCAGCACCTTGCGCGCACCCGCCTGCAGATGCGCCGAGGCCTTCTCCTTGCTGGCGAACAGCCCGGTGCACTCCATGACCACATCAACCCCCAGTTCGCCCCAGGGCAGCTGGGCCGGATCGCGCTCGGCCATCACCCGGATCTCGTCGCCGTTGACGACCAGGTTGCCGTTGCTGACCTCGACCGTGCCCGGGAAGCGGCCGTGGGCCGTATCAACGCGGGTCAGGTGGGCGTTGGTCTCGGCATCGCCCAGGTCGTTGATGGCCACGACGCGGATCTCATCGCTGCGGCCATTTTCGTAGAGTGCCCGCAGCACGTTACGGCCGATGCGGCCATAACCGTTGATTCCTACCTTGATCGCCATGCTTCGAACTCCTGTTATTGCTCTAATTGCTGCTCAAGCGCGCTGACCACGGCATCGGTGGTCAGCCCCATGTGTTCATAGACCCTATCACCCGGCGCCGATGCGCCGAACTGACGCAACCCGACCAGCCCCACGTCGTGGCGCACAAGCGCCCGCCAGCTGTCGGGCTGTGCCGCTTCCACCGCCGCCCGGGCCTGGATGGCCGCCGGCAGGATGGATTCGCGATAGGCGGCGGACTGCGCCAGAAACCGCTCGAGGCACGGCACCGAGACCACGCGGATGGCATGTCCCCGAGCCTCGAGGGCGTCGGCTGCGTCCATGGCCATGCCCACCTCCGAGCCACTGGCCATGATGATGCCCTGGGGCTCGACCGCCGGCTCGCGCAGTATATACCCGCCCCGGCGGATGCCTTCGATCTCATCGTTCTGACGCGACTGGTGGGGCAGTTTCTGTCGCGACAGCGCCATCGCGCTGGGCCCATCGTTGCGGGTCAGCGCCATCTGCCAGGCCACCGCGGTTTCGGTGAGATCGCAGGGCCGCCAGACATCCAGATTGGGGATCAGGCGCAGGGCGGGGAGCTGCTCGATGGGCTGATGGGTGGGCCCGTCCTCGCCCAGACCGATGGAGTCGTGGGTGTAGACCAGGATGCTGCGCACCCCCATCAGCGCCGCCATGCGCACCGCGTTACGGGCATAATCGGAGAACACCAGGAACGTCCCGGCGTAGGGGATGAGCCCGCCATGCAGCGCCATGCCATTCATGATCGCGGTCATGCCGAACTCGCGCACCCCGTAGAACAGGTAATTGCCGCCCGGGTCCTCGGCGCTCACCGCCGAGCAGTCCTTCCACCAGGTGTTGTTTGAGCCGGTGAGATCGGCGGAGCCACCGGTGAGCTCGGGTAGATGCGGGCCAAAGCCATTGAGCACCGCCTGCGAGTGCTTGCGGCTGGCATCGTCGCCGCCCTCGGCCTGGGCCTTCTCGATGAAGGCCTGGGCGTGCGCGGCGAAGGTCGAGGGTAGCTCGCCGGCCATCCGGCGCTCGAAATCGGCGGCCAGTTCGGGATGCGCTTCGCGGTAGGCGGCCAGCGTCTGGCGCCACTGCGCCTCGGCGGCGTTGCCGCGGGCGCGGGCGTCCCAGCGGTCGTAGACGCTGTCGGGGATCTCGAAGGGCGGGTGATCCCAGCCCAGGAACTCCCGACTGGCCTGGATCTCGTCATCGCCCAGGGGCGCACCGTGCACACCGTGGGTGCCACAGACATTGGGGGCACCGAAACCAATGGTGGTCTTGGCACAGATCAGCGACGGCCGGTCGGTGACCGTGCGGGCGGTCTCGATGGCGGCGCGCACCGCCTCGGCATCATGGCCGTCCACCGCTTCGACCACATGCCAGCCGTAGGCACGGAACCGCGCCGGGGTGTCGTCGGTGAACCACTGCCGCACCTTGCCGTCGATGGAGATCCCGTTGTCGTCGTACACCGCCACCAGCTTACCCAGCCCCAGCGTGCCGGCCAGCGAGCAGGCTTCGTGGGAGATCCCCTCCATCAGGCAGCCGTCGCCGAGGAAGCAGTAGGTGAAGTGGTCCACCAGCGGATGACCGGGCCGATTGAACTGCCCTGCGAGGATGTGCTCGGCCAGCGCCATGCCTACCGCATTGGCCAGCCCCTGCCCCAGCGGGCCGGTGGTGGTCTCAACGCCCGGGGTGTCGCCCACCTCGGGATGGCCGGGCGTGCCCGAGTCGAGCTGGCGGAACTGCCGCAGCGCCTCCATGGGGACGTCATAGCCGGTCAGGTGCAGCAGCGAGTAGACCAGCATCGACCCGTGGCCGTTGGACATCACGAACCGGTCGCGGTTGGGCCAGTGCGGGTTGGCGGGGTTGTGCCGCAGGAAATCGTTCCATAGCACTTCGGCGATGTCGGCCATGCCCATCGGGGCGCCGGGATGCCCCGACTGGGCGGCCTGGACGGCGTCCATGGACAGGGCGCGGATGGCGTTCGCGAGCTCGCGGCGGGTGGTCATGGGGCGGAGTCTCCGGCGCAGGGGCGGTGGATGAAAGGCATCAATTCTCCAGAACTTCCCGCACGCAGGCAACCGACGGTACACTCTGGCGCTAATACGCGTGTCATCGTCACAGGGAGCCAACGGCCAAGCATGGGCAGTCAGTACCTCTTCACGTCGGAATCGGTCTCGGAAGGCCATCCCGACAAGGTCGCCGATCAGATCTCCGACGCCATTCTCGACGCCATCCTCGCGGATGACCCCTCAGCGCGCGTCGCCTGCGAGACCCTGGTCAAGACCGGGATGGTCATTGTCGCCGGCGAGATCACCACGTCGGCCTGGATCGATCTCGAGGATCTGGTCCGCCAGCGCATCACCGAAATCGGCTACAACAACGCCGATGTCGGGTTCGATGGCGCCACCTGCGCGGTGCTCAACGCCATCGGCAAGCAGAGCCCCGACATCAACCAGGGCGTCGACCGCGCCTCGCCCGAGGAACAGGGCGCCGGCGACCAGGGCATGATGTTCGGCTATGCCTGCCGCGAGACCGATGTCCTCATGCCCGCCCCGATCACCTACGCCCACCGGTTGGTCAAGCGCCACAGCGACATCCGCCGTAACGGCGTGCTGCCGTGGCTGCGGCCCGATGCCAAGTCCCAGGTGAGCTTTGTCTATGAGCAGGGCCGGCCCGTGGCGGTGGACACTATCGTGCTGTCGAGCCAGCACGATGAGACGGTCTCGGCGGCGGACCTGCGCGAGGCGATCATGGAAGAGATCATCCGCCCGGTGATCCCGGCGGAGTGGATCAGTGACCGGACGCGGTTTTTCATCAACCCCACCGGCCAGTTCGTGATCGGCGGGCCGGTCGGCGACTGCGGCCTCACCGGGCGCAAGATCATCGTCGACACCTATGGCGGCATGGCCCGGCACGGCGGCGGTGCCTTTTCGGGCAAGGACCCGTCCAAGGTGGACCGCTCGGCGGCCTACGCCTGCCGGTACGTGGCCAAGAACATCGTCGCCGCCGGCCTGGCCGAGAAATGCGAGATCCAGGTGGCCTACGCCATTGGCGTCGCCGAGCCGATGTCGATTTTCATCGACACCTTCGGCACCGGGCGGATTGCCGAAGACCGGCTGGTGGAACTCGTGCGGGCGCACTTCGATCTACGCCCCTATGGCATCCTGCGGATGCTTGATCTGGTACGGCCGATCTATCAGCCCACCGCCAGCTTCGGCCACTTCGGCCGCGAAGAGGACACATTCACCTGGGAGCGGACCGACCGGGCCGAGGGCCTGCGGGAAGCGGCCGGGCTGTAACAACCAATTTCACGACCCGGGCATCGAGGAGCGCTGCACCGCACCGTCTGACGGCGCGGGAGGCTCGATGCCAGCGGTCCAATACCAACGGCGCTCAACCGCAACCCATGGAGTCAAGCCATGAACGCTGTCGTTGAGACGAAGCTTTCCGGATCGATCATCAAGGACCCGTCACTGGCCCCCTTCGGCCGTCGGGAAATGGATATCGCCGAAACCGAAATGCCCGGCCTGATCGCCCTGCGCGAGAAGTATGCCGGCGAACAGCCCCTCAAGGGTGCCCGTGTGGCGGGATCCATCCACATGACCATCCAGACCGCGGTGCTCATCGAGACCCTCGAGGCCCTCGGTGCCGAGTGTCGCTGGGCAAGCTGCAACATCTACTCCACCCAGGATCATGCCGCCGCCGCCATCGCCGAGAGCGGCACCCCGGTGTTCGCCTACAAGGGCGAGTCGCTGGAGGAGTACTGGGAGTTCACCCATCGGATCCTCGAGTGGCCCAATGCCGAGCCCAACATGATCCTCGATGACGGTGGCGATGCCACGCTGGCCGTCACGCTGGGGGCGCGGGCCGAACAGGACCCGTCGCTGCTCGATCACCCGGACAGTGACGAGGAGCGCGCCCTGTTCGCGGCGATCCGCCGGCGGCTGAAGGACAACCCCGGCTTCTATGCGCGCACCCAGGCGGCCATCCGCGGTGTCACCGAGGAGACCACCACCGGTGCCAAGCGCCTCTACGAGATGCAGCAGACCGGCGAGCTGCCCTTCCCGGCCATGAACGTCAACGACTCGGTCACCAAGACCAAGTTCGACAACCTCTATGGCTGCCGCGAGTCGCTGGTGGACGGCCTCAAGCGTGCCACCGACGTCATGATCGCCGGCAAGATCGCGGTCGTGGCGGGTTACGGCGATGTCGGCAAGGGCTGCGCGCAGAGCCTCAAGGCCCTGGGCGCCAGTGTCTGGGTCACCGAGATCGATCCGATCTGCGCCCTGCAGGCGGCCATGGAAGGCTATCGCGTGGTGACCATGGAAGAGGCCGCCGACAAGGCCGATATCTTCTGTAGCGCCACCGGCAACTACAACGTGATCAACCATGACCACATGAAGGTCATGAAAAACGAGGCCATCGTCTGCAACATCGGCCATTTCGACAACGAAATCGATGTGGCCGGCCTGCGCCAGTACGAGTGGGAGAACATCAAGCCGCAGGTGGATCACGTGATCTTCCCCGACGGCAAGAAGATCATCCTGCTGGCCGAAGGGCGCCTCATGAACCTGGGCTGCGCCACCGGGCATCCGAGCTTTGTGATGTCGGCGAGCTTCACCAACCAGGTGCTCGCGCAGATGGCGCTGTTCAACAACGACGGCAGCTACGAGAAAAAGGTCTACGTCCTGCCGAAGGACCTGGACGAGGAAGTCGCCCGTCTGCATCTGGATAAGATCGGCGCTCAGCTGAGCACGCTGCGCGAGGATCAGGCCCAGTACATCGGGGTCACCGTCGATGGGCCGTTCAAGCCCGAGCACTATCGCTACTGATCCCGCGACCCGCCTGCATGTGACAGGCATCCCGCCGGTCGGAGAGGTCATCGACCTCCCCGACACGGCGGTCCGACATATACAGGCCCGTCGACTGCGAAGCGGTGACGGGCTTGTGCTTTTTGATGGCAGCGGCGGCGAATACACCGCCCGCATCGAAGTGCTGGAAAAGCGCCGGGCGCAGGCACGGATCGAGGCCTTCTCGGCCCGCGAGGCCGAGGCACCGGTGGGCGTCACCCTCCTGCAGGGCATCAGCAAGGGCGAGCGCATGGATTACTCCATGCAGAAGGCCGCCGAGCTGGGCGCGGCACGCATCATCCCGGTCATCAGCGCGCGCTGCGTGGTCCGGCTTGACGCTGAGCGCTGGGCGAAAAAACAGCGCCACTGGCAGGCCGTGGTGGTGGCGGCCTGCGAGCAGTGCGGCCGCAATCGCATTCCAGCGGTGGAAAAACCCTGCGCGCTGGACGAGGCCCTGGCCACCGTGGCCGGCCTGCCCGGCGTTATCTTTGACACCGAGGGTGACCGCGCCGCGCAGGACCTCGAACCCACCGCCGAGCTGGCGACCCTGATCGGCCCCGAAGGCGGGCTGGCGCCGGACGAAATCCAGCGCGTCGCCGACCTCGGCTGGCACCGCATCCGCCTGGGCCCGCGCATACTGCGCAGCGATACCGCCCCGGTCGCCGCGCTCGCGGTCATCCAGACGGTCATCGGCGATCTGGGGTAGCGCCCCTTCATGGTGCTGACCGACCCGTTGCTGAACCAATGCAGTGCAAACCCACCGACCGCCGGCGCGTCGCTCGACACGCTCCATCGGTGCCCGAGCTGCCCGCAAGGCAGCGGCAGGAAACTGGCATGGATATTGCAAGGCAATAATCGGGTACACGGGACCCTCGGCGGATTCGCCTCGGGCGATCAGCCGCTACAATCAGGTCACCAATAGGACGCTAGGGTTCCGATCCGCTCTGCGGGTGTCTGGTCCGAGAGCATCCGACCTCTCCGGAAGGGGTTACACGGCGGGACAAAAGCCCGGGAGATTCGTTGAGAGGCTCCCGTGTGACATCCCGACCAACCTCATAGGAGACGGTCATGAAACGTCCAAACCGCACCCGTTCCACCGCCCGGCGCGTTGCCGGCGCCGGCCTGCTTGCCGCCATGCTCGCCCTGCCCGGGCTCGCCAGCGCCCAGGAAAAGGACAGCTTCCGCATTGCCTGGAGCATCTACGTGGGCTGGATGCCCTGGAGCTATGGCGACAGCGCCGGCATTGTCGACAAGTGGGCCAATCGCTACGACATCGAAATCGACGTCGTCCAGATCAACGACTACATCGAGTCCATCAACCTCTACACCGCCGGCGAGTTTGACGGCGTCACCATCACCAACATGGATGCCCTCGCCATCCCGGCGGCAAGCGGCGTTGACACCACCCTGCCAATCATCGGCGACTTCTCGAACGGTAACGACGGTGTCGTGCTCAAGGACACCGATGAGCTGACCGACATCGAGGGCCAGCGCGTCAATCTGGTCGAGCTGTCGGTCTCGCACTACCTGCTAGCCCGTGCCCTCGAATCAGTCGGCATGAGCGAGCGGGACGTCACCGTCGTCAACACCTCGGATGCGGACATCGTCGGTACCTTCTCGACGCCCGACGTCACCGCCGCGGTGACCTGGAACCCCCAGCTGAGTGAACTGCGGGCCATGCCAGAGGCCAACGTGGTGTTCGACTCCTCGGATATCCCCGGCGAGATCATCGACACGCTGGCACTCAACACCGAGGTGCTCGAAGCCAACCCCGAGCTGGGCAAGGCCCTGACCGGTGCCTGGTACGAGATCATGGCGCGGATGTCCGGCGACGATGAGACCGGCGTCGATGCCCGCACCCGCATGGCCGAGGCCGCAGGCACCGACCTGGCGGGCTACGAGGCACAGCTGGCCAGCACCCAGATGTTCTACGACGCCGCCGACGCGGTGGAATTCGTGACCAGCGACCAGCCCGAGGCAACCATGGACAACGTCCGTCAGTTCGCCTACGACCGGGGTCTGCTGGGTGCGACCGCCACCAGCCCCGACTTCGTCGGCATCGAGTTCACGGACGGATCGGTGCTGGGCTCGGAGGACAACGTCAAGCTGCGCTTTACCAGCGAGTACATGGAGATGGCTGCCGAGGACGCCCTGTAACGCGTCCCGCCCCGTCCGGGGGTGTCATGGGCACCCCCGGGGCTTTCCGCCCGCGCAGGTCATACCGATGAAGCGACTGATCAACCAACGTCCGGGCCGAGCCATGGGCGGTCTGCTGATGCTACTGCCGTTCGTGCTGGTGGTTGTCGCCTATATGGCGGCCTCAATGGCCCGCCTGGCCGATAATCCGGACGACAAACTACTGCCCTCCCTGATGACGATGGCCGACTCGTTCGCGCGGCTGGCCACCGAGCCGTCGCGGCGTACCGGCGAGATCCTGCTGTGGGCGGACACCGCCGCCAGCCTCAAACGACTGCTGGCAGGGGTGGCGATCAGCATGGTGGCGGCGATCATCATCGGCACCACCACCGGTCTGATCCCTTACCTGCGACGCACCCTCTCACCGTTCATCGCCGCGCTCGCGATGATCCCGCCACTGACCATCCTGCCGATCCTGTTCATCGCGTTCGGCGTGGGGGAGCTCTCGAAGATCATGCTGATCGTGTTCGGGATCCTGCCGTTCATGATGCGTGACATCCAGCAGCGGGTGGAGGAAATCCCCGACGAGCAGCTGGTCAAGGCGCAGACACTGGGGGGCTCGACCTGGCAGATACTGCTGCGGGTCACCATCCCGCAGACGCTACCCCGCCTGTTCGATGCCACGCGGCTTGCCCTCGGCGCCGCCTGGCTGTTTCTGATCGCCTCCGAGGCAATCGCCGCCGAACAGGGGCTCGGCTATCGGATCTTTCTGGTCCGGCGCTACCTCGACATGCAGACCATCATCCCTTATGTGGCCTGGATCACGCTGCTGGCGTTCTCGCTCGACTGGTCGCTGCGCCGGCTCACGGCGTGGCTGTTTCCCTGGTATGTCGCGGGGCGGTCGGCATGAGCACGATCGAAGCCAGAGCCCTGTGGAAAACCTACGGTCAGGATGTCGTGCTGGAGGATATCCACCTGCGGGTTGAGACCGGCGAGTTCGTGACCGTGGTCGGCGCCTCGGGCTGCGGCAAGAGCACGTTCCTGCGCATGCTGCTTGGCGCCGAGTCGCCCAGCCGCGGCCAGTTGCTGCTGGATGGTGCGCCCATGGCCGCCGAGCCCGGTCCCGACCGCGGCGTGGTGTTTCAGAAGTATTCGGTGTTCCCGCACCTCACGGCGATCGCCAATGTGCTGATCGCCGAAGAGATGGAGAAGGCCCCGGCGCTGGGGCGGCTGTTTGGCCGCGCCCGGCAGGAGGCCGTGGCACGGGCCCGGGACATGCTGGGGCGCGTGGGGCTCGCGGACGCCGCCGATAAATACGCCAGCGAACTGTCGGGTGGTATGCAGCAGCGCCTCGCCATTGCCCAGGCGCTGATGAAAAACCCGCGCATCCTGCTGCTCGACGAGCCCTTCGGCGCCCTCGATCCGGGCATCCGCAAGGACATGCACGCGCTCATCCTTGATCTGTGGGCCCGCAGCGGCATCACCGTGTTCATGGTCACCCACGACCTCAAGGAGGGCTTCGATCTGGGCACACGCCTGCTGGTGTTCGACAAAGTGCGCCACGATCCGCAGGCCCCCGAGGCGTTCGGCGCCAGCATTACCTACGACCTGCCCCTGCAGCACGGCGAGGCGCGTGACGCCGCGCTGGCACCCGAGCTGCGTGAGCAGCTTTCCTCCCCCAACCGTAAGGAGAACGACTGATGCCTGCGACTCCGATCGCCGAATCGCGCATCGTCCATCACGAGCGCGTCCCCGGCGGGCGTTACTGGTCGATGGTGGTGCGCCGCGGCTTCACGCTGCGCCTGGTGGATACCGACGGCACCGCGAATGCGGCGCTGCTGGCGTACAACCCGTCCAACCCGCTCGAGCGCTACAACATGGCCGACACCCTGAAGGGTCAGCACGTCAGCCGACTCAGCCGGGGCAACATGCTGTTCTCGGACATGGGTCGGGCGATGCTCTCCATCGTCGAGGACACCGTGGGCTGGCACGACCCCATTGGCGGTATCAGCGATGCCGAGTCCATTCAGCGGCGTTTTGGCGAGGCGCGCTTCCAGGAGCACTGGAACGACTTCTACCGCAACGGCCGCGAACTGTTCCTTATCGAGCTGGCCAAGTGGGGGCTGGGACCGCGCGATCTGGTCAGCCCGGTCAATTTCTTCCAGAAAGTCAGCGTCAACGACGACGGCGATCTGCATTATGCCGCCGAGCACAGCCACCCCGGGGCCAGCGTCGACCTGCGCGCTGACAGCGATACGCTGGTGGTGCTGACCACCGCGCCCCACCCCATGGCACCGGGGCCGATCTATCAGCCCGGGCCGGTGGACGTCTCCATCTACCGCTCCGCGCCGGTGCGCGATGACGATGCGTGCATCCATCACCGCCCCGAAAACGCCCGGGCCTACGCCAACACGCTGATCGCCAACTGCCAGGAGGGCTGACCGTGCCTGCGATGAACCTCAAAACCAGCGAGCTTGATCCCACCACCGCGCTTCAGCGCACCGTCGTCCCCGCCGGTGACTGGTGGATGGCGGAAATCCGTCGCGGTCAGCATCTGCGCATTGTCGATGTGGAAGGCAACGAGGCCGCCGACACCCTGTTCTACAGCCTGAGCGACCCACGTCACGAGCACTACAGCGCCGTCGACACCACCACCCGCCAGGGCAATGTCTATCTGACCACCGGTACGCAGCTCTACTCCAATCAGGGACAGGTCATGCTGACCATCACCGCCGACACCTGCGGCCGTCACGACACCCTGGGCGGCGCCTGCTCGGCCGAGGCCAACCAGATGCGCTACGCGCTGGAGAAAAAGCCCATGCATTCGTGCCGGGATAATTTCCTGCATGCCATCCAGGAGAGCGGCTATGGGCTGACCAAGCGGGATGTGCCCAGCAACATCAATTTCTTCATGAACGTGCCGCTGACCGGCGAGGGCGGCCTGAGCTTTCAGGACGGGATCTCGGGGCCCGGCAAGTACGTCGAGATGCGCGCCGAGATGGACGTGATCGCCCTGATCTCGAACTGCCCGCAGCTCAACAACCCCTGCAGCGGCTTCAATCCGACGCCGCTCGAGATGATCATCTGGGATTGAGCATGTTCTCGAAAGTACTGATTGCCAACCGCGGCGCGATTGCCTGTCGCATTGAGCGCACCCTGCACCAGCTGGGGATCACCGCCGTGGCGGTATACTCCGAGGCCGACCGGGCCTCGGCCCATGTCCGCAACGCCGATGAGGCCATCCCCATCGGCGGGGCGCGGGCCAGCGATTCGTACCTGGATGCCGGGCGCATCCTTGCCGTCGCCCGCGAGCAGGGCGTCGACGCCATCCATCCCGGCTACGGCTTTCTCTCGGAGAATGCCGAATTCGCCGAGGCCTGCGAGCAGGCGGGGATCGCCTTCATCGGCCCCACCCCGGATCAGATCCGGCGTTTCGGGCTCAAGCACACCGCCCGCGAGCTGGCCGCCGCCAATCAGGTGCCCCTGCTCCCCGGCAGCGACCTGATCAGCGATGTCGAGGCGGCCGCCAGCGAGGCCGCCACCATCGGCTATCCGGTCATGGTCAAGAGCACCGCCGGCGGCGGCGGCATTGGCATGGCGATCTGCGACGATGAGGCCGCCCTGCGCGCCGCCCATGCCTCGGTGGAGCGCGTGTCACAGAACAACTTCGCCAACGCGGGCCTGTTTGTGGAGCGCTTCATCCGCCGCGCCCGCCACATCGAGGTGCAGATCTTCGGCGATGGCGCGGGCACCGTGATTGCCCTGGGCGAGCGCGACTGCTCGCTGCAGCGCCGCAACCAGAAAGTCGTCGAGGAAACACCCGCGCCGGGCATCGATGCCGATACCCGTGCCGCGCTGATGGAGGCCGCTGAGCGCCTGGGTCGCAGCGTGGCCTACCGCTCGGCCGGGACCGTGGAATTCATTGTCGACGCCGACACCGGGGCGTTCTTTTTTCTGGAGATGAACACCCGCCTGCAGGTCGAGCATGGCGTGACTGAGGCGGTCACCGGCGTGGATCTGGTGGCGTGGATGGTGCAGGCGGCCGCCGGCGAACTCGATGACCTGGCCGCCCGGCGACCCGGGCCCGCCAACGGTCACGCCATTCAGGCGCGGGTTTACGCCGAAGACCCGGGCAAGGACTTTCAGCCGGCGACCGGTCTGATCACCGAGGTCATCTGGCCCGAGGCAATGCGTGTCGACACCTGGGTGGAGGCGGGCACCGAGGTCACCCCCTACTACGACCCCCTGCTCGCCAAGATCATCAGCCACGGGAGCGATCGCGAAGACGCCCGCCGGGCGATGGGCGAGGGCCTGGCGGCAACGCGCATCGACGGGCTCATGACCAACCTCGCCTATCTGCGCGCGATCATGACCGACGCGGTATTCATCGAGGGCCGCGCCACCACCACCCGACTCGCCGACTTCCGGCCCGCCGAGCCGCGCATCGACGTGATAAGCGCCGGCACGCTCACCACCGTGCAGGACTGGCCGGGACGGACCGGCTACTGGGACATCGGTGTCCCGCCCTCGGGCCCGATGGACGAACTCTCGTTTCGGCTGGGCAACCGGCTGCTGGGCAACCCGGACAGCGCCGCCGGGCTGGAGATCACCGCCCAGGGGCCGACCCTGCGCTTCGCCGAGGCCACCCATGTGGTCGTCACCGGCGCCACGGTCTCCCTTGACTGCGATGGCCAGCCGCTGCCGGCCGGCGAAGTGGTACGTCTGCCCGCCGGCGCCACCCTGACCGTGGGCAGTGCCCGCGGCGTGGGCATCCGCAGCTATCTGCTCATCGAGGGTGGCATCGATGTGCCGCTGCACATGGGCAGTCGCGCCACCTTTACCCTGGGGCAGCTGGGCGGGCACGGCGGCCGCGCCCTGCGGGCCGGCGATGTCCTGCACCCGGTCGCACCGGCCACCGACCGCCCCTCACCCGGCGGGCGGCGGCTGCCGGCCGGGCTACAGGCCGAGGCGTTGATGCCCGGCGCCGATGAGCCCTGGACACTGCGCGCCATGTCCGGCCCCCACGGCGCGCCGGATTACTTTACCCGCGAGTTCATCGAGACCTTCTTCGGGACCGACTGGACGATCCACTACAACTCGAGCCGTACCGGCGTGCGGCTCATCGGACCGGCCCCGGCGTGGGCCCGCGAAGACGGCGGCGAAGCGGGACTGCACCCCTCCAACATCCATGACAACGCCTACGCCATCGGCACGGTCGACTTTACCGGCGACATGCCTGTCATTCTGGGTCCGGACGGCCCCAGTCTCGGGGGCTTTGTGTGTCCGGCCACGATCATCGAGGCCGATCGCTGGAAGATCGGCCAGCTGCGCCCGGGCGACCGCATCCGCTTCTGCGCGGTGGATCGCAGTGAAGCGGCCATGGCCGAGGCCGAGCGCACCGCGATGATCACCACCCTGCAGCCGCCCGCGCCACGGACCACCGCCGCACTGGCGCCGCCCGATCCGGTCGCCCTGCATCGCCCCGACCGCCCGCATGCACCGCAGGTCACCTACCGGGTCGCCGGCGATCGCTATCTGCTGGTTGAATACGGGCCGATGATGCTCGATCTGGGGCTGCGGTTCCGCGTCCAGGCGCTGCTGGACTGGCTGAGTGCGCGGCCCATCCCCGGCGTCATCGAAATGACTCCCGGCGTGCGCAGCCTGCAGATCCACTTCGAGCCCCGGCAGCTGCCCGCCGAGCGGTTGATGGAAATCCTCGAGCAGGCCGAGCGCCACATCGAGGCCATGGCCGACAGCGCGCTGCCATCGCGGATCATCCATCTGCCGCTCGCCTGGGACGACAGCCAGACCCGGCTGGCCACCCGCAAGTACATGCAGTCAGTCCGCGAGGATGCCCCCTGGTGCCCGGATAACATCGAATTCATCCGCCGGATCAACGGCCTCGAACACCGGGAGGACGTCAAACGCATCGTCTTTGACGCCTCTTACCTGGTCATGGGCCTGGGGGATGTCTACCTGTCCGCGCCGCTCGCCACGCCGGTGGATCCGCGGCACCGTCTGGTCACCACCAAGTACAACCCGGCCCGCACCTGGACGCCCGAGAACGCCGTGGGCATCGGTGGCTCGTACATGTGCATCTATGGCATGGAAGGCCCCGGCGGGTATCAGTTCGTCGGCCGGACATTGCAGATCTGGAATCGCTATCGCACCACGCCCGAGTTCCAGCAGCCCTGGCTGCTGCGGTTTTTTGATCAGGTGCGCTTCTACGAGGTCTCGGAAGACGAGCTCATGGAAATGCGTGCCGCCTTCCCGGCGGGTGGCCTGCGTCTGGACATCGAGGAGACCCGCTTCTCGCTGGCCGAACACGAGGCCTTTGTCGCTGCCAACGCCGGGTCCATCGACCGCTTCAAACGTCACCAGCAGGGCGCCTTCGAGGCCGAGCGCCAGCGCTGGATCGACAGCGGCCAGGGCGATTTTGCCGCGAGTGTGCAGGCGACCCCCGATGTCGATGCCGAGGCCATCGAGCTGGCCGACGACGAATCCGCCGTCGAGGCTGGCGTCCAGGGCAGTGTCTGGGCCATTGAGGCCCGGGTCGGCGAGCATGTCGCGGCCGATGCGACCCTGCTGGTGGTGGAGTCCATGAAAATGGAAATCCCGCTGCCGGCGCCCTGTCCGGGCACGGTCAGCCGTGTCCTGTGCAAGCCCGGCACCGCGGTGGCGCCGGGTCAGACCCTTGTCATCATCCGCCGGGAGTCCACCTGATGGAAACCATCGCCGCCCGTCTCAGTGCCTATCGCGACGCCGGGGATTCGGTGCGCGATCACCTGCTCGAACGCCGGGACGCCATCGTCGGCGCTGATCCGCACAATGCCTGGATCAGCGTCATCGACACGGCCACCCTGAGCGGCATGATCGACTGGCTCGAGCAGCAGTCCCCATCACTGCCGCTCTACGGCGTGCCATTCGCGGTCAAGGACAACATCGATGTGGCCGGCCTGCCCACCACGGCCGGCTGCCCGGCCTATTGCTACTGGCCCGACGCCCATGCAGCGGTGGTCGAGCGGCTCATGCGCGCCGGTGCGATCCCGCTGGGCAAGACCAATCTCGATCAGTTCGCCACCGGCCTGGTGGGCAGCCGGTCACCCTACGGCGCCTGCCGCAATGCCTTTGACCGCCACCGCGTCTCGGGCGGCTCGAGCGCCGGCTCGGCGGTGGCGGTGGCGCTGGGTCAGGTGGCCTTCGCCCTGGGCACGGATACCGCCGGCTCGGGTCGGGTACCGGCGGCGTTCAACAACCTCATGAGCCTCAAACCGACCCGCGGCCGGCTGAGCACCCGCGGGGTGGTGCCGGCGTGCCGCAGTCTCGACTGCGTCAATATCTTTGGCCTGTGCGGCGACGACCTGCGCCGGGTCTTCGAGGTGGTGGACGGCTTCGATCCCCTCGACCCGCAGTCCCGTCCTCCGCAGCCCCCGGCGCCCCTGCGGGCGGCCATCCCGCCGGGGCGCTTTGCGTTGGGTGTCCCCCGTGATGAGGATCTGGAGTTTTTCGGCGACGACCAGACCGCGACGGCGTTCCACCGCGGCATCGAGGCCCTCGAGGCCCTGGGGGGCGAGGTCCGCCGGATCGATCTGACGCCCTTTCTCGAAGCCGCTCGCCTGCTCTACGAAGGCCCCTGGGTGGCCGAGCGCTACAGCGCCATCCGTGGATTCATCGAGTCCCAGCCCGACGCCCTGCTGCCGGTCACCCGCCAGATCATCGGTGCCGGCGCCGAGCCGCTGGCCTGTGACCTGTTCACTGCCCAGCACCGGCTGGCCGAACTGCGCCGGGCCACCGAATCGGCCTGGGCCGGGATCGACTGCCTGGTCACCCCGACCGCCGGCCACCTGCCGACCCTGGAGGCGGTGGAAGCCGATCCGGTGGGCGTCAACAGTCAGCTTGGCTACTACACGAATTTCATGAACCTGCTCGACCTCAGCGCCGTCGCCGCGCCCGGCGGGTTTACCCCCGACGGCCTGCCGTTTGGCCTGACTTTATCGGCCCCGGCGTTCATGGATCGGGCGTTGATCGATCTGGCCGAGCGGCTGCAGCGTCACTGCCAGCTGCCACTCGGCACCGGTCGCCAGACCGCGCCCGCGGCGGAGGCCCTCGACGCCGACCATGGCGAGCATCGCCAGGCGATCGCCGTCTGCGGGGCCCATATGAGTGGTCTACCCCTGAACGAAACACTGATCGAGCGCGGCGGGCGCCATCTGCAGACCACCCGCACCGCCGCGCTGTACCGACTCTATGCCCTGCCCGGCGGACCGCCGGCGCGACCCGGGCTGGTGCGGGTCGACGCTGACGGCCATGCCGTGGAGGTCGAGGTCTGGACCCTGCCACGGCATCGCGTCGGCGATTTCCTCGACACCATCCCGGCGCCGCTGGGCCTGGGTCGCATCACACTGGAGGATGGCCGCGAGGTGACCGGCTTTATCTGCGAGGCCTGGGCCACCGCATCGGCCGAGGATATTTCGGCGCTGGGATCGTGGCGGCGGTATCTGACACGTCCGGCGTGACGCGCAGCGCGATCATTTAAATGGGAGCGTCCACCCAGGGATCGATCACTTCGATACCGCAGTCTGCAAAATCCCCCGTGTTGCGGGTTGCCAACTGCGCACCGCGCGAGGCGGCTGCCGCTGCGATCATGGCATCGAACTGACTGATGGGGCGGCCGATGCGACGGCGGTGCGCGGCAATCTGCGAAAATGCCTCTGCGCATTCACGGTCGAACGGGATGACACGCGCGCGAAAGTCTTCAAGAAAAATCCCATCCAGCGCTGCCTGCAGCTGGTCCCGACGCTCACCTGCATCGAGAATGCCAACGCCGTAACGCAGCTCGGCCTCGACGACGGAAGTCGTGAAAAATGTCGATCGAGGCGGACAGGCAAGCCAATCAACCACTGCCTTCGCGGGCGATGGCTTGAGCACTTCCGAGAGCACATTGGTATCGAGGATAATCATTCAGATAGATCCGGCGGCTCGCGCATCGACTCGCGTTGCGGAACATCCAGCTCCACGCCACCCAACGGTTCGATACGACGACGGATTGCCTCATAGAGCGATCCCGTCTCGGCATCTTCGCTGGTCAGGGCAACCCGCAGGATGTCCCGGGCTTCATCCTCCATGGAACGCCCATGCACAGCCGCCTGAATGCGCAAGCGGCGCTTCAGTGCTTCATCCAGATGACGAATTGTCATTGCGGCCATGACAGACTCCATTTTGCAATCAATGAGTGCAAATTATCCGTTGATAAGAAACTTGGCAAGGCGCTGGCGACGCACTCGCGGTGATGGCTTATACTGCGCGCCTGCCAAAGGAGTGCCCGCTATGCCCTACCGCCTCGGCGTTGTCATGGATCCCATCGAGGGGATCACCCCGTACAAGGACACCACCCTTGCCATGCTGCTCGAAGCCCAGCGGCGCGGCTGGATAATCCATTACTACACCCTGGCCGACCTGGCCCTGCGCGACGGGGTTGCCTACGGGGACGGGGCCGAACTGACGGTGCGCGATGACAATCACGACTGGTTCAGCTTGGGCGAGCGCCGCGAGGCCCCGCTCGACGAGCTCGATGCCCTGCTCATGCGCAAGGACCCGCCGGTGGACAGCGCCTTTGTCTACGCCACGCAGATCCTCGAAGTGGCCGAGCGCGCCGGCGTCCAGGTCGTGAATCGGCCGGCCGGGCTGCGCAATGTCCAGGAAAAGCTCGCCATCGCGCTGTTCCCGCAGTGCTGCACGCCCACCGTTGTCGAAATGAAGGCCGCCCCGCTGCGGGCATTCATCGACGCCCAGGGGCAGGCAGTGCTCAAGCCGCTGCATGGCATGGGCGGCGAGGCCATCTTCGTGGTGCAGGCCGGCGATCCGAATACCAGCGTCATCATCGAGCAGCTCTCCGAACGGGGCACGCGCTACGTCATGGCGCAGCGCTACCTGCCGGAGATCAGTGACGGCGACCGCCGCATCCTGGTGATCGATGGCCAGCCCGTGGATTATGCCCTGGCGCGCCTGCCCGCCGCCGGCGAGAGCCGCGGCAACCTGGCCGCCGGCGGGCGCGGCGTTGCCCGCCCCCTGACCGATCGCGAGCGCTGGATCGTCGATCAGGTGCGACCGCTGCTGATCGAGCAGGGGATCCTGTTTGCCGGGCTGGATGTGATTGGCGGCTATCTCACCGAAATCAACGTCACCAGTCCCACCTGCGTGCGCGAGATCGACGCCCAGCAGGAGACCTGCATCGCCGGCGAGCTGTTCGCGGCCATCGAGCGCGCGCTGCCCGCCGCATCCTGATCAATTATGGAGGATGCCGCCCGGGTCCGCGATCGGCTGATCATGGCGATATTGATTTCGGCAGTGATCCACCTGATCGTGATCATGGGCCCGCTCGGGCCCATGCCACCGACACCTGCGACGCGGACCGCCGAGCGCCCTCTGGCACTCAACGTGCAGCCCGCCAGCCCGGCCGACCGGCCGATGTTGCGGCTGGTGGCCGGGGACGGACCCGCGAGCGAATCCGCCCGATCGTCCGCCGATCCCGCGCCGCGTGCCATCGACGGCACCCGGGATGACGACGCCCGGGCGCGGTATCTGCGCGACTGGATCGTGCACACCGAAAGCCGCGGCAACCGCGCCTATCCGGCCGAACTGATCAACGCCGGTATCCGTGGCCGGGTGGTGATGGCCATCACCCTCAACGCCGCCGGCGAGGTGCGCGGGGCGCGTATCATCGGCGGCAGCGATAACCCGGTGCTGCGCCGGGCCGCGCGATCCCTGGTGGAGACCGCCGCGCCCTACCCCCCGGTGCCCGAGGCCGTCCTCGAGGACCGGGACACGCTGGTCATCACCCGCAGCTGGTCATTCGGCGGGGACTGACGGATACTGGCGGTCGATGAGCGCGACCGGCACCTATCTGGGCTTTGATGCGGGCGAAAAACGCCTGGGCGTCGCCGTTGGCGAGACCGTCACCGGGCATGCCCGTGCGCTGGCGGTGATCACCTGCCGTCAGGGGACGCCCGACTGGTCACGCCTTCAGGGGCTGATCGACGACTGGAGCCCGGAGGGCCTGATCGTGGGCATTCCACGACATGCCGATGGCCGCGACTCGCACAGCACTCGGCTTGCCGAGCGGTTTGCCGGCGAGCTCGCCCGGCGCAGCGGCGGCAGCGTCCATCGCATCGACGAGCATCTGTCCAGTCACGCCGCCCGGGACGCCGTGCGCGGCCGGGGCCAGCGCCCCGAGGTGATCGATGCCGAGGCGGCGCGTATCATCCTTGAGACCTGGTTAAGCGAGCATTTCCCGTGAGCACCGATCTGCCTGATATCGAACCGCTGCTCGAGCAGCTGACCACCCGCGTCGCCGCGCTCATCGATGCCGAGGGCCGCGAGCGCTGCACCCTGGTGGGCATCCATCAGGGCGGTGCCTGGCTGGCCCGGGCCCTGCAGCAGCGCTTGGGACTGGACACGGCCCCGGGCACCCTCGACATCGCCTTCTACCGCGACGACCTGAGCCGCGCCGGTCTGCCCGGCGATATCCAGCCAAGCCGCATGCCGCTGGATATTGACGACCGGGTGATCATCCTGGTCGACGATATCCTCTACACCGGCCGCACCATCCGCGCGGCCCTCAACGAGATATTCGACTATGGCCGCCCGGCCGCGGTGCGCCTGGCGGTGCTGCTGGAGCGCTCCGGCCGTCAGCTGCCCATCGCGGCGGACATCGCCGCCGCGCCCATCGACCTGGCCCCGCGCCAGCGCGTCAAGCTGCGCGGTCCCGACCCCCTGCATCTGGTGATCGAGGAGGCGAGCCCATGAGCGTGCAGATCGACACCCAGGGCAACCTGCGGCATTTCCTGACCACTGAAGGCGTCGATCCGCGCCTGCTCGGGCGCATCCTCGACACCGCCGAATCGTTTGCCGGCGTGCTGGGCAAATCGGTGAAGACCGTTCCGTTGCTGCGCGGCCGCACCGTGGTCAATCTGTTCTTTGAGTCGAGCACGCGCACCCGCACCACCTTCGAGCTGGCCGCCAAACGGCTCTCGGCCGATGTACTCAACATCGCCGTCGACACCACGACCACCAAGGGCGAGAGCCTGCTCGACATGCTGCGCAACCTGCAGGCCATGCAGGCCGACATGTTCGTGGTACGCCACCACCAGAGCGGCGCCGCGGAGTATTTCGCCCGGCATGTCGACCCGGGCGTCGCGGTGCTGAATGCCGGCGACGGCTGGCACGCCCATCCAACCCAGGCCATGCTCGATGCCTTCACCATCCGCCGCCACAAGGGCGCGTTCGAGCCCCTGCGCATCGCCATCGTCGGGGATATCCGCCATTCGCGGGTGGCGCGCTCGCAGATCCATGCCTTCAACGCGCTGGGCGCCGGCGAGGTGCGAGTCATCGCCCCCGACACCCTGCTGCCCGCCGACATCGACAGCCTGGGCGCGCAGGTCTACAACGACCTTAATGCCGGTCTGCGGGATGCCGATGTGGTCATCGCCCTGCGCCTGCAGCGCGAGCGCATGCAGGGCGCGCTGCTGCCGGGCGAGTCGGAGTACTTCCGCCACTACGGACTCACCGAGTCGCGCCTGCGCGGTGCGCACCCCGAGGCGATCGTCATGCACCCCGGGCCCATCAACCGGGGCGTCGAGATCGACTCGGCGCTGGCCGACGGGCCGCGCTCGGTGATCCTCGATCAGGTCACCAACGGCATCGCGGTCCGCATGGCGGTCATGACCATGGTCCTGGGCGTCCAGCCCGACACCCCGCGGGAGGCATCATGACGCGCATACTCATCCGCCAGGGGCGGCTGATCGATCCCGAGAGCGGACTCGATGAGGTGGGCGATCTGGCCGTCGCCGATGGCCGCATCGTCCAGCTCGGCGGCACGGTCGACGACTTCACCCCCGACCAGACCATCGACGCGGCGGGCCAGTGGGTGATGCCGGGGCTGATCGATCTGAGCGCCCGGCTGCGCGAACCGGGCCTAACGCGCAAGGCCGACATCGCCAGCGAGAGCCGCGCCGCGGCCGCCGCCGGGATCACCACCCTGGTCATGCCACCGGACACGACGCCGGTCATGGACAGCCCGGCGGTGGTCGAGCAGGTCACGCACCGCGCCGAGCAGGCCGCCGGCGCCCGGGTCGTCCCGCTGGGTGCCCTGACCCTGGGGCTCGCCGGCGAACAGCTCTCGGCCATGGCGGGGCTGGCCGCGGCCGGCTGTCCGGCCGTCTCCGACGGCGGCCGGCCGGTGCAGGACTCGCGGGTGCTGCGCAATGCCCTGGACTACGCCTGCACCTTCTCGCTGCCGGCGCTGCTCACGCCGGTGGATCCGTTCCTGGCCACGGGCTGCCTCAACGAAGGCCCGACCGCCACCCGGCTGGGCCTGCCCGGCGTGCCGGCCGCCGCCGAAACCGCCGGTCTCGGGCGCCAGCTGGCGGTGGCCGGCGCCACCCGGGCCCGCGTGCATGTCGGCCGGCTGTCCAGCGCCGAGGGCGCCCGCCTGCTGACCGATGAACAGGGCCGCCAGCGCCGGCTGAGCGCCGATGTCGCGATCCATCAGCTGTTCCTGACCGATCAGGACGCCATGGAGTACGACTCCCGTTTTCATCTGGAGCCGCCACTGCGCGACATCGTCGACCGTCAGGCGCTGCGCCAGGCCGTGGCGGATCGGGTCGTGCGCATCATCTGCTCCGACCATCAGCCCCACGACGGCGACGCCAAGGATGGCCCCTTCGCCAGTACCGAGCCGGGCGCCAGCGGCATCGACACCCTCCTGCCCCTGGTGCTGCGGCTGGTGGAAGACGAAGTCCTCCCCCTGCACCGCGCCCTGGCGACGGTGACCGTTGAGCCGGCGCGCCTGCTGGGGCTCGAGGGAGGGCGCCTGGGCCTGGGCGGTGTTGCCGACCTGGTCGTCGTCGACCCGGTGGCCCCGTGGTTCTGCACCCGCGAAACGCTCGCCAGCCGCGGCCACAATTCGCCGTTTCTGGGCTGGGAGTTCAGCGCCCGCGCCACGCATACGCTGGTGGGCGGGCGCCTGATCCGCGCCGCCGACCGGGCATGACACCGGGCCGGCTCATCGATGCCACGCCGGTCATCGATGACTGGTGGCTGCTCCGGCTCGAGTGGCGTGCCGGCCGCCCCGCACCCGGTCAGTGGCTGTGGCTTGACCTCAATGGCCAGCGCCTCTGCCTGCCGATTCGTGACGCCGATACCGGCGAGGGTTGGGTGGCCGGCATCCTGCCCGGCGCCTGCCTCCCCGACGGGCTGCGACCGGGGCTGACCGTGTCGGTGTCGGCCCTGCAGGGCCAGGCCGTGCAGCCCCGGGCCGACGACACCCTGCTGATCATCGGCGAGAACCTGGGGGTGGGCCCGGCCATCGCGCTGGCCGAACGGCATGCCGATCAGACCCGGCTCGCCCTGCTCGGCGGCCGGCACGGCATCCCGGGCCGGCTGGTGCCGTCGCGGTTTTTCGTGCCGGCGCTGAGCGAGGTGGCCATCGCCGGGCTGACGGCGCTGGAGCAGGCCGGTGTCCCGGCCCGGGTGGCGCTCGACGAGGAGCGCCCCGGTGTCCATGAGGGCAGCGTCATCGAGCTGACCAGCCGCTATCTGGGCGACACGCCGGCGAACCAGCGCGATGGGCTGCGTGTCATCGCCTTCGGTCCGTGGCAGAGCCTGCACCCGTTCCGCCAGGGTGCCGCCGCCAATGTCGGCGAGGCCGAATGGGTGGAGCTGCCGAGTCGCTAGGCAACCGCCGGGATCGGCCCGCGGCCTGCAGCATTCGACGCCATCACACCTCCCGCCGTATCATTCGGTCATGACGACAACCCCGGCTCACGACATCGCCCACCGCCTGGCGGCGGTCCGCCAGCGGATTCGCACCGCCGAGGCCAGCTATGGCCGTCAACCCGGCAGTGTGGCGCTGCTGGCGGTCAGCAAGCGCCAGCCCGTCGAGGCCCTGCGGGCGGCACTGGCCGAGGGTCAGCAGGCGTTTGGCGAGAACTATCTGCAGGAGGGGGCGGAGAAGCGCGAGGCGCTGGCCGACACCCCCATCGAATGGCATTTCGTCGGTGCCATCCAGTCCAATAAGACCCGCGCGGTTGCCGAGGGCTTTGACTGGGTGCACACCGTCGACCGGCTCAAGATCGCCCGGCGGCTGTCCGAGCAGCGCCCCGCAGACCGTCCGCCGCTGCAGTGCTGTCTGCAGGTCAATGTCAGCGGCGAAGCCAGCAAATCCGGCGCCGGGCCGGAGCAGGTGCACGAGCTGGCCCACGCCATTGCCGAACTGCCCCACCTGACCCTGCGCGGGCTGATGACCCTGCCCGAGGCGGTGACCGACTTCGACGCCCAGCGCGCCGCATTCCGGCGGCTGCGCGAGCTGCAGGCCGGTCTTGTCGACGGGGGCCTGAGACTCGATACCCTGTCCATGGGCATGTCCAACGATCTGGAGGCCGCGGTGGCCGAGGGCGCCACGATGGTCCGCCTGGGCACCGCCGTTTTCGGACCCCGACCGGAGAAAACGCCTTGAATGAAAAGACCATTGCCTTCATCGGTGGCGGCAACATGGCACGCAGCCTGATTGGTGGGCTCATCGCCGATCGCCATCCGGCCGCCGGACTGCGCGTC
Source organism: Spiribacter aquaticus (assembly GCF_007625215.1). Classification (NCBI taxonomy): domain Bacteria; kingdom Pseudomonadati; phylum Pseudomonadota; class Gammaproteobacteria; order Chromatiales; family Ectothiorhodospiraceae; genus Spiribacter; species Spiribacter aquaticus. Next base: position 536,976 of record NZ_VMKP01000001.1, on the reverse strand, counting down.
GCCGAACCGGACGCCGAGCGCCGCGAGGCTCTGATCGCGGACTTCGAGGTGCAGGCGTTTCAGGAAAACGCCACGGCCGTGCGCGGCGCCGACGTGGTCATACTGGCGGTCAAGCCCAACCGCGTCGCCGATGTGGTGCGCGAGCTGGCGCCGCAGATTCAGGCCCAGGGCAGCCTGGTGATCTCGGTGGCGGCCGGCGTGCGCTGCGCCGACATCGACAGCTGGCTGGGCGGCGACCGGCCGGTGGTGCGGGCCATGCCCAACACGCCGGCCCTGGTGCAGACCGGCGCGACGGCACTGTTCGCCAACGCGGCGGTCAGCAACGAGCAACGGGATCTGGCCGAGACCATCCTGCGCGCGGTGGGGCTGATCGTGTGGCTCGACGACGAACGCGACATGAACGCCGTCACGGCGATCTCCGGCAGCGGCCCGGCGTATTTCTTCGCGACCATGGAGGCGATGCAGTCCGCCGGCGAGTCGCTGGGGCTGGATGCGCGGACGGCGCACCTGCTGACCCTCGAGACCGCCCTGGGCGCCGCGCGCATGGCGCTTGAGAGCGCCGAGGATGTGGATGAACTCAAACGCCGGGTCACCTCGCCGGGCGGCACCACCGCCGCGGCCATCGACGAGCTCGAGGCCGGGGATCTGGCCGGGGCCTACCACCGCGCGCTGCACGCCGCCGCCCGACGCGCCGAGGAACTGGGCCAAGAGCTGGGAGATCAGTAGCCATGGGCCCGGGCTATCTCACCAATCCGCTGGCGTTTCTGGTCGACACGCTGTTCAGCCTCTACATCATGGCGGTCATGCTGCGGTTTCTGCTGCAGTGGTCGCGGGCGGATTTCTATAATCCGCTGGTGCAGTTTCTAGTGCGCGTCACCCAACCGGCGCTGCAGCCCCTGCGCCGCCTGATCCCGTCATGGGGCGGCGTGGACATCGCCGCCATCGTGCTGATGGTGATCCTGCAGATGATCGCGATCAGCCTGCTCATGAGCATCGCCGGCGTCACGCCACGCATCGACTACCTGCTGCTGCGCACGCCCGCGGAACTGATCAGCCTGCTGCTGAATGTCTATCTCATCGCCATCGTGGTGCGGGCGATCCTCTCGTGGGTCAGCCCGACCGACTACAACCCCGCCACCACGGTGCTGCTGAGCCTGACCGAGCCGGTGATCCGCCCGTTTCGGGCCATCCTGCCGGACATGGGCGGGATTGATCTGTCGCCGCTGGCGGCGATCCTTGCCCTGCAGGTGGTGAAGATGCTCGTGCTGCCGCCGCTTGATCGCATCGCCCCCGGCCTGATGATGTAGCCATGGCCGCGCCTGCCGAGGAGACATCGGTCGGGGTGATCGTCCCGCAGACCGTGCATTTCGATGAACCCCTGGCGCTGGACTCGGGCCGGGTGCTGCCGGGCTATACCCTGGCCTACGAGACCTACGGCACGCTCAATGCCGACGCAAGCAACGCCATCCTGGTGTGCCACGCCCTGTCCGGCAACCACCATGCCGCGGGCTATCACCACGCCGGCGAGCGTAAGCCGGGCTGGTGGGAGGCCTGTATCGGCCCGGGAAAACCGCTCGACACCAACCGCTTCTTTGTGGTCTGCAGCAACAACCTGGGCGGCTGCCACGGTTCCACCGGCCCCACCTCGATCGACCCTGAGACCGGCGAGCTCTATGGCGCCGACTTCCCGCTGGTCACCGTGCGCGACTGGGTGCGCAGCCAGGCACGCCTCGCCGACCACCTGGGGGTGGCGCGCTGGGCGGCCGTGGCCGGCGGCAGCCTGGGGGGCATGCAGGCCATGCAGTGGGCCATCGATCAGCCGGAGCGCCTGCGCCACGCGGTGGTCATCGCCGCCGCACCCCGCCTGTCGGCACAGAACATCGCCTTCAACGAGGTCGCCCGTCAGGCGATCCGCTCCGACCCGGATTTCCAGGACGGCCGCTACGCCGCCACGGGCGATCGGCCGCGGACCGGGCTGATGCTCGCGCGCATGCTCGGCCACATCACCTATCTCTCGGAGGCGGCCATGGGCGAAAAATTCGGGCGCGAGCGGCGCGACACGCGGAGCGGCTATCACTACAACTACGATGTCGAATTCGAGGTGGAAAGCTACCTGCGCTACCAGGGCGAGTCATTCGTCGACCGGTTTGACGCCAACACCTACCTGCTCATGACCCGGGCGCTGGACTACTTTGACCCCGCGGCCGCCACCGATGGTGATCTGTCGGTGGCACTGAGCGGCGTGACGGCGCCGTTTTTCGTCGCCTCGTTCACCAGCGACTGGCGCTTTCCGCCGGCCGCCAGTCATGAAATCGTCCGGGCGCTGCTGGATACCGACAAACGCGTGAGCTATGCCGAAATCCGCGCCAACCACGGCCACGACGCCTTTCTGATGCCGGTGCCGCGCTACCGCGAGGTCTTCTCGACCTATATGCAGCGCATCGCCGAGGAGGTCGGGGTATGAGCCCACTGCGTGCGGATCTCGAAATCGTCGCCAACTGGGTGGGCCGCGGTGACCGGGTACTTGACCTGGGCTGCGGCGATGGCCGGCTGCTGCGCTATCTGTTCGATCGCCGCCAGGCCACCGGCTATGGGCTGGAGATCGATCCCGACGGCATCACCCGGAGCCTTGCCAACGGCATCAACGTCATCGAGAGCGATATCGACGAGGGCCTGTCCGATTTTGACACCAATGCCTTCGATCAGGTCATCCTCACCCAGACACTGCAGGCCGTGCAGCGGCCCGACCAGCTGCTCTGGGAAATGCTGCGGGTGGGGCGCACCGGCATCGTGACCTTCCCCAACTTCGCCTATTACCGGCTGCGCTGGCACCTGGCGGTCAAGGGCCGCATGCCGATGAGTCATGCCCTGTCCTATGCCTGGTACGAGACGCCCAACATCCATTTCTGCACCATCGATGATTTTGAAGCACTCTGCGAGCAGCTGAGTATTCACATTATTGAGCGCCGCGTGTTATCTCATGACTACAAGAGTCCGCGACTGGCGCGCTGGATGCCCAACCTGTTCGGAGAAGTGGCGCTGTACCGGATCTGTCGGGCGTAAAGGAGAATGACATGAAGCATCCCGGACATCGGCTGGCCCGCTGGGCGGCCGCCCTGCTGGTCGCCCTTCCCCTGCTGGCATCGGCCCAGCAGTCGGAGCGCTTCGGTGACTATGAGATCCACTACAGCGCCATCCCCACCGGCATGCTCAATGCCGACGTGGCCCGCGAATACGGACTGGTGCGCAGCCGCACCCGCGGCATGGTGATGGTGACGATCCTGCGCAATGGCGAGGCCGTGTCCGGCGCCGTCGACATCGTCGCCCGCGATGACAATGACGAGCTCACCGAAATCCCCGCCGAGCGGGTCCGCGAGGACGGCTGGGTCTCCTATGTCGGGACGTTCCCCATCGAGCCCGGCGATGCGCGTATCTTCGAAATCGACGTCAACCCCCATGCCGGTGGCGAGGTGTACTCCGTGGCCTTTCGGCAGACCTTCCACCCGGGGGAATAGGCTTGTGTCGACCTGGCTGATCACCCACGAGGCCTGCCTGCAGCATGACACCGGCAGTGCTCACCCCGAGCGCATCGAGCGGCTTGAGGCCATCCTCGCCGCCCTCGACACCCCGGCGTTTGCCGACCTGCAGCGCCATACCGCGCAGTCGGCGTCGCGGGCGGTGCTCGAGCGCGCCCATAGCCCCGGGTATATTGATGAGGTGATGGCGGCCGTGCCGGCCACCGGGCGGACGCAGCTCAACGCCGATACCACCCTGTCGGCCGGTTCGGGAGAGGCCGCACTGCGCGCCGCCGGTGCGGCGACCCAGGCGGTGGACGCCATCCAGACCGGCGAGGCGCGGCGGGTGTTCTGTGCCGTGCGCCCGCCCGGGCATCATGCCGAGACCGGTGAGTCCATGGGGTTCTGCCTGTTCAGCAATGCCGCCATCGCCGCCCTCCACGCGCAGGCGGTACACGGTGTCCAGCGCGTCGCCATCGTCGATTTCGATGTCCACCACGGCAACGGAACCCAGGCGGTGGTGGCCGAGCGCGAGGGGCTGTTCTACCTGTCCACACATCAGTATCCGCTGTTCCCCGGCACCGGCAGCCGCAAGGAAAACCGCCCCGGGCATATCCTGAATATCCCCATGCCCGAGGGCACCGGCTCGGCGGACTACCGCGAGCAGTTCCACCGCGAGGCGATTTCAGCGCTGATCGACTTTGACCCCGAGCTGATGATCATCTCGGCGGGATTTGATGCCGCCGTCGAGGACCCGCTGGCCGGCATGGCGCTGACCACGGAGGACTTTGCCTGGATCACCGACGAGCTGGTGGCCGTGGCCAACTACTGCTGCGGGGGGCATATCTGCTCGGTGCTCGAAGGCGGCTACGACCTCGATGCCCTTGCCCGGGGCGCGGCCGCGCACGTCGCCGGGCTGATGAAATAGGGCTTGACAGCGGCGGTTGTGCACATCCAGCGCGGCGCCGGACGGTCACGACGCCGCTAACTCCCTGATACCGCCGGATAAACCGTAAGTACCTGTTTTTAAAGCTTATTTAAAACTGGTCAAGAATTCGCCAGTCTGAGAAAAGCCGCATCACGCGGGCCTGTCCGGCATTCATCCCCGGGTTCCTCCACAGACTTGTCCACAGGGTCTGGGGAAAACCCTAGGGCCGGTGGGGCAGGGCCAGATACTCCCGGGACTGCATCTCGCGCAGACGCGAAATGATGCGCCGAAACTCAAAATGCAGGTGCCGGCCGCGGTACAGCCATTCGGGCTCGGCGGTGGCGGAGATGATCAGCTTGACGCCGCGATCATAGAACTCGTCGACCATCGCCGCGAAGCGCCGCGCCGCGTCTTCGCGGTCGCGATCCATAATCGGCACGTCCGAGATCAGCACGGTGTGAAAGCGACGGGCGATCTCGACATAGTCATCGGCGCTGCGCGGCCCCTCGCACAAGGCACCGAAGCGCACCCAGAGCACGCCGTCGCCAAGGGCCAGCACCGGGATGTCGCGCTGGTTGATGGCCAGTCCATCGGTTTCATGATCACGCTCGGGGCTGAGGCGCTCGAAGGTCTCGGCGAGGGCGGTGCGGGCATGCGCGTCGGCGGGCACATGATAGACCGGTGCGCGGCTGAGCAGCCGCAGGCGATAGTCGGTGCCACCATCCACGTTCATCACCTGCAGATGGCGCTCCAGCAGATCGATGGCGGGCAGGAAGCGATCACGCTGCAGACCGCCCGGATAGAGCCCGTCCGGCGGCAGGTTCGAGGTGGCCACCAGCGTCACGCCCTCGTCGATCAGCCCATGCAGCAGTCCCGAGAGGATCATCGCGTCGGCGATGTCGCTGACGAAGAACTCGTCAAAGCAGAGCACCCGCGCCTCGCCGGCCCATTCAGCGGCCAGGGTGCGCAGCGGATCCGGCTGTTCACGCAGCCAGCGCAGACGGTAATGGGCGGACTGCATGAAGCGGTGGAAATGCACCCGGCGCCGGGGGATGGACGCGGGCAGGCATTCATAGAAGGTGTCCATCAGATAGGTCTTGCCGCGGCCCACCCCGCCCCACAGATAGAGCCCCGGCACCGCGGCGGGGGCAGCGCCGCGGCGACGCTGCCACCAGCCGCGCAGGCCGGTGGCCGGCGGCGGCTGGTCCTGCAGCGCCGCCTGCAGGGCATCCAGCGCCTCCACCGCGGCGCGCTGCGCCGGATCGTCGACGAAATCACCGCCGGCCAGATCGGCCTCGTAACGGATACTCGGCGTTGTCACCGCCCCTTGCCTGCCCTGTCGCTTTCCTCACTTGCAGAGTATGCCATTGCAGGGCGTGGCGACGATTGCCACCCGCCCCGGAGTTTCGTATTTTGTCGGTTGACCGATCACTACCCATCATCAAGGAATCACCATGGCCGACAACCGCCGCAGCCGCGCCGTTACCGAAGGACGTGCCCGCACCCCCAACCGCGCGATGATGCGGGCCGCCGGCTTTACCGACGAGGACTTCGCAAAGCCCATCGTCGGCGTGGGCAATGCCCATAGCACCATCACGCCCTGCAACATGGGCATCGGCGCCCAGGCCGAGCGCGCCAGCGACGCGCTGCGTGCCGCCGGTGCGATGCCGGTGAGCTTTGGCACCATCACCATCTCCGATGGCATTTCCATGGGCACCGAGGGCATGAAGTACTCGCTGGTCTCGCGGGAAGTGATCGCCGATTCCATCGAAACCGTCTGCAACGGCCAGAGCCTTGACGGCATTCTCGCCACCGGCGGCTGCGACAAGAACATGCCCGGGGCGATGATCGGCATCGCCCGGCTGAACATCCCCGCGATCTTCGTCTATGGCGGCACCATCAAGCCGGGCCACTACAAAGGCCAGGACCTGACCATCGTCAGCGCCTTCGAGGCGGTGGGCCAGTCCGCCGCCGGCAACCTCTCGGACGAGGACCTCAAGGGCGTGGAAATGAACGCCTGCCCGGGCGCCGGCTCGTGTGGCGGCATGTTCACCGCCAACACCATGTCGAGCGCCTTCGAGGCAATGGGCATGAGCCTGATGGGCTCGAGTACGGTCTCGGCCGAGGACGACGAGGCGCGGGACGTGGCGGCACGCGCCGCCGAGGTGCTGGTGGATGCCATCCACCACCAGCGCCTGCCCCGCGACCTGATGACCCGCAAGGCCTTCGAGAACGCCGCCAGCGTGGTCATGGCACTGGGCGGTTCGACCAATGCCGTGCTCCACCTGCTGGGTATCGCCAGCGCCTGCGAGGTGGAGTTCTCCATCGACGATATCGAGCGGATCCGCCAGCGCGTGCCGGTGCTCTGCGATCTGAAGCCCTCGGGGCGCTATGTCACCAGCGAATTCCACGCCGTTGGCGGCACCCCCCAGGTCATGAAAATGCTGCTGGCGAATGGGCTGCTGCATGGGGACTGCATGACCATCACCGGGCAGACCATCGAGCAGCTGCTGGAATCGGTCCCCGCCACGCCGTCGCCGGATCAGGACATCATCCGCGACTTCGACAACCCGGTGTATGCCGAGGGCCATCTAGCGATCCTGCGCGGCAACCTGGCCAACGAGGGCGCCGTCGCCAAGGTCAGTGGCATTAAAAAGCGCCGCATCGAAGGCCCCGCCCGGGTGTTCGACTCCGAAGAGCTCGCCATGGATGCGATCCTCGCCGACCGGATCCAGGCCGGCGATGTCCTCATCATCCGCTACGAGGGCCCGCGTGGCGGCCCCGGCATGCGCGAAATGCTGGCGCCGACCTCGGCGATCATCGGCCGCGGGCTGGGTGACGCCGTGGGCCTGATCACCGACGGGCGGTTCTCCGGCGGCACCTACGGCATGGTCGTCGGCCATGTCGCCCCCGAGGCGGCGGCCGGCGGCAACATCGCCCTGGTCGAGGAAGGCGATACGGTGATCATCGATGCCGACCAGAACCTGCTCGAGGTGCAGATCGACGAGGCCACACTCGCTGAGCGCCGCGCCCGGTGGAGCCCCCGGCCGCCGAACTACCGCCGCGGCGTGCTGGGCAAGTTCGCCCGGCTGGTCAGCTCGGCGTCGTATGGCGCGGTCACCGACAAGGACCTGTTCGAGGACTGAGCGCGCCGAGCTGACCCCGGGCTAACCCCGGGCGATGCGCCGCAGATCCGCGGCCATTCCCGTCACACTGTCGCTCGGGCGGAACAGCGCCCGGGCGTGACCCTCGGCATCAAACACGTACATCGCGCTCGAGTGCGAGACGTTGTAGTCGCCGAACTCATTGGGCTCGCCGTAGCCGAAGGTGGCGCGGTAGCGCTTGGTGAGCTCGCGGAGTCGCTCCACCGGTGCCGTGGCGCCGGTGACGCGGTCACTGAAAAAGTCCGTGTAGTCGGCAAGCCGCTGGGGCGTATCCCGGCCGGGATCCACCGAGACGAACAGCACCTGCAGATCGCCGTCGAGGCTCTCGCCGGCCGCCTCCGTGGCCGCCGCAATCCGCGCCATGGCCGTGGGACAGACATCGGGGCAATGGGTGAAGCCGAAGAACACCACCGTGGGCGCGCCCCGCAGATCGGCGGCGGTCAGCGTTTCACCGGTCTCACTGGTCAGGCGGAAGGCGAGATCCGGCAGCAGGCCCTCGATGCCCTTGGTCTGATAGCCACTGCCGCCGCAGGCGCTCAGCAGCGCAGCCATCATCACAACCAGCGCGGGGCCCGGCCAGCGACGTTTTCTGGGGTGCTCAGGCATCCGATTCCCTCCCGTGCAGACGGAATGCGAGGACGATGATGGCAGCCATCACGCTCATCATTGCCGCCGGTATCCATGTAATCAGGCCGCCGATCTGCTGATCAAGCAGCGGATCGATGGGAAACGCGCGGCCGCAGACATCGTAGATTTCGAACAGATTCTGGCCGCTGAATGTGATGTACGCCCCCAGTGCGATCTGCGGCGGCATGATCAGCGCCAGCAGCAGAATGCGCCGACCGGGGCTCAGGCGGGGTGTGACGGCCTGATCACTGCGCTCGAAAATGAGCCACCAGAACAGCAGCCCGTCGAGCAGCATCGTCCAGTTCATGAACCAGTACAGGTCGATGCTCAGCATGGCGTCAAAGTGAATCTCGGGCGTCAGCCAGAAGTAGATCACCCCGACGAACAGCACACCGGCGATGAACGGCTGCTGGAGCACGCGATACACCCGGCGCAGGGCACCGAAAAGCGGTGCCGCCGGCCCCCGCGGCCAGGCCCGGACCCGCGCCGGCAGGGCAGTCGCCAGCACGCCCGCCGGCATTGCCAGCGCGATCAGGAACGGCCCCAGGTGATGCAGCACCAGATGCTGCAGCCGGTGCGCCGAGAACAGATACTGCGAGTAGTAATCATAATGGGTCTGGGTGACGGCATAGATCAGCGCCACACCGGCGAAATACGACAGCGCCGGCCAGAACCCGGGCGAGGCCCCCCGGATCAGACCGATGGCGTACAGGCCGACGGCCAGCGCGCAGGCCAGAAAGACCGGCAGCGAGGGCTCCCACGGCTGCAGCCAGGTGACCAGGGTATTCATCGGCCGTCAGACCCCGGCATGACCTGTAACCGCGAGCAGGCCGCGCGGGACAGCAGAATGGCCACGTGGCTGCTCGGGTAGAGTCTGCCGTCGGCGCGCAGGCGCTCGATCAGCGCCGCGGCGGCGGCATCGGACGGGGCATCGATGGGCTCGACAAAAAAATCCCGCTCCTCGACCAGTCCCGCCTGACAGCGCTTGAAGGCGCGAAAGGCGGTGCCCTTGGGCGCCGCCGCCCATTGATCGAGCTGGCGAAGCGTCGCCACATCGACGCCGCGATGGCGGTAGAGTGCGGTGCCAGGTGGGTTCATGCCCCTCCCCTGCGGCGGGTGGCTTCTTTCATCGGTTGGCTCGCGTAGACTTGCAGTCCAGTCGTATTCGGCATTCATGAAAGGATAACGCGATGGAATTCCTGCAGGATTATGCCCTTTTCCTGGCCCGTGTGCTCACCCTGGTGGCGGCGTTCGCGGTGGTGCTGGGCATGATCGGCGGCATGACCAGCCGGCGGCGCGGTCGTCACCGCGAACAGCTCGAGGTCGAGCCCCTCAACCGCCGCTACGAGGCCATGAGCCGGCGCATCCAGCGCGGTCCCGACGCCCGTCGGTCCAACCTGATCCAGCGCCTGCGGGAGCGCCGCCAGAAGCGCCGCGGACAGGATGGCGAAGGTCGCCTGCCGCGGTTGTTCGTGCTCGACTTCGACGGCGACATCCGCGCCACTGCGGTCGACTCGCTGCGCGAAGAGGTGAGCGCGATCATCGCCAGCGCCCGACGCGATGACGAGGTGCTGCTGCGCCTTGAAAGCCCCGGCGGCATGGTGCCCGGCTACGGCCTTGCGGCCAGCCAGCTGGCACGGCTGCGCGAGGCCAATATCCGCCTGACCATCGCGGTGGATCGGGTCGCGGCCAGCGGCGGCTATCTGATGGCCTGCGTGGCCGACCGCATCGTCGCCGCCCCGTTCTCGATCATCGGCTCGATCGGCGTGGTCGGCCAGCTGCCCAACTTCCACGGCCTGCTCAAGCGCCACGACATCGAGTTTGAGCTGCACACCGCCGGCGCGCACAAGCGCGATCTGACCGTGTTTGGCGAGAACACCGACGAGGGCCGCGAGCATTTCCGCGAGTCCCTGCAGGCGGTGCATGACCTGTTCCGCCACCACATCGCCCGCTATCGGCCACGCATGGACGTCGACCGTGTCGCCACCGGCGAGCACTGGATGGGCGAGCGCGCCCTTGAGCTGGGGCTGGTGGATGATCTGGGCACCAGCGACGACCTGCTGCTCGAGCGGCGCGAGCGCATGGAGCTGATCAGCCTGTCCTGGCATCAGGCGCCGTCGTTCAGCCGACGGCTGTCCGTGGTGGCCGAGTCGCTGCTGGCGCGCCTCAGGGGCCCTTCTCAAGCCAGAATGTGAGGACATCGCCGGACTCGGTCTCATGCAACAGCTGATGCCCAGTGGTGTCACACAAGGCACGGAAGTCGATCACCGCATGCGGGTCAGTGACCTGCACGGCGATGCACTCGCCCACCGCCATGTCCCGCAGCGCCTGTTTGGTGCGCAGGACGGGCAGGGGGCAATTCAGTCCCCGCAGGTCCAGTTCACGATGGGCATGAGGGTATGAGGCAGCGGCCATGGAGGCGGTCCGGTTTCAAACGTATACTGGATTTTACATGACACAGTCAGGATGCGGAGGGTGCCGTCATGAGTGATGAACGGCCAGACAAGCAGGATAAAGACGATACCGAGGGATATGATCCGCGGCCGGTCAGCGATGGCCGTCTGCGCGAGGAAATGACCCGTGAGGAGGTTGAAGCCTACCGGGAGGACGCCGATCGGGCGCACGCCAACTGGTTTTCGGTGATGAACAACCCCTACGGCAAGGACTGAACGAGGCAAGGAGTCGGACATGCCCGAACTCAAAGGCATCCCCGTTGTGGTCAGCGGCCAGAAGGTCGACAAGGACAACGGTATCCGCGCGATCAAAAATGGCGTCAAAGCCCAGCGCGACACCGCGCCGGTGGGGCGCGGCGACAAGCCGGACTGGCTGCGCGTCAAGGTCCCCACCGGTGAGACCTATCAGAAGGTCCGCAACACGGTGCGCGAGCACAAGCTTGCCACCGTCTGCGAAGAGTCCATGTGCCCCAACATGGGCGAGTGCTGGAGCGCCGGGACAGCGACCATCATGCTCATGGGCGATGTCTGCACCCGGGCCTGCAGGTTCTGCGCGGTGGACACCGGCAACCCCAAGGGCTGGCTTGACGACAACGAGCCCAATGGCGCCGCCACCACTGTTGAACTGATGGGCCTTAAGTATGTGGTGCTGACCTCGGTGGACCGCGATGATCTGGCCGACGGTGGGGCCCAGCACTACGCGGACTGCATCCACGAGATCAAGCGGCGCAACCCCAACACCGCGGTCGAGGCACTGACCCCCGACTTCAACGGCCGCCACGAAGCGATCGACACCGTGGTCGACACGGGGCTCGAGGTGTTTGCCCAGAACGTTGAGACGGTCAAACGCCTCACCCACCCGGTCCGTGACCCGCGGGCGGGCTATCAGCAGACGCTGGACGTACTGGCGTATGCCAAAAAGCGCCGGCCGGGCGTGCTCACCAAGACCAGCCTGATGCTGGGCCTGGGCGAGACCGATGAGGAGATCATCGAGACCATGGACGATCTGCGCGCCATTGGCGTCGATATCGTCACGTTCGGCCAGTACCTGCGCCCCACGGTCAATCATCTGCCGGTGGACCGCTACGTCACGCCCGAACAGTTCGAGCGCTACCGCGAGATCGGGCTTGGCAAGGGTTTTCTCGAAGTGGTCTCGGGCCCGCTGGTGCGCTCGAGCTATCGCGCCGACCGCGTCCTCGAGAAAAACAACGTCGGCCTGGACAAGGCGGCGGGCGAAGGCTGAACGCCCCTCAGTCACCCGCGTCGCCGCGATCCTCCGGGGTAATCGGGGGAATGGGCGTGCGCTGGGTTGGCGGGGCGCCGCTGATCAGATCCACTGCCCGATCGGCGGCGTCCTGAAAGGGCTCCATGACCGTGTCCGCGCCGCGCGCGAGCAGTTCGTCCGTCTCACGGGCGTTATGCGAGGCCACCGCCACCTGGCCACGGAATGGGGTTGAGCGAACGATCTGCATCAGCGTGTGGCGACTGTCCTCGTGGCTCAGGCCCGTCGGGTGCCGCGGCACCGTGCTGACCACCCACTGGGCCTGTTCGAGGGGCAGCGAGGCGATGAACTCCGGGTCGGTCGCATCGCCGTATTCAGCCCGCAGCCCCAGACTGGTGGCGCGTGCGATGGCACGCGGATCAAAATCCACGCCGATCACTCCAAACCCCCGGCGCTGGAGCCGCAGCGCCATGGCGGTGCCAAACCGCCCCATACCAAAGATGAGGACGTCGGCGGCCGCCTGACTCGCCCCCGCGTTGCCCTTCGGTTCACGCGGCGTCCCGGCGCGCTCGAATATCGATAGATGACGCCCGACGTGTTCGTAGAGCCAGTGCGAGTAGGTAATCATATAGACCGAAACCGCGATCGTGATCAGCCCCACCAGCGTCACCAGGCCGAGGGCCTGATCACCGACATGACCCAACGCCAGTCCCATGCTGATGAAAATCAGCGAGAACTCCGAGATCTGCGCCACCGTCAGGCCCGCCAGAAATCCGGTTCGCCGACGGTAGCCCATCGCCCCCATGATGGCGAGCACGATCAGCGGATTACCGATCAGGACGAAGGCCGAGAACACCAGCGCCTCGCGCAGGCTGTCCCCCAGCAAGGCAAGATCCAGTGTCGAGCCCAGCGAGATGAAGAAGAACAGCAACAGGAAGTCGCGCAGCGGAGCGAGCCGCGCCGAGATGGTCTCGCGGTAGGGCGTTGACGCCAGTGAGACCCCGGCCAGCAGGCCGCCCAGCTCCTTACCGAGGCCAATGACGTCGGCCACAGTGGCAAAAACGGTCGCCTGGGCAATGGCGAAGATCACCAGCAGCTCCGGGGCATGGGCCAGCCGGGCACTGAGCGGGTTGGCCACATAGCGGACGAAGAGGATCACCAGGCCGACCAGCGCCACGCCGGCCAGCAACACCATGGCGATTTCAGCAACGCCGCCGCCATCGGCGCGACCACCGATCCCCACCGTGGACAGGACGATCATCGCCAGGACCACCACCAGATCCTGGACGATCAGAAACCCCAGCGCGATCTGGCCGTGAAGCGAATCGATCTCGCGCTTGTCCGAGAGCAGCTTGACGATGATGATGGTACTGGAGAAAGTAAGCGCGACGGCGACGTACAGCGAGGTGACCGCCTCAAGCCCCATGGCGAGGCCAAGCAGAAAGCCGATCCCGGCGGTGAAAGCCACCTGACCGAGCCCCGTGACCAGCGCCACGGCGCCGAGAGACCGAATGAGCTTGATATCCAGTTTGATGCCGACCAGAAACAGCAGCACGGCAATGCCGAGTTCGGAAAGCAGGTCAATCTGCGCCTCGGCATGCACCACATCGAGCATAGAGGGGCCGGCCATGATGCCAACGGCGATAAAGCTCACGATCAGTGGCTGGCGCAGGAGGATGCCGGCAAAGCCGACCACCGCCGCCAGCATGAGCAGGGTGGCGACCTCCGCGAAGGCGGAATGCAGCATCAAGTCCATGATCAAACTCCTCCCCGCCGGCCGTTTGCGTCATCGGCAGGACGCGGAACCCCGCTGATGCGCCGGATTGTCCTGGCGACCGACCTCAGTGACCGTGCCGAGCGCGCGCAACGCATGGCGCTGCTACTGGCCCGTGAGCATCACTACGGCCTCAAGCTCGTCTACGCCATCGATACCGACCAGCCGACGGCCATGATCGATGCGCAGCGCGACACCGCCAACTTCATGCTACAGCGTCTCGCCACCACGATCGAGACGGTGGATGATGTGGCCTGTTCCGTCGCGGTCGTGAGCGGCCGGGGGCCCGATGAGGCCATCCGATCCGCCGTCGACGACACGACACCGCTGATCGTGTTGGGCAGCCACCGCAAACGCCAGCTGCGTGACCTGTTCCTGGGCGGCACCTCGGAGCGCATCATCGCCCATACCGACTGCCCGGTACTGGTCGTTCGGGCGGCTCCGGTCGAGCGCTATCGCCGGCTGCTCCTTGCCACAGATCTCTCGGAAGGCTCCATGGCCAGGGCGCGCGCTCTGGGCGCGACTCCCGTCAGCGCCGGCACCTCCACGACGGTGGTGCATCTGGTCGGCACCCAGGAGCAGTCCGCCGTGCCGGCCGGCCGAATGACGGATGACGCGCGCGATCGACTGCTCGCCCACGATCAGGCGGTGGCCCGGGAGCGGTTGGAAGGATTCGTCCGCAATGCGGACCTGGGGGCTGTCGGTATCCGGGTCGAGGCGGATACCCGCCCCACTGCCACTGTCCTGATGGAGATCGCGGCGCATGAGGGGGCGGATCTGATCGTGCTGACCCCGCGTCAGGGCGAAGGCCTGGATCACTTTCTGCGCTATCGCACCACCACCCGGCTGCTGAATGCCTCGCCGGTGGATCTGCTGATTCTGTGATTCAGCCGAGCAGGGGCGCCAGAATCACCGGCAGATAGGCGTCCAGCAACAGCACCGCGAATAGCGCCATCAGGTAGACAATGCTGAAGCCGAACGACTTCATCGGTAGTGACCGGTCGTCGGGGCGGGCGAGCAGTGCGTAGCCAAACCACAGATAACGCGCTCCCAGTCCCACAGCGCCCACCAGATACACCCAGCCACTCATCCCGGTGGCAAACGGCATCAGCGTCACGCCCACCAATAGCACGGTGTAGAAAAGGATCTGCCAGCGCGTGAACCGATCGCCGTGGGTGACCGGCAGCATCGGGATGTTCACACTCGCGTATTCCTCGCGCCGATGAATCGCCAGGGCCCAGAAATGCGGTGGCGTCCAGGTAAAGATGATCAGGAACAGCAGCAGGGCGTGAGGATCGATGCTGCCGGTGACCGCGACCCAGCCCAGCACCGGCGGTGCGGCCCCCGCCGCGCCACCGATGACGATGTTCTGCGGCGTCGCACGCTTGAGAAACAGGGTGTAGATGAACGCATAGCCAATCAGCGAGCCGAAGGTCAGCCAAGCGGTAAGCGGGTTGACCAGAAAGTACAGCATCGACAGGCCCGCCAGCCCCAGCACCCCGGCAAACAGGCTGGCGTCGCGGGTGCGCAGCCCGCCGGTGGGCAGCGGGCGCCCTTCGGTACGCTTCATGCGGGCATCGATGCGCCGATCGACCAGATGGTTGATCGCCGCCGCCGAGCCGGCCGCCAGCGCAATCCCCAGGTTACCCAGCGTGAGTGCTGTCCAGGGAATGGCACCGGGGCTCGCCAGCAGCTCGCCCACCAGCGCGGTGAACACCATCAGCGCCACCACCCCGGGCTTGGTCAGCTCGTAGTAATCCCGCCAGTGCTGGACGGCATGCTGCAGGACGGCCGTGGCGCCCGTGGCAGGGTTGGAAGTGGCGTCGATATATCGGCTCATGATCGCGCTATGGGTCGCCGGACGTGAATGGCGGTGACCAGCACCAGCATCAGCAGCGCTGCGCCTGCATTGTGCGCGACGGCCAGTGTCAGCGGCAAGCTATAGATGACATTACCAATGCCGATCAACACCTGCAGACCCAGCGCCCCGGCAACCGCGACGCCCATGACGCGGCCCAGACCGCCCGCACGCCACAGCCAGAACGCCAGGCCACCGAGCACCAGCGTGACGGCGATGGCGCCGATGCGGTGGACCAGATGAATGGCCATGCGCGCTGGATGGTCCAGCACGCCGAACTCGTAGTTCACACCCAGGCCGCGCCACAGCACAAAGCCCTCGCCAAAGTCGGCATTATCCGGCCAGTACTCGCCGAGGCTGCAGGTCGGAAACTCATTACAGGCAAGCGCCGCGTAGTTGGTGCTGGTCCAGCCGCCCAGCGTGATCTGGCCGACCGCCGCCAGCACCCCGACGGCAAGGAACACCCCCAGCCCCGGGACCTGCGAGAGCCGTCCGGCCCCCAGACGATTGCTGCGCAGCGTCACCCACCAGAGCAGTGACAGCGTTGTCAGGCCGCCCAGCAGATGTGCCGTGACCACCGCGGGCTTGAGCTGCCAGGTCACCGTCCACGCGCCCAGCAGACCCTGAAAGCAGACCAGCGCGACCAACAGCAACGGCACCCGCCACGGCTGGCCGGGGCGATGCCGCTGGCGCCAGGCGAACACCCCCATCCCCACGATCAGCAGGCCCAGGCCGCTGGCGAGATAACGGTGCACCATCTCGCGCCATCCCTTGCCCACATGCACCGGCGTATCGGGGAATGCCTCATTGGCCGCGGCGATCGCCTCGGGCGTGTTGGGGACATCCCACTGCCCATAGCAGCCGGGCCAGTCCGGGCAACCCAGTCCGGCATCCGTCAGCCGCACCCAGGCACCCAGCACCACAACGCAGAGCGCCGTCGCAGTCGCCAACAGACTCAGGCGGTAAAACCAGGGATGGGGATTCATTCGTTGACAGCCTCCTCAAGGGCGCGGCGCTCGGCCTCCTCTTTGGCCAGACTGAGGAGGTTTTCCAGATCATCCAGCAGGCCGGATGCATCCAGCGGCCGGGGGTAGCGCATGACGTGATAACCGCGATAATCGACAATATGCGCGGCCATCGGTTCACCGTTGTGGACCGCCAGTCGATCCACCACGGCATCGGCCGCCGACAGATTGAGGATGCCGGGAACGGGTTCGAACACCGGGGCCTCGAGGCTTTCGGGCTGCAGCACCACCAGGCGCACCCGCTCAATGTCGCGGTCCAGTGCGATCTGCACCCGGTTGAGGCGATCGACCCGCTCGCGGCAGGCCTCGCCACAGGACTCGCGCTGCGGCGTCACGATCAGCCAGTCGCCGGCGAGGATCGGCGCTGCCTCGACCACGCCCTGCCACTGCCCGGGATTGATCTGCTCAGCGGGCTGCACCAGATCGCCATTGTTGGTGAATGATTCAGGTCGCCAGTCGCTGAAGACCATGATCATGGCCGCGGCGGTGGGCAGGATGAAGACCGCCAGCAGCGCGAACGGCTGCCAACGGCCCTTGAGTCGATCGATCAACTGCTCTCTCCTCGTGTTGGCCGGCGCGTATTGACCACCAGCCAGATCACCGTCAGCGCCGCGGCCAGTGAGAACCACTGCACCGCATAGCCCTGGTGACGCTCGGGCCCGAAGCGCCAGGCATCCCGATCGCTGCGCCGGGCGACCGCGTCGGTGGAAAGCGATCCCTCGACCAGTACATAGTCGCTGAGCGGATAGTCGAGCATCGCGTTCATGGCCTCAAAATCAATGTATTGCAGGCGCCGCGGCCAATTCCCGCTGCCATCCGCCGCCTCGCCCAGACGCATGCCCACGGACGGCCCCGACCCGATCTGGCCCGTGACCCGCGCGGGCGAGTCCACCGGCGGCAGCTCGGGCAGCGTCTGGCGGCTGCCGGCGATGGGCACGAATCCCCGCTGAACCAGCACCGCGGCGTCCCGACCCGTCAGTCGCAACGGCGTCAGCACCCGGTAACCGATACGCCCGTCCTGGACCTGGTTGTCCAGCAGAAACTGGTGGTCCGTGTCATAGCGCCCCTCGGCGGTGGCCCGCCGGTATTCGTGGCGGGCCAGGCTCGCCGGGCGGTCATTGAGCGCCATCACCGGGGCATCCGTGGCGTCGGCCCTGGCAGCCAGTGCCGAGCGCTTCTCCGCCGCCCGGTCGAGCTGCCACTGACCCAGCCCGATCAGCAACCCCAGGAGCACCGCATAAACCAGCGTCGGCAGGGGGCCGGGTGCGAACACCCAGCCGCCGAAGCGAATCCCCCGGCGGGCGGTGATCAAGCCAGCTGCCGCCCGTATCTTCCTTTACAATGCGCGCAAAGCGACAGGGAATAGCTCATGGATTTCGCAATTCGCATCACGATTCTGCTCACATTGTTCGTCATCGTCGCGAGCCTCGGCTCGGGTCTGTTCTATCTTATCCGCGACCGGGGCGAATCGCGCCGCACGCTGAACGCCCTGACGGTGCGCATCACGCTGTCGATCATCCTGTTCGTGCTGATCCTGGTGGGCTTTCTGACCGGGGCCATCGCCCCGAACGGCAGCCCGTTGTAGCCGCGCTAGAGGATGTAGACGAAGATAAAAAGGCCCAGCCAGACGACGTCGACGAAGTGCCAGTACCAGGCCGCTCCCTCGAAACCGAAGTGTGACTTGGGATCGAAGTGGCCTTTCATGCACCGCAGCGTGATCACCAGCAGCATCAGTGTACCGATCACCACATGCATGCCGTGGAAGCCGGTCAGCATGAAGAACGTCGACCCGTAGATGCCGGTGTCCATGCGCAGATTCAGGTGGACGTAGGCTTCGTAGTACTCATAGGCCTGCAGGCCGACGAACAGTGTGCCCAACAGCACCGTGGCCCACATGAAACCGATCAGCTTGGTGCGGTTGTCGTCCTTGAGGGCATGATGCGCGATGGTCAGCGTCATCCCCGAGGTGAGCAGGATCAGGGTGTTGATGGTGGGCAGCGGCCAGGGGCCCATCGGCCGCCACTCCATGGCCGCATTGGCCGGCCCGGCGGTAGGCCAGTTGAGCGCCATTGAGTCCCACAGCAGGCGGCTGGTGGCCGGGTCTTCGCCGGACAGCCACGGTACGGACAGCATCCGGGCGTAGAACAGCGCGCCGAAGAACGCGGCGAAGAACATGATCTCGGAGAAGATGAACCAGATCATCCCCCAGCGCAGCGAGCGGTCGACCTGATCGCTGTAGAGGCCCCTGACGCCCTCACTGACCACGTCACTGAACCAGCCGAACACGAACCAGGCGGTGATCAGGCCGCCACCGCCCATCACCCACGTCCCCAGTGCCATGCCTTCGAGGTACATCGCGATCCCGACCACCAGGGCGGTCACGCCGATGGTGCCGATGATCGGCCAGTAGCTTTGATGCGGGACGTAATACCCGCCCTGTGCCTGTGCCATTGTCTGCTCTCCCTCTCCCCCGGTCGGATCGCTAGAGACGATCGAGGAAAACCCCCAGATAGATGCCCAGAACGAGCAGCACGAGCAGGACCACCGTCCAGCGGATCCTGCGTCGTGTGCGTCGATCGACTTCGCGGTTGATCATTCCCTAGCGGACGACCGGTGGCGTCTCGAAGGTGTGGTGCGGCGCCGGTGAGGGCACATCCCACTCAAGACCGTCAGCGCCTTCCCAGGCCTTGGCCTCGGCCTGCTGGCCACCACGGATGCACTTGTAGAGCAGGTAGACGAACAGCAGCTGGGCGAACCCGAAGCCGAACCCGCCGATGCTCGAGACCATGTTCCAGTCGGCGAACTGCACCGAGTAGTCCGGGATGCGGCGCGGCATGCCGGCGAGCCCCAGGAAATGCTGCGGGAAGAACAGCACGTTCACGAACACCACGGACAGCCAGAAGTGCCACTGCCCCAGCCGCTCGCTGTACATGTGCCCGGTCCACTTGGGCATCCAGTAGTAGGCCGCCGCAAGGATGGCGAACACCGCCCCGGTGACCAGCACATAATGGAAATGCGCGACTACGAAGTAGGTGTCGTGGTACTGGAAGTCGGCCGGCGCGATCGCGAGCATCAGCCCGGAAAAGCCGCCGATGGTGAACAGGAACACGAACGCCAGCGCGAACAGCATGGGCGTTTCAAACGTCATCGCCCCGCGCCACATGGTCGAGACCCAGTTGAACACCTTCACGCCCGTGGGCACCGCGATGAGCATCGTCGAGTACATGAAGAACAGCTCGCCGGCGAGCGGCATGCCGACGGTGAACATGTGATGCGCCCAGACGATGAACGACAGGAACGCGATGGACGCCGTGGCGTAGACCATCGAGCTGTAGCCGAACAGCGGCTTGCGCGCGAAGGTGGGGATGATCGTCGAGATGATGCCGAATGCCGGCAGGATCAGGATATAGACCTCAGGATGACCGAAGAACCAGAAGATGTGCTGATAGAGCACCGGATCGCCGCCACCCGCGGCGCTGAAGAATGTGGTCCCGAAGTACTGATCCGTCAGCAGCATGGTCACGGCGCCGGCCAGCACCGGCATGACCGCGATCATCAGATAGGCGGTGATGAGCCACGTCCACACGAAAAGCGGCATCTTCATCAGGCTCATGCCGGGCGCGCGCATATTCAGGATGGTGGCGATGACGTTGATCGAGCCCATGATCGAGCTGATCCCCAGCACGTGGATCGCGAAGATCACGAACGGGAAGGCGGTGCCGGTCTGGAGCATGAGGGGCGGGTACATGGTCCAGCCACCTGCCGGTCCGCCGCCGGGCATGAACAGCGTCGACAGCAGCACGGCAAAGCCGAACGGCAGCAGCCAGAAGCTCCAGTTGTTCATGCGCGGCAGCGCCATGTCCGGCGCGCCCACCATCAACGGGATCATCCAGTTGGCCAACCCCGTGAACGCCGGCATGACGGCCCCGAAGATCATCACCAGCGCATGCATGGTGGTCATCTGGTTGAAGAAGTACGGATCCACAAGCTGGAGGCCGGGCTGGAACAGCTCGGCGCGGATCACGAGGGCCATGGCGCCGCCCACCAGGAACATGGCCAGCGAGAACAACAGGTACATGGACCCGATGTCCTTGTGGTTGGTGGTCACCAGCCAGCGTGTGATGCCGGTCGGCTCTCCCTCATGCGATGCGTCGTTGTAGGTCGTTGCCGTCATTTCAACCATCTCCCCTGTCTGATTCTGTTTACCGGGCGGCCAGCTCGCCGTCGGTGTCCGGCGTCGCGTCGGCATCGGCCGTCATGCCCTCGCCACTGGCCTGGCGATTGGCGAGCCAGGTCTCGAACTCCGCCTTGGGCAGCGCCTCGACCACGATGGGCATGAAGCCGTGGTCACGTCCGCACAGCTCGGCGCAGCGGCCACGATACACGCCCGGCTCTTCGATCTCGGTCCACATCTCGTTGACATAACCCGGGATCGCGTCCTTTTTCCAGCCCAGGTCCGGCATCCACCACGAATGGATGACGTCCGCGCCGGTGATCTGAAAGCGGATGCGGGTGTCGACCGGCAGCACCAGGCGCTGGTCGACGTTCTGCAGGTAGTTATCCACCGAGGCCGGCTTGATCCCTGAGTCGAGCCGCCGTGCCCGGTCGCTGTCCGTCGACAGGCGACTGAGGAACTGGACATCCTCGCCGCGGTACTCGTAGCCCCAGAACCACTGGTAGCCGGTCACCTTGACCGTCATCTCCGAACCACTGGTGTCATCGAGGTCGATCAGTACCTGGGTGGCGGGCACCGCCATGGCCACGAGAATGACCAGCGGAATCACCGTCCAGACGATTTCCATGGTGGTGCTGTGATGGAACTTCGAGGGTGTTACGCCGCGCGACTTCCGGTGCCGGAAAATCGAGTAGAACATCGCCCCGAAAACGCCCACACCGATCACCACAGTGATCATGAAAATGGTCATGTGCAGGCCATAGATCTCGCGGCTCGACTCGGTGACCCCCTCGGTCATGTTGAGCAGGCCAAAGTCGGCGCTGGCCGGTACGGCGGCGAATGCCGCCGCCAGGGCGGTCAGTTGACCCACGCGCTTCATCGCGGTTGCTGCAGTCATCCCGATTTTTCTCCAACGTTGGCGGTGAGCCCCGGCGTCCAGGACCTCTCCGGCGCATTCGATTCAGTGGCCGTCACCGGGCGCGCATCACCCCACCGGGCCATCGGCCCGATGCAGGCCCTGAGCGCCCGCTCGAGGCTGCGTCGCTCGTCGGCGTCAAGAAACGCGCCGATCACCAGTGACCGGTCCCGCGAGCGCAGCAGCAGCTGGGTTTCATCCCAGCGCCGGGACCGCCGGCGGAGCTGCACGTCGGTCCACGTGCGGTCCATTTCGAAGCGCTCCTCGACCCGGCCGCAGCCTTTTTCCACGACCACGGCGTTATCCACCACGTGGATGACCTCGCGATCGAGCGAGCGCCGCGCCGACTTGTAGAGCGCCCAACCCAGGGCCGTCACCTCAATGCCCGCGAAGGGCAGGATCGGCCACAGCCCGAACCACGCGCAGACCACGCCAATCCCCAGACACACTGTACTGATGCCGGCGAAGATCAGCATGGTCTGCCGCCAGTCGGGCGCGATATTGGGCGCCAGAACAAAGCGGCGGCCGTGATTCGGCTCGCTTTCCGTCCGGGTACTCATGGGCCCGCCCCGCTCGGGTTGAAACTGATATAAGTCAAGTTTAGTGAATTCCGCGCGCGGAGGAAAGCAATAGCGCGGGTAGCGATCGCCTCAGCGCTGCCGGTGAGGCATGGACAGGGTATCCAGCGGTACCCGCACGGCGCCGTCGTCACCGGTGATCTGCTGCTGGGCATCGGTGCCCCAGGCATGCCCATAGGCGATTTCCCAGGTTGCCGGCAGCCGACCCTCGGCGTCGGCCAGGGCCTGATAGGCGGTTTCCATCGCCTGCCAGCGCTGCCGCGACGTGAGCCCCGGCTGACGGGCCATCAGCGCGTTGCGCAGCCCCAGTGCATCGAGGTCGCGGATCAGCGCGGGCACGTCCGCATAGGTCAGCGTGAAATGCTCCATGTCCATCACCGGATCCGCCAGACGGGCGTTGACCAGGGCATCGCCAATATCATGCATGTCCACAAAGCCGTGCACATGGGGCGTCTCATCGGCCGCCTGCCAGGCCGTCCGCAGCTCGTCCAGCGTATCCGGCCCGAAGGTCGCGAACAGCAGCACCCCATCGGGGCGCAGCACGCGTTGCAGCTCGCGGGCAGTGGGCGCCAGGTCGGGCACGCGGTGCAGCGCCAGGCTCGAGACCACCAGATCAAAGCTGTCATTGCGGAACGGCAGCTGATCGAGCCCGGCGCAGACACCCGGCGGCCGGCGCCAGCGGCCGGCGCGCCGCCGCGTCTGGGCCACCAGCGGGGCGACCAGATCCATGGCGTAGTAATCCGCCCGGGGATAGCGCTTGCGCAGCGCCTGGGTGTTCAGCCCGCTGGCACAGCCAAGATCGAGCATTGCCGTCGGTTGCAGGCGGATGTAATCGAGTCGCTCCACCAGTCGCCGACTGACTTCGCGGTGGAGTACCGCGGCGTCGTCAAAACGCGGGGCGGCACGCTCCAGCCGGCGCCGAAGGACGCGGGGGTCAAGCTGCAGGGGATCGTTGGCGGGCTCTGACATACGCTCATCCTGACATAATCCACCGCCGGTCGGCAGCGCCCGGCGGTGTACTGGCCGCAACGCGGCCGCCGCGGCAGTCTGCCCGCATGACCCTGCCCGTCCCGCCACCTCAGGCGCGCACACCCTGGCGCTCGCCCGGCCGCGGCGCCGCTTTTCTGCACAACCTGCTCAGCGGCCGCTGCCGGTTCTGCCAGGCCCGCAGCCTTGAGCGCCCCCTGTGCCCCGGCTGCCGCGAGGACCTGCCCTGGATCAGCGCCGCCTGCGAGCGCTGCGGCCTGCCGCTGGCCTCGGGCGAGCCGCTCTGCGCCGGCTGTCGCACCGCGCCGCCGCCATTTGACCGGACCCGCGCGATCTGGACCTACGGCGAGGGTGTCGACGACCTGATCCGCGCATTCAAGCTGCACGAGGATCTGGCCGCCGGCCGTCTGCTGGCCGAGCTGGCCGCCGCGGCACTGCATCAACGCGGCACCCCCTGCCATGGCCCGCTGGTGCCGATGCCGCTGTATGCGGCCCGCTATCGCCGGCGCGGGTTCAACCAATCGGCGCTGCTCGCCCGCTGGCTGGGGCCACCGGTGGCCCCGTCACTGATCCAGCGCCACCGCCATACCGCCCCCCAGCGCGGTCAGACAGCCGCCGACCGGCGCGCCAATCTGCACGGCGCTTTCCGGCTGCAGCGCCCACCGCCGGCCGCGGTCACTCTGGTGGATGATGTCGTGACCACGGGGGCCAGCCTGACGGCGGTGGCGGACTGCCTGCGCCGCGGCGGGGTCAGGCGGATCGAGGTCATCGCCCTGGCCCGGGCGATTTAGGCGCCGGTCAGATAGGCCAGCGCGATCCCCGCAAAGACCACACCGCCGTACAGATTGTTGTTGAGAAACGCCCGGAAACTGCCATCACGGCTGCGGTCGCGGATCAGCCACTGCTGGCGTAGGAACAGTCCCGTGGCCAGCGCCAGCGCCAGGTAATAGACCGGCCCCAGCCCGGCACGCCAGCCGATCACCGCCAGCAGCAGGGTCAGCAGCCCCTGCAGCAGCCCGATCATGGCGCGGTCGTAGCGCCCGAACAGCACCGCCGTGGACTTGATGCCCACCTTCAGGTCGTCATCGCGATCGACCATGGCGTACTCGGTGTCATAGATGGTCGCCCATACCACCGATGCGGCGAACACCAGCCAGGCAAGCACCGGCACACCGCCGGTCTGGGCGGCGAAGGCCATGGGGGCCGCCCAGCCGAACGCGGCCCCCAGGTGGACCTGGGGCAGATGGGTATGGCGTTTCATGAACGGATAGGTGGCGGCGAGGATGACACCGCCCAGCGAGAGCAGGATCGTGAGCCGGTTCATGAGCAGGACCAGCGCGAAGGCGATCAGACACAGGCCAGCAAACAGCAGCAGCGCCTCGCGCTCGCTGACCTCGCCGGTGGTCAGCGGCCGCGTGCGGGTGCGTTTGACGTGACGGTCAAAGTCGCGATCGGCGTAGTCATTGATCACGCAGCCTGCGGCGCGCATCACCACCACGCCCAGCACGAACACCACGAGGACATCGAGGCGCGGCTCGCCAGTGCCCGCCAGCCACAGCGCCCAGAGCGTGGGCCAGAGCAGCAGGAAGTTGCCGATGGGCCGGTTCAGGCGCGCCAGCCGGGCATACAGCGTCAGCCGATGCGGCCAGCCGGTGGCGGATGCCGTCATGGGTGGAGCTCCTCGATCAGGGGTTGCAGGAAAACTTCGGTCACCAGCAGCGGGCGGCCGGCGATTGAGAACACCGAGCGCCGTGCCCAGCACGGCTCGGCTCCCGGCGCCCGGGCCCGGGCGCCGAGGCGCGAGCTGGCGTCGAGCGGCGCCACCTCGATGGGCCCGCGGGCCACCGGGTAGCGACCGAACAGCAACGCCCCCAGCGGCTGCCGCCCCAGGGTGCGCAGACGGCGCAGCGGGCCTTCGAGGCTGTGGCGCGGGATGACGCTGCGGGCATGGATCCAGGGCTGGTCACCGGTGCCCAGCCTGACCTCGCGGATCCACAGCCAGGCCGGCGCGCGCACGCCCAGCCGCCGGCGCTCGTCCGGCCAGGGCCGACCCCAGTACTCGCGCAGCACCTGCACCCGGAAGGCGCCACCGGCCTGTGCCCGCAGCCGCCGGGTCAGTGAACCGGGCTCGTCCAGCCAGTCACGGACGGGCCCCGGCCGCGGGCGGGCGCCGGGCACAGCCCGCGGTCGCCAGTGACGCAGTCCCGGCTCAGCCATGCTGGAATCCCCTCATACCTGTGCGTAACGCTCGCCCTCGCCCACCCAGCGGCGGATCAGCTCGGACACCGCCACCGGATCCTCGTCGAGCAGCGTGCGCGCCGCCGCCTGGACCGCGTCCAGCAAATCGGCGTCACGGGTCAGATCGGCAATGCGATAGGTCAGCGCGCCGGTCTGGCGCGTGCCCAGCACCTCGCCGGGACCGCGGATCTCGAGATCGCGCCGGGCGATGCGAAACCCGTCGTTGCTCTCACGCAGCACGCCCAGCCGCGCCCGGGCGGTGTCGCCCAGCGGGCCATGGTACAGCAGCACGCAGCTGCTTCGGGCATGACCGCGCCCCACCCGGCCGCGCAGCTGATGCAACTGCGACAGGCCCAGCCGCTCGGCGTTCTCGATGATCATCAGCGAGGCGTTGGGCACATTGACTCCCACTTCGATCACCGTGGTCGCCACCAGCAGATCGATCGCGCCGGCCTCGAACTGCGCCATGACGGCCTCCTTGGCCGTTGCCGGGAGCCGCCCGTGCACCAGCCCGATGGTCAGCTCCGGCAGCTGTTCGCGGAGTCGATCGGCAGTGGCTTCGGCCGCTTCGGCTTCGAGCCAGTCCGAGTCCTCCACCAGCGTGCAGACCCAGTAGGCCTGCCGGCCCTGCTCCCCCACCGCCCGAATGCGCTCGATGACCGCGTCGCGGCGGGTGTCGGGCAGGGCGACGGTCTGCACCGGCAGGCGCCCCGGCGGCAGTTCGTCGATCACCGAGGTATCCAGATCGGCGTAGGCGGTCATCGCCAGCGTGCGCGGGATCGGCGTGGCGGTCATCACCAGCTGATGGGGCTGGTGATGATCGCTGCCCTTATCCCGCAGCGCCAGGCGCTGATGGACGCCGAAGCGGTGCTGCTCGTCAATCACCACCAGTCCCAGCGCTCGGAACACCACATCAGCCTGGAAGAGCGCATGGGTGCCCACCACCACCTGGATGTCGCCGGCGGCGAGCCCGGTCAGCGTCGCCCGCCGCTGGGCGGCGCCGGCCCGGCCACTGAGCCAGCCCACCCGCAGGCCAAGCGGCTCGAGCCAGTCCCGGAAGCTGCGCTCGTGCTGCTCGGCGAGCAGTTCGGTGGGCGCCATGATCGCCACCTGCCAGCCGGCCGCCACCGCATGCAGTGCCGCCAGCGCGGCGACGACGGTCTTGCCCGAGCCGACATCGCCCTGCACCAGTCGCAGCATGGGCAATGGCTGGCCCAGATCGGCCACCACCTCGGCATGCACACGCTGCTGGGCGCCGGTCAGCGCGAATCCCAGTCCATCAAGAAAACGCGCGACTCCCCGGGCGTCCTCGCCGATCACCGGCGCGGGCATGACCTGCTGCTGGGCGGCGCGCAGGCGCAGCAGGCTGAGGCGGTGGGCCAGCAGTTCCTCGAAGGCCAGGCGCCGCACGCTCGGATGGCGCCCGTCCAGCAGGGCGTCGACGTCGCTATCCGCCCCCGGCGCATGGACCTCGGCCAGGGCCGTGTCCAGTGGCACCAGATCGAGCGATGCGCGCAGCGGGGCCGGCAACCACTCGGTGACCGCGCCGGGTTTTGCCAGCGCCGCCGCGATGGCGCGCCGCAGGGCCGCCTGGGTGATCCCCTCGGTGGCGGGGTAGACCGGTTTGAATTCGCCCTGGGCCGGTGGGGCACCCGCCTCGACGCGCTGCCAGTCGGGGTGGACCATCTGCATGACCACCGGCCCGGCACGGGCCTCGCCAAACACCCGCAGCGACACACCGCGCGCCATCTGACGCTGCTGACTGGCGTAGAAATGAAAGAACACCAGCTCGAGACTGCCGGTGCCATCGCTGATGCGGCAGATCAGCCGGCGGCGTTGCCCGCCGACGACCTCCACGGCGGTCACCGTGCCATCCACCAGCGCCGCGACGCCGGGCACCAGCTCGCCGATGGCCCGCACCCGGGTGCGGTCCTCGTAGCGGTTCGGCAGGTGAAACGGCATGTCCTCGACGCGCTCGAGCCCCAGCCGTGCGAGTTTCTCGGCGAGCCGTGGGCCGATCCCCGGCAGGCGGGCCACCGGCGTGCCCGACGCGGCGGCGCCCTCAGCCATGGCTCAGGCGTCTTCGGCCAGGCTCAGGATCGCCTCGACCTCGACCATCGCCCCCTTGGGCAGCTCGCGCACGCCCACCGCGGCTCGCGCCGGGTAGGGCTCGGCGAAGGTCTCGGCCATGATGTCATTGACCGTCGCGAAGTGGCCGAGGTCGGTCAGAAAGATCGTCAGCTTGCAGATCGAGGCCAGATCGCCCCCGGTGGCAACGCAGACATGGCGCAGATTATCGAATACCTGGCGGGTCTGGACGCTGATGTCGCCCTCGACCAGGGTCATGCTGGCCGGGTCGAGGGGGATCTGACCCGAGATGAAGGCCAGATCGCCCACCTGCACCGCCTGCGAGTAGGGCCCGATGGCCGCCGGTGCCTGATCGGTCTGAATGATACGGCGTGTCATGGCTTGCTCCGTTGTGGGATGACTCGAGGCGCTCAGCCGCGCCGCCGGGTGATGCGCTGCACCGCTGACAGGCCCCGCAGCCGCCGCATGATACGCGCCAGATGGGCGCGGTCACGCACCCCCACCACCAGCCGCAGGGTAGCGATCATGTCAGCCTTTTCGTCGATCTCGACGGCATCGATGCTGGAGTCGAGATCGGAGATGACCGCCGCCACGCTGGCCAGCACGCCGCGGTTGTTCATTACGTCCATATCCACGGCCACCGGATAATCGCCCTCGGCAATGGCGCCCCAGCGCACGTCCACCCACTTCTCCGGGTGCTTGCGGTACTCGCGGATGTTGTTGCAGGCCTCGTGGTGCACCACCACGCCCCGCCCGGCGCTGGCAAAACCGACAATGGGGTCACCCGGGATCGGCCGGCAGCAGCGCGCAAACGCCACCACCGCCCCTTCCGTGCCCTGCAGGGTCAGCGCGCCACCGGCGCCGGCGGTATCGGGCCGATCCGCGCCATCGTCGCCCCCGGCCAGATAGCGGGCCACGAACCAGGGCAGCCGCCGCCCGAGACCGACTTCCTCGAACACCTCGTCGACGCGCTCGACGCCGAACGACTCGAGGGCCGTCGCGATCTGCTCGTCGCTGAGATCGCCCAGGCTCAGATCCATGGCATTCAGCCCCCGCTCCACCAGACGCCGGCCCAGATCGGTGGCCTCGGCCCCCTGCAGCCGCTTGAGGCTCTGACGGATGGCCGAGCGCGCCTTCGCGGTCACCACGAAGTCCAGCCAGGCGGGATTGGGACGGGCGACGGGGGCAGAGATGATCTCGACCGTCTCGCCGGTCTTGAGCGGCGTGCGAAGCGGGGCCAGGCGGTTGTCGATGTTGGCGGCGATACAGGCATCACCGATCTCGGAGTGGACCGCGTAGGCGAAGTCCACCACCGTCGCGCCCTTGGGCAGCTCCATGATGTCGCCGCCGGGGGTGAACACATAGACCTCGTCGGGGAGCAGATCGATCTTGACGTTCTCGATGAACTCCAGCGAGTTGCCCACGTTTTCCTGGATCTCGAGCAGGCCGTGGACCCACTCGCGGGCCCGGGTCTGGGCGACATTGCTGGGCTGGCCCGGGTCCTTGTACAGCCAGTGGGCGGCGATCCCGGCCTCGGCCACCCGGTCCATCTCGGCGGTGCGGATCTGCACCTCGAGCTGAACCCGGCGCGGCCCCAGCAGAGTGGTGTGCAGGCTCTGGTAGCCGTTCACCTTGGGAATCGCGATGTAGTCCTTGATGCGCCCCGGCAGGGGTTTGTAGCGCCCATGGCAATGGCCGAGCACGCGATAGCAGGTATCCACGTCCGCCACCACCACGCGGAAGCCATAGACGTCGAAGATGTCCTCGAAGCCGGCCTGCTTGCTGCGCATCTTCTGATAGATGCTCCACAGGTGTTTCTGCCGGGCGCTGATCTGCGCATCGATGCCCGCTTCGGCAAGGCTCGCCTGGATCTCGTCGCGGACGTTGTCGAGCAGCTCTCGGCGCGATCCGCGCTGCTGGCGCACCCGCTCCTTGAGGACCCGATAGCGCATCGGATGCAGGGCGGCAAAGCCCAGGTCCTCGAGCTCCACCCGAATGCTGTTGATGCCCAGTCGCTGGGCGATCGGCGCATAGATCTCGAGGGTTTCGCGGGCGATGCGGGCCCGCTTGCTGGGCGGCATCACGAAGATGGTCCGCATGTTGTGGAGCCGGTCGGCCAGCTTGATCAGAATGACCCGGATGTCCTTCGACATCGCCAGGATCATCTTGCGGAAGTTCTCGGCCTGGGCCTCGGCCTTGCTGCGGAAGTTGATCTGGGTGAGCTTGGAGACGCCATCCACCAGCTGGGCCACTTCCGGGCCGAACGCCTCGGCGATCTCGACCTTGGCGGTGGGCGTATCCTCGATCACGTCGTGGAGGATGGCGGCGCAGAGACTCTCGGCATCCAGGCCCATCTCTCCCAGCGTGCGCGCCACCGCCAGCGGATGGGTGATGTACGGCTCGCCGGAGAGTCGGCGCTGACCCTGATGGGCCTGGGCGCCAAACTGATAGGCCCGATAGACCTTCTGGACGTTGTGTGGGTCGAGGTAATTCTCGAGCAGCGAGCACAGGTCGGCCGCCCGGGCCGCGGAGTCGTATCCCGATGTGTCGGGGGTGACTACTGCCTCGCTGCTGGCCATGGCTCCCCGGTCAGTCGCCGGTCTCCGCCCCGTCATCCGCCGGCGGCGTCGCCGGGGTGTCGGCCGCTTCCGGCTCGGCCTCGCGGCTGGCGTCATCCAGCGCGCCCAGCGCCTCGGCCGCCTCCGCCTCGACATTCAGGATGTCGGCGGTGACATAGCCCTCGGCAATCTCGCGCAGCGCGACCACGGTGGGCTTGTCATTTTCCCAGTCCACCAGCGGCTGGGCACCATGGGCCACCTGGCGGGCGCGCCGGGTGCCGGCCAGCACCAGTTCGAAGCGGTTATCGATGTTGTCGAGGCAGTCCTCGACCGTGACTCGTGCCATGGCGGCGTTCTCCAGAATGACTGCGCTGTGGAATGGCGACCAGTCTAGCCTGAAAGCCGGGTTGCAATAAAGGCTTGATTGTGCGGCCAGAAACGCCCGCCCGCGCGGAATCAGCCCGCCGCGTCACCGCCGGTGAGCTGCGCCAGCGCCGCCGCGTGGGCGCGCGCCTGCTGATCGGTGGCCAGGCGCCGCGCCCGGATGATGGCCTCGAGGTCGGCCAGCGCCACCGCAAAGTCGTCATTCCAGACCAGGTAATCGTACTCGCGGCAATGACTCATCTCGCTGACCGCTTCGGCCATCCGCGCCGCGATCACCGCGTCGCTGTCCTGCCCCCGACCGCGCAGCCGTGACTCGAGCACATCCCGCGACGGCGGGAGGACGAAAACGGACACACAGTCCGGCAGACGCTCGCGGATCTGGCGCGCCCCCTGCCAGTCGATCTCCACCAGCACGTCGCGACCGGCGGCCAGATCGTCGTCCACCGCCGCCCACGACGTCCCGTAACGGCGATCGAAGACGTGCGCATGCTCGAGAAAGGCATCGGCGTCGATCAGGCGCCGAAACCCCTGCTCATCGACAAAGTGATAGTCGCGGCCGTCGCGCTCGCCGGGTCGCGGCTGGCGCGTGGTGTGCGACACCGAGAAGCACAGCCGCGGGTCGCGCTCCATGAGCGCGCGCAGCAGCGAGGTTTTGCCGGCGCCCGACGCCGCCGAGACGATATACAGAGTGCCCGTTGTGCCCGATTGCATGCCCGCGATGTTACCCTGCGCGCTGTTTTTTCGCATCTTGCCAACCACCCGGGAGATCCGCATGCGCCCCAGCGGCCGAAGCCCTGACCAACTCCGCACCGTTCGCCTGACCCGCGACTTCACCCGACACGCCGAAGGCTCGGTGCTGGTGGAGTTCGGTGACACCCGGGTGCTCTGCACCGCCTCGGTCGAAGAGCGCGTGCCGCCGTGGCTGCGCAACAAGGGCCGCGGCTGGGTGACCGCCGAGTACGGCATGCTGCCGCGCGCCACCGGCAGCCGGACGGATCGCGAAGCGGCCCGGGGCCGTCAGCAGGGCCGCACCATCGAGATCCAGCGGCTGATCGGCCGCAGCCTGCGTGCCGTGGTTGATCTGGAGGCGCTGGGCGAGCGCCGCGTGGTGGTGGACTGTGACGTCCTGCAGGCCGACGGCGGGACCCGTACGGCGGCCATCACCGGCGGCTATGTCGCCCTCGCCGACGCGGTGCAGACGCTGGTGCGCGCCCGCAAGCTGCGCCGTAACCCGCTGCATGGCCACGTCGCCGCGATTTCGGTGGGCATCCATCAGGGCACGCCGGTGCTTGATCTCGACTACGCCGAAGACTCCGAGGCCGAGACCGACATGAACGTCATCATGAATGACGCCGGGCACTTCATCGAAGTTCAGGGCACCGCCGAGGGCCACGCCTTCCGCCGTCCCGAGCTCGATGCCATGCTGGATCTCGCCGGCGCCGGCATCGCCGAACTGATCGCCGCGCAGCGCACCTCGCTGGAGGCCTGATATGGCGCTCATCGAACGACTGGTACTGGCAAGCGGCAATGAGGGCAAACTGGCCGAGCTCACCGCCCTGCTGCGCGGCCCCGTCGATGAGATCGTCCCGCAGTCCTATTACTACGTCCCCGAAGCGGCGGAGACCGGGACCACATTCGTGGAAAACGCCCTGATCAAGGCGCGCAACGCCGCCGCCCACACCCGGCTGCCGGCCATCGCCGATGACTCGGGGCTCGAGATCCCAGCGCTGGACGGGGCCCCGGGGGTGCGCTCCGCCCGCTGGGCCGGCGATGACGCCGGCGATGCCGAGAACAACGCCCGGTTGCGCGATGCACTGATCGATCTTGGCGAGGATGAGCGCGGCGCCGCCTACCGCTGTGTACTGGTGGCACTGCGCCACGCCGATGACCCCGCGCCGCTGATCGCGGAAGGGGTATGGACCGGGCGGCTGATCGAAACGCCCCAGGGCAGCGGCGGATTCGGCTACGACCCGCATTTCTATCTGGTCGAGTCCGGCTGCACGGCCGCCGAACTGCCCGCCGATACCAAGAACATGCTGAGCCACCGCGGCCAGGCGCTGAGTGCCCTGCGCCGGCGGCTGGAGCAGGAATGGCAGCCACGCTGATCCCGCCACCGCTGGGGCTGTACGTCCACCTGCCGTGGTGCGTGCAGAAATGCCCCTACTGCGATTTCAACTCCCACGCCCTGCGCGGCGAGCTGCCCGAGGCGGACTACACTGCCGCCCTGCTGCGGGATGCCGGGCGCGAGGCCGCCGACGCCGGCGGCCGGCGCATCGACAGCGTGTTCATCGGCGGCGGTACGCCGAGCCTTTTCAGTGCCGGGGCCATTGGCGGGCTACTGGACGGCCTGCGGCAGCGGCTCAACCTGTCCCCGACTGCCGAGATCACCCTTGAGGCCAACCCCGGCACCGGCGAGGCCGGCCGCTTCGAAGGGTTTCTGGCCGCCGGCGTTAATCGCCTGTCCATCGGTGTGCAGAGCTTTCAGGGCCATCACCTCGAGCGCCTCGGTCGCATCCACGGCGGTGATGAAGCGGCGGACGCGGTCAGGGCGGCCCAGCGCGCAGGGTTTGAGCGCATCAACGTCGACCTGATGCACGGCCTACCCGGGCAGACGGCCGCCGAGGCACTGGATGATGTCGAGCAGGCGCTGGCACTGGGTGTCCAACACCTCTCGCACTACCAGCTGACCCTCGAGCCCGGCACCGCCTTTTTCGCCCGCCCGCCGACACTGCCGGACGACGACCAGCTCGCCGACATCGAGGCGGCCTGCGCCGAGCGGATCGAAGGCGCCGGACTGCAGCGCTATGAGGTCTCCGCCTGGGCGGTGCCCGGCGAGGAATGCCACCACAATCTGAACTACTGGCGCTTCGGGGATTACCTGGCGATCGGTGCCGGTGGTCATGCCAAGCTGAGCCGGCCGGAGGGCCACATCCGCCGCACCCACAAGCAGCGGCTGCCGCGGCTCTATCAGGAACTGGCGGGCACTGATGCGGCCACCGCGGGGGAACGCGACATCACCCCTGACGAGCGGCCGCTGGAGTATCTGATGAATGCCCTGCGCCTGACCGGAGGCACATCCATGGCCGACGCCCGGGCCCGCACGGGCCTGTCGGCAGCGGCCTTCGAGCCGGGGCTGAGCGAGGCCCGACGCCGCGGACTGATGGTGACCGACCCCGCGCGACTGCAGGCGACGGCGCTGGGGCAGCGTTTTCTCAACGACCTTCTGGGGCTTTTCCAATGATGATCGAGACGCTCACCATCGACTGTCCCTACTGCGGCGAGACATTCTCCACCGTGGTCGACTGCTCCGCCGGCGATCAGGCCTATATCGAGGATTGCGTGGTGTGCTGCCGGCCCATCGAGTGCCGGCTGACCGTCACGCCCGATGGCCCGGTCCTTACGGTGCAGCGCGACGACGACTGATCAGATCGGCAGCGGGGTCTTGTACAGCGCCACCATGACGATATAGCCGTAGACCACCAGCGCGGCCACGAAGGCCGTGACGCGGATGGTGGCGGTGCGCCCGCGCTTGAGTGCGATGATGCCGAGCACGATATAGACCACCAGCGCGACCACTTTGGCCGTAATCCAGTCATGCGGCACCACCGGGTAGCGCCAGCCGATCCAGGCCACCGCGAAGGCGGTGATCAGCAGTGTCGTGTCGATCACATGCGGCAGGATCTTCACCCATTTGCGCTGCAGCATCGCCGAGCCGGCGACCATCCAGCCCCCCCGCAGGATGAACAGCAGGACCGTCAGCGTGGCGACGGTGGTGTGCAGATGCTTGAGCCCGATGTAGAGCATGAACGCGATTCCTGTTCGACGGCCGAGTTGACCGCGTCATCCTACCGGCGCGACATGGGCCGGTCGAGCGCGTCTCTTGTACCGCCGGCAGCGACCGCCTAACATACGCGCATCTTTTAACCAGTGTTTCGAGAGACGGAATGAAGAAAGACATCCATCCCGAGTACCGCCAGGTGGTGTTCCAGGACATCTCCGCGGATTACTCGTTCCTGACCCGCTCGACGGTGAAAACCGACGAGACCATCCAGTGGGAAGACGGCAACGAGTACCCGTTGGTCAAAGTCGAGATCTCCAGCGCCAGCCACCCCTTCTACACCGGCAAGCAGCGCGTGCTGTCGAGCGGTGGCCGGGTCGATCAGTTCCGTCGCCGTTATGGCGGGATGGCGAAAGGCACCAAGAGCTGAGACCGGACAGCGCCGAACGAACAGGAGGCGTCTCGATGGCCGATAAGACCGTTACCATCACCGACAACGAGACCGGCCGGCGGGCGGATATGCCGGTACGCCAGGGCACCCACGGCTCTGACGTCATCGACATCCGCTCACTGCAGAGCGATCTCGGCTACTTCACCTACGATCCGGGCTACGGCACCAGCGGCAGCTGCCAGAGTGACATCACCTTCATCGATGGTGAGCGCGGCATCCTGCTGTATCGCGGTTATCCCATCGAGCAGCTGGCCGAGCACGGCTCGTTCCTCGAGGTCGCGCGGCTGCTGATCCACGGTGATCTGCCGAATAAGCGCGAGCTCGAAGAGTTCGACGAGGCCATCACCCGGCACACGATGGTCAACGAAAGCCTGCGGATCTTTTTCAACGGTTTTCACTACGACGCCCACCCAATGGCCATGCTGACCGGCGTGGTCGGATCGCTGTCGGCGTTCTACCACGACGCCATGGACATCACCGACCCCGAGAGCCGCCTGCTGTCGGCGCACCGCATCATCGCCAAGATGCCCACCATCGCCGGCGCCTCGTTCAAGCATATGGTCGGCGAGCCGTTCGTCCACCCGCTCAACCGTCTGTCCTACACCGGCAACCTGCTGAACATGCTGTTCGCGCGGCCCAGTGAGGACTACGCGATCAACCCGGTGGCCGAGCGTGCCCTCGATCAGCTGCTGATCCTGCATGCCGATCACGAGCAGAACGCCAGCACCTCCACGGTGAGGTTGGCCGGCAGCACCGGGACCAACCCGTTCGCCGCCATCTCGGCCGGCTGCGCCGCCCTCTGGGGCCCCGCCCACGGCGGTGCCAACGAGGCGGTGCTCAACATGCTGAGCGAGATCGGCAGTGTCGAGCAGGTGCCGAAGTACATCGAGAAGGCCAAGGACAAGAACGACCCGTTCCGGCTGATGGGCTTTGGTCACCGGGTCTACAAAAACTACGACCCGCGAGCGACGATCATCCGCAAGACCTGCCACGAGCTGCTCGATGAGCTTGGCGTCGGCAACGACCCGCAGCTCGAACTGGCCATCCGGCTTGAGGAGATCGCCCTCGCCGATGATTACTTCGTTGAGCGCAAGCTCTACCCCAACGTCGACTTCTACTCGGGCATCATCTACCGCGCCCTGGGGATCCCCAAGGAGTTCTTCACGGTGCTGTTCGCCATCGGCCGCACGCCGGGCTGGATCGCCCAGTGGATGGAGATGCTCTCCGACCCCGAGCAGCGCATCGGTCGGCCGCGCCAGCTCTACACCGGCCCGGCCCGCCGCGACTACATCCCGCTGCACCGCCGCGGCTGAACCCTAGTCGACGGCGCTGGCGTCCTCGGCGATCAGCGCCTCGACGTCGCGTCGGCTCGCCCGCTGCATGGGCCGGCCGTCGATCGGGCTTTTCGGCGGCTGATGATTGCCGCGCCCCGCGAACACCGCCACCGTGATCGGCGTATCGCCGGCGACGAAGTGGTGCACGGGAATCGTCTCGTAGTCATCCTCGAACCGAAACCGCTTTTCCTGGGTATCGAAAGGGATGTCGTGATCCATGAGAAAGAACACGACGTCCTCAGGGGTTTCGGCGAAGCAGTGCAGGTCCACGGCGCTCTGGTCACCGGCGGTGCCATCCAGCACCGAGCCCGTCAGCCGCGGCCGGAACGCCGCGAAAAACGTCATCGCCTCGAGGGCCGCCTCGCGCAGCGACTGCAGGGCCGTTAGCTGGCGCTCGCCGCCGAACAGCCGCTGATAATCCTGCAGGGCGGCCTGGATCTCGCGGTTCTGCGGCAGATTGGTGGTCCGCGGGGCGTTCAGCTGCAGCGCCGCCTTGCGCTTCGCGATTGAAAAGTCCCGGATCCCTTCCACCGCCATGATGCGGGCCGACTCCTGAACCAGGCGCTCGCGCATGCGGGCATCACGGTTGGCTTTTCCTCGGGCCATGGGGGTGTACTCCCAGATCAGAACAGGGGGGTGTCCGCTTCCCCGCCGCTGCCCGACGAACCCTCGTCGCTGGGCGCCGGTGGCGGCGGGAGATTCTCGGTACGGAACGTCTCGTAAATGGCGTCGGGGGCGTCACCGCTGACCCGCTCACCGGTCTCGGGATCGATCTTCACCGTCACCAGACCATTAGGCCGCGACCACTCGGATGCCGGCCGCCCCGCCAGCGCCTCACCCATGAAGTCCATCCAGATGGGCAGGGCCGCCCGGCCACCGGTTTCATAGCGGCCCAGGCTCTGGCGCTCGTCAAAGCCCACCCAGACCGTCGCGACCAGGTCAGCGTTGAACCCCGAGAACCAGGCATCGTTCTGGTCATTGGTGGTGCCGGTCTTGCCGGCGATGTCCGAGCGGCCCAGTTCCCTGGCCCGCCGGGCGGTGCCCTCCTCGACCACATTGCGCAGCATCGAGCGCATCAGCCAGGCGTTGCCGGCGCTGATCGCCCGGCGCCGCTCGGCGGATTCAGTCTTCGGGGCTTCATGCACGGTTTCGCCGTCGTTATCGACGATGCGCTCGATGACATGCGGCTCGACGGCATAGCCGCCGTTGGCGAACACCGCATAGGCCCGCGCCAGCTCAAGCGGCGTGACCTCGGCCGCCCCCAGCGCCAGCGACAGGTTGCGCGGCAACCGCCCGCGAGGCAGGCCAAAGCGCTCGAGGTGAGCCAGTGTGGGGCTGATGCCGATCTGGCGCAGCACCCGGATCGAGACCAGGTTGCGGGAGCGGGTCAGGGCCTCGCGCAGGCGGGTCGGCCCGAACACGCGGCCGCTGTAGTTCTCGGGACGCCAGACGTCCTCCAGCGCGGCATCCGTGAACACCACCGGGGCATCGTTGATCAGCGTCGCCGGTGTCAGGCCGTTGGCGAGCGCCGCCGAGTAGATCAGCGGCTTGAAGGCCGAACCAGGCTGGCGGGCGGCCTGGGTCACGCGGTTGAACTTACTGAATGAAAAGTCATAGCCGCCCACCAGCGCACGGATGCCGCCGGTATCGGGATCCAGCGCCACAAGACCGCTCTGGGGCTCAGGCGGCTGGGCCAGTCGCCAGCCGTCATCCGTCTCGCGGGCGTGCACCACATCCCCCACCGAGAGCACCAACTGCGGTCGCGCCCACTGCATGCCCGCCTCGGGCAGCGCGATCCGTTCGTCCGCGGCGGTCAGCAGCGTCGCGCCCTCATCATCGACCCCGGTCACTACGCCCACGCGAAGCGCCCCCGGGCGCGGAAACCCGGACAGCCGATCCAGCAGGGCCTCGCGCGGCCCGTCGATGAGCGCCGGTTCAAGCTGCGCGAGTGGGCCCCGGTAGCCGTGGCGCTCGTCATAGGCATGCAGCCCCGAGCGCAGTGCCCGACGGGCCTCGGCCTGGCGATCGGCGGCGACGGTGGTATAGACCGAATAGCCCTCGGTGTAGGCGGCGGTGCGGCCAAAGCGCTCGACCACCCGGGCGCGCGCCATCTCGGCGACATAGGGCGCATCCACGCGGCTCTGGCGGCGATGCCGATCCGCGGTGATGGGCGCCGCCATGGCCATGTCGTAGCGGTCCTGGTCGATCACGCCGGTGGCGAGCATGCGCCCCAGCACATAGGCCCGGCGACTCAGGGCCTCGTCCGGATCGGCGAGCGGATTGGAGGCCGACGGCGCCTTGGGCAGCCCGGCGATCATCGCCTGTTCGGGCAGCGTCAATTCCGCCAGTGGGCGGCCGTAGTAGGCCTCGGCCGCCGCCGCCACCCCATAGGCACGCTGACCCAGGTAGATCTTGTTCAGATACAGCTCGAGGATCTTGCGTTTGTCGAGCTCCTGCTCGATGCGCAGCGCCAGAAAAATCTCGCGGAGCTTGCGCAGATAGGTCTGTTCCGAGCTGAGGAACAGGTTGCGGGCGAGCTGCATGGTGATGGTGCTGCCGCCCGGTCCTTTCTCGCCGGTGCGAACCAGGTACCAGACCGCCCGGGCGATGCCTTCATAATCAACGCCGGGATGTTGATAGAAGCGCTGATCCTCGGCGGCGATGAAGGCCTCCACCATGCTCGGCGGGATGGCTCCAAGGCCGACGGGCGTCCGCCGCACTTCGCCGAACTCGTCGATGAGCTCGCCCTCGGCGGTGTAGACGCGCAGCGGCACCTGCAACTCGACATTGCGCACCGACTCAACGCTGGGCAGCCCGGGCGCCAGCACGATGTAGGCGGCAATCATGCCGCCGGCCGCCAGGAGCCCCAGCGAGGCCAGCCCCGCCAGCATTTGCAGTGAGCGCCGAATGATGACCGACATGAACCTTCTTGCATGCACTGACCCGTCGAGGGCCGAGTATATCACCGCCGGCGGCGGCGACGGGGCGCCGGGACCCACTGCATCATGATGCCAGTGCGACGCCGGAGCCGCGGAGGCCCCGCCGTCATCGGCATCGACTGCGGCACCACGGCGGTCAAGGCCGTTGCGCTGCGCCGGGCCGGCGGGCGGATGATCCTCGCCGGCCATGCCATCGAGCCCTATCCGGCCGACGACCCGTCACCCGCCTCGGTGGCCGCGACCATCGCCACGGCCGCCCGGCGCGCCGCCCCCGACGCGCGACTGGCCGCCACTGCGCTGGCCGACGAACAGGCCATCACCCGAGTGATCAAGGTCCCGGCGGGTCTCGACGAGGCGGCCCTCGAGACCCGGGTCCAGCTCGATATCGAGGCGACCCTCAAACAGTCCCGCCAGGCACTGGCGTTTGACTTTCGGCGACTCGCCGCCGAGCCCGACGGGGATCAGCAGGCCGTTCTTGTGGTGGCCGCCCGGGACAGGGCCATTGCCGAGCGGCGGCATCAACTCAAGGCAGCCGGACTGCGCTGCCAGCTGATCGACCTCGACGCCCATGCCAGCGTCCGCGCCGCGTTGCGGGACGATCGCCTGCCGCTCGGCCCCACCAGCGCCCCGGTCGCGCTGCTTGATATAGGGGCGCGCCTGCGGCTGGGCATCTTCGATCGCCAGCGTCTGCACTACTGCCAGACCCACGAGCTGAGCGATACGCCCGGCGACAGCGACTGCCTGCGCCGCATTGAACAGGCCCTCGCGATGCACCACGGCAGTGCCTCAACCCGCGTCCCCGATGCCATGACCCTCATCGGCGGCGGCGCCAGCCAGACGCTGGCGGCGGCCATTGCCAGCCGGCTGGGCAGCGACTGCTACCTGCCGGACCCGCTGCGCGGCCTGGAACTGGCCGACGCCGGCGATGCCGATGCATTCGCCGCCGACCAGTCACGGCTTGTCACGGCCATCGGGCTGGCCCTTCATGCCGGAGACCGTTATGCCCATTGGCGTTAACCTGCTGCCCTGGCGCGCCCGACAAGCCCGCCGGCGGCGTTGGCGGCTGGCGCTGATCGGCCTTGGCGGGGGCCTGGCGGGGCTGATGGCCCTCGCCATCATCGCCACCCGCGTCGATCAGCAGAATGCCGCGGACCGGGCGCATCAGGCCGAGCTCGAGGCGCAGCTCGCCGAGCTTGCCCCGGCGATCGAAGCCCAAGGTCGCCTCGAGCGCACCCGCGAGCGCCTCGATGCCCGCCATGCAGTGACTGAGACACTGGGCGAGCAACGCCGTCGCGCGCCGGATGCACTGACCCAGACGCTGGCCGCGCGCCCGCCGACGATCGCCCTGACCCGGTTGCGGATCCACGCCGAAGAACGCGTCATCGAGGGCCACACCCGACAGCCCGATGCCCTGCCGCGGCTCATCGACGCGCTGCGTGCCGCGCCGGCGTTCGCGGGGTTTCACCTGCAGCGGCTGACCCACCTGGCCGCCGAGGGCGGGGAACGCCGCGGGTTCCGGCTGACCCTGACGCGCCCGTCAACGCCGACGGTGGACGATGACCGTTAAAGCGCTCAAGACCGCGGGCGTGGGGCTGTTGCTGGGGCTGATCGCCGGCTGGCTGATTGCCCTGCGACCGGCGCTGGCCGAGCGCGACCGGTTGGCCGAAAGCCGCGCCCCCCTTGCCCAGCGTCTGGATGCCGAGCAACGCCGCCTCGCCGACCGCAAGGCGGTCACAGCGGCGATCGAGCGGCGGCGCAGTGCCCTCCGCCATCACCCCATGCGCCTGCCGGCAGCAGCGGACGAGTCCCGGCTGGTGAGTCATCTGGCGGGACTGGCCGCCGACAACGGCGCACGTCTGGTCGACATCGACCCCGGCACCACCCGAGCGACGCCCGCCTACCATCAACGCCGCCTGGTGGTGCGCCTCAACGGCGGGTGGACGCCCCTGATGCGGTTTCTGGCCGGCGTCGAGCAGACCACCCGCGGGATCGCCCTGACCGGCCTCGAATTCAACGATGGCGATGCCGATGCGCAACCGGGCGGAATCGTCCTGACGCTGAACCTGGACGTCTACTGGCAACCGTCGGTGCCGGGGGCGTCCCAGCCCGCGGAGACCAGCTTGGGCTGGATCGCCGAAACCCGACGACCGGATGCCGTGCCCCCGGGGAGGCCGCCGGCCAATCCCTTCGCCAGCGCCCGCCCCTCCATGCCCATCGCCGACACCGATATCCGCTACATCGGCCGGATCATCCGCGGCGATCGGCAGTGGGCACTGATCCGCCGGGCCGACGGTCCGCTGCAGCGACACCAGCGCGGCGACCCGATCGCCGGGCTGGGGCAGCTGGCGCGCATTCAATCCGGTGCGATCAGCGTGGCGCCCGGCCCCAGCAACCCCGACGCCCCCATGCGGATCATTCCCCGACAGCCGGGACCGCCATCGGCAGGAGAATAGCGGATGCCCCTTCCCCTCATCCGGCCGCTACCCGCGGCGCTCATCGCCCTGATCACGCTGCATGGCGTGGCCCTGCCCGCGGCCGCCCAGCCGGTTCAGCTGGACGTCGACTCGGTGACCCTGCCGGAGGTGCGTGAACACGTCGAGGCGATCACGGCCGAGCCGCGGCCCGACGCCGAACCGCCGACCAACACGCCGGCACGGACAGTGTTCATGCCGATCCGCTATGCCAATGCCGATGAGCTCGCCGGTCTGCTGGACGATGCGCGGGTCAGCGTTGATGGGCGCACCAACACCCTCATCATCCGCGGGTCGGATCGCGCCATCCAGCAGGCCCGGACGCTGGTCGAGCGTCTTGATGTGCCGGTAAGGCAGGTGCTTATCGAGGCGCGGATCGTGATCGCGAGTGACGATTTCAGTAACGAGATCGGCGTGCGCTTCAATGCCGCGCGTCGCAATCAGACCGGCGACACCCGCATCACCAGCGGCGGCACGCTGGATGCCGACGGCCTGATGGTGGATCTGCCCGCCAGCAATGCCGCCGGCGGCGCCGGGGTGGCCATCGGCAAGATCGGCAGCTACCTGCTCGAACTCGAGCTCTCGGCCATGGAGAGTGAGAACAAGGGCGAGATCATCTCAAGCCCACGCGTGGTCACTGCCAGCAACCAGCAGGCCGAAATCAAGCAGGGCGTGCAGATCCCCTTCGAGCAAGCCACCTCCAGCGGCGCCACCAGCATCGCTTTCCGGGAAGCGGTTCTGGGGCTGGTGGCGACACCCCAGATCACCCCGGATGACCAGGTGCAGCTGACCCTGGCGATCAACCAGGACAGCCGCGGCGAGGAGACCCCGGAGGGCCCGGCCATCAACACCCAGGCGGTGCGCACCCACGTGCTGGTGGCCGACGGCGAGACCGTGGTCCTCGGCGGCGTGTTCGAACAGACGCGCCGCGATGGCGTGCGCCGCGTCCCCGGACTGTCGGATCTGCCACTGGTGGGACAGCTCTTTCAGCGCCGCACCGCCGTCAACGACCGCAGCGAATTGCTGATCTTTGTCACACCCCGCATCCTCGAGGCTCCGGGCACACCCACAAACGCGATAGAATCAGAACCATGAGCAGGATTGACCGGGTATTCCTCGTCGGCCCCATGGGCGCGGGCAAGAGCACCATCGGCCGCCGCCTGGCGGCGCGGCTGGCGCTGTCGTTCGTCGATCTGGACGCCGCCATCGAGGCGCGGACCGGCGTCGACATCCCACGCATTTTCGACATCGAGGGCGAGGCGGGCTTCCGACGCCGCGAGTCGGAGCTGCTTGAGACACTGACCCGGCAGCCGCGTACCCTGCTCGCCACCGGCGGCGGCGCCGTGCTCGACCCGGCCAATCAGCGCTGTCTGCGCGAGCGCGGCCAGGTGGTCTATCTGCGCGCCGATGTGGCCACGCAGATCGCACGCACCCGGCATAGCGATCGCCCGCTGCTACGCGGCGACGACCCGGCCGGACGGCTGGCGGCGATCCTCGAGGCACGAGCGCCGATCTACGAAGCCATCGCGGATATCAGCATCGATACCCGGGATGGATCACCGGAGCGGATCGCCGAGCAACTGGCCCGGCGACTACAGCAGACGGAGCCCTCGCATGACGGATGAACTCCGCCGCGTCGACGTCGCCCTGGGCGAGCGCAGCTACCCCATCCTGATCGGCCGCGGCCTGCTCGATGACCCCCGCTGCCTGCGCGATTCCATCGACGCCCGCGAAGTCATGGTGGTCAGCAACGAGACCGTCGCGCCGTTGTACCTCGACCGACTGCGTGCGGCATTCGCGGACCGTCGCCTGGCCAGCGCCTGCCTGCCGGACGGCGAACAGGAAAAACAGCTCGAATCGATGCTGCCGGTGTTCGACACCCTGCTGGTCAACGGCTTCAGCCGCGACTGCCAGGTGGTGGCCCTGGGCGGCGGCGTCATCGGCGATCTGGCGGGGTTCGTCGCCGC
The DNA here is from genome assembly GCF_007625215.1 of Spiribacter aquaticus. Classification (NCBI taxonomy): domain Bacteria; kingdom Pseudomonadati; phylum Pseudomonadota; class Gammaproteobacteria; order Chromatiales; family Ectothiorhodospiraceae; genus Spiribacter; species Spiribacter aquaticus. The sequence goes on along the minus strand of NZ_VMKP01000001.1, from coordinate 493,547 downwards.
CACCTACCAGCGCGGGGTGGGCTTTGTTCAGGTGCCCACCACGCTACTGGCCATGGTCGACTCGTCCGTGGGGGGCAAGACCGGCGTCAACCACCCCCGCGGCAAGAACATGATCGGCGCCTTCCACCAGCCCCGCGCGGTCATCGCCGATCTGGCCGTGCTGGACAGCCTGCCGCAACGGGAGCTGCGCGCCGGCATGGCCGAGGTCATCAAGTACGCCCTGCTGGGCGACGCCGATTTCCTTGCCTGGCTCGAAGCCCACCTCGACGCGGCCATGGCGCGCGATCCCGCCACGCTGGCCCATATCGTCGAGCGCTGCTGCCGTAACAAGGCGGCCATCGTCGCCGCCGACGAGCGCGAGGCCGGCCAGCGTGCCCTGCTCAATCTGGGGCATACCTTCGGCCATGCCATCGAAGCGGCCCGTGGCTATGGCGATTGGCTGCATGGCGAGGCGATTGCCGCCGGCATGTGTATGGCGGCGCGCCTGTCCGCGCGGCTCGGCTGGATCAATGCCCGCGACCGCGACCGGGCCATCGCCCTTATCGAGCGCGCCGGGCTGCCGGTGCACGCGCCTGCCGACATGGGCGCCGGGCGCTTCCGCGAATTCATGGCCCGCGACAAGAAAAACCGCGACGGCGCGTTGCGCCTGGTGCTCTTGCGGGCCCTGGGGGACGCCACGGTCACCGCCGATTATGACCCCGACGCCCTCACCGCAACACTGGAGGCGGAAGGCCATGACTGAGCCGGCCAGTGACCCCCTCGGCCTGGCGGCATTTGCCTGCCGCCCGTCCACCAGCCGCGGCCGGCGTCATGCCGACAGCCGCCCCGACCTGCGCAACGCCTTTCAGCGCGACCGCGACCGGATCATCCACAGCGCGGCATTCCGGCGCCTTGAGTACAAGACCCAGGTATTCGTCAATCACGAGGGTGACCTGTTCCGGACGCGGCTCACCCACAGCCTCGAGGTGGCGCAGATCGCGCGCACCATCGCCCGCGCACTGGGCCTTAACGAGGATCTGACCGAGGCGATCGCACTGGCCCACGACCTGGGCCACACGCCCTTCGGGCATGCCGGGCAGACCGCGCTCAACGACTGCATGGCCAAGTACGGCGGGTTCGAGCACAACCTCCAGTCGCTGCGCGTGGTGGATCAGCTCGAGACCCGCTATCCCGATCACGATGGGCTCAACCTGACCTTTGAGACCCGCGAGGGACTGGTCAAACGCTGCCCGCTCGCCCATGCCGAGCGTCTGGGCGATGTCGGCCAGCGCTTCATCGACGGGACCCAGCCATCCCTCGAGGCGCAGCTCACCAACGTCGCCGACGAAATCGCCTACAACAGTCACGACGTCGATGACGGCCTGCGGGCCGGACTGCTGGATATCGATGCGCTGCGCGAGGTGGAGTGGATCGACGCGCTCGACCGCCATGTCGAAGCCGAATATCCCGCCCTCGGCGGCCGGCGGCGGGTCTATCGCATCGTCCGCGAGCTGATCGCCGGGCAGGTGAACGACCTGCTGACCACCAGCCGCGAGCGGATCACCCGGGCCAACCCCCTCGGACCCGACGATGTGCGCGCGAGCGCGCAGCCACTCATCGCCTTCAGCCCCGGCATGCAGGCGCGCCACCGGGCGCTCAAGGATCACCTAATGGCCAACCTCTACCGGCACTACCGGGTGCACCGCATGACCACCAAGGCGGACCATGTGGTCCACAGCCTGTTCGAGCGCTTCATGGCCGACCTCCAACTGCTGCCCCCGGAGTTCGCCGAGAGCGCCCGCGAGCGGGCCGGGCACAACGGCCGACGCGGTCAGGCACGGGTGATTGCGGACTATATCGCGGGCATGACCGACCGCTTTGCACTGGAGGAATACGAGCGCCTGACCGATCCCACCAAGCTCACCTGACATTGCCGCAAAACGCCGCCCGCGCTATATTGTCCAACCATTTGCCCGCTGACATGGAAGTCGCGCATTGATTGAGGACGTCAACTGCTGGCGCCGCCGGAGGCGTCGTCCGCACCGGGCCCCGATGCGGCCCGAACGCCGGGCGACGCCCAACCCCAGCCAATAACAGAGAGGCAGTTAGCGTGGAGCAACTACCCTTTAACGGTCCGACGCTCTATCAGCCGGAATTCGAGCGAGACAACTGCGGCTTTGGCCTGATCGCCCACATGGACGGCCAACCCAGCCACTGGCTGCTGGAAACGGCGATTTCCGCCCTGGCGCGGCTCACGCATCGCGGCGCGGTCGCCGCCGACGGCAAGAGCGGCGACGGCTGCGGTCTGCTGATCAAGCCGCCGGTGGCGTTCATGCGCCAGGCGGGCGCCGCAGCGGGCATCGATCTGGCCGATCGCTTTGCCACCGGCTGCGTGTTCCTGTCCCGCGACGCCGAGGCGGGCCGCCATGCCCGCAGCGTGCTCGAGCATGCACTGGCCCACTACGAGGTGCCGGCGGCGGGCTGGCGCGAAGTCCCGGTCGACACCAGCGCCTGCGGCGAACAGGCCCTGGCGACGCTGCCGGACATCGCCCAAGTGTTCGTCAACACGCCCGATGACATGGAAGAGTCCGAGTTCGAGCGGCGCCTGTTCATGGCGCGCCGGCGTGCCGAGAAGGCGCTGGAGGGCGTCGATCCGGTCTTCTATATCCCGAGCCTGTCGGCGCGGGTGCTCTCCTATAAGGGCCTGGTCATGCCGGAGAACCTGCCGGTGTTCTACAAGGACCTGCAGGATCCCGCCCTCGAGACCTCGCTGGCGGTCTTCCACCAGCGCTTTTCCACCAACACGCTGCCGCAGTGGCGGCTGGCCCAGCCGTTCCGCTATCTCGCGCACAACGGCGAGATCAACACCATACAGGGCAACCGCAACTGGGCCATCGCCCGGGCGTACCGGTTCAGCACCCCGCTGCTGCCCGACATCGAGGCGATCCAGCCGCTGGTCAACCTGACCGGCTCGGATTCCTCGAGCCTCGACAATATGCTCGACGTGCTGATCACCGGCGGCATGGATATCTTCCGGGCCCTGCGCCTGCTGATGCCGCCGGCCTGGCAGAATGTCGAGACCATGGACGCCGACCTGCGCGCGTTCTACGAATTCCACTCCCAGCATATCGAGCCCTGGGACGGGCCCGCCGGCATTGTCCTCACCGACGGCCGGCATGCCGCCTGCGCCCTCGACCGCAACGGCCTGCGACCGGCGCGCTGGGTGATCACCAAGGACCGCCATATCACGCTGGCCTCCGAAGTGGGCGTGTGGGATTACGATCCCGATCAGGTGGTCGAAAAGGGCCGTCTCAAGCCCGGCGAGATGCTCGCGGCGGACACCGAGACCGGCAACCTGATCCTGCCCGAGGACGTCGACGAGCGGCTCAAGAACCGCGCGCCCTACAAGCGCTGGCTGGCCGAGCACTCCCGCGATGTGCCCTCGGTGGGCGACACCGGCGAGTCACGTATCGGCCACTCGCTCGACACCTATCAGAAGCAGTTCGGCGTGACCTTCGAGGAGCGTGACATCGTCACCCGCGCACTGGCCCAGGGCGGCCAGGAAGCGGTCGGCTCCATGGGTGATGACACCCCGATGCCGGTGCTCTCGCGCCAGGTGCGGCCGCTCTACGACAACTTCCGCCAACAGTTCGCGCAGGTGACCAACCCGGCCATCGACCCGCTGCGCGAGCAGATCGTGATGTCGCTGGAGACCGTGTTCGGCCCGGAGAAGAACCTCTTCGAGGAGGTCGAGGATCATGCCCGGCGCCTGGTGCTCGACTCGCCGATCCTCTCCGACGGCAAGTTCAGCGGCCTGATCGAGGCCCATCGCGAAGGCGAGTGCGTCCACCACATCGACCTCAGCTTTGCCGCGGACGGTTCGCTGGAGGCGGCCATCCATGCGATCCGCGACGAGGCGGCCGAGGCCGTCCGCGGCGGCGCCACGCTGCTGGTGCTCACCGACCGAGAGCTGGCCCGCGATCGCATCCCGGTGCATGCCCTGCTCGCCACCGGCGCCGTTCACCATCACCTGGTGCGCACCGGTCTGCGCTGCGACACCAACCTGGTGGTGGAGACCGGCACAGCCCTCAACAGCCACGAGTGCGCGGTGCTGATCGGTTACGGCGCCACCGCGGTGTACCCGTATCTGGCCTTCGAGGTGGTGCAGGATCAGCTGCGCACCGGCGAGATCAAGGGCGCGGAGCTCTCCGACCTGCTGCGCAACTATCGCAAGGGGCTGAACAAGGGGCTCTACAAGATCCTCTCGAAGATGGGCATCTCGACGATCACCAGCTATCGCGGCGCCCAGCTCTTCGAGATTGTCGGCCTCGGCGACAGCGTGGTGGACCTGTGCTTCACCGGCACCACTTCACGCATCCAGGGCGCGGATTTCGCGGACCTCGAGGAGGACCAGCGCAGTCTCCACGAACAGGCCTGGCGGGCCAGCGTGCCCCTCGCCCAAGGTGGGCTGCTCAAGTACGTCCACGGCGGTGAGTATCACGCCTACAACCCCGATGTGGTGGCCGCCCTGCAGGAGGCCGCCTACACCGGCGATTACGCGCGTTATCAGGCGTACGCCGAAACGGTGAACACACGCCCGGTGGCCGCCATGCGCGACCTGTTCCAGGTCACCGACCGGACACCGATCCCGCTCGACGAGGTCGAGCCGCTCGAGAACATCATCCGCCGCTTCGACTCGGCCGGGATGTCACTGGGCGCGATCTCGCCCGAGGCCCATGAGGCCCTGTCGATCGCCATGAACCGCCTCGGCGGGCGCTCCAACTCCGGCGAGGGGGGCGAGGATGCCCACCGCTTCGGCAACGAGCGGATGTCCAAGATCAAGCAGGTGGCCTCGGGCCGCTTCGGCGTCACGCCGCATTACCTGCGTAACGCCGAGGTGCTGCAGATCAAGGTCGCCCAGGGTGCCAAGCCCGGCGAGGGCGGACAGCTGCCCGGGCATAAGGTCAACGAGATGATCGCCCGGCTGCGTTACTCGAAGCCCGGGGTGGCGCTGATTTCGCCACCGCCGCATCACGACATCTACTCCATCGAGGACCTCGCCCAGCTGATCTACGACCTCAAGCAGGTCAATCCGCAGGCGCTGGTCTCGGTCAAGCTGGTGGCGGCGCCCGGTGTGGGCACCGTGGCCGCCGGCGTGGCCAAGGCATATGCCGACCTGATCACCATTGCTGGCCATGATGGCGGCACCGGCGCCAGCCCGCTGACCTCGGTCAAGTACGCCGGGACGCCCTGGGAGCTGGGCCTCACAGAGACCCATCAGACGCTGCGCGCCAACGACCTGCGTGGCAAGATCCGGCTGCAGACCGACGGCGGGCTCAAGACCGGGCTCGACGTCATCAAGGCAGCCATCATGGGAGCCGAGAGTTTCGGCTTTGGCACGGCACCGATGATCGCCATGGGCTGCAAGTACCTGCGCGTCTGCCATCTCAACAACTGCCCGACGGGCGTGGCGACGCAGGAGAAGGTCCTGCGGACCAAGCACTTCATCGGTACCCCCGAGCGGGTCGCCAACTACTTCACCTTCGTGGCCATGGAAACGCGGGAGTGGATGGCGCGGCTGGGAATCCGCTCGCTCGAGGAGCTGATCGGCCGGGTGGATCTGCTCGAGCAGCGCACCCCCGAGACGGCCCGGCAGGCCAAGCTCGATCTCTCGCCGATCCTCTCCGACGGCGGGCTCGATCCGGCCAAGCCCACCCACTGTGTCACACCCAGCAACGTGCCGTTCGACCGCGGCGAGCTCGCCGAGCGCATGGTCGCCGACGCCCTGCCGGCCATCGAGTCGGCCTCGGGCGGGGTGTTCGAGTACGCGGTGCGCAACGACGACCGCTCCATCGGTGCGCGGCTGTCCGGTGAAATCGCCGTCCGCCACGGCAACCTGGGCATGAGCGGCTCGCCCATCCGTCTTAACCTGTCCGGCAGCGCCGGTCAGAGCTTTGGCGTGTGGAATGCCGGTGGGCTCAACATGGTGCTCGACGGTGATGCCAACGACTACGTTGGCAAGGGCATGGCCGGTGGCAAGCTGGTCATCCGCCCGCCGGCAGGCAGCGGCTTCGCCAGTCAGGACACCACCATCATCGGCAACACCTGCCTCTACGGGGCCACCGGCGGCAAGCTGTTTGCCGCGGGCCTGGCCGGTGAGCGGTTCGCGGTGCGCAACTCCGGCGCCCATGCGGTGGTGGAAGGCGTCGGCGATCATGGCTGCGAGTACATGACCGACGGCGTGGTCTGCGTGCTCGGGCCGACGGGGCTCAACTTCGGCGCCGGGATGACCGGTGGGATCGCCTTCGTGCTGGACATGGACAACCAGTTCGTCGATCGCTACAACCACGAGCTCATCGACATCCGCCGCGTCCAGACCGAGCCCATGACTGCGCATCGGGAGTTCCTGCGCGATACCATCGCCGAGTACATCGACGAGACGGGCTCGCCCTGGGGGCAGGAGATCCTCGACAATTTCCGCGATTACGTCGGCTGTTTCTGGCTGGTCAAGCCGCGGGCTGCTGACATCAACGAGGTACTGAGCACGCTGCGGCAGGCAGCCTGAGAACGCTATGGGTAACTACTTCCAGTTTATCGACGTCCCGCGTCAGGACACCGAGAAAGAGCCGGCGCGTGCCCGGGTGCAGAAGTTCACCGAAATCTACGGTGACTTCAGCACCGAGCATGCCGCCGCCCAGGCCGACCGCTGCGTGGAGTGCGGCAATCCGTACTGCGAGTGGAAATGCCCGGTCCACAACTACATCCCCAACTGGCTCAAGCTGATCGCCGAGGGCAACCTGTTCGAGGCCGCCGAGCTCTCGCACAAGACCAACACCCTGCCCGAGGTCTGCGGCCGGGTGTGTCCGCAGGACCGGCTGTGTGAAGGCGCCTGTACGCTGAACGACGGCTTCGGCGCCGTGACCATCGGCTCGGTCGAGAAGTACATCACCGACGAGGCCTTCAAGCAGGGCTGGCGGCCGGATATGACCGGCGTGGTCCCCACCGGCCGGCGGGTGGCGGTCATCGGTGCCGGCCCGGCCGGCCTGGGTGCGGCCGACATCCTCGTGCGCAATGGCGTCGAGGCGGTGGTCTTTGACCGCTACCCCGAGATCGGCGGGCTGCTGACCTTCGGGATTCCGCCGTTCAAGCTCGAAAAGGAAGTCATCGCCAAGCGCCGCGAGATCATGGAGTACATGGGCGTCGAGTTCCGTCTGGGCGTGGACGTCGGCACCGACGTCACCTACGCCGAACTCGAGCGCGAGTACGACGCGGTGTTCCTTGGCATGGGCACCTACACCTACATGCGGGGCGGTTTTCCCGGCGAGGACATGCCCGGCGTCTACGAGGCGCTCCCCTATCTGGTCTCCAACATCAACCGGCTCATGGGCTTCGAGAAAAGCCCGGAAGAGTTCGTCGACATGGCCGATCAGCGCGTGGTGGTGCTGGGCGGCGGCGACACGGCCATGGACTGCAACCGCACCGCCCTGCGTCAGGGCGCGAGCAGCGTGACCTGCGCCTATCGACGCGACGAGCAGAACATGCCCGGATCGCGGCGCGAGGTCTACAACGCCCGCGAGGAAGGCGTCGACTTCCGCTTCAACCGTCAGCCCGTCGAGATCGTCGGTGATGGCCAGGTGGAGGGCGTCAAGGTGGTCGAGACCCGCCTCGGCGCCCCCGACGAGCGCGGTCGCCGGCGCCCCGAGACCGTGCCGGGCAGCGAGGAGATCATCCCCGCGGACCGCGTCATCATGGCCTTCGGCTTTCGCCCCGATCCGCCGGAGTGGTTCGACGAGCACGGCATCGGCGTCGACGAGCGCGAGCGGGTCCGCGTCAAAAAAGGCGGCCGGCACCCCTTCCAGACCGATAACCCCAACGTGTTCGCCGGCGGCGACATGGTGCGCGGCTCGGACCTGGTGGTCACCGCCGTCTATGAAGGCCGCGAGGCCGCCAAGGGCATCCTCGCCTACATGGGCGTCTAGGCCGGCCCGTGGTCATGAGCGAACTGCATAACGACCGTCTCCTGCGGGCCCTCGCCCGCGAGCCCGTCGACCGCACCCCGGTCTGGATCATGCGCCAGGCCGGGCGCTATCTGCCCGAGTACCGCGAAATCCGCGCCCAGGCGGGCAGTTTCATGAACCTGTGCCGCAATCCCGAGCTTGCCTGCGAGGTGACCCTGCAGCCGCTGCGGCGCTTCGACCTGGATGCCGCCATCCTGTTCTCGGACATCCTCACCGTGCCCGACGCCATGGGCCTGGGGCTCTATTTTGAGCCCGGCGAAGGTCCGCGCTTTGAGCATACGGTGCGTGATGCCGCCAGCGTCGACCGCCTGCCGGTGCCGGATGTGGGCGCCGAACTACGCTACGTCACCGATGCCGTGAGCCGGGTCCGACAGGCGCTGGAAGGCAGCGTCCCGCTGATCGGTTTCGCCGGCAGCCCCTGGACGCTGGCGACCTATATGGTCGAGGGCGGCAGCAGCAAGGACTTCCGCCATATCAAGGCGCTCGCCTACGACGAGCCTCAGGTCATGGCCCGCCTGCTCGAGAAAACCGCGCGCGCGGTCACCGCCTATCTCAACGCGCAGATCGAGGCGGGTGCCCAGGCGGTGATGATCTTTGACACCTGGGGCGGCGCGCTGGCCCACGATGTCTATCCGCGGCTGTCACTGCAGTACGCCCAGCAGATCATCGACGGGCTGATCCGCAGCCGCGAAGGCCGGCGCGTGCCAGTGACCTTCTTCACCAAGGGCGGCGGCATCTGGCTCGAGACCATCGCCGACAGCGGTGCCGACGCGCTGGGCATCGACTGGACGCTGTCAATGGACGAAGCGCGGCGCCGGGTGGGCGATCGCGTGGCCCTGCAGGGCAATCTCGACCCGAGCATTCTCTACGCGCGCCCCGAAGTCATCCGTCGCGAGGTCGAACGCGTGCTGCGGGAGTTCGGCCCCGGCAGCGGTCATGTCTTCAACCTCGGTCACGGCGTACACCCCCAGATCCCCCCGGAACATGTCGAGGCCATGGTCGATGCCGTCCGCTCTCTGAGCCCGGCCTGGCATGACTAGACAGAACCCACGCATCCTGTCCGCCGGCGTGGTTCTGGTGCGCGCGGAACACCGCCGCTGGCGGTTTCTGCTGCTGCGCGCCTACCAGTACTGGGACTTCCCCAAGGGCCGGACCGAAACCGGCGAGACGCCCCTTGAGGCCGCCCGACGCGAAGTGGCCGAGGAGACCGGCATCACCGACATGTGGTTCAACTGGGGCGAGGACTACACCGAGACCGGTCCCTACGCCCGCGGCAAGGTGGCGCGCTATTACCTGGCGGAAACCCCCGTCCGCGAAGTGACGCTGGGTATTGCCCCCGAGCTTGGCACCCCCGAACATCACGAATGGCGCTGGGTGGACCAGCCCACGGCCTATCGCATCACCGCGCCCCGGGTGCGGCGGGTGCTGGACTGGGCGGTGGCCCGCCTGCCCGAACAACCGAGCGGAGGATTCAAAGGTGACGCATGAATCAGCCCACGGGCCGGGATTTCCCGCCAGCCGTCCGCGGCGGCTGCGGCGCGATGACGCCACCCGGCGACTGGTGCGCGAGAACGGCCTATCGGTCAACGATCTGATCCAACCGGTCTTTGTCATCGAGGGCCACGATCACAGCGAACCGGTGGCATCCATGCCCGGCGTCGAGCGCCTGACCCTGGATCGCCTGCAGGCGGAAGCCGCCGAGCTGGAGCGGCTGGGGGTGCCGGCCATCGCCCTGTTTCCGGTCACGCCGGCGGCCGCCAAGAGCGATGATGCCGCCGAGGCCTGGAATCCGGAGGGGCTCGCACAGCGCGCGGTGCGCGCCATCAAGGCCCGGACGCCGGAGATTGCCGTGATCACCGACGTCGCCCTCGATCCGTTCACCGTCCACGGCCAGGACGGGCTGCTGGATGCCAATGGCTATGTCGCCAATGACATCACCCAGGAGGCACTGGTCCGCCAGGCGCTGTCGCATGCCGCGGCCGGGGCGGACATCGTTGCCCCATCGGATATGATGGATGGACGGGTCGGCGCCATCCGCCGGGCGCTTGAGGCCGATGGCCACCCCGAGACGCGCATCCTTGCCTATGCCGCCAAATACGCATCGGCCTTCTACGGGCCATTCCGCGATGCGGTCGGCTCGGCCGGCAACCTGGGCGGCGGCGACAAGCGGACCTACCAGATGGACCCCGGCAATGGCGCCGAGGCGCTCCGCGAGGTGGGGCTCGATCTGGCGGAAGGCGCCGACATGGTCATGATCAAGCCGGGCATGCCGTATCTGGATATCATCCGGCGGGTGCGTGAGCGCTTCGACGTGCCGACCTTCGCCTACCAGGTCAGTGGTGAGTACGCCATGCTGAACGCCGCTTTCGATAACGGCTGGCTCAGCCGCGAGGCCTGCGTGATGGAGTCGCTGCTCGGTTTCAAGCGGGCCGGCGCGGATGCCATCCTGACTTATTTCGCGAGGGACGTTGCCGGCTGGCTGGCCGAGCACTGAACGCCCCGACCTATCGGAGGTCCCCATGGATTCCTATGCCGTTTTCGGCCACCCCATCGATCACTCCCTGTCACCGCGCATCCACGCGCTGTTCGCCGAAGAGACCGCCCAGCAGATCGAGTACACCCGGCGCGAGCCACCACTCGATGGACTCGCCGAGGCAATCGCGGCCTTTCGCGCCGAGGGGGCCCATGGCGCCAACATCACGGTGCCGTTCAAGGAACAGGCCTGGGCGCTGGCCGACCAGCGCAGTGACCGCGCCGAGCGCGCCGGTGCGGTCAACACCCTGATCTTTGGCGAGAGTGTCTATGCCGATAACACCGACGGCGAGGGACTCATCAACGACCTGCGCAACAACCTGGGCGTCGGCCTTGCCGGCAAGCGCATCCTGCTGATCGGTGCCGGCGGCGCCGCGGGCGGCGTGCTGATGTCGCTGCTCGACGAGAACCCGGCCACTCTGGTGATCGCCAACCGCACCCCCGAGCGGGCGCAGACCCTCGCCCGGGCCTTCGCCGACGCCGGCAGCATCGAGGGCTGCGGGCTCGATGACCTGAGCGGCGAGCGCTTCGAAGTGGTCATCAACGCCACCTCAAGCGGGCTCGAGGGCGACGTGCCCGACCTCCCGGCGAGTATCGTCGGCGACGGGGCCACTGCCTTCGACATGCTCTATGGCGCCGAGCCCACGCCGTTCCTGCGCTGGGCCGAAGCCAATGGCGCCTATCGCATCCGTGACGGACTGGGCATGCTCGTCGAGCAGGCCGCCGGGGCCTTCGAGCTCTGGCGCCGCATCCGGCCCAGCACCGCTCCGGTGATCGAGACCCTGCGCAACGACACCCGTCCCTGACCCGCGTGGATGATCCAGGCGAGCGCCACACCTGACTCGCTACTGGTGCTGCTGGTGGGCGGCGTCACGCTGCTCGCCATCGTGCTGAAACACCTCTGCGAGCGCTTGAGGATCCCGGCCCTGGTGGGCTATATCCTCATCGGCCTGGGGCTGCGGCTGCTCCACGACGTCGTGCCGCTGCTGAGTCCGGCGGTGCAGGGGGCCTTCGACCTGCTTGCCGCCCTGGGGCTGGTCGCCCTGCTGTTTCGGGTGGGGCTGGGCAGCAACCCCCGACGACTCCTCGACAAACTCCCCGGCGCCAGCCTGATCTGGCTGATCAGCGTGCTGGTCTCAGGGGCCGTGGGCTACTACGCGGCGCGCTGGGCGGGCTTTGATAACGTGCCGGCGCTGGTCGCCGGCGTGGCCCTGACCGCCACCAGCATCGGCGTCGCCCTGCCGCCGTGGCAGGCCGCCGGTGCGCTCCGCAGCGAGCAGGGTGCGCTGGTGCTGGACGTGGCCGAGCTCGACGACATCTCCGGTGTGGTGCTGATGGCGCTGCTGCTGGCGATCATCCCGACCCTGACCGGTGGTAACGGCGTCGACTGGATGGCGGCGAGCACCACCGGCGCCAGCCTGCTGGCAAGCCTCGCCGCCTTCACCGCAGGCTGCTATGCCTTCGCGCACTGGGTCGAGCCTCCCATGACCCGGGCCCTCATCCGCCGCGAGCGCTCCCCAACGCGCATGCTGATCGTCGTGGCGGTGGGCAGCCTGATCGCCGCGCTGGCGGGCATGCTGGGATTTTCGCTGGCGGTGGGGGCGCTGTTCGCGGGACTGGTCTTCAGCAAGGCACCGCGAAAGATCCGGCAGGATCGGGGTTATCGCGTGCTCTACGACTTTCTCACGCCGTTCTTTTTCATCGGCATTGGCCTCAAGCTCGAGCCCGAAGCCCTGACCGGCGCGCTCAGTGCGGGCGCCATCCTGCTGGTGGCGGCGGTCCTCGGCAAGCTGGTCGGCACTGCCCTGCCGGCGCGGTTCATGGCCCCGCGGTCGAGCGCGCTGGTCATCGCCATGAGCATGGTGCCCCGGGCCGAGATCGCGATGGTGATCGTCGACCAGGCCGGCCGCTACGGGCCCGGCGTTGTGCCGCCGGCGCTCTACGGCGCGATGACCGTGGTCACCCTCGCCACCTGCGCGATCACCCCCAGCATTGTCCAGCGCCAGTTGGCCGCCAACCCGATCACGCCCCCCAACCTGACCGGGCCCGATCAGCCGCCGTCGCGGTGACGCCCCATCAGTGACTCGTAATGGCGGGCGGAGTAGGCCAGCTGTTCGCGCTCGCGATCATCGAGCGCACGCACCGCCCGCGCCGGGCTGCCCAGGTACAGATAGCCACCCTCGAGCTGCTTACCCGGGGGCACCAGCGCCCCCGCACCAAGGATCGCCTCGTCCCCGACATGGGCGCCGTCCAGCACCGTCGCGCCCATGCCCACCAGCACACGATCACCGATGTGGCAGGCATGAATGATGGCCCGGTGCCCCACGGTGACGGCCGCACCGATGATCGCCGGATGACCGGATTGATAAGGCCCCTCATGGGCCACATGAACGATCGCGCCATCCTGGATATTGGTCTGCGCGCCCACGTCGATGTGGTGCACATCCCCCCGCAGCACGGCCGTCGGCCAGACCGACACCGACGCCGCGAGCCGCACATCACCGATCACCACCGCGCTGTCATGGATCCAGGCCGAGGCCGCCACCTGCGGGGTAATGCCCTGATAGGTCTCAATCATCGCGACACCACCTGTCTCAGGTCAGGGTGACCAGCTCTTCGGCGCTGGTCGGATGGATGGCGACGGTTTCATCCAGGTCGTGCTTGGTGGCGCCCATGCGCACCGCCACGGCAAAGCCCTGCAGCATTTCGTCGCTGCCGACCCCGAACAGGTGCACGCCCACGACCCGCTCATCATCGCCCACGCAGACCAGCTTCATGGTGCTGCGCTGCTTGGCCTCGGCGGGCGCCAGGGCAAAGTCCATGGGCACAAACCGCGTTTCATAGACGCGCACCGCATCGCCATGGGCCGCGCGGGCATCGGCCTCGGTCAACCCGACGCTGCCGATGGGCGGATGCGTGAACACCACAGTGGGAACGTCCCGATACTCCAGCCGGCGCTCATGCTGACCGCCCCACACCCGATCGGCCAGACGCCGGCCGGCGGCAATCGCCACCGGCGTCAGCGGGTAGGGATTATCGGTGACATCGCCCAGCGCAAATATATGCGGCTGATTGCTCGACTGCCATTCATCCACCGGGATGGTGCCGGCGGCATCCATACGGACACCCGCCGCGTCCAGGCCCAGCTCGTCGGTATTGGGCAGCCGCCCCACCGCCCAGATCACCTGATCGAGACCTTCCAGCGTGCGGCCGTCGGCTCCATGCAGCGTATAGCCGCCCCAGGCGGCCTCCAGCCCCGCCGGTGTGAAATGATTGACCAGCGTGGGGCCATGCGCCTCGATGGATTCGACAAAGGCATCCTGGATAGCGGCATCAAAACCGCGCAGCGGCTTTTCCCGTCGCACCACCAGCTGCACGTCGCTGCCCAGCTGATGCAGGACGCCCGCCAGCTCCACGGCGATATAGCCCGCGCCGACCACGGCCACCTTCTCGGGCCGATCGGTCATCTCAAAAAACCCATCCGAATCGATGCCCAGATCGCCACCCGGGATACCGGGCCGTCCCGGCGTGCCACCGGTGGCGATCACGAAGCGCTCGGCCCGATAGGACTGACCGTCCACCTCAACGGTATGCGGATCGGTGAAGCGCGCCTGACCGCGGATAAGGTCCACGCCGGAGTTATCCAGGTTGCGGTCGTAGATGCCGTTCAGGCGCTCGATATAGGCCTCGCGGGCACTGACCAGGGCGCCCCAGTCAAGGCTTGGCGCGACACCGCTGAAGCCATAATCCGCGGCCCGCGCCATGACCTCGCGGCTGTGCGCGGCCTGCCACATGACCTTCTTGGGCACACAGCCGACGTTCACGCAGGTGCCCCCCAGCCGCGACGCCTCGATCACGGCGCAGCGTGCGCCATGGGCGGCCGCACGCCGCGCGGTGGCGATCCCGCCACTGCCGCCGCCGATGCAGATCAGATCATAGTCGTATTGCTCGCCGCTCATTGCCGGCTCCTGCTGTCGATGAATGTCTCGACAGCCATTTTGACATAGCCATGGCTCAGGACCGCGAGTCGGGATCGGACAGGGGTTCGGATTCCTCTCTCTGCCGGCTTCTTTGCTGGGCCCGTTCCGACGAGCCCTCCGGCGGGTAGTCGATGCTATCCCGGACCCGCTCGATCTGCTCCGGGGTCAGACGGGGAAAGGCCAACAGGCCCTCCCGCCGCCATGCCGCCACCGCCGCCTCGGCCTCGGCCGTGCGTTCCTCGTCAAGCCCACTGTCCCGGGCGGTATAAATGACGCTGGCGGGAACCGCGAAACGGGTACCGGAAGCCTCGACGATCCGCTTGATGTGGAAGTTCACGTCCTCGCGAATGGCGTGATACTCGTTCCAGTCGCGGGTGAGTGCATAAATGCGCACGCTGACATCGAGCGAGGATTCGCCATAGCCCGCAAAGCGGACACGGATCGTGGATTCCTCGATCCGAGGGTGGCCGTGCAGCATTTCGCGAATGCCGATGAGCACGTGGCGAAGCTGATCGGCCGAGGTCTCGCAACGCAGCCTGAGGGTCTGTTCGATCAGCATGGTGTCGCATCGCGCCCAGTTGACGATTTCCATATCAACGAACTTCGCATTGGGCACCGAGATCAGCGCCCGGTTGAGGGCGCGGATCTGGGTCGACCGGATGCCGACCCCTTCGACCGTGCCACTCATGTCCCCGAAGGTGCAGAAGTCGCCAACACGCACCGGCTTGTCGCTGAACAGGATCAGCCCACCGATGAGGTTTTCCAGCGTCGGCCGGGCCGCCAGCGCCACGGCCAGACCGCCCACCCCCAGACCGGCCAGCAACGGCACCACATCCACGCCCAGTCGCCCGAGTCCAAAGGAGGCGACGCCAATGCTTGCGGCCACGCCGAGGATCCCGGACAGCAGCCGGACCAGGCTGGCATCGAAACCGCGATTCGACAGGGCCGACGACGCCAGTATTGTCGTGGCGAACGCGCTGGACAGACGCCAGACCGCCCAGACAAGAAAACCCAGCTCAGCCAGCCCCGATGCGAACAGCAGATATTCGAGCATCGTGCCGCTGAAATTCAGGTCGTAATCGATGAAAAGGGTCGCGCGGTGGGTCAGGAAAGCGGCGAGCAGCGGGGCGGCAATCGCCATCCAGGCGGCGATTCCACTGTCCGGGTGGTGCCAGGCAGGCCAGTCGATGACGCGAAACGCAAGCCAGATGGCAAGGACCAGGACCGCCAGCGTCACCACGGATCCGCCCCACTGCCAGACGGTTTGATCCATGATCACCCGCTCGGACCAGTCGGGCAGTCGGTCGACGATGGCGCCCAGCGGATGGGCGCCGGGCACCAGATAACCCGGACCCGTGATGTAGAAATCATAGAATCCCGGCGTGATCCCGGCCGCGGGAAAGGCCGCGAGGGCAAGGGCCGTCGGATCACGGTACTCAAGGTCACGCAGCGCCGCGTAGCTGTCCCGCAGAATGCTGACCGTATTGGCATCGAACAGGAAGCTTCCGGCGTGGGGGCCCGACTGCATGCGCTCGATCCGAATCTGCGTGCCCGGTATTCGCCAGTCGTAATCCGCCCCGGCGGGCAGCCCGGCCAGATCGATTGCGTCGGGTATCGTCTCCGGCCGTGGTAGCGGGATCCGGTCGAGGATCTCCTTGAGGAGCAGCGCGGCCTCGATCCCGGTATCCCGTCGCAGCGCTTCAGGCACTTCCGACAGATCAAAGACCGATACCGCCTGCTGGAGCTGGTCGGTGGCGATGGCCTGCTGGCGTCGCGCCGCCTCGATGGATATCTGCGGCGGATCGCTGCCGAGCTGGCGGGCCGCGGTCCGCGCCACCCGGTAAGCGTCAGTCATGTTGCCGAGAAAGCTCTCCATGGTGTCGCGCGGGCTGGTGGTGCCAACGACATGCAGGCGGCTGGCGATCAATGCCTGACTCAGCCCCATCGCGCCCGCACCGGCGTCGACGTCGGCGATGTAGCGCTGATAGGCATCGGGCGCGCCGTCGAGCCTGGGCCTGTCGCTGATCCGACGATACAGATCATCGATTTCCGCGATGGTGGCGGCATCAAACCTGAATGCCCCCTCGTGGCGGGTACCGGTCATGCGCCGCATGCGCAGCTGGGTCCCGGGAACGGTCCAGCTGCGCAGATCCGTCTCCGTCACCCGGGCTCGGTCGGGGATCGTATCCACCGGCGGCATGGGCAGACGCGCGATGATCTCGCGGGCCATCAGGATCCGGCGGATCTGCTCGGCGGTCGATGAGGCGTGGGGCGTCGCGTCAAAATCGAAACTGCCGGCCGCTGCACGAAGACGGGGGACCTGCTCGCTCACCGGCGCCCCGTCGGCGCGGAGGCCGATCAACGCGTCGGTGTTGCGGATGAAACGGTCGAACGAGGCACGGGGGCTGAAATAATCGACCGAGAGCAGCGACGGGGAGTCCGAGGCGTCCGCGCGAGCGGTGCCGGGCAGCAGCAGGACCAGTGAGGCCAGCGCGAGTCCGGCAGCAAACGTGGCCGCGCGGAGGCGTTTCGTGCTGATCATTGAGTGTTCATTGTTGTGGCATGTCCCGGGTGCAGTCCACTCAGACGGTATTGCAAGGCACTGACACAAAGCAACGGCTGGCCGGAACCATCGAACTTCCGAGCGAGGATTCGGTTCGAACAGGCCAAGCCGAATCGACTACCCTGATGATCTGTCCGCAACGGGGAATCTTCCCCACTGACCTACGGAGCACAACGGCATCACCATGACCAACCCATTGCTCGCTGAATCCGGCCTGCCCCGTTTCTCGGAGATCCGTCCCGAACATGTCCAGCCCGCGGTCGACCAGGTGCTGGCCGACAACCGCGCCGCCATCGACGCGATCACCCGCGATGGCGGGCCTTACACCTGGCACAACCTGGTTGCCCCGCTGGAGCGGCTTGAAGACCGGCTCGAGCAGATCTGGGCGCCCGTGTCGCACCTGAACGCCGTCATGAACAGCGAGGCGCTGCGCGAGGCCTACAACGCCTGCCTGCCGGCGCTATCCGCCTACCATACCGAGATGGGGCAGAACACGGCGCTCTACAGCGCCTTCCGGGCGCTGCGCGACAGTGATGAATACGCGCATCTCGATCAGGATCAGCGCCAGAGTGTGGACAATGCTCTGCGTGACTTCGAGCTGGCCGGCGTTGCGCTGGAAGACAGTGCCAAGCAGCGCTATGCCGCCATCGCCGCCCGCCTTGCCGAGCTGTCATCGCGGTTCCAGGAGCACCTCATGGATGCCACCGATGCCTGGTACCGCGATACGGACGATGCCGACGAGCTGGCCGGCCTGCCCGACAGCGCGCTGGGGGTCATGAAGCAGAATGCGGAGCAGGCGGGGGTCGAGGGCTGGCGCATCAGCCTGGACATGCCGGTCGTGCAGGCCGTCCTGGCGCATGCCCATGATCGCGGGCTGCGCCGCGAGGTCTACGAGGCGTTCACCACCCGGGCGTCGGATACCGGCCCGCAGGCCGGCCAGCGGGACAATCACCCGATCATGGCCGAGATCCTCGACCTGCGGCAGGAGCAGGCGGAGCTGCTGGGCTACCGCGACTATGCCAGCCTGTCACTGGCGCCCAAGATGGCCGACTCGGCCGCCGAAGTGATCGCCTTTCTGGAAGATCTTGCCGAGCGCGCCAGGCCCGTCGCGGAGCAGGAGTATGCCGGGCTCCAGGCCTTCGCCCGCGAGCGGGATGGGCTGGCGTCGCTGGAGGCCTGGGATGTCGGCTATTACAGCGAGCGGCTGCGCGAGGCGCGATTTGACCTGTCGCCCGAGGATCTGCGCCCCTGGTTTCAGGCCGACCGGGTGATGGCCGGGCTGTTCGCGGTGGTGGAACGGTTGTTCGGTGTGCGCATCGCCGAGCGCGAGGGTGTCGACACCTGGCACCCGGATGTCCGCTTCTATGAAATCCGCGACGCGGATGGGGCACTGCGCGGGCAGTTCTACACCGACCTCTACGCCCGTTCGCACAAGCGTGGCGGGGCG
Organism: Spiribacter aquaticus; assembly: GCF_007625215.1. NCBI lineage: Bacteria > Pseudomonadati > Pseudomonadota > Gammaproteobacteria > Chromatiales > Ectothiorhodospiraceae > Spiribacter > Spiribacter aquaticus. Next base: position 475,028 of record NZ_VMKP01000001.1, on the reverse strand, counting down.
TGGATGGCCCCGGCCCGGGGTCGCATGAATCACAGCGGCCAGACCCGGACACCGGTGGCGTTCCTGACCTGCAACTTCACCCCGCCGGTGGGGGATCGCCCGGCGCTGATCACCCATGGCGAGGTCGAGACGCTGTTCCATGAGTTCGGCCACGGCCTCCACCACATGCTGACCCGGGTGAATGCCGCCAGCGTGGCCGGCATCAACGGCGTCGCCTGGGATGCCGTGGAGCTGCCCAGCCAGTTCCTCGAGAACTGGTGCTGGGAGCGCGAGGCGCTGGATCTGTTCGCCCGCCATCACGAAACCGGCGAGCCGATCCCCGATGCCCTGTTCCAGCGCATGACCGCGGCGCGCAACTTTCACGCCGCCATGCAGATGGTCCGCCAGCTCGAGTTCTCGCTGTTTGACCTGCGCCTGCACGTCGAGCATGACCGCCAGCGGGGCGAGCGGATCTTTGCCCTGCTCGACGAAGTCCGCGAGCAGGTGGCCGTCGTTCAGCCACCGGCCTTCAATCGCTTTCCCAACAGCTTCGCGCACATCTTTGCCGGTGGTTACGCCGCCGGCTACTACAGCTATAAGTGGGCCGAGGTGCTGTCGGCGGACGCCTTCGCGCGGTTTACCGAGGAAGGCATCTTCAATCCAGTCACCGGCCGGGCGTTTCTCGAAGCCATCCTCGAGCGCGGTGGCTCGGTGGATGCCGCGACGCTGTTCAGGGACTTCCGCGGCCGGGCGCCGAGCATCGAACCGCTGCTGAAGGCCAGCGGCCTGGCCGCCTGAGCCGCAGGGGCGCAGGCGGGCATGACCGCGCGGCATCTGCTGCTGGTGGGCGGCGGCCACAGCCATGTCGAGGTGATGCGCCGCCTCGGCCAGCGGCCACTGCCCGGCATCCGCGTCACCCTGCTCTCGCGGGACCGGTTCACCCCCTATTCGGGCATGCTGCCCGGCTATATCGCCGGGCATTATCGCTATCGCGACGTGCACATCGACCTGCAGGCACTGGCGGCGAGGGCCGGCATCGAGTTCATCCCCGCCAGTGCGACCGGGCTGGACCGCATGGCGCGCACCCTTATCACCGCATCGGGCGCAGCCTATCCCTACGATGCCGTGTCACTGGACATCGGCTCGACACCCGATCCCGGTCAGACCGGGGCCGATCGGCATGCGGTGGCGGCCAAACCCATTGACGGCTTCGATGCGCGCTGGCGGGCCCTGCTTGAGCGGGTGTGCGCCGATCCGCGGCCGCGGCGGATTGCCGTGGTCGGCGGTGGCGCGGGCGGTGTCGAGCTGGTGCTCGCCATGCAGCACCGGCTGACAGCCGAGCTCCAGGCCCGGGGTGCTGACCCGTCAGTGCTGCGCTTTGCCCTCTACACCCGTGGCGCCAGCGTGCTGCCCACCCACAACCCGCGCGTGCGGCGACGCTTCCAGCGGCTGTTGGCCCGGCGTCATATCGGCCTGCACTGCGGCGAGGCGGTCACCGCCGTCGATGCCCACGGTCTGACCACCGCCGATGGCCGACATCACGATGCCGAGGAAGTGATCTGGGTGACCCGCGCCCGGGGCGCCGACTGGCTGACCACCACCGGACTCGCCCTCGATGCGCAGGGCTTCATCCGGGTCGGCGACACCCTGCAGAGCGTGACTGACGCCGGCGTGTTCGCGGCCGGCGACATCGCCAGCATGGACAATCAGCCGCGCGCCAAGGCGGGTGTGATCGCGGTCCGCCAGGGGCCGCCGCTGGCGCACAACCTGCGCCGGTTTCTGCGCGATCAACCGCTACGGCCCTATCATCCCCAGCGCCGCTGGCTGGCGCTTGTCACCACGGGTGATCGTCATGCCGTTGCCTCGCGCGGGGCCTTCAGCATCGGCGGGCGCCTGGTCTGGCACTTCAAGGACTGGATCGACCGGCGGTTCATGCGTCGCTACCGTGGCGCCCGCGATGCGACGTCCAGCGTCTGACCGATGATCATCCCGACACTGCACGGACGACGGCCTCAGCGTATACTGAGAGCCTGCCAACACGCTGCCCGGAGTCCTCGGTGAAGATCGCTTCCTGGAACGTCAATTCGCTCAACGTCCGCCTGCCCCATGTCCTCGACTGGCTCGAGACCGCCGGCCCCGACATTCTGGGGCTGCAGGAGACCAAGCTGCCCGACGAGCGATTCCCGGTGGAGGCGATACGCGAGGCCGGCTACGAGGTGGCCTACTCGGGCCAGAAAACCTACAACGGCGTGGCGGTGCTCGCACGCGCGCCGCTCGAGGCGGTCAGCCTCGACATCCCCGGTTTCGAGGACCCGCAGCGCCGGGTGCTGGCCGCCACGGTCGATGGCGTGCGCTTCATCAACCTGTATGTGCCCAACGGCAAGGCGGTGGGCGACGACAAATACCAGTACAAGCTGGAGTGGCTCGCGCATCTGCGCGGCTGGCTGCAGGACGAGCTGAGCCGCCACGACCAGGTGGCGGTGGTGGGCGATTTCAACATCGCGCCGGCGGATGCCGATGTCCACGATCCCGAGGAGTGGGCGGGAAAGATCCTCTGCTCCGATGCCGAGCGCGATGCCCTGTCGGCCATCACCGCACTGGGCTTCAGCGACAGCTTTCGACGCTTCGAGCAGCCGGCTGACCGCTTTTCGTGGTTCGACTACCGGGTCAACAACTTCAAGCGCAATCGCGGCCTGCGCATCGACCTGATCCTGACCAGCCCCGCCCTCACCCGGCGCCTGACCGCCAGCGCGGTGGACCTCGACCCCCGGCGCTGGGAAAGGCCATCGGACCATGCCCCTGTGCTGGCGGAGTTCACGCAGGCGTGAACGTGACCGGCACCGTCAATGTCTGTCCTGCCACAAGCCACGACCCGCTGACTGAGGGAGACAACCGATGAGCTACCAGGTCCGCATCGCCGACAGCGATCACGCCTTTGACGTGGATGATGGCGAGAGTGTCATCGATGCCGCCCTGCGCGCCGGGCTCATGCTGCCCTACAGCTGCCGCGGCGGCACCTGCGGGACCTGCATGGGCGATGTGGTCGAAGGACGGATCGCCTATCCCGACGGGCTGCCCCCGGCCATCGACGCCGACCAGGATGAGTCGGGCAAAGCGCTGTTCTGTCAGGCCCGACCGGCCAGCGATCTGGTGATTCGGGTGAAGGAAGTCCGCGAGGCCGGCGATATCCGCCCCCAGCGCCTGCCGGCCCGGGTGGAGGCCATCGAGGAATGCGCGCCGGACGTGCGCCGGCTGTTTCTCAAGCTGCCGCGGGACAAGCGCCTGGCATTCCTGCCCGGGCAGTACATCGACTTTCTGCTGCGGGGCGGCCAGCGGCGCAGCTTTTCGCTGGCCAACACCCCCTACGACGACGATCTGCTCGAGCTGCATATCCGCCACCTGCCGGGGGGCGTATTCTCGGGGCATGTATTCAATGACCTCAAGGAAGGGGCGCTGCTTCGTTTTGAAGGCCCGCTGGGCAATTTCTTTCTCCGCGACGACAGCGATCGCCCCATGATCCTGATGGGCGGCGGCACCGGCTTTGCCCCGGTCAAGGGCATCATGGAACAGGCCCTGCACCTGGGCCTCAAGCGGCCCATGCATATCTATTGGGGGGCCCGCCGGCCGGCCGATCTCTATCTCGATTCGCTGCCGCGCCAGTGGGCCGGGCAGGCTTCGAACATCGCCTACACCCCGGTGCTCTCCGATCCGGAACCCGCCGATGAGTGGCGCGGCGCCACCGGTTTTGTCCACGAGCAGGTGGTGCGCGATCACCCGGATCTGAGCGGCTTCGATGTCTATATGAGCGGACCGCCGCCGATGATCAACGCCGCCCGCGAGGCCTTTGCGGCGGCGGGGCTGCCCTCGGACCGGCTGTTCTACGACTCCTTTGAAGCGGCACCGGAGTAATTCAGTGACCCGGCAGCATCATCCGAACCATCCGCCCGCCGGCATCCTCCGGCTGGTCGCCCTGCTGCTGATCGCCCTGGTGGTGAGCGGCTGCGCCAGCACCGGCAGCAACTCGGCCAATGACCCCATTGAGGGGTTCAACCGGGGTGTCTACGACTTCAACGAGGGCGTCGACACCTACGCCCTCGAGCCCGCCAGTGAGGGCTGGACGCGCATCACCAGTGAGGGCGTGCGGGACAGCGTTGACAACTTTTTCACCAACCTCGAGGCGCCGGGCTACATCCTCAATGACCTGCTCCAGGGCAAGGCGGGGGATGCCGGTCGCGAGAGTGTCCGGTTTGTGGTGAACACCACGGTGGGGCTGCTGGGACTGTTCGACCCGGCGCAGGCCTGGCTGGGCATCGAGGGCCGCGCCGAGGACTTTGGCCAGACCCTGGGCGTCTGGGGCGTCGATGCCGGCCCCTATCTGGTGCTGCCGCTGTTCGGTCCCTCTGACACCCGCGACGTCACCCAGTACCCGGTCGCCTATTACACCAACGTGATCACCTACGTGACCCTGGATACGGTGACCTTCGGCGCACTGACCGCCCTCGAGATCGTCAACACCCGCGCCCGGATGGCGGGGGCGGCCCGCTTCCGCGATGACGCCGCGGTTGACCCGTACGTCTTCACCCGCTCGGCCTATCGCCAGTACCGACGCTCGCAGGTCGTTGACGGCGACGTGTCCCTGGAGGACGACGCCTACTCCGACTTTTTCGAGGAAATGGGCCGCCTGCCCGGCGAGTAACGGCTAGCTGGGGCTTGCGGCCAGCCGCTCGCGCAGCGGACTGCGACGCGGGAAATGCGCACGCAGGAAGGCCATCTGATCGGCCAGGATGCGTCGCCCCTGCAGATAGACATACTCGGCATGGGTGGGGGCGAATGGCACCGCCAGCAGCTGCATGCCGGCCTGCTCCGGCGTGCGGTTGCCCTTGAGGTTATTACAGCGCTTGCAGGCCGTGACCACATTGGTCCAGGTGTCGATGCCCCCGCGACTGATCGGCTTGATGTGATCGCGGGAGAGCTCGCGGACCGGCCGGCGCTCGCCGCAGTACAGGCACAGATGATCGTCCCGGCGGAACAGCGTGGCGTTATTCAGGGGCGGTCGATAGGCGGCGTGATCCTTGAGGCTCGCCTGCATCGCCCCTGCGGTCGCGATGATCGAGTTGACGTCGACCACGCTGCGTAGACCGGTCCGGGCGCTGTAGCCGCCGTGGACCCGGTAGAGGGTGTGGCCGCAGGTATAGGCCACCTGGTCGAGGTGGTAGAGGCGGACCGCCGCCTGGTAGGTCATCCACTCCAGTGGCATGCCGGAGACATCGGTCCGGAGGATGGGCTGCTGCAAGCTGATCACGCCAGGGTCCCCTTGTCACGCGCGTCACCGCACCTGAATGACTGACTTCGATCATCCGATGCTTGACGTTACTGTGCAAGTATGACTGCTTGATTACCGTGGCGGTTCCGGGGTACCCCGATGGGCGTGGGGGTGTTTAGCCGCAAAGATGTTGTAGAATCGCGGATTCGACGGTTCAAGTGGACCGCCAAAGGACAGGAGTTAACTCGATGAGCATCACCATCGCCGTCCCCAAGGAAACGGCCAACGGAGAAAAACGCGTCGCCGTCGTGCCCAGTGTTCTCAAGCAGTTCACCAAGCTTGGCGTCGAGGTGCGGATTCAGCGGGGCGCCGGCGAGTCGGCCGGTTTTCCCGACGAGCTCTACGAAGGGGTCAGCTGGGCCGACGATCAGGCAGCGCTCTACAAGGATGCCGATGTGGTCCTTCGGGTCGAGCCACCCAGCGCCGATGAAGCCGGCAAGCTCCCCGAGAAAAGCCTGCTGCTCGGGTTTCTTACGCCCCACGAGGGCGACACCCGCATCCGCAACCTCAAGAAGCGCCGCGTGACCAGCTTCGCGCTGGAGCTCGTGCCGCGCATCACCCGCGCCCAGGGCATTGATGCCCTGTCGTCGCAGGCGAACATCGCCGGCTACAAGTGCGCGCTGCTGGCCTCGCACCTCTCGCCCAAGCTGTTCCCGATGCTGACCACCGCCGCCGGCACGGTGCGCCCGGCCAGGGTGGTGGTTGTCGGCGCCGGCGTGGCGGGTCTGCAGGCCATCGCCACCGCCAAGCGCCTGGGTGCGATTGTCGAGGCGTACGACGTGCGCTCCGCCACCCGCGAGCAGGTCGAATCGCTGGGCGGCAAGTTCATCGACACCGGCGTCAGCGCGGAGGGCGAAGGGGGCTATGCCCGCGAGCTCACCGACGAGGAAAAGGCCCAGCAGGCCGAGGTCCTCGCCCGCCACATCGCCCAGGCCGACGCGGTGGTGACCACCGCATCGATCCCGGGGCGGCCGGCGCCGACCATCATCGACCGGGCCACCGTCGAGCGGATGAAGGCCGGTGCGGTGATCGTCGACATGGCCGCCGAGACCGGCGGCAACTGCGAGCTGACCGAGGCCGGCAAGGAGATCACCCACCAGGGCGTCATCATTGCCGGGCCCAGGCACATTCCCAGCATGGCCGCGACCCATGCCAGCGAGATGTACGCCCGCAATCTGGTCAACCTGCTCGGGCTGATCATCAAGGACGGCGAGATCCACCTCGACTGGGACGACCAGGTCCTGGCCGACAGCTGCCTGACCCACGACGGCGAGACCCGGCATGCGCCGACCCGCGAGCGCATGGAAGGAGATAAATAATGGCGATCGAAGGATTTGTCGCAATCTACATATTCATGCTGGCGGCGTTCGCCGGCTTCGAGGTCATCAGCCGTGTGCCGGTCATCCTGCATACACCGCTGATGTCCGGCTCCAACTTTGTCCACGGCATCGTGGTGGTGGGCGCCATGGTGGTGCTCGGCCATGCCGGGACGGTGACCGAGCAGATCATCGGCTTCATCGCGGTGCTGCTCGCCGCGGGTAACGCCGTGGGCGGCTATGTCGTCACCGAGCGCATGCTCGAGATGTTCAAGAGCAAGGATGAGCAGAAGAAGGGGGCCGAGGAATGAACTTTGTTGTCCAGCTGAGTTACCTCCTCGCGGCGGTCCTCTTCATTCTTGGCCTCAAGGCCATGAGCTCCCCGCGGACCGCCCGCAAGGGCATCATGTGGGCCGGCGCCGGCATGGTGCTGGCCACCCTGGTCACCTTCCTGCACCCGGCGGTGCATGGGCTAACCAATTACGTCCTGATCGTGATCGCGATCGCCGCCGCCGGCGGGCTCGCCTGGTGGTCGGGGCGTCGCGTGGGCATGACCGAGATGCCCCAGATGGTCGCGCTCTACAACGGCATGGGGGGCGGCGCCGCCGCCGCCATCGCCGCGGTCGAGATGCTGCGCGCCCTGCGCACCCTGCCCAATGACCTCCAGGTACGGGCCGAGGCGCTGGCCGCCGATGCCGACATCAGCGTCCAGGCGGCCACCGCCGCCCTGCGCGCGGAAGGGGCCGGCAGCGTCGGCATCGCCGGTGCCCTCGGGGCCGACGTCGCCATCCTGGCGATTCTGGGTGCGTTCATCGGCACGGTGGCGTTCTCAGGATCGCTGATCGCCTGGGCCAAGCTTGACGGCCGCATGAAGCGCAGCCAGCTGGTCCCCGGCCAGCAGATCGTCAACATTGTGGTGTTCGCCCTGGCGGTGCTGTTCGGCATTCTGACCTTCTTCACCGACAGTGCGCTGGTGGTGGCGGTATTCTTTGCCCTCGGCCTGCTGTTCGGCGTGTTCGTCGCGGTACCGATCGGCGGCGCCGACATGCCGGTGATCATCTCACTGTTCAACGCCCTGACCGGTCTGGCCGTGGGCTTTGAGGGCTATGCCATCGGCAACCCGGCCATGATCATCGCCGGTACGGTGGTGGGTGCCGCCGGTACGCTGCTCACGCAGCTCATGGCCAAGGCCATGAACCGTCCGCTCACCAATGTCCTGTTCGCCGGCTGGGGCAGCAGCGAAGGGGCGACCAGCGAAGGCCCCGAGGGCGAGATGAAGGACATCTCGGCCGAGGACGCGGGCATCATGATGGCCTACGCCGAGCGCGTGATCATCGTGCCCGGTTATGGCATGGCGGTGGCCCAGGCGCAGCACAAGATCTGGGAATTCGTCGAGCTGCTGCAGGACCGGGGGGTTGAGGTCAAGTTCGCCATCCACCCCGTGGCCGGACGTATGCCGGGTCACATGAACGTTCTGCTCGCTGAGGCCGGTGTGCCCTATGACATGATCTTCGACATGGAGGACATCAACGAAGAGTTCGCCATGACCGATGTCGCCGTGGTGATCGGCGCCAACGACGTCGTCAACCCGGCGGCGCGGGACGATCCGTCGAGCCCGATCTACGGCATGCCGATCCTCAACGTCGACGAGGCCGAAAACGTGATGGTCATCAAGCGCGGCGGTGGCGCCGGCTTCTCGGGCGTGGAGAACCATCTGTTCTACGGCGAGAACACACGCATGGTGTTCGGCGACGGTCAGAAGGTCGCCGGTGGCATGGTTCAGGCCGTCAAGGGCCTGTAACGGCAAAAGGAGTCAACATGACGGATGCCGAAAACGCGGACACCCTGGATCAGCTCACGCTGAATGCGGACGGGCTGTACCAGGAAGAAAACTTCACCGACCGTCAGGTCGGCAGCATCCAGCGGCTGAGTCCGGTCACCCGCGACGGGAAGCCGGACGACAGCCGGCCGGTGCTCTACCTGGGCAGCACCCAGGTCATGACACCGGCCGGTGCCCTGCCGCTCAACTTTGAGCTCGAGGCCAACAGCCTAGAGGAGGCCATGAATGCTTTCCCGCCCGCCGCCCAGGCAGCGCTGGAGCAGACCATGGAGCAGCTCAAGGAGATGCAGCGTGAGCAGGCGTCACGCATCATGACGCCCGATCAGATGGGCGGCGGGGGTGCCCCGGGTGCCGGTGGCGGCATGCCGGGCGGCGGCATCCAGATGCGCTAGCGCCCTGTGGCCGTCGGGGCTGCCGGCCCCGGCGGTCCGACGACGTCCGCCCCGCCCATGACCGATATCATCCGAGTCGCGGTGGCGGGGCCCTTCACTGAGGCCCTCGACTACCTACCCCCCGCCAACGGTCCCGCGCCGGCCGTGGGCGTCCGTGTCCGGGTTCCGCTGGGGCGCCGCGAGCGGGTGGGGATCGTCACCGCCGGTCCCACCGCCAGCGATCTGGCCGCCGACCGGCTGCGACCGATCATCGATGTCATCGACCCGACGCCGCTGCTCGACCCCGCCACCATGGCCCTGATCGAATGGGCCGCCCGCTATTATCACCACCCGCCGGGCGAGGCCTATCTCACCGCCCTGCCCACACGGCTGCGCCGTGGCGATCCCGCGACGCCCGGCCAGTCCACCGCCTGGCACCTGACCGACGCGGGTCGTGCGGCTCAGCCCGACGCCCGGGCGCGACGGGCACCCCGCCAGCGCCAGCTGCTCGAGGCCCTGCAGCGCAGCGGCACGCTGACCCCCGTGCAGCTCGCGGGCATCGGTGGCGACGCCCGCAGCGTGCTCAGGCGTCTGGTCGAGCAGGGACTGGCGGCCACCGATACCGCCCCCGACTACGGCCTGTTGCCCGGACGCGCCGATCAACCCGGCGCCGCCCTCAATGACGAGCAGCAGGCCTGCGCCGCCGCCATCCGCCCGACGGCGGGGCATGCCGCCATCCTGATCGACGGCGTCACCGGCAGTGGCAAGACCGAGGTCTATCTGGACGCCATCGCCCGCACCCTCGAATGCGGACGGCAGGTCCTGGTCATCGTCCCCGAAATCGGCCTGACCCCTCAGCTCGTGCAGCGCTTTCAAAGCCGTCTCAGCGGGCGGATCGCCATCCTCCATTCGGGGCTGGCCGATGGCGAGCGCCTCAATGCCTGGCTGGCGGCGCGGGCGGGCGTGGCGGACGTGGTCATCGGCACACGATCGGCGGTGTTCGTGCCGCTGGCCCGGCCCGGATTGATCGTCATCGATGAAGAGCACGACGCCTCGCTCAAGCAACAGGAGGGGTTTCGCTACTCGGCGCGGGATCTGGCGGTGCTGCGCGCCTACCGCAGCGACGTCCCCGTTGTCCTCGGCTCGGCGACGCCCTCGCTGGAAAGCCTCGCGAATGCCGCGCAGGGGCGCTATCAACACCATGCGCTGACCCGGCGGGCCGGTCATGCACGACCGCCCTCAATGCAGCTGCTGGACATGCGCGGTCAGCCCACCCGGGAAGGCCTCTCGCAGCCGCTCATCGAACGGGTACAGAGCCATCTGGATGCCGGCGGCCAGGCCCTGCTGTTTCTCAACCGACGCGGCTTTGCCCCGACACTGATCTGCCATGAATGCGGCTGGCTCGCCGAGTGCGATCGCTGCGACGCCCGCTATACCTATCACCGCGGGCGTGGCCGCCTGCACTGCCATCACTGCAATCGCGAGCAGCGCCTGCCACACCACTGCCCGAGCTGCGGCAGCGTCGATCTGCGCGCACTGGGATTGGGCACCGAGCGGATCGAGGCGGCGTTGACCGAGGCCTTCCCGCAGACCCCGCCGGTGCGCATCGACCGCGACAGCACCCGCCGCCGGGGCAGCTTCGAGCAGGCCATGCAGCGGGCGCAGACCGGCGAGACGCGGCTGATCCTGGGCACCCAGATGCTCGCCAAGGGCCATCATCTGCCGGCGGTGACGCTGGTCGCCATCGTTGACGCCGACCAGGGCCTGTTCGGTGCCGATTTTCGGGCGCCTGAGCGGCTCGCCCAGCAGGTCATTCAGGTCGCCGGGCGGGCCGGCCGGGCCGAACGGCCCGGCGAGGTGGTCATCCAGACCCATCACCCGGAGCACCCGCTGCTCCAGCAGCTGCTGCACGGTGGCTACCCGGCGTTCGCCCGGACGGCACTGGCCGAGCGTGAGGCCGCCGGACTGCCGCCCATGCGGGCGATGGCACTGATCCGCGCCGAGGCCACCGACCGTCACGCGCCACTGGCCTTTCTACGCGCCGCCGTGCCACTGGCCCCCGCCGACGACGCGGTGGAGCGGCTCGGTCCGTTTCCCGCGCCCATGGAGCGACGCGCCGGTCGCCATCGCGCCCAGCTGATGCTTCTGGCCGACAGCCGTGGCGATCTGCAGGCTCTGCTCAGCGGCTGGCTGCCGGCACTGGGCCGGCTGCCCGAGGCGCGGCAGGTGCGCTGGTCGGTGGATGTCGATCCGGCCGAGTCGCTGTAGCGCTTGAAGACTGCGACCGAGGCCGGATAATGGTCGCTCGTTTGCCAACCGGATATTGAACACCCCGATGAAAGAAGAACTCGTCGATCTGCTGAGTCAGGCCCTGCAATCCCTGGCCGCCGCCGAATCCCTCAGCCTTCCCGACCGGATCGACATCCAGCTCGAGCGCGGCCGCGGCAGCGGCCACGGCGACTACGCCAGCAACCTCGCCATGCGTCTGGCCCCGGTACTGCGCCAGAACCCCCGCGAGCTGGCGACCCGGCTGGTGGCCCATCTGCCGGTGCATGCCCACATCGATCAGGTCGAGGTGGCCGGCCCCGGGTTCATCAACTTCTTTCTCACCCGCGATGCGGCCAACGCCGTCATCGCCCGGATCCACCGCGAGGGCCGTGAATTCGGCCGCAGCCACTATGGCCGGGGCCAGCAGGTGATCGTCGAGTTCGTCTCGGCCAACCCCACCGGCCCGCTGCATGTCGGCCATGGCCGCGGCGCCGCCTTTGGGGCGGCGCTGGCCGACGTGCTCGAGGCGACCGGCCACGCGGTCCATCGCGAGTATTACATCAACGACGCCGGGCGGCAGATGCATATCCTCGCCGTCAGCGTGCTGATCCGCTATCTGGAACATCGTGGCGAGTCCATGGCCTTTCCCGCCAACGGCTATCGCGGTGACTACATCCACGGCATTGCCCGCGATCTGGAGGCCGAGGCCGGCGAGCGCTACCGCATCACCGCCGCCGAGCTGACCGCCGGTCTGCCCGCCGATGCCCACGCCGGCGGCGACAAGGAGGCGTATATCGACGCCCTCATCGCGCGCGCCCGGGGCCTGCTGGGAGAAGGCCGCTACGAGGAGATCCTCGAAGCGGCGGTCACCGCCATCACCGGGGATATCGCCGAGGACCTGGCCGCCTTCGGTGTCCGCTACGACCGCTGGTTCAGCGAGCGCGCACTGGTGCGCACCGGCGCCGTGGAGCATGCCCTCGAGCAGCTCCAGGCCGCCGGCGCGCTCTACGACGCCGAAGGTGCCCGCTGGTTCCGCTCCACCGACTATGGCGATGACAAGGACCGGGTGGTGCGCCGGGCGGATGGGCAGACCACCTACTTCGCCTCGGACATCGCCTATCACCTGAACAAGTTCGAGCGTGGCTTCGAACAGGCCATCGATGTCTTCGGCGCCGATCATCACGGCTACATGGCCCGCGTGCGGGCAAGCCTCGAGGCGTTTGGCCATGCCACCGACGCGCTCACCTTCCGGCTGGTGCAGTTCGCCATCCTCTACCGCGGCTCCGAGCGCCTGCCCATGTCGACGCGCGCCGGCGAGTTCGTCACCCTGCGCGCCCTCCGCGAGGAGGTGGGCAACGACGCCGCCCGCTTTTTCTATGTCATGCGTCGGCCCGAACAGCACCTCGACTTCGACCTCGAGCTGGCCAAGTCGCAGTCCAACGACAACCCGGTCTACTACATTCAGTACGCCCACGCCCGGGTCTGCAGCGTGCGCCGGCAGAGGCACGAGCGCGGGATCGAGCATGACCACGACAACGGGCTGAGCCATGTCGACCGGCTCGACGCCGATCATGAGCAGGCCCTCATTCAGGCCCTCGGCCGCTACCCCGAGGCGCTCGAGTCGGCGGCGGCCAATCACGAGCCGCACCTGCTGGCCGCCTACCTGCGCGAGCTGGCCGGCGCGTTCCACACCTACTACAACGCCCATACGTTCCTGGTCGACGACCGCGACCTGCGCGATGCCCGCTTGACGCTGATCGAAGCCGTGCGCGAGGTGGTGCGCAATGGCCTCGATCTGCTGGGCGTCTCGGCACCGGAACGCATGTAGACATGGCAGCGAAGGGCAGCACCCGCCGCAAGCCGGCCCGCAAGAGCAATGGGCAGGCGAGCCGTCCGACCCGCGCCCGGGCGGCGTCGGGCCGTCGGCCGGGTGCCATTGTCTGGGGGGCGACGGGGCTGGCCGTCGGCCTGCTGGTGGCCCTGGTGGTGCACCTCGAGCATCGCCGGCCCGATGCACCCCGCACCGACGCAACCGCTGACAGTGAAGCGGCCCCCTCGCCGGCGACGCAGGACGATCAGCCGCGGTTCGAGTTCTATCGCCTGCTCAACGAGCAGGAGGTGGAAGTGGGCGAGCGGGATGACGGCGAGGAGCCGCCCGCACCGGCCGTGCCCGAGGCCGATCCCGCCGCTGATCCACCGGCCGCCCCCGAATCGGACGGCACCCGCTATCTGCTGCAGGCCGGCTCGTTCCGTCAGGCGGAGGATGCCGATTCACTGAAAGCCAGCCTGGCGCTGCTGGGCATCCAGGCCCGCGTCCAGGTGGTCGAGCTGCCCGGCGGCGAGACCTGGCACCGGGTTCGCGTGGGGCCGTTCGCCGATCTCGAGCAGGTCAATGGGGTCAGGGCGCGGATGGCCGATCAGCAGATCGAATCCATCCTCCTCCAGGCCGGCGGCTGACCCGCCCGGCCTAGAGACTCTTGCGGTTGCCCGATTCGAACAGCTCGCGCTTGAGCCGGAACAGCGCCGAGGTGTCCTCGTCGCCGTAGCCCTGATCCAGCAGGCGCTCATAGTGCTTGATGGTCATCTCCACCAGCGGCAGATTGACGTCGAGCTTCTGCAGCAGGTCGCGGCACAGGTTGAGATCCTTGTGATGCAGCGACACCCGGAAGCCGGGCTCAAAATCGCCGGCCAGTATCCGGCTGCCACGGCGCTCGAGCAGACGGCTTCCCGCCGCGCCACCGGTGAGAACCGGCAGCAGGCGCTCGGTGTCGAGGCCACTCGCCTCAGCGAATGACAGTGACTCACTGATCGCCTGGACGATGCCGGCAACCATCACCTGATTGACCGCCTTGGCCCGCTGGCCACTGCCCACCGGCCCGAAGTGCGTGGCGTCGCTGCCGATGGCCTGCAGGGCCGGGCGCACCCGCTCGAGCACCGCCGGGTCGCCGCCCACCATGATCTGCAGGGTGCCGGCCTCGGCGCCCTCGGGGCCGCCGGTGACCGGCGCATCCAGGAACGTCGCGCCCTTCGCCTCCAGCATCGCTGCGGCCTCGCCGGCCGCGTCCACGCCAATGGTCGAGGTATCGATCACCACATCACCCGGGCTGACACCCGCCGCCAGCGCCGCAACCACTTCCAGCACATCGGCATCCGCGCGGACGCAGGTAATGACCACATCGCAGGCGTCGGCAAGCGCCGTCGCATCGTCGGCCACCGGTACGTCCAGCTCATTGCCGAGGGCATCGGCCGTGGCCCGCGTGCGGTTCCACACCCCCGCGAGCAGTCCATCGGCGGACAGGTTCCGCGCCATCGCCCGGCCCATCACGCCCAGTCCGGCAACACCCACTTTCATGCTTGTCTCCCTATCGTGCGTCAGCCCATCTGAGGCCCGGCAGTCTAACGCAGGTGCTCATCCTGCCCCAGAAAAAAAACGGGCGCCCGAAGGCGCCCGTGGGTCAGTGGTTCAGCCGGTCCGCGTCAGCGCGGGTTGCTGAACTCCGGATAGGCCTCGACACCGCATTCGACGATGTCGAGCCCGGTCTCTTCATCCTCCTCGGAGACACGCAGTCCGATCACCGCCTTGAGGATGGTCATGAGGATGTAGCTGACGCCAAAGGTCCAGACGAAGATCGTCACCAGACCGATGATCTGCGGCCCGAAGCTGGCGCCTTCATTCCACAGCGGCACCGCCAGGACACCCCAGATGCCGGCCGTGCCGTGCGCGGAGATGGCACCCACCGGGTCGTCGAGCTTGAGCTTGTCGAGTCCGACGATGGAGAACACCACCAGAACGCCGCCGACAACGCCGATCAGGGTCGCGCCCAGCAGACTCGGCACGTTGGGACCCGCGGTGATCGACACCAGACCGGCGATACCGCCGTTGAGGGCCATGGTCAGGTCGGCCTTGCCGAACATCAGGCGCGCGGTGACCAGCGCGGCGACGACACCACCGGCAGCGGCCAGGTTGGTGTTGGCGAACACCAGGGCGACCGCGTTGGCTGAGCCGGCGTCGGAGAGCTTGAGCTCGGAGCCGCCGTTAAAGCCGAACCAGCCAAACCACAGGATGAACACACCCAGCGTCGCCAGCGGCATGTTGGCACCCGGAATTGGTTTGACCTCGCCATTGGGGCCGAACTTGCCCTTGCGCGGGCCCAGCACCATCACCGCCGCCAGTGCCGCGGCCGCACCGAACATGTGGACGATGCCCGAGCCGGCGTAATCGGAGTAACCGACCTCGGCCAGGAAGCCACCACCCCAGCTCCAGAAGCCCTGGATGGGATAGACCAGGCCGGTGACGATCACCGTGAACAGGAGGAACGTCCAGAGCTTCATCCGTTCGGCCACGGCACCCGAGACGATCGACATCGCGGTTGCCACGAACACCACCTGGAAAAAGAAGTCGGAGATGTTCGAGTAGTAGGCATCGCTGCCCGCGGCGATGTCCGCCGGCACGTTATCCGATGCGCCGAGAATGCCGCCGATGGACGGAATGACGCTGCTGATGCCGCCGCCATACATGATGTTGTAGCCGATCAGCATGTACATGATGCAGGCGATCGCGTAGAGCGAAACGTTCTTGGTGAGGATCTCGGTGGTGTTCTTCGAGCGCACCAGGCCCGATTCGAGCATGGTGAACCCGGCGGCCATCCACATGACCAGCGCCCCGGAGATCAGGAAGTAAAAAGTATCCAGCGCGTAGGCCAGTTCGTTGAATTCTGCAGACATGTTTCAGACTCCCAGTGATTCCTTAGAGTGCGTCTTTGTCGGTTTCACCCGTACGAATGCGGATGGCCTGTTCGACGGGCGAGACAAAGATCTTGCCGTCGCCGATCTTGCCGGTGTTGGCCGCCTTGCTGATGGCCTCCATGGCGCGTTCGACAAGATCATCGTCGAGCACGACCTCGACCTTCATCTTGGGCAGGAAATCGACGACGTACTCAGCCCCCCGATAGAGCTCGGTGTGGCCTTTCTGACGGCCAAATCCCTTGACCTCGGTGACGGTGACGCCCTGCACGCCGATCTCCGAGAGTGACTCCCGGACATCGTCGAGCTTGAAAGGCTTGATAATCGCAGTGATCAGCTTCATGCCTGAACTCCCCTGTCGGGACCGGATCCCCCGGTGCCCATGAACGATATAAATGCACCAGAGTCTATGCACGGACCGTGCCAACGAGCGGGCGCTCAGCGATCGGCGACCTGATCCTGTGCATCGCGGGCGATATGCACTTTCTCGGTGCAAACTCCGTTCATCGGACGCACCAAAATGAGTCGCCCCGTGGATTGGGAATTGCCCGCGAACGCCTTAAACTGGCCCGACAGTCAACGGAGGCCGAACAATGCTCGATCCGAAACAGCTTGACGACATGGCGAAGCGCTTTTCCGAAAACCTGCCCAGCGGGCTGCGCGACTTTCAGGCGGAAGTCGAGAAGAACGCCCGAGTGGCGCTGCAGAGCACTTTCAGCCGGATGGAGCTCGTCACCCGCGAGGAATTCGACGCCCAGGCCAAGGTGCTTGCCCGCACCCGCGAGCGCCTCGAGGCGATGGAAGCCCGGGTCGCGGCGCTCGAGGGGACGCCAGCCACCGGCGAAGCGGCACAGCCGGACGACGCCGCCGACTGATTCCCGCCCGCCACGCGCGGGTCTTCAGCTTCGCACAGGGAGGTGCGTCGCCATGGCACTGGCACAGATTCAGGCCCGCGCGGCGGTGGGCATCGATGCCCCGCGCGTGGGCGTCGAGGTTCATCTGGGCGGCGGTCTGCCGTCGCTGTCCATCGTGGGATTGCCCAATACGGCGGTGCGCGAGGCCCGCGACCGGGTCCGCGGGGCACTGACCACCAGCGGTTTTGAATTCCCGCGTCGCCGCATCACCGTCAATCTCGCTCCCGCCGATCTGCCCAAGGATGGCGCCCGCTTCGACCTGGCGATTGCGCTGGGCATCCTCGTGGCCTCCGGCCAGATTCCCGGACAGCATTGCGGGACCACCGTGTTCTGCGCCGAGCTGGCGCTGTCCGGCCGCCTGCGTCCGGTCAACGGCACCCTGCCCGTGGCACTGCGCTGTACCGCCGCCTCGGAAACCCTCGTCGTTGCCGCCGACAATGCCGCCGAGGCCGCGCTGGCGGGTGGCCCCGTGCATGGCGCCGATCATCTGCTCGATGTGACCCGGCATCTCGGTGGCAAGCGTCCCCTGCCACCGGCGCAGCCCAGCGGGCGCGGCCATGCCCCGGCAGGCCCCGATCTGCGCGATGTCATCGCCCAGGCGCCGGCGCGGCGGGCCCTTGAAATCGCCGCGGCCGGCGGCCATAGCCTGCTGTTCTGCGGCCCGCCCGGCAGTGGCAAAAGCCTGATGGCGGCACGCCTGCCGGGCCTGCTGCCCGCCATGACCGATGCCGAGGCAATGGAGTCGGCATCGCTGCACTCCATCGCCGAGGGTTGCTTTGACCCCGCTCACTGGGCCCGACGCCCCTTCCGCAGCCCCCATCACAGCACATCGTCGCGGGCACTGACCGGCGGTGGCGTGCGCCCGCGGCCGGGCGAGATCTCGCTCGCCCACCACGGGGTGCTGTTCCTCGACGAACTGCCCGAATTCCCCCGTGAAGCCCTCGAGGCCCTGCGCGAGCCACTCGAGACCGGCGAAATCAGCGTCTCGCGGATCAACGCGCGGCTGCGCTTTCCCGCCCGCTTCCAGCTGATTGCGGCCATGAACCCCTGCCCCTGCGGCTACGAGGGTGACAGCGACCATGACTGCCGCTGCACGCCGGCGCAGATCCGTCGCTACGGCAACCGCATCAGCGGTCCATTGCTGGATCGCATCGATCTGCAGGTGCGGGTCCCCCGGCTGACCGCCGCCCAGCTCGATACCTGCACTGAGGGCGAGTCCAGCGACGCGGTGGCCCGCCGCGTCCAGATCACCCGCGAGCGCCAGCTGGACCGTGACGGGATCCCGGCCAGTCATCTGCCGGTCAGCGCGATGCGCCGCATCGGCCGACTCGATGCCGCCGGCCGGCAAATCATGCGCCAGGCCACCCAACGCTTTGGTCTGTCGGCACGCGGCTGGCACCGCTGCTGGCGGATCGCGCGCAGCATTGCCGATCTCGACGGCGCTGCTGACATACGGGAACACCATATCGCCGAAGCACTGTCCTATCGTGAGCGGGTTCAGCGTTAAACTGATCGCAATACGTCAGGGGAGGTTCAGTGAATATCATCGTGATGGGCGGCGGCCTGGTCGGCGTGGCCACGGCATGGTATCTGCTCGAGGGCGGCCATTCGGTGACGCTGCTCGACCGGGCACCGGAACTGGCCTCGGAGGCGAGCCATGCCAATGGGGCCATGCTCCACGCCAGCCACACTGAGCCCTGGAACACCCCGCAGGCCCTGGGCCAGCTGCTGCGCTGGATGGGGCGCGAGGACTCACCACTGCTGCTGCGGCCCACGCAACTGCCGCGCCTGATGGGCTGGGGACTGGGGTTTCTGCGCTACAGCCGCCCCCATCACCACGCCCGCAACACGGCCGTCAACGCGCGTCTGGCCACTTACAGCCTGCAGCGCATGCGCGAGCTCGAAGCGGAAACTGCCATCGACTATACCCAGGCGCATAACGGCATCCTCAAAATCTTCCGGCATCCCGAGGAAATGGAAACCGCCCGCGCCAGCAGCCGCCTGATGGCGGACTCGGGGGTGCGCCACGAGACACTGAGCCCCGCCGGGATCAGCCAGCGCGAGCCGGCGCTCGCCGATATTCAGGCGGAACTCGCCGGCGGGTTCTTCTACCCCGACGACGCCAGTGGTGATGCCCGCCTTTTCTGCCAGCGGCTGGGCGAGAAGGCCGTCGAGCGCGG
This sequence comes from Spiribacter aquaticus, assembly GCF_007625215.1. NCBI lineage: Bacteria > Pseudomonadati > Pseudomonadota > Gammaproteobacteria > Chromatiales > Ectothiorhodospiraceae > Spiribacter > Spiribacter aquaticus. The sequence continues at coordinate 456,094 of NZ_VMKP01000001.1, read as the reverse complement.
ACTGACCCTGCGACTGGGCGAATCGGTACAACGCCTGCACGTCAAAGCCGGCCGGCTGCGGGCCATCGACACCGACCGGACCACCCTCGAGGCCGACGCATTCGTGCTGGCCACCGGCGCCGAGGCACCGTACCTGGCCCGACAGGCAGGCCTCCGCCTGCCCATCAAGCCAGTGAAGGGTTACTCCGCCACGCTGCCGGTGGGCGGGCTCGAGGCGGCACCGCGGTTGCCGATCATCGACGATGGCCGCAAGATCGTTATTACGCGACTGGGCGATCAACTGCGCATTGCCGGCACCGCCGAGTTCACCGGTTATGACCGGCGTATACGGCCGCAGCGGGTCGAGCGCGTGCTCGAACAGGGGCTGGCGAACTTTCCCGCACTGGCGCGCCAGGTCGACACCCGTCAGGCCGATCAATGGGCCTGCCTGCGCCCGATGACCATTGATGGTCCGCCGATCCTGGGGCCCAGCGGCATCGACGGGCTCTACCTCAACACCGGCGCCGGCCACCTCGGCTGGACCTTCGCCGCCGGGACCGGGCGCGTCGTCGCTGATATGATCGACCAACGTACGCCGGAGATTGATGTGTCCGGCCTGACCCTCGAGCGCTACCAATAGGCGAGGACGCCACCCCGAGCATGGACAGCCTGCAAAGCATCATCCTCCTGCTGACCACCTCCGTGGTGGCGGTCTCGGTGTTTCGCCGGCTGACCCTGCCGCCGATCATCGCCTACCTGGTGGTGGGCATGGCCCTGGGCCCCTCGGCACTGGGCCTGATCCCCGAAAACGAAACCACTCATCTGCTCGCCGAGTTCGGGGTGGTCTTTCTGCTGTTCACCATCGGCCTGGAGTTTTCGTTTCCGCAGCTGCACGCCATGCGCTGGGCCGTCGGCGTACTGGGTGGCAGCCAGGTCACCCTGTGTCTGGCGCTGTTCGGTGGCATCGCCTGGTGGCTGACCGGATCCATCGAGGTGGGCGTGGTGCTGGGCGGCGCGCTGGCACTGTCGTCCACCGCCATCGTCACCAAGCAGCTCACCGAGCAGGTCGAGGTGCACACCCGACATGGGCGGCGGGCAGTGGGCGTGCTGCTGTTTCAGGATCTGGCCGTCGTCCCGCTGCTGATCGCCATTCCGATCCTCGCCGGCAACAGCGACAACTCACTGACCACCGAGCTGGGGCTGGCGCTGATCAAGGGTGTGGTGGTGTTCGGCATCATGGTCTGGGTGGGGCGCAAGGCACTGCGACCGATCTTCCACGAAGTCGCCCAGGCCCGGTCCAACGAGCTGTTCACGCTGACGGTACTGCTGATCGCGGTCGCCGCGGCCTGGCTGACCCATCTGGCGGGCCTGTCGCTGGCGCTGGGGGCGTTCCTTGCCGGCATCATGCTGGGCGAGACCGAATACCGCTATCAGATCGATGCCGACATCCGACCGTTCCGGGATGTGCTGCTGGGGTTTTTCTTCATCACCGTCGGCATGGTGATCAACCTGCCGGTACTGATCATGGAGCTGCACTGGGTGCTCCTCATCGCCGCCGGCATGGTGGCCGTCAAGCTGCTGCTGGTGTACACCATCGCCCGCCAGGTGGACGGCCCACAGGACTCGGGACGGACCGCGATCATCCTCGCCAACGGCGGTGAGTTCGGCTTTGCCCTGATCGCCCTGGCGATCAGCGCCGGGCTGATGACATCGGCCACCAGCCAGCTGGTGCTGGCCGCCATCGTCCTGAGCATGCTGGCCGCGCCGATCCTCATCCGCCATAACCAGGCGCTCGCCCAGCGCCTGCTCAGTGCCCCGGCGGAGGGCGCCAATGCCGCCGACACCAGGACCGAGGTCTCGCGTATTGCCGAGCCCCTCGCCAACCACGTCATCCTCTGCGGCTATGGCCGGACGGGTCAGAACATCGGCCGCTTCCTGGATCAGGAAGCGCTGCCGTACCTCGCCCTCGACCTCGACCCCCAGCGCGTCCAGGAGGCCCGCAACGCCGGCGACCCGGTCAGCTATGGCGATTCCGAGCGACGCGAAGTGCTGCAGGCCGCTGGCCTCGAGCGGGCGCGGATGATCGTGCTCAGCTTTGACAACCCGGCCGGTAGCCTCAAGGTGCTCGAGCATACCCGCGCCGAGCGCCCGGACATTCCGGTCATCGTGCGCACCCGCGACGATCGCTGGATCGAGCGCTTTGAAGCGGCCGGCGCCACCGTGGTGGTCCCGGAGATCCTCGAGGCAAGCCTGATGCTCTCCTCGCATGTGCTGGCGCTGCTGGGGGTTCCCATGGCGAAGGTGTTCCGCAGCGTGCGGGAAGTCCGCGGGGATCGTTACCGGCTGCTCAAGGGGTATTTCCACGGCGCCGAGCGCGTGGATATGGAGAAGGTCGGGCGCTTCCAGGAACAGCTCCACGCCATCACGCTCAGTGGCAATGCCCCGGCGATCGGTCAGCGGCTGAGCGACATTGACCCCGACTCCATCGGGGTCACCATCAACGCCGTGCGGCGGGGTGGCATCCGCGGGCCGCAGCCATCACCGGACACCGTGCTGCGGGACGGGGATGTACTGGTGGTCTATGGCACGCCCGAGGCCCTCGAGCATGCCGAACACGTCCTGCTCGGCGGCGAGCCGGCGGGCTGATCAGGACTCGGGGACTTCCAGCCCGGTTTCGGATTCGACCATCCACTCGATGGCCGCGCGGATCTCCTCCTCAGAGGCGGCGCCACCCTGCGCGGGCATGTTGCCGTAGCCATCGGCGACGTTCTGGGTGAGCGTTTCCCAGCCCTTGCCAATGCGCTCATTCCAGGCCGCCTTGTCGCCGATCCCGGGAGCATTGAGGAAGTTGCCCTGATGGCAGGCGATGCAGACCGCCTGGGTGACCTGCTCGCCGCTGCGCACCTCGGTGACACCGCCCTCATCCGCGCCGGAGTCCGCCGAGGCGATGGCGGGCGCCGGCTCGCCACTGAGGCGGACGGCGAAATCCGGCGACAGGTTCTGCTCGGCGCGCTCCTCGGCAAGCGCCTGCCGTTCAGGATCCATGTCACCGAACACCGAATTCGCGATCACGATGAGCAGAACGGTCACGCCCACCAGCGTGGCAATGACCAGTGCGAAGTTACGGACGAAGACACTATCCTGCTCGGCGCTCACTTGATAATCCTCAATTTTTGGGCTGTCACAAAGTATAGCGGCATTGCCCGACACGGCAAACCGGGGGCTATGCCCGGACCGCGGCAGACGCTATAATCTGCGGCATGCGCCTGTAGCTCAGCTGGATAGAGCGTCGGCCTCCGAAGCCGAAGGTCGCAGGTTCGAATCCTGCCGGGCGCACCAGATCAATCCACGCGTCGGCTGCGCCATCCTGACCGCAGCCGACACGCGGAGTAGTACTAGAACCTGTACTGCATTCCCGCGGCGAGAGTTTTCCCGGCGTCTAGCCCGGGCTCGTCCACGTCGTCATGAAAGTAAGTTGCATAGAGGTTGACGGCACTGCCAACAGACATGTCGTAGCCAACCGCGAAGGTCGTCCGGTTTCCCCCCTCCTCGAAATCAACATCCGTCGTCAGACGGGTGGCATCCGAATACGCGACCGCCGCCAGGACGGACCCCGGGCCGGCCGGCAGTGAGACACCCGCGGTACCAGTATTGATGTCAAAGGACTCGTTCCCATTAAGGTCTTCGTCCAGGTCATAATCCGCGTATTGGTACTGCCCGAATAGCTGCGCTCCACCGATGGATTGACTCACGCCGAGAATCGCGGAGGAGTGCTCGCCACCGGCGCTGTAGTTCAGCCCACCGACAGTTCCAAGGTCGAGATACTGGGCGCCGGCGATCATCACCGTGCCACCCGATCGATAGACCAGGTTGCCGCCCAGCCGGTCCTCGCCCGACTCACCCTCAGTTTCGCCAAATGCGTATTGGGCCGTCGCCGTTACTCCGCCCATCGTTGGGGCAACGTACTGGATACTGTTATCCCAGCCTGAGTCCCCCAGATAGGAGGCAGCCGCGTCTCCGTTCCCGGCATAGGTGTGAAAATTTGCAGGCGAGAACGTGAACGATCCTCCGAACGGATTGGTGAACAACATGGGCAGATACAGCGGCGCCGTAATACGCCCACCGTAGACGGACCCAAAGTCGCCTTGCAGACCAAGCTTCGCGCTACGCGCAAAAAACTTGTCGCCATCAAAACGGCCGCTCTCGGCAACATCCGGGCGGAAGAATGCCTCAACATCACCCACCGCCGTGAGATCACTGGTGATGGCGTCGGATGCCTGAATACCCCAGTAGGATGTGTCACGCCCACCCGAGTTGAGGACCGTTGTGGAATCGGTATCCTCGCCGATGGGCTCAACCGACCCCGCAAAGACATCAATGATGCCGTCGATTTCGACGTCCACCGCCGTGGCATTCGTGCTGACCATTACCGCCGCCAGGCCAAGCCCGGTCGCAGATCGCAATGCGTTCTTCATGATACCCCCTGAATTTCGTGTTCAATCAATCAGTCGCGACGGGTTGCAGAATCATCCGCATGCCGCACATTGACCTATCACGATTCGTGCCATGATTCGGGCGTCCCTTACCCTACTGTTTTTAAAACGTTTTTTTTGCGCGAGGACGCTGAAGCTCCGACTTACCGGCCAAGACCGGAAAGAAATGGTGCATTGAGCCCCGCGAATGCGTCTGCGCGGTGCATATAGGAGAAGCCACGGACGCTGCAGGAATTGTTTTTCCTGGGAATGCGGCCGACTGGTAAACTTGATGTAGTCTTTAACGAGAGAGTCAGCACGCCGTGAAAGCCTATTTCGATCACCGTCAGGACCTTCATTACCCCCGGACCTATTTCACCCGTGGCCAGATGCGGGCGCCACAGGAGATCCCCGAGCGGACCGGGCACATCCTCGAGGGCCTCGAACGGGCCGGCGCCCGGCTTGAGACGGTCAGCGATCACGGCATCCAGCCCATCAGCCGGGTGCATGATCTGGGCTATCTGCGGTTTCTGGAATCGTGCCACCGGCGCTGGACGAGCATGCCCGAGGACTGGGGCGACGAGGTGCTCTCGAACGTGTTCGTGCGCGAGCCTAACCCATTGCGGGGCATCCTGGCCGAGGCGGCGCGTTATCTGGCCGATGGCAGCTGCCCGGTGGGCGAGCATACCTGGGAGTCGGCCTACTGGTCGGTGCAGGCCGCGCTGTGCGCCGCCGACGATGTCGTCGCCGGCGATCCGATGGCGTTCGCCCTATGCCGGCCGCCGGGTCACCACGCGCGGGTCGATGCCGCCGGTGGCTTCTGCTACCTGAACAATGCGGCGATCGCCGCCGAAGCGCTGCGTCCGCACTACCCCCGGGTGGCGGTGCTCGACACCGATGTGCATCACGGCCAGGGCATCCAGGAGATCTTCTACGACCGCGCCGATGTCCTTTATGTCTCCATCCACGGCGATCCCACCAATTTCTATCCGGTGGTCACCGGGTTCGAGGATGAGCGCGGCCGCGGCGAGGGCTATGGGACCACCATCAACCTGCCGCTCCCCCACGGCTCCGATGCCGGGGCGTTCTTCGGCAGGCTGGACGAGGCGCTCACCGCCATCCGCCTGTTCGCCCCCGATGCACTGGTGTTCTCCAACGGCTTCGATATCTACCACGAAGACCCGCAGGCGAAGATCGGGGTGAACACGGACGATATCCGCACCCTGGGCGAGCGCGTGGCCGGACTGGGGCTTCCCACGGTGGTCATCCAGGAGGGGGGGTATCACTACGCCAGTCTGGCGACCAACACCGAATCGTTGATGGCGGGGCTCAACACGCCGCGGTGACAACGCGGCGTCGCGGCGGTTCCCGGGCATTTGTGCCCTGCAAGCATAGGCGATCATCCGCCATGGCTATTCCGGCAGCATGCGACAAGGACTAGGATAAGAGCCGTTGTCAGGGGCGATCCCCTGAACCGACTCTCCTCCTCTTGGCCGACGTCATCGTCGGCTTTTTTTTGTCCGGATGACGCCGCTGACGGTCGCCGTCAGTCAAACCAGGCCATCAGCCGCGGCAGAAACCGACCCAGCTCTTCGGCCATGATCACAAAGTCGGCATCGAACCGCTCCTGCGGCGACTCGGCATCGCGGTCATCGACATCACTCTGTACGCCATCGGTGAACTTCAGTCGCTTGATGGACAGATCCGAGTCGAGCACTGCGTTGACCCGATCATCCCAGGTCATCGCCAGCCGACGGACGCGCTTACCGGCCTTGATATGGCCACGGATTTCGGCACTGCGCAGGTCCTGGCGTTTGCAGCGCACTTCGGCGCCCTCGCTGCGCGGATCCTCGAACACCGCCTCCTCGCCCGGCTCCAGGTCGGAAGGGAAGCGGTCATGGGCGAGCCACTCGGTCATGACCTGATGCGGCGCGCTCTCGGTCTGCAGCGGCCGGATGGGCAGGCTGCCCAGCAGCGCCCGCAGATCATCCGTGAGCAGCTCGGCCTCACGCCAGGTGGCAGCATCCACGACCAGCCAGCGTCCGCTCAGATCCAGATAGGCGTAGGCGCGTTTACTGCGCGTGAAGGCCCGTGGCAGCAGATCGATGGTCACCTCTTCTTTGATGCGGGCCTTCTCGCGCCGCCCCAGCGGTCGGGCCATGGCATCCTCGCGCTCGGCCACGCGGGCATCGACGTTTTCCCGCACCACCGCCGGCGGCAGCACCCGGGTTTCAGTCTGCAGGCAGATCATGAAACGGTCACCGGCCGCATGCACCAGCGTCTCACCCCCCTTCTCGAGCGGTGGGACCCAGCCGCGGGTTTCCGGATCATGCGGGCCGACGGGCTGGAACTGGCCGGCACTGAGCCGGTCCTCCAGCGCCTCGGCATCGATGGTGAAGGCATCGGCGATTTGATAGACGCAGAGATTGCGAAACCACATGGTTGATTGATTGTTCCGTGCTGAAAGGGGTCAGGGATTGGAGGGCCGGACCAGGGCGGCCCGGGCCGCCTGGACGCGGCGGACCGCTTCGTCCCGATCCGGAGCCGAGGCGGTCAGATGCCCCATCTTGCGGCCGGGTCGGGGCTCGGCCTTACCGTAGAGGTGCAGGTTGACGCTCGGCGCCGACAGCGCCGCGGCCCAGTCGGGCTCGCCCTGCGCCCAAAGATCACCCAGCAGGTTGGCCATGGCGGTGGGCCGCTGGCGCTGGGTATCCCCCAGTGGCAGGCCACAGACCGCCCGCAGCTGCTGATCGAACTGACTGCTGGGGCAGGCCTCGATGGTCAGATGGCCGGAGTTATGCGGCCGCGGCGCCAGTTCATTGACCAGCAGCCCGCCGTTCTGGTCCAGAAAGAGCTCCACGCAGAGCACACCCACCACGTCGAACGCTTCCATCACGGCCGCGGCGATCTCCCGGGCCCGCGTGATCTGGGCGTCGGTGAGCGGGGCGTCGGCAATGGACACATCCAGGATGTGATCAACGTGCCGGTTCTCGATGACGCCGAAGTCCACCTGATCCCCCGCCGCGCCGCGGGCGGCCACCACCGACAGCTCGGCGGCGAAGTCGACCACACCCTCGAGAATCGCCGGCCCCCGGCCGATGGCCGCCCAGGCCGCCGCCGCGTCATCCACGGTGTTGATCCGGGCCTGGCCCTTGCCGTCATAACCAAAGCCGGCGGTTTTCAGGATGCAGGGCGTCCCCAGCCGGGCAATGGCGGCTGGCAGCGCCTCGAGCGACTCCACCGCTTCGTAGGGGGCGGTGGGCAGCCCGGCGTCGGTCAGGGCATGCTTCTCGCGCCAGCGGTTCTGGCACAGGTGCAGCACCTCGCCGCGCGGTCGCACCGGGCCATGCCGGGCAGCGACATCGGCCGCCGCCGAGGAGATGTTCTCGAACTCGAACGTGACCGCATCGACACCGCGGGCGAAGCGCTCGATGGCATCAAGGTCTTCGTAGGCGGCGACGGTCTCGCGGTCGGCGATCTGCCCGGTCGGCGAATCCGTGGCCGGCGATAGGGTGTGGACGCGATACCCCATGCGCCGCGCGGACTGCGCCAGCATACGGCCCAGCTGCCCACTGCCAAGGATGCCGAGGGTGGCGCCGGGCAGAACCGGATCAGTCAAGGCAGTTCATCCTCGATCACCTTCTGGGCCTGGGCCTCACGGAAAGCGTCGAGACGCTCGGCAAGGGCCGGGTCATCCGCCGCCAGCATCGCCACGGCGAACAGCGCGGCATTGCGTGCCCCGGATTCGCCGATGGCGAACGTGGCCACCGGCACGCCACCCGGCATCTGCGCGATGGACAGCAGGGAGTCGAGCCCTTTGAGGGCGCGGCTCTGGACCGGCACGCCCAGCACCGGCACCGGCGTCTGGGCCGCCACCATGCCGGGCAGATGGGCGGCTCCGCCCGCACCGGCAATGATGGCCCGCAGACCGCGCTCCTGCGCCGTCGCCGCGTAGTCGTTCATGCGCGCCGGCGTGCGGTGCGCCGAGACGATCCGGCACTCGTGGCGCACGCCGAGCTCCTTGAGCACACTGTCGGCATGGGCCATGGTCTCCCAGTCGGAGCGACTGCCCATGATGATGCCGACCCGCGGGGCGTCATCGACCATCGCTCGGCTCCTTCACGTAACGGCCGGGCGCATCCTCGATGGGGGTCAGCTTGCCGTCACCGGGGGTCCGTGCCGGCACCTCGCCACCGCGCTTCGGCGACAGCCACTTGGCCCAGTCGAGCCACCAGGAGCCCTCATGGTGCTTGGCGCCGTTGAACCAGGTGTCCGGGTTCTTGGGGTTGCGCCCGTTCAGCCAGTAGCCGTACTTCTGCTTTTCGGGCGGGTTGACGACGCCGGCGATATGCCCCGAGCCACCCAGCACGAAACGCGTCGACCCGCTCAACAGCTGCGAGCCGCGGTAGCAGGCATGCCAGGGCGCGATATGGTCTTCCTTGGCCGAGACGAAATACGACGGCACCTCGACCTTGCCGAGGTCGATGGGAATGCCGTCCAGCGTGATGCCGCCCGGCTCGCGCAGCTTGTTCTCGAGGTACATCTTGCGCAGATAGAAGGCATGCATGCGCGCCGGCATGTTGGTGGAGTCCTGGTTCCAGTAGAGCAGATCGAACGGGAACGGATCCTGGCCCTTGAGGTAGTTGTTGACGAAAAACGACCAGACCAGGTCGTTGGAGCGCAGACTCGACATGGTCGACGCCATCTGATTGCCGGCCAGGTAGCCACGCTCGTTCATCTGCTTTTCGAGATTGGTGAGCTGCTCCTCGTCAATGAACACCTCGAGCTCGCCGGGGCTGTCAAAGTCCAGCAGCGTGGTCAGGAAGGTGGCGCTGTTCACGCCGCCCTCGCCCCGACTGGCCATCCAGGCGAGGGTTGAGGCCAGCAGCGTGCCGCCCAGGCAGTAGCCGATGATGTTGACGTCGCGCTCGCCGACCGCCTGCTCGACAGCATCCAGCGCCGCCAGCGGACCCAGCTTCATGTAGTCCTCGAACTCCTTGTCGGCGAGCTCGGCATCCGGGTTGCGCCATGAAATGACGAACACCGTAAAGCCCTGGTCCACCAGCCATTTGACCAGCGAATTCTTGGGCCGGAGGTCGAGAATGTAGTACTTGTTGATCCACGGCGGCACGAACAGCAGCGGCCGGCGCGCCACCTGCTCCGTGGCGGGCGCATACTGGATCAGCTGCATCAGCTCGTTCTCGTACACCACCTTGCCGGGCGTCACCGCCAGATCCTCGCCCACTTCAAAGGCGTTGGGATCCGTCTGGCGGATCTTGAGCTTGCCGTTGCCGCGTTCCAGGTCCTCAAGGAGGTTATTCAGGCCGTCCACCAGGTTCTGGCCGCCGGTCTCGACGGTCCGCTCAAGCACCTCGGGGTTGGTGGCGAGGAAATTGCTGGGCGAAGCGGCGCTGATGAACTGCCGGGTATGGAAGTCGATCTTGCGCTGGGTCTTCTCGTCGAGCCCCTCAACGGTGTTCACCGAGTGATTGAGGTAATCGGCGGTCAGCAGATAGGTCTGCTTGACGAAATCGAAGAACGGATTGTCGTCCCAGGCATCGTGCTGGAAGCGCTTGTCGCTCTTCGGCGCGGCGCGCACCGGCTCGCTCTCGACGCCCATCATGCGCAGCGTCTGATTCTGGACAATCGACAGGTAGTCCTGCCAGAAGGCCATCTGCGACTCCATCAACTGCACGGGGTCGGCCATCAGGCGGGTGTAGAGGTCCTGGAAGAGCTTGCTCATGTGCAGCGCATCGTCCACCGAAATCTGCTGGCCGAACTGCTGACGCGTCAGAAAGTCCTTGACCAGATGCTGACTGCGGCCGGCGACCTCGGCCAGCGAGCGTGACAGCTCGTTGGGGTCGACCTGACCGGTTCCGGTATCCTGCTTGTCAGTCATAGCGAGCCTCCGCTCACGAAACAAATGGTGATTGGGATCATACGGCACTGCGACAAACCGCCACAAACCCCTTCACCGCCACCCGTGGTGGCCGCCGATGAGACGTCGGTGGCGGTCGCCGAAACGCTGGCCGAGCGGCTTGGCAGCCCCCGGCGGACCCATCCTCCCGAGCGCGGTCTCTACCTGTGGCTGGCACCGGACGGCCTCAGTCTCTGCCAGGCCGCCGGCCCGGCCATGTGCATGCGCGCGGAGTTCGTAAGCGGCGTGCAGGGCTATCGCAGTGCCCGACAGCGCCACCAGCACGAGGCCGTCGTCCGCGCCTGCGGGATCACCCGCGGACACTGCCCGTGGGTGGTCGACGCCACCGCGGGGCTGGGGCGCGATGCCTTCGTGCTTGCCAGCGCCGGCGCCCGCGTCACCCTCCTCGAGCGCTCGCCCGTGGTGCATGCGCTCCTCACCGATGGACTGCAGCGGGCCACGGCGGCCGGCGCCGGCGAGCGCACGGGCCGCATGCACGCCCACGCCGTCGACGCCGTGGACTGGCTGACCGGCGCGGCCGGCGACATCAGCCCGGCGGTGGTCTATCTTGATCCGATGTATTCCGGCCGGCGCCGCGGTGCCGCCGGCAAGGAACTGGCCCTGCTGCAGGCGCTTCTGACCGACACAACGGACGAGCCCGCACTGCTTGCCCGGGCACGGGCCGTTGCCACCCAGCGCGTGGTGGTCAAGCGCCACCGCCATGCCGCACCGCTGGCCGATCAGCCCCCGGATTATCACCTGCCGGGCCGCAGCACCCGGTTTGATGTCTATCGCACCAGAAATGCCTGATCCGGCTCGGCCCGCGACAGGCTGACCGATGCCTCGAGCGCCAGCATGCAGGCCCAGGGATCGTCCGCCGCGGCGGGGGCGACCAGATCGGACTGCGCCACCAGGCGCAGCCGCAGATCACTGAAACCGTTTCGGGCCAAGCGGGTCACGGCGGCCGCCTGCGCGGAGGCATCGGCTGACCCCGCCACCAGGGCGATCAGCGTGCCGCCGCGGCGTGCACGGGGGTTGAACTCCGCCACCCGCAGGCTGCGCAGTCCCTCGCCCAGTGCCTCGTCGAGGACCGGCCACACCGCCTGCAGACGCTGGCGATGCGCGGGCTCCAGCGTCGGCACCGGCGGCATGGCCAGACGCAGCGCCTGTTCGATGAGGACTTCCGACGGGGGCCCGGCGGCCATGTAAGCCGCTGGCGTGCGGTTACCCAGGCCCGGCTGAGGCGTATCCCACCAGTGGCGCGCGGCGGACTCGCCCTGCGGATGGCCGTGGAGCAGGCGTTCGATGAAATGATGATTGCAGCTGACAGCGAACCGTCCGGCCACTTCGCGGCGGGCGCCCGGGTAGCCGCAGGCCTCGCAGGTTACCGCCGCGCGGTCGCGGGCCTCGACCACCCGCGGCGAGACCGGGTCGCGGAGGCCGTCAAACGCCACCTCCAGCATCCCCTGGCGGGCGCACAGCCGTCGCCAGCGAAAACCGTGGCGCTCGGCCATGGGCATGCCGGCTTCGACCTGCTCGAAGAGTCGCTCGAGCACGCCATACCAGCCCGGCGGGACATCCACCTGAACGCCCTCGGCGTCCTCGGGGCCCCCGGGGCAGCGGAACTGCCAGGGATAACGGAGCTGCGCGGCAGCGAGAAAAGCGCGATAGCGACGCTCGGCGGTGGTCGAGTCCATGACTCATTGTGACCTGAGCGGATGGCGGCGGTCATCCCGCTGGATCAGCGATCGCCCATAAAAAAGGGCCCGATGCCGCACGCGGCATCGGGCCCTGGCAGTCAAGTCCTGCGGTTACCAGGAACGGCGCGGGCCGCCTCCACCGCCGGGCTTACGTTCCTGCGCCTCATTGATGCGCAGCGTGCGTCCGCCCATTTCCGTGCCATTGAGTGCCTCGATGGCGGCGTCCGCCTCGGCAGGGTCCATGCGCACGAAGCCGAAGCCACGAGGACGACCGGTTTCCCGATCGGAGATCATCCGAACCTCTTTGACCTCACCGTGGTTGGCGAAAAGGTCACGGACTTCATCCTCGGAGGCGGAGAAGGGCAGATTGCCCACGTAAATCGATTTCATCTATCTGTCTCATCAAGGTCTGCCGGGTCTATCAAACCGACAGGTCAAACATCGCAGAAGGCGTCCGCCTTCCTTTAGACCGCCCGAACGTCGGGCTGCCGGGTGCTGACCACAGCATGATCATGCACTTGGTTTGGACAATACGGCAGGGCTGGACGCCGCGCAATCAAAAATTTTCCGCGTACCGACCCGCCAGCGCTTCCTGCACGCTGGGATGCACGAAACGGCTGACGTCACCGCCCAGGGCCGCGACCTCGCGCACCAGACTGGAAGAAATGTACGCGTACTGCTCGGCGGGGGTGAGGAAGACTGTCTCGACGTTGGGCACCAGCTGACGGTTCATGCTCGCGAGCTGGAACTCGTGCTCAAAGTCCGAAACCGCCCGCAGACCACGCAGGATCACCCGCGCACCCTGGGCCTCGACAAAGTCCACCAGCAGCGAGTCAAAGGGCATGACCTCGACCCGGCGATAGGGCCGCAGCACGTGGCGCGCCAGCTCGACGCGCTGCTCAAGGCTGAAGGCGGGATGCTTGCTGGGGCTAGGGCTGCCGGCAACCGCCACGATCAGATGATCAAAAAACCGCGAGGCGCGCTCGACCAGATCACTGTGACCGTTGGTCAGCGGATCGAACGTGCCGGGGTAGACCGCAACGACTGACATAACGCCTCCTCCCTTGAGGCGATGCATCGTATTGCCTGTCGAACCAACATGCCAGCCCCCGACCGGTGACTGCGCCTCACTCCCCCCGCTGCAGCAGCCCGAACCAGACATCCCCGGCGGTTTTCTGGCGCTGACAGGCCCACGCTCCGGGATCGAGGGTCGGGGCATGGCCGGCGCGCGTCTCGACGTACACCTGCGCCGTGTCGGCAAGCCATCCGCCCTCCGCCAGCCCGGTCAGGACGGCATCAAGCCAATCGCTCGCAAAGGGCGGATCGAGAAACACCAGATCAAAAGCCACGGGATCGGATCGCAGAAACCGCCGCGCATCCATCGTCAGCACCCGGGCGCGCGATGTGGCCTCGAGACGCTCGACAAGCGCCTGGAGCGCCGCCGCCACCGGGCGCGAGCGCTCCACGAAGGTGGCGCAGGACGCGCCCCGGGACAGGGCCTCGAGCCCCAGCGCGCCGGTGCCGGCGAACAGATCGAGTACGCGGGCGCCACGCAGCGTCGGCTGCAACCAGTTGAACAGGGTTTCACGGTTGCGATCGGCGGTGGGGCGGAGCCCGGCGGCCGTGCTCACCGGAAACCGCCGTCCGCCCCAGTCACCACCGATGATGCGCATTATTCAGCGGCGTTGATCGTGGCCTCCGGGCCGACCAGCACGGTGACGTTGCGCGCCGGGTCGATGTGCTCGTGCATGGCCGCGCGGACCGCCTCGCCATCCAGCCCATCGATGCGCTCGACGAACGCCTCGAGATAATCCCGCGACAGGCCGTAAAAACCGATGGTGGCGATGTAGCCCAGCAGATCCCGGTTGCTGTCGAGCTGCAACGGGAAGCTGCCGGTGATGTTGCGCTTCGAGTCACTCAGCCGCTGCGCCGCCGGCTCGTCGACCCGCATCTCCTCAAGGCTGTCCCGCATCACCGACAGCGCCTCGGGCAGCGAATCATTGCGCACCTGGGTGGTCATCTGAAACCGCCCGCGGCGGGCAGCGGACGTCAGGGACGAGGCACTGCTGTAGGACAGTCCACGCTCTTCGCGCATGCGCTCGGCAAGGATCGAGGTCAGTCCCCCGCCGCCGAGGATGTGGTTGCCCAGATACAGCGCATAATAGGCTTCACTGCCCTTGCGCACCGACGGCTGGCCCATCATGACGTGGGTCTGCTCGGCTTCCAGCGGCACGCGGATGGTCTGCGCCGAGCTCGGGATATCCACCGGCGGCAGCGCCGCCAGCGCCTCACCGGCCGGCAGCGCGCCGCTCAGGGCGTTGGCGATCGCTCTGGCGCGCTCGGCACTGAGATCGCCGACAATGGCGATGGTTGCGTTGCGGGCGGTGTAGTGGCGGCGATGAAAGTCGACCACCGCCGCGCGGGTCAGCGCTTCCACCGACTCCAGGGTGCCCCCGGGCGGTGTGGCGTAGGGATGCTCGCCATAGATGCCACGCATGAAGGCCTTCTCGGCGAGCGCCGAGGCCGACGACTGCGCCTGCTGCAGCCCGAGGCTCATCTGCCGGCGGACGCGCTCGACGGCATCGGCGGGAAAGTCGGCCTTGGCGATGACGTCGGCCAGGCTGTCGATCACCGGATCGAGACGCGCCGGTTCACTCAGCGCGCGAACGCTGACCTGAGCGGTGTCACGGCCACTGCCGGTACTGACCCGGGCGCCGTAGCGCTCGAATCCGCGGGCGATGCCCCCCGCTGAGCGCTCGGGCGTTCCCTCCAGCAGCAGATTGCTGGTCATCCGCGCCAGGCCGGGCGTATCGCCATCGCGGGCGCTGCCGGCATCAAAGGTCACGCGGACATCGACGATCGGCAGCTCGTGGCGCTCGACGAACAGCACCTCGGTGCCGGCACGGGTGGTCCACTCCTGGATATCGGCCTGCATTGCGCCCCCTGTGTGACTGAAAAGGATCAGGGCCGTCGCGACGATGAGACGCTTCATCCGGTCTCCTCCTGATCGGCGGGTTGCATGATGCCGACGGACAGCATCTCGGGGCGGAGATATTCACGGGCGGCGGCCCGCAGATCCTCCGCGGTCAGGGCGCGCACGTTTTCCTCGAAGTCATTGAGGGTCTGCCATCCGGCACCGGTGGTCTCGAGCATGCCAAGCTGCATGGCCTGATAGAACACCGAGTCCATTTCGAACAGGTGATCGGCCAGCATCTGGCTGCGGGCCCGCTCCAGCGTCTCGTCCGATACCAGGGTTTCCTGCAGACGGCGAATCTGCTCGCGCAGTGCCGCTTCCACCGCGTCGACATCACCGTCGGCCGGCACGCCAAACAGCGAGAACTCGCCATCCAGCCTGACCATGGGGTTATAGCCCGCGCCGGCCGCAGCGGCCACGCCCGAGCCGCGCACCAGATCCTCAGCCAGCCGCGCGCCGTCACCGCCATCGAGGATGGTGGCGAGCATTTGCAGTGCGTAGGGGTCAAGGCCTGACTCGGCCGTGGCGAAGGACGGCACTTCGTAACCCATGCGCAGCTGGGTCACCCGCGCCTGGGGATCGCGATGGATGACGCGCCGCTCGCCGGGTGGCTGGAGGTTGTCGGGATCGTGCACCGCCGGCACCTCGCGGCCTTCAATGCCGCCGAAGTATTCCTGCGCCATTGAATGAACCGCTTCGGCCTCGACGTCACCGGCCACCACCAGGGTGGCGTTGGTGGGCGTGTACCACTGGTCGTACCAGTCACGCAGATCCGCGACCTCGAACGCGGCCACATCGTCGGCCCAGCCGATGATGGGATGCGCGTAGCCCGTGCCGGGGTGGGCGATGGCGGCATAACGCTCGGCAAAGCGGCCCTCCGGCCGGTCATCGGTGCGCAGCCGGCGCTCTTCAAGCACCACCTCGCGCTCGGTGGACAGCGCCTCGGCGTTGATCTGCAGATTGGCCATGCGATCGGCCTCGAGCTCGAGCGCCACCGGCAGCCGGTCGGCGGCCATGATCTCGAAGTAGGCACTGAAATCCCGCCCGGTAAAGGCGTTCAGCCGCCCACCCTCGCGCGAAATGATTTCGGAGAACTCGCCCTCGGCGTGACGCTCGGTGCCCTTGAACATCATGTGTTCAAACAAGTGCGAGAGGCCGGTCTCGCCGCGGGTCTCGTAGGATGAGCCCACGCGGTACCAGACCTGCGAGACCACCACCGGGGCGCGGTGGTCCTCGCGCACCAGGATCTGCATGCCATTGTCGAGGGTGAACTCGGTGACGCCCGCGCCGGACTGCGCTGCGACCGGCGTCGCCATCAGGGCGGGGATCAGGGCGAAGAGCGCGTTTCGCATCGTCAATGAAGCCTCTGGTTTGACACATCGAATCATCGATGCGGTGTTAGCATACTGAATCATTCGTTCACGCCCGAGCCCCGAGAGTTCCATGCTGCCGTTCCGCCGCAAGAAAAAGGCCCCACCCGCCGAGTCCGACGACACGCCCGCCACCGCGGCGCCATCGCGCCCCGGGCTGCTGGCCCGTCTGCGCAGTGGGCTCAGTCGCACGGGCAGCGGTCTCGGTCAGTTGTTTCTGGGTCGCAAGCGCATCGATGCCGACCTGCTCGAAGAGCTGGAAACCCATCTGCTGATGGCCGACGTGGGCATGGAGGCGACCACCCGCATCATCACCGATCTGACCGACCGGCTGAAGCGCAACGAACTCGACGACACTGACGCGCTGCAGCGCGCCCTGCGCGAGGACATGCTCGGGATCCTCGAGCCGGTGGCCCAGCCCCTGGAGATCAGCGCCCACGACAAGCCCATGGTCATCCTGACGGTGGGCATCAACGGCGCCGGCAAGACCACCACCATCGGCAAGCTCGCCGAACAGTACCGCCAGCAGGGACGGCGGGTGATCCTCGCCGCCGGGGACACCTTTCGGGCCGCCGCGGTGGAACAGCTCCAGACCTGGGGCGAGCGCACCGGCACGCCGGTCATCAGCCAGCCCACCGGCGCCGACTCTGCCTCGGTGGTGTACGACGCCCATCAGGCGGCCATCGCCCGCGGTGCCGACGTGCTCATCGCCGATACCGCCGGTCGTCTGCATACCCAGGGCAACCTGATGGAAGAACTGCGCAAGATCCGGCGGGTGCTTGGCAAACAGGACGACAACGCGCCCCACGAGGTGCTCCTGGTGCTGGATGCGGGCACCGGACAGAACGCCCTGGCACAGGCCGAGCAGTTCGGCGCGGCGGTCAATGTCACCGGGCTTGCCCTGACCAAGCTCGACGGCACCGCGAAAGGCGGCGTCATCTTTGCCATGGCGCAGCGTTTTGGCATTCCAGTGCGCTTTATCGGGATCGGCGAGGGCGTCGATGACCTGCGGCCATTCGATGCCGAGGCCTTCGTCGACGCCCTGCTCGACGCGGCGGTCGCGGGAACCGATGACACATGATCCGCCTGGAGGGGGTGGGCAAGCGCTACCCGGGCGGTAACGAGCCGCTGCGCGGGCTCGACCTGCACGTCGAGCGCGGCGAGCTGGTTTTCATCACCGGCGCCAGCGGCGCGGGCAAGAGCACACTGCTGCGACTGATCCCCCGCCTTGAGCGCCCCTCCCGCGGCCAGGTGCTGATCGACGGCGCCAATCTGGCCCGGCTGCCACGCCGCCGCATCCCTTACCTGCGCCGGCGCATCGGCATGACCTTCCAGGACCATCGCCTGCTCCACGACCGCACCCTGTTCGACAATGTTGCACTGCCGCTGGTCATCGAGGGTCGCCCCCACGCCGATATCCGTCGCCGGGTGCAGGCGGCGCTGGACAAGGTCGGACTGCTGGCGCAGAGCCGCGCCTATCCGGTCACCCTGTCCGGCGGCGAACAGCAGCGCGTGGGCATCGCCCGCGCCATTGTCAGCCGACCGCCGATCCTGCTGGCCGACGAGCCCACCGGCAACCTCGACCCGGCGCTCTCGCTGGAGATCATGCAGCTGTTCGGGCAGTTCAATCAGGTGGGCGTCACCACCGTCATCGCCAGTCATGACCAGCCGCTGATCGACGCGCTGGGGCACCGCCAGATCCATCTCAGCGAGGGCCGCGCAACATGAGGATCAGCGCCATGCCCGGGCGCTGGGCCAAGCTCCACGCCCATGCCGCGATCAGCTCGCTGGGACGCCTGCGGCGGCAGTGGCTCGGCAGCGTCATGACCGCCGCGGCCATCGGCATCGCCCTGGCCCTGCCCGCCGCGTTCGTGGTGGCCATGGACAACCTGGAATCGGCCATGGACGGCTGGCAGGGCGCGCCACGGGCATCGGTGTTTCTGGACACGGGGACCGCGGCGGATCAGTACGCCACAATCGCCGCGCGGATTGACGGGCTGAACGGCATCCGCGGGGTACGCCTGATCACGCCCGACGAGGCGCTCACCGAATACCGGCAGAGCAGCGGTGTCAGCGACCCGCTGGCAATGCTCGACGCCAACCCACTGCCGGCGGTGGTGGTGGCGGAACTGGCCGCGCGCCTCGGGCCGGAGTCGGTCGACCGGCTCGTCGGTCGCCTGCGGGCGTTGCCGGCGGTGGCCAACCTGCGCCTTGATCGCGACTGGATGGCGCGCCTTGCCGCCATCATCGATCTGGGCAACCGCATCACCACACTGGTCGCGCTGCTGCTGGGGCTGACCGTCATCCTGGTGCTGTTCAACACGCTGCGCCTGGACATCGAAAACCATCGCCGCGAGATCGAGATCACGCGCCTGATCGGCGGCACTAATGCATTCATCCGCCGCCCGTTCCTCTACACCGGCGTCTGGTACGGGATGGCCGGCGGGTTGATCGCAGGCCTGCTGCTGGCCATTGCGGTTACATCGGTCGCCGACCCCGTCCAGCGGCTCGCGAGCCTCTACGGCAGCGGCTTCCGGCCCAGCGGTCCGGGTCTGACCGGGACCCTGACACTCGTCGGCGCCGGCGCGCTGCTCGGCCTGAGCGGTGCCTGGCTGGCCGTGGGCCGTCATCTGTCGGCCATCGAACCGCCATGACGGAACTTGCCGGCTGCCCCGCCCTTCAAATATTGGTATTATAATTGCATCATCGAAACGACTCGGGAGGGTTGTTATGGACACAGGCGCGGCACTGGTCAGCACCGATTACAATAAACTGCCACTCCGTGCGGGCAGCGAGAACCATTACATCCAGGCGGTCAACGCGATTCCCGCCCTGGGGGCCGAGGAAGAGCGCTCGCTCGCCGGCCGCTACCGCGACCACGAAGATCTGGAAGCCGCGCGCTGGCTGGTGCTGTCGAACCTGCGCTTTGTCGTTCATATCGCCCGCGGCTACACCGGCTACGGCCTGCCACTGGCGGACATCATCCAGGAAGGCAACATCGGCCTGATGAAGGCGGTCAAGCGCTTCGACCCCGAGGTCGGGGTGCGGCTGGTGTCATTCGCCGTGCACTGGATCCGGGCCGAGATCCACGAATACATCCTGCGCAACTGGCGGATGGTCAAAGTGGCCACCACCAAGGCCCAGCGCAAGCTGTTCTTCAATCTGCGCGGCTCCAAGAAGCGTCTGGGATGGTTCAACCGCCAGGAGGTCAATGCCGTGGCCGAGGATCTGGGCGTCAAGCCCGAAACGGTCCTCGAGATGGAGTCACGGCTGTCCGGTCAGGATGTCGGATTTGACCCGGCGCCTGAGAGTGACGACGAGGACAGCGTCGCCCGCGCGCCGGCGGCGTATCTGACCGATCAGTCCATGGATCCGGCACAGACGGTCGAAAGCGAAGACTGGGCCGACTGGCAGGATCATGCTCTGGGTGACGCGCTGGCGGCGCTCGATGCCCGCAGCCGCGACATCCTGCGGCGGCGCTGGCTAAGCGAACACAAGGACACCCTGCACACGCTGGCCGATGAGTACGGGGTTTCCGCCGAGCGCATCCGCCAGCTCGAGAAGAACGCCCTGCGCAAGCTGCGCGAGGGGCTGGGCCCCCAGGTGCTCGAGGCCTGAGCGGCCACTTCAGATCAGGCCGCGTTCAGCAAAGCTGACCGGCCGCCCCTCCCCCACGACAAAGTGATCCAGCACGCGGATGTCCACCGTGGCCAGGGCCTCGCGCAGCCGGTCGGTCATGCGCTCATCCGCCAGACTGGGCTCGGTGACGCCGGAGGGATGGTTGTGGGCGAGGATCACCGCGGCGGCGTTCAGGCGCAGCGCCCGGCTGACCACCTCGCGCGGATAGACGCTCGCCGCGTCGATGGTGCCGCGGAACAGCTCCTCGAAGCCGATCACCTGATGCCGGTTGTCGAGGAACAGACAGGCGAAGATCTCATGAGGCAGATGCCGCAGCCGGGCGACCAGATACTGCCGGGTGTCCTCCGGACCGGTCATGGGTTCGCCGCGCTCGAGGCGGGCCTGCAGGTGGCGCCGTCCCATTTCCAGCACGGCCTGCAGCTGCACGTACTTGGCCGGACCCAGGCCATGATGGCCGGCGAATGTCGCGGCATCGGCCTCCAGCAGCGGTCGCAGCCCGCCAAACGCCGCCAGCAGGTGTCGGGCCAGATCCACCGCCGTGTGCCCGCGCACGCCAGTGCGCAGGAAGATCGCCAGCAGCTCGGCATCCGAGAGTGCCGATGCGCCACGATCGAGGAGCTTCTCGCGGGGCCGTTCCGCCGCCGGCCAGTCGGAAATCGCCATACTCACCTCATGCCTGGCGTTTTCATGCAACGGGCAACAGTGTAGTTTCCTGTGATCCACTCAAGCTGCGAACACGTTCCGCCATGAGCCTTTCCGGTCAAAACATCCTGCTGGGGGTGACCGGCGGCATCGCCGCCTACAAGGCGCCCGACCTGGTCCGGCGACTGCGCCAGGCCGGCGCCGCCGTGCGGGTCGTCCTCACCACCGGGGCCCAGGCGTTCGTAACGCCGCTGACCTTTCAGGCGGTTTCCCATCAGCCGGTACACACCGATCTGCTCGACCCCGAGGCCGAGGCCGGCATGGGCCATCTGGAGCTGGCGCGCTGGGCCGACCGGGTGATCATCGCGCCGGCCAGCGCCGACGCCATGGCCCGCCTGGCGCACGGACTGGCCGGAGATCTGCTGACCACGCTGTGTCTGGCAACCCGTGCCCCCCTGTGCATCTGCCCGGCGATGAATCACGTGATGTGGCAGTCCGCCGCTACCCGGGCCAACGCCGAGACATTGCAGCAGCGCGGCATGCAGCTGCTCGGGCCGGTGGAAGGCCCGCTCGCCGAGGGCGAATCAGGCCCCGGCCGACTCATGGAACCGGCGGACATCGTCGCCGCCCTTGATACGCCCGGATCCCTGCAGGGCCGCTCGGTGCTGGTCACCGCCGGTCCCACCCGCGAGCCCATCGATGCCGTTCGCTTCATCGCCAACCGCAGCAGTGGACGCATGGGGTTTGCGGTGGCTGGCGCGGCGGCCGCGGCGGGTGCCACGGTCACCCTGATCGCCGGGCCGAGCGAGCAGCCGACTCCCCCCGGCGTCGAGCGCATCGATGTCGAGACCGCCACCGAAATGCACGCCGCCACGCTCGAGCGGGCGGGTGATGTCGAGCTTTTCATTGCCGCCGCCGCCGTCGCGGATTACCGCGTGGCACAGCCCGCCGATCACAAGGTGCGCAAATCCGATGCGCCACCGACCCTCAGCCTGGTGCGCAATCCGGATATCGTCGGTGACGTGGCGGCCCTGCCGACGGCGCCATTCACGGTCGGCTTTGCCGCGGAAACCCACGACGTGATCGATCATGCCCGCGCCAAACTCACCGCCAAGGGGCTCGACATGATCGCCGCCAACCGGGTCGGCGAGGGCCTGGGGTTCGAGGTCAGCGACAACGCCCTCGACGTGCTCTGGGCCGGGGGCCATCAGCGCCTGGGCCCCATGGCCAAGGATCGGCTGGCGGCGGCGCTGATTGAACTCATTGGAGCCCATTGCCATGCAGAACGTTGAACTGCGCATCCTCGACCCGCGCCTCGGCAGCGAATTCCCGCTGCCCGACTACGCCACCGAGGGCGCCGCCGGCATCGACCTGCGGGCCTGCGTCGAGACCACCCGGGTCCTCGCCCCCGGCGACACCCAGCTGATCCCCTCGGGCATCGCCGTGCACATCGCCGATGCCGGTCACGCCGCCGTGGTGCTGCCCCGCTCAGGCCTTGGCCACAAGCACGGCATCATCCTCGGCAATGCCGTGGGGCTGATCGACTCCGACTACCAAGGCGAGATCTTCATCTCGTGCTGGAACCGCAGCCAGGCCGCGTTCACCATCGAGCCCGGTCACCGCATCGCGCAGCTGGTCTTTCTGCCGGTCAGCCGGCCGCGCTTTACCCCCGTCGAGGCGTTCACCGACAGCGAGCGCGGCACGGGCGGTTTCGGACATACCGGCCAGCAATAGACAAGGGAGCCTGTCGCATGCCCATTGATGCCTCCATTCTGCGCGCCTACGACATCCGTGGCCGCGTCGACCGCGAGCTGCCCGAGACCACGGTGGAGTGGCTGGGTCAGGCCATCGGCTCGGCGGCCGCCGACGCCGGCCAGTCAGGCATCGTGGTGGGTTATGACGGCCGCGAGTCGAGCCCGCGCCTGGCCGCAGCGCTGCGCCGGGGGCTGATGGCGGCCGGGCGTCGGGTGATCGATATCGGTCAGGTGCCCACCCCGGTGATGTACTTCGCCACTCACTGGCTGGACACCCAGGCCGGCGTGGTGGTGACCGGCAGCCACAATCCCGCCGAGTACAACGGCCTGAAGACCATCATCAACGGCCGGCCGCTGTGGGGCGAGGGCATCACCGCACTGGGCGAGCGCATCCGCCGGGGCGATCTGGTGACCGGCACCGGTGAGACCCGCTCGGTGGAGGTGATCGACGCCTATCAGCAGCGCATCACCCGCGAGATCCGGCTCCCGCGCCCCATCAAGGCGGTGGTCGACTGCGGCAACGGCGTCCCCGGCGCAGTCGCTCCGTCCGTGCTCGCGGCCATTGGCGCCGAAGTGGTGCCGCTTTTCTGCGAGGTGGACGGGCAGTTCCCCCATCACCACCCCGACCCCACCGTCCCGGAAAACCTGACCGATCTGATCCAGGCCGTGGCCGATCATCAGGCCGATGTGGGGCTGGCGTTTGATGGCGACGGCGACCGTCTGGGCGTCGTGGATGAGACCGGCCACATCATCTGGGCCGATCGCCAGATGATGTGCTACGCCCAGTCGGTGCTCGCCGAGCATCCCGGTGGCGGCATCATCTTTGATGTTAAATGCAGCGCGGCCCTGGCCACGGTGGTCGAGGCCGCCGGCGGCCAGCCCATCATGTGGAAGACCGGCCATTCCCTGATCAAGGAAAAACTCCGCGAGACCAATGCGCCCCTCGCCGGGGAGATGAGCGGGCATCTGTTTTTCAACGACCGCTGGTACGGATTTGACGACGGGATCTACGCCGCTGCCCGGCTGCTGGAGATTCTCGCCGCCGATGACCGCCGGGTCAGCGAGGTATTCGCCGCGCTCCCCGAACCGGTGGCGACGCCCGAGATCCGTCTGGATCTGCAGGAAGGCGAACCGCACCGCCTGATCACCGCCCTGATGGACCGTGCCGAGGGCTTCGATGCCGCCCGCGTGACCACCATCGACGGCCTGCGCGTGGACTTTGCCGATGGCTGGGGACTGGTCCGTGCCTCCAACACCCAGCCCTGCCTGGTCATGCGTTTCGAGGGCAGCGACGCGGCGGCGCTGGCGCGCATTCGCGAGCGCTTTGAGGGCCTGATCCAGCGCGCGGGGGAGGCGGTCGGCATCAGCGTTTGATCCGGATCAAGTATCGCGCAGGTTCAGCTATTCAATCCCCGCAGGGCGGCCTACGCTTGGCTCCAACAGTTCGAGTCAAGGAGCAAAGTCATGAAGGCCGTCCA
Organism: Spiribacter aquaticus; assembly: GCF_007625215.1. Taxonomy (NCBI): domain Bacteria; kingdom Pseudomonadati; phylum Pseudomonadota; class Gammaproteobacteria; order Chromatiales; family Ectothiorhodospiraceae; genus Spiribacter; species Spiribacter aquaticus. The sequence continues at coordinate 432,169 of NZ_VMKP01000001.1, read as the reverse complement.
TTCCATCCCCGTCGCCGTTGCGCTCGGGCTCGCCAGCAGCGCCACGCTGGCCAACGATGCGCTTCTGGAGCGCGCCCAGATGCTGTTCGAGCCGATCCCGGACAGTGCGGCCGGTCACATCGCCGAGCGCAATGAGATGACCCCCGAGAAGGTCGAGCTCGGCAAGCTCCTGTTCTTTGACCCGCGCCTGTCGGCCAGCCAGACGATCAGCTGCAACACCTGCCATAACGTGGGCATGGGTGGCGATGACAACATCCCCAGCTCGGTCGGCCATAACTGGCAGCGCGGGCCGCGCAACTCGCCGACCATCTTCAACGCGGTGTTCAACGTCGCGCAGTTCTGGGATGGCCGCGCCGAGGATATGACCGAGCAGGCCAAAGGCCCGATCCAGGCCGGCGTCGAGATGAACAACACGCCCGCCAACCTCGAGGCGACGCTGCAGAGCATCGATGCCTACGTGGACGCCTTCGAGAACGCCTTCCCCGAGTCGGAAGAGGCGGTGAGCTTTGACAACACGGCGAAGGCCCTCGAGGTCTACCAGGCCACGCTGATCACGCCGGATGCGCCGTTTGACCAGTACCTCAAGGGGGACAAGGACGCGCTGACCGACCAGCAGATCGCCGGCCTCGACGCGTTCATGAACAAGGGCTGCGTCGCCTGCCATAACGGCGTCAATGTGGGCGGTCAGGGGTACTATCCCTTCGGCGTGATCAACCGCCCCGGCGCCGATGTCATGCCTGAGGGTGACACGGGCCGCGCCCAGGTCACGGAGACGGCCGCTGACAAGTATGTGTTCCGCTCCCCGTCACTGCGCAACGTCGAGCTGACGGCGCCCTACTTCCACTCGGGCAACGTCTGGAGCCTGCAGGAAGCGGTGTCGATCATGAACGACGCGCAGCTCAACAGTCTGCTCACGGAAGAAGACGTGGTGAACGTCACGGCCTTCCTGCGCTCGCTGACGGGTGACCAGCCGAGGGTGGTCTACCCCGAGCTGCCGCTCAGCTCGGACGACACGCCGATGCCCGATATCCCGGACTACCCGCGGGCGACGAGCGCCGAGGGCTGAGCCGCCCCCACGCTTGCGTCCCGCCCCCCGGGGGGCGACCATTGGACCGCACCCCAGGGTGCGGTCTTTTTGTGTGAACCGGAAAAACATCGCCCATGAATACTGATGCCACGCCGCCCAGTCAGGTCGCCCACGTCCTCACCGAGGCCCTGCCCTACATTCGGCGGTTCCATGGCCGCACCGTGGTGGTCAAATACGGCGGCAACGCCATGGTCGACGATGACCTGAAAAAGAGCTTCGCCCGGGACGTGGTGCTCATGAAGCTGGTGGGCATCAATCCGGTCATCGTCCATGGCGGCGGCCCGCAGATCGGCAATGTCCTCTCGCAGATCGGCAAGCAGACCGAATTTGTCCAGGGCATGCGCGTCACCGATGCCGAGACCATGGACGTGGTTGAAATGGTCCTCGGCGGACTGGTCAACAAAGACATCGTCAACCTGATCAATACCCATGGCGGCCGCGCGGTGGGGCTGAGCGGCAAGGACGGCGGGCTCATCCGGGCGCGGCGGCTCACCCTCACCGGCACCGGGCCGGCGGAACAGGCCCCGGAGATCATCGACATCGGCCACGTCGGCGAGGTCACCGGCATCGACCCCGCCCTGATGACGCTGCTCGATGGGGCCGACTTCATCCCGGTGATCGCGCCGATCGGTGTCGACGACCAGGGCACCTCGTACAACATCAACGCCGATCTGGTCGCCGGTCACCTGGCGCGCACCCTCAAGGCGGAAAAGCTCATCCTCATGACCAACACCGCCGGCATCCTCGACGGCGACGGGCGCCTGCTGACCGGGCTGAACGCCGCCCGGGTGCAGCAGTTGATCAACGACGGGACCATCCAGGGCGGCATGCTGCCCAAAGTCGACTGCGCGCTGGAAGCGGTGCACGACGGCGTCGGCGCCGCCACCATCATTGATGGGCGGGTTGAGCATGCCGTGCTGCTGGAGCTGCTGACCGACAGCGGCGTCGGCACACTGATCCACGGCGCGGACGCCGCATGAGCCCGAGCCCGCGCATCGGCAGCATCGACACGGCGCGGTTTCTGGCCATCGCGCTGGTGTTCTACGGTCATCTGGTCGAGCAGGTCATGTACCTGGACAGCGCCGCGGCGGCCGCCCAGTACAAGTGGGTCTACAGCTTTCACATGCCGCTTTTCTATGTGCTCTCGGGGATCGTCCACAACGAGCGCCGGCTGACGCAGGGTTGGGGGGCGCTGCTCAAGCGCATTGCCCGCGGGCGTCTGGTGCCCTACGCGGTGTTTGCGCTGCTGCCGGCCGGCGTGGCGCTGGCGGGCGTGCCGGGCTGGTTTCCCACGGTGGATCTGAGCGGTGCCGACGGCTATATCGCCGGGCTGATCAGCACCGCCCGGGGCCTGCCCGCCTTCAGCATCCCGCTGTGGTTTCTGGCGAGTCTGGTCGTCCTTGAACTGCTCCATGGCGCCATCGGCCGTCTGTGGCGCAGCAACACCGCGCTTGTCGCGGCGATCATCGGTTTTTACGTCATCGGGTATGTCTTCAACCGCGAGGTCGATGTGCTGAGCGCGGGCCTGATCATGTGGATGGCCCATGTGGTGCCGCTGGGCTACGCGTTCTACCTGACCGGCATTCTGGTCCGCCGCACCGGCGTGCTGGAGCGCTCGTTCCCGCCCTATGGCGTGGCACTGGCGGCTGTCGCGGGGCTTGCCATCATCACCCTCACCTACAACCTCAATCAGGGACCGTTCCGGCTGCTCGACGTGGTGGTGATGATGTTCGGCACGGTCGGGCACCCGCTGCTGTTCCCGCTGACCGCGCTGGTCGGTACCGCCACCATCATCCTGATCGCGCGGCTGGTACCGGCATGGACCGGGCTACAGCGTCTGGGTGAGGTCACCCTGATCATCTACTGCCTGCATGGGTTTTTCTACCACTTCGCCAACCCGCCGATCGCCGCGTGGATGCAGGCCAACCTGCCCACTTCGTCACACTGGATGCTGGCGGCCGGCAGCGCTCTCGCCGTGGCGCTCAGTCTGGCGATCGCCGCGGCGCTGGCGCTGCTGCTCGAGCGTCATCTGCCGGCCATCACCGGCGGGCGCCGGCGTCAGGCGCCGTAGCGGGCGCGGTACTCGCGCATCGCCGCCAGGTCGCCGCCCCGATCCGGCTGGCGCGCCAGGTATTCCATGAGGATATCGACGGTGAGGATGGCGATGACCGGCACACCGTGCCGCGCGGCGACCTCCTGGGTGGCGGATAGCGCTTCCTGACCGCGCTCCTGGCGGTCCAGCGCCACCAGCACGCCGGCCAGCTGCGCCCCGGCCGCCTCGATCAGCGCGACGCTCTCGGCCACCGAGGTCCCCGCCGATATCACGTCATCGACGATCAGCACGCGGCCCGACAGCGGCGCCCCCACCACGGACCCGCCTTCGCCGTGGTCCTTTTCCTCTTTGCGGTTGAACGACCACGGGCAGTCGATCCCATGCTCAGCGGCCAGCGCCATGGACAGGGCCGAGACCAGCGGGATGCCCTTGTAGGCGGGCCCGAACACGCCGTCAAAGGCCAGCCCCGCATCCACCGCCCGCCGGGCGTAGGCGGCCCCGAGCCGGCGCAGCGCCTCGCCGGAGCTGAACAGCCCGGTATTGAAAAAGTATGGGCTCTGGCGCCCCGACTTGAGCGTGAAGGTGCCAAAGCGCAGCACCTGACGCTCGAGGGCGAAGTCGATGAGATCGTGCTGATACGGCTGCATGGGCTACCCGGTGTTGCGCATGCCGGCGGCAATGCCGTTGATGCAGATCATCAGGGCATCGCGCAGGTCTTCCTCGTGGCCGTGGCGTACCCGATCAAGCAGCTCGACCTGCAGCAGGTTGAGGGGATCGACGTAGGGGTTGCGCAGGCCCACCGAGCGCTGCACCACCGGCGCATCATCCAGCGGCTGGGCATGCTGACTGACTTCGAGCACCGTCCGCCGGGTTTCGTCATGGCGCTCGCGTAGCCCCTCACCCAGCCCATGCAGCGATTCGGGCACCAGCCGGGCGTCGTACCAGGCGGCCACCGCGGGGTCACTCTTGGCCAGCACCATTTCCAGCATGTCGATGAACGCCCGGAAAAACGGCCACGCCTCGTACATATGGTGCAGTGTGTCGCGCCGACCCGCCTCAAGGCTTTCCGCCAGGGCGCTGCCGGCCCCCAGCCAGGCCGGCAGCAGCAGCCGGGTCTGTGTCCAGGCGAAGATCCAGGGGATGGCACGCAGGCTTTCCACGCCCTGGGTCGGTTTGCGCCGGGCCGGCCGGCTGCCGATGGCCAGATGGCTGATTTCGTGCTCGGGCGTCGCGTGGCGGAAGTATTCGATGAACTCCGGCGTCTCGCGGACCATGTCGCGGTAGACCTCGCAGGAGCGTCCCGCGAGCTGATCCATGACCTCACGCCAGCCCTTTTCGGGCGGATTCGGCGGCACCAGCGTCGCCTCGGCCACCGCGGTGATATAAAGCTCGAGGTTGCGCTCGGCAATGCCCGGCAGGCCGAACTTGGCCTGGATCACCTCGCCCTGCTCGGTGACCCGCAGGCGCCCGTCCACCGAGCCCGGTGGCTGCGAGAGGATGGCGGCGTGCGTGGGGCCACCGCCACGACCAATGGAACCGCCCCGGCCGTGGAACAGCTTGAGGCTGATGCCATGGCGGCGGGCACTCTCCACCAGCTGCTCCTGGGTCTGGTAGAGCGCCCAGGCCGCGGTCAGATGACTGGCGTCCTTGCCCGAGTCGGAATAGCCGATCATGACTTCCTGGACGCCGTCGATGTGCTCGCGGTACCAGTCGATGCCGATCAGCTGATCGAGACAGGCCTGAGCGCCCTGCAGGTCGGAAAGCGTTTCAAAAAGCGGCACCACGCGCAGCGGCGAGCGCACGCCGGCCTCTTTCTGGAGCAGCTTGACGGCGAGGATGTCCGAGGGCTTCGAGGCCATGGAGATCACGTAGGCACCCAGCGAATCGGCGCCCATCTCGGCGATGACGCGACAGGTATCGAGCACCTCGGTGACCTCTTCATCGGCCTCGAAGTCGCGGGGGATCAGCGGCCGGCGGCTGTCCAGCTCGCGCACCAGAAAGCGCTGGCGCTCGTCCTCGTCCCAGTCGGCGTAGCTCCCGATGCCAAGCGCCTCGGTCAGGGCGTTGAGCGCATCGGTATGGCGGGTCGATTCCTGGCGGATGTCGACGCGCATCAAGGTCAGACCAAATACCGACAGCCGGCGCAGCAGATCCTTGAGCCGCCCCTCGGCGATCATGCCGGCGCCGCTTTCATGCAGCGAGCGGTAGCAGATCATCAGCGGCTCGCGCAGTTCCTCGGTGCGCCAGTAGATCAGCCCGTCGGTGGGCTGCCGCCCCGCCAGACGCGCCTCAAGCCAGTGCCGCGTGGCCAGCAGCCGGTCGCGGACCGCCTTGAGGGCGGTTCGATAGGGCTCCCAGGCATCACCCACCCAGCCGCGCAGCTCGTCGCTGGCGCACTGCAGGGACAGGTCCTCGATCAGGGCGTTGATCTGCTGCTCGTAGAGCTCCACCGCCTTCCAGCGATTGAGCAGGCAGACCTCGCGGGTCACGGTCGCGGTCACCCGCGGGTTGCCGTCGCGGTCGCCGCCCATCCAGGAGCCGAAATGGATGGGCGCGGAGTCCAGCGCCAGCGGTGTGCCGGTCTGGCGTTTGAGGTTGCGGTCCAGACGGCGCAGAAAATGCGGCACCACATCCCACAGGGTCTGCTCGATGACCGCGAGCCCCCAGCGGGCCTCGTCCTGGGGCGCCGGACGTCGACGGCGGATCTCGTCGGTTTCCCAAGCGGCGGTGATCTCGCGCTTGAGCGCCTGGTGGACCTCTTCGATCTCCTCCGGCGTGGGATCGAGCCGATCCCCCTGTCCCAGCAACTCGGCGATGTGGTTGTACTTCTGCAGCAGCGACCGGCGCATGACCTCGGTGGGGTGCGCGGTCAGCACCAGCTCGATATCCAGGTTGGCGATGGTCTCGTGCAACTCGCCGGTGTTGCCGGCGGCGTCCATGCGCTTGAAAAACTCCTCGAGCGAGCCGCGCAGCGGCCCGGTCTGGGTGTCACGGACCCACGCCCGACTACGGCGGATGCGGTGATGCTGCTCGGCGATGTTGGCCAGATTGAGGAACTGCGAGAACGCCCGCACCACGGGGACGATCAGCTCATCGGGCAGCTCACCCAGACGCTTTTCCAGCGCCCGGGCCGCCGCCTCGTCCCCCGCCCGGGCGCTTTTCGCCAGGCCGCGGATCTCCTCAACGGTTTCATAGACATGCGCGCCCGACTGCTCGTGGATGGTACTGCCAAGGAGGCCCCCCAACTGGCGGATATCCTCGCGCAATGGCGCGTCGCTGCGGTTTTCACTCATTCGTGCGGCCCTCCCGGCCAACAAAAAGTCCGGACGGCAAAAGCGCCGACCGGACTCCCCCTGAACGATTCATTCTGACCAAACGGCCATGGGTGATCAAGAAAGCTTGCTCCGCCCCGCGCCTTCCCCGACGATGCGTGCATGGAGCAAACAACCCGGATCGGGCGCTGGCGCGAGGCGATCACCATCTATCGCCGTCCCACCGTCCTTGCCATGCTGTTTCTGGGCTTTTCGGCGGGACTGCCGTTCATGCTCGTGTTTGCCACGCTCAGTGCCTGGCTGCGCGAGATGGAGGTGAGCCGCAGTGCCATCGGCTTTTTCAGCTGGGTGGGCATCACCTATTCGATCAAGTTCATCTGGTCGCCGGTGGTCGACCGGCTGCCGGTGCCGGGGCTGACACGGGCGCTGGGCCGGCGCCGGTCGTGGATCCTGCTCGGGCAGATCGGCATCGCCGCGGGGCTGGCGGGCATGGCCTTCGCCGATCCGCAGGCGGCGCTGTTGCCGGTGGCGCTGCTGGCGCTGCTGGTGGCGTTCTCATCCGCCACCCAGGATGTCGCCATCGACGCCTTTCGCATCGAGTGCGACATCGATCGCCACCAGGCGGCCCTGGCCGCCGCCTATCAGCTCGGCTACCGCATCGCCATCCTCGCCTCGTACACCGGCGCCCTGTATCTCGCCGATCTGCTCAGCTGGCGGGCGGCCTATCTGAGCATGGCCGGGCTGATGGGCATTGGCATGCTGACCGTGCTGCTGCGGCCCGAGCCGGTCGCCGAGCAGGATCGTCTGGCGCGCGGGGAAGACGCCCGGGCCCGGGCCTTCGTCGCCCGGCACCCGGACATGCCGGTCTGGCTGCGCGCCACGCTGGCCTGGCTGCTGAGCGCGGTCATCGCCCCCGTGCGCGATTTCTTCAGCCGCTTCGGGCGCTTTGCGCTGGTGATGCTGGCGCTGGTGGCGAGCTTTCGGGTGACCGACATCGCCATGGCCAGCATGGCCAATCCGCTGTACATCGATCTGGGCTACAGCAAGGCGATGATCGCCAACATCAGCGGGGCCTGGGGGCTGGGCATGACCATCCTGGGTGCACTGCTGGGCGGTTCGCTGGCGACCCGCTTCGGTATCCTGCGGCCACTGCTCGCCGCCGCCTTTCTGGCGGCGGTCACCAACCTGCTGTTCGCCTGGATGGCCGGTCAGGACGGCGCGACCCATGCCCTGGTGCTGACCATCAGCGCCGACAACCTGTCAGGCGGTCTGGCCGGGTCGGTGTTCATCGCCTGGCTATCAAGCCTGACCAACGTCCGCTACACCGCCACCCAATACGCGCTGTTCAGTTCGCTGATGACGCTGCCGGGCAAATTCCTCAGCGGATTCGGCGGGATCGTCGTGGATGCGATGGACTATCCCACCTTCTTCACCCTCTCGGCGCTGCTCGGCCTGCCCGCCGTGGGGCTGGTCCTGATCATCATGAAATACCAACCCGCGCCCGCAACGGTAGACGCCCCGACGCGGGGCGATGGAAAATAGGGTTTTAACGCACAGGGAGTCCGTCATGTCCGAAGCGCGTCATTGCCGCCTGTTGATCCTCGGTTCGGGGCCGGCGGGCTACACCGCCGCGGTCTATGCCGCCCGCGCCAACCTCGAGCCGGTGCTGGTCACCGGCATGGAGATGGGCGGGCAGCTGACCACCACCACCGATGTGGACAACTGGCCCGGCGATGTTTCGGGCCTGCAGGGTCCTGATCTGATGGAGCGGATGCGCCAGCACGCCGAGCGCTTCGGGACCGACATCCGCTTCGATCATATCCACACCGCCGAGCTGGGCGAAAAGCCCGTGCGCCTGATCGGCGACAGCGGCGAGTACACCGCGGATGCGCTGGTGATCTCCACCGGTGCCTCGGCCATGTATCTGGGCCTCGACTCCGAGAGCCGGTTCATGGGCAAGGGCGTGTCGGCCTGCGCCACCTGCGACGGGTTTTTCTACCGCAATCAGGAGGTGGCCGTGGTGGGCGGTGGCAACACCGCGCTCGAAGAGGCGCTGTACCTGTCCAACATCGCCCGGCATGTCACCATCATCCATCGCCGCGACCGGTTCCGCGGCGAGAAAATCCTCCAAGACAAGGTCCAGCAGCGCGTCGACGCCGGGCAGATCAGCATCCGCTGGAACAGCACCCTGGACGAGGTCCTGGGCGACGACAGCGGCGTCACCGGCGCCCGCCTGCGCAGCCGTGTTGACGACTCCACCGACGATCTCGCGCTGACGGGTGTGTTCATCGCCATCGGCCATCGCCCCAATACCGAGCTGTTTCAGGGCCAGCTGGACATGAGCGGGGGATATATCCGGGTCAAAAGCGGTCTTGAAGGCAACGCCACCGCCACCAGCGTGCCCGGGGTGTTCGCCGCCGGCGACGTCATGGATCATGTCTACCGGCAGGCCATTACATCGGCGGGCAGTGGCTGCATGGCCGCGCTGGACGCAGAGCGTTACCTGGACACCCTTGAAACCGGTCAGTGAGGATCAGAATGGAAAAACCGAACCATCTCGCACTCTACGAACACGAACTCTGCGGCTTCTGCCAGAGCGTCCGCCGCTCGACCAGTGACCTGGGCGTCGAGTTCGAGTCGCGCAACATCCTGCGCGAGCCCGGTCGGCGTCAGGAACTGATCGAGGGCGGCGGCAAGGGCATGGTGCCGTGCCTGCGCATCGAGTACCCGGACGGTCGCGTCGAGTGGATGTATGAATCCTCGGATATCGTCGACTATCTCAAGCGGCTGGATGCCGAGGACGGATCCGGCCAGTCGTAATGAACGGTCAGCGGGGCGTGGTCCGAGAACCGGTCGGCACGGTGCACCCGGGCGTCCTGGACCCGCGCCCCGATCCCCGGCGTGGTGATCTGATAGTCGATGCGCCAACCGGTGTTGTTGGCCCACGCCTGACCGCGGAATGACCACCAGGTGTATTCATCGTCGCGGTCGTTGACCTGCCGGAACGCGTCCACGAACCCGGCCTCGCCCAGCAGGCGGTCCATCCACTCGCGCTCGTGGGGCAGAAAGCCCGAGTTCTTGCGGTTGGAGCGCCAGTTCTTCAGATCGCGCCAGGTGTGGGCGATGTTCCAGTCGCCGCCGATGATGTATTCCCGGCCATCCGCCGCCATCGTTTTCAGGCGCTCGAGCAGCGGCTCCATGAACGCATCCTTGATGCCCTGGCGGTGCTCACCGGAGCTGCCCGAAGGCATGTAGAACGAGACGACGCTCAGATCGCCGAACCGCGCCTCCAGCCATCGGCCTTCGCGATCGATCTCGTCAATGCCGATGCCCCGATGGTAAGCGTCCGGCTCGCGCAGGCTATACACCGCTACGCCGCTGTAGCCCTTGCGCTCGGCATCGGCAAAGGCGGCGTGATAGCCGTCGGGGAAATACGGCCCGCCTTCGAGCTGGGCCTGCTGGGCCTTGGTCTCCTGAATGCACAGGACATCCGGGCGCTCAGCGTCGAGCCACTCAAAGAACCCCTTGCGCTGGGCCGCGCGTATGCCATTGAGATTGGCGGTCATAATGCTCAGTGTCATGGGCTGAAGAATAACTGATGAGCAGGACATAACCCATGCAACGAAGCGCCGATCTTGACGAAGTCTGCTACCCGTTCATCCACGAAACCTCGCCACTGTGCGATTTCGAGGTCATCACCGACGAGCTCTGCGGCAATATCGGTGCGGCGCTCTCGAGCCTGCCCGCGGAAATGACCGACCTGCACGCCGATCTGGACACCCTCCAGCCCCTCGCCTTTCACCTGAATGGCTCGATCCGTGGCCGGCTGGCCATCCAGGAGGCGGACCTGACCTGGGCCAAGGCCCGGCTCGACCACTATCGCAACGAGGCCGACGGCCGCGCCGACGGCTTCGTCCTGCCCCGCGGCGACGTGCCTGTCCCATTCCTCAACTTGGCCCGCTCCGGCGCCAAGAAGGCGATCCGGCAGATGGTGCGCATCGAGGAGGCCGGGATCGAGGTGCCCGATGTCCTGCCGCGGTTCTGCAACATCCTCTGCAATCTGTTTTTTGCGATGATTCTGGTGATCAACCAGCGGCGGGGCGACACCGAGGTGGCGTTCGTCTCGAAAAGCTACGGGCCGAGGACGCGCAGCGACTGAAAGACCGGGCCGTGATCAGTGGAGTGCAGAAACGCTTCAATATGAAAGATCCGGGCCAGGTGATCGGCGGTCAGCACCTGCTGGGGCGTGCCATCGGCCACTACGCGCCCCTCTCCCACCAGGATCAACCGCGTGCAGTGACGGGCCGCCAGCCCCAGATCATGCATCGACACGAGCACTGAACGGCCACTGGCCGCAATCCCGGAAAACGTCTCCATGGTGGTGATCTGATGCGCCGGGTCGAGTCCCGCGATCGGCTCATCGGCCATGACCAGGGGGGTCTGCTGCGCCAGGGCGCGCGCAATCAGTGCCCGGGTGCGCTCACCGGCTGAAAGCCGCGTCACCGCCCGCTGCTCGAAACCGGCCAGGCCCACCTGTCTGATCGCCGCGGCCACCTGGTCATGATCCTGCGCACTCGGGCGCTGACCCGGCATCCGGTGCGGCATCCGACCCAGCATCACGAGCGCCGCGACGCTGATCGGCCAGGCGACGCTGCGGTCCTGGGGCATCCAGGCCACAGTCCGGGCGCGGCTGCGATCATCCAGACCCGCCAGCGAACAGTGCCCGGTGGCCGGGATCAGCCCCAGCGCCGCGCGCATCAGGCTGGTCTTGCCCGCCCCATTGGGGCCGATCAACCCGACCAGCTCGCCGGGCTGGATGTGGAGATTGACGTGCTCAAGGACCGGTCCGTCCCCCAGCGACACCGAAAAATCGCGGATGGTCAGGGCATTCATGCCAGCGTCCGTCGCGTCTGGTAGATCAAGTGCAGAAACAGTGGCGCGCCGATCAGGGCCGTCACCACACCCAGCTTGAGGTCCGAGGCCGGCAATATCACCCGCACCAGCACATCGGCCAGCAGCACCATGGCGGCCCCGCCCAGCGCGCTGCTGACCAGCAGCCGACCGGGCATTGCGCCCACCCAGGGCCGGATCAGATGCGGAACGACCAGGCCGACAAAACCAATGGTGCCGGCCACGGCGGTGCTGGCCCCCACCACCAGTGCTGATCCGATGATCAGCCGCCAGCGCACCCGGCGCACCCGCATACCCATGGCCTCAGCGGTGTCCTCGCCCAGCGTCATCGCATCCAGTGGCCGGCCGAGGGTCAGCAGCAAGAGGGCGCCCAGCAGCACGAACGGCAGCGCCAGCAGGACATGGTGCATGGAGCGGTCGGCGAGTGATCCCATCATCCAGAACACGATCTCGCTGGTGGCGAACGGGTTGGGGGAGAGGTTGAGGACCAGTGACACCAGGGCACTCGCAAGCGCCGAAATCGCGATCCCCGCCAGAATCAGGCTGAGCGTACCGCCCTGCCGACCCGCCAGGAGGGTGATCAGCAGCACACCGATCAGCGCGCCGGCGAGGGCCGCCAGCGGCAGCGCCAGGGCAAAACCCGCTGCCAGCCCGGTCTGGATGGCCAGCACCGCCCCCAGCGCCGCGCTGCCCGAAATCCCCAACAATCCCGGCTCGGCCAGCGGGTTACGCAGGTAGCCCTGCATCGCCGCCCCCGACAGGCCCAGACTGGCCCCCACCATGACCGCCAGAATGGCGCGCGGCAGACGGATCTCACGCATCACCAGTGACAGCGGCGTCTGTCCACCGTCGAACAGCGCCTCAAGACTGCTCAGCGGACCAATCGGGGCTGGGCCCACCACCAGCGACGCCCCGAACAGCCCCACCAGCAGAACTCCGAGGACCGCCAGCAATCGGGTCATGGAGATGGCTCACCAGCCGGGCGCTGGAGCAGGGATGCCATCCGCTCGACGGCGTCAAGGACATGCGGCGTCCCGCAGACCCAGTCAGCATTACCCAGCCCCCGATGGACGCCGAACGGCGCGATATCCTCGAGGACCGGATGCTGCATGATCGCCTCCGAGCGCGAGTAACCCGGCCCCCGACTGGCCGTGATCACCCGATCCGGGCCTGCCATCACCAGCCGCTCCAGCGGCAGCATCGCCCCCCGCGTCACGCCCAGATCACTCGCCACATTGTCGAAACCCGCCGTCTCGACGATGTCACCGATGAGGGTCTCTTCACCGCGGGTGTAGCCGTTGGGAAAGAACAGCGCCGCATCCGCCCCGTCCGCCGGCGTCCTGGCAACGCGGATGGCGTCCAGGCGCCGATCAAACTGCCGGACCAGCGCCTCGGCCCGCTGGGACCGCCCCAGCACTTCCCCCATTCGCCGCAGGTTATCGCGCACATCGTCCAGTGAGATCGCCGGCTCAAACACCGCGACGGGGATGTCCAGCCGCCGCAGCATCGCCACGGTGGTCGTGGCACTGAAACGTCCGGCAATCACCTGGTCAGGCTCGAGGACATGAATCTCCTCGGCCCGCCCATGGTTGACGGGATACTGCCGGGCCCGATCCGCCATCGCCGAGTTGGCAGGGTCCTGAGACAGGGACGACACCGAGATCAACTGCTCAGGTCCCGCCACCAGCATGGCGAGCTGATCAGTGCACAGGTTCATGGAGACGACGCGCTGGGGCGTGTCCTCAGCCGCCAGCACCGGCATGGCAAGCGAGAGCGCGGCCGGGAGCAGCAGCCCGGCCAGCAAACGTCGAATCGATCGGCCTACCACGACGTGCGGACACCAACGAAGGCAGCACGGCCACGGGTGGCAAAGCCCCAGACCTCCTGATAATCCTCGTCGAAGGCATTGGTAACGCGGGCGGTCAAATCAACATGATCCGTTAAGGAATGAGTAGCCGCTAGGTTAACAACGGTGAATTCAGGAAGCTCCTTCCGTGGTGACCCCTCTTTCCAGAATTCCTTGCCAGAAAGCCCATCCACATAGCGAACATCACCGGATAGTGTTGTGGCTACGTTGGGGAGACGCCACTGAGCGCGGGCGCCGAGCTCATTACGAGGCCGGCGTGTAACCGTTTGTCCGTCCGAATCTGTGGCATCCAGATAGGTATAGCTACCCTTAAGATCAAGGTTTTGTGTCGGATTGGCGGATATCGTCAGCTCCACGCCCCGGCGATCGCTCTTCCCGTCACGATTACCGTACTCGTACGGGCCTGGAAACGTCCCACTTTTTAAAAAAATCTCGTCCTCCAGAGCGTCGCGGAAAACAGTTATGTCTATAGATCCGCTGATCCGCCGCAGTGGCACTTCGAGACCAACGTCAAAACCAAGATTCTTTTCTGCCTCAAGATCGCTGTTATAGGCCTCGTCTGTGTTGCCCGTGAATTCAAAGAAACTAGGGTTAACCACGGCTCGACCGCCTGACGCATGCAGGCGTAATCCGTTATCTAGGAAATAGCTGCCCGCAATGTTCCAGGTCGTCGCATCTTCAAAGAGGTTGTTATCGTCGTAACGCAGCCCCGCCTGCACGCTCAGGGCGTCGGACAACCACGTCTGATACTCGAGGCCGAAGCTATCGTTTTCGCGATCCTGGGTCTCGCCTTCATCTCCGTCGACACGCCGCTCCAGCAGTAAGCTCAGAAGTTGATCGCTGCTCTCGATGCGGGCCTGATCGAGTGCAACCTGAACACGATATTGCCCGACGTCAGTCGTCGTATCGCTCGCGAAGTCGTTATCGGTCTGATTAGCGGTGCGGTCGAAACGAAGCCTATGACTGATGGTTTCGTCAGACGTCCGATGCTTTAAGTAGACACTCCCGGCCCGTTCAGTCAAATCCCTTTGCTTGTCTGGATTGTCTACTATATAGCCACCAGCGCTGTTTGCGCTGTTATCTGTGTCGTCAAAGTCATAACGCGCATCAGCGATACGGAAGCTGAAGCCCGCTGTTGTTCTCGCGGTCAGATCCAGAGATCCCTTGGTGTTCAGCGATTTCCAGCGAGTGCCATCCTTCTCACCACCGCTCCCGCTGAAGTCATAGCCTTCGTCGTTCAGGTTGGATAGCGATAGCGACAGCTTGCTGTTCTCAGTGCCGCGGGTGACATAGGCACTCTGACGATCACCTTCACCAAACTCGGCTGACGCGCCGAAGCCGACTCCTTCACCCGCCTCGCGTGTGATGATATTGACGACACCTGTTGCGGCATCCGTGCCATAGGGGACCGACTGCGGGCCCCGCAGGATCTCAATCCGCTGGATGTAACTCGTGTCCAGCCCGCGCAGGACAAATTCGTTATCGCCTGAAGCGGCGCGGACGCCGTCGATCAGCACGAGCGTGTGGTTACCCTCACCGCCGCGAATGCGAATCTGCCGATCATTCGGCCCCGTCCCGTTGATCGAAACCCCCGGCTGCGCTTCAAGCGCCTGCTGGACGGTGGCGTAGCCGCTGTCTTCGATATCGCGCCGGGTTATGACGGTGTTCGAGCGGCCGAATTCATCCGCGGCGACCGGGGATATGCCGCCGGAGACGATGATCGGTTCAAGCTCGGTGGTCTGGCTGGTTTGCGCGTAGACGTTCGTCGACACACCGGCGGCCAGCGCCAGTGCGGTCAGAGGGGTTGCTTTGTTCATTTGATTGAGGCCCTTGGCGTTCGGGCGGGATGGCTCCCGCCGACAGACACACGTGGTCTGCGAAGGCCCTCATCGGACAGCCCACCGCAGACCGGCGACTGTCACCGCTGCGGTAGTGCCGCTTCCCTGGCGCGCCCCGCACCGGAAATGGGTGATCGCTCTGGCAGGTCTCCTGGCTCGCGGGTCAACGCTTGGCCCCACCTTCCCATCGCCGTGGCGACAGTGGCATATCGGGGCTTCGCTCTCCGCTCACAGTTGCGGGGGCAGCCGCAGTCTTGCACTGCGTTCCCTTTTAATCGGATGCCGTGGCACCCAAACCAAAGTGTCTAACAGTCTGCAACAAACGGAGTAAGCCTTCAATGCGGCCCTTCACAGCGGCTCTGCCCCCTCGTTGAGAATATTCAGGTAGCGGCGATAGACATAGACACGATCACGCTGACGGCCCGTGATCTCGTCGACAACTCCCATTTCTTCGAGGGCATCAACCGCCCGGCCAACCGTTGGCGCACTGAGATCGCTACGCCGCCGGAGGTCTTTTATGGATGCCACCGAACGCGAACGAAGTGCGTCGAAGACCCGGAGGGTATTGGCGGATGCCCGCCCAAGATTCTGAATCTGTTGCGCATCCTCCCGGAACAGCGTCACCAGCCGATCCGCCGTGTCGACAGCCCCCGTGGCGGTGACCTGAACCCCCTCCAGGAAGAAATCCAGCCATGCCTCCCAGTCCCCGTCGTAGCGCACGCCATCGAGGAATGGATGGATCGTCTCAATCTGCACATGGGCAAGCGCGGCCTTGATCAACGCCGAAAAAGGCAGCTTCTCCTTATGCAGAAACGCCTCAAGCGAGGCCATCACGTCCTGTACATACTCAGGCGGCGCAGGGACGAAACGAGCGTTTCCGGGCCGCGTCCTGCCGATCCAGTTCTGTGATCGACGGAATGCTCCGGGCTGCATCCGGGCGCCGCGACCGCGGGCGAGCAACCGCGCATGCATCTCGCACAGGAGCCGGTTGGATAAGGGGAATCCAGCTCGAAGAGCAGCAGATCAGACAACGAAGACTGGGTCCCCTCGATCTGACTGGAGACAAGCGCTTCGCGGCGGATATACGCATAGAGAAACAGGTCGGGCTCCGGGAGGAGCTGGGTGATTGAATCCAGTCGACCGCAAGCCAGTAGTGCCTGCTCATGGCGTCGTGCGCGCGACCCCGTGATCTCCGGTGCGGGACACGGGGGTAACGGCTGCGGGACGAACGCGTTCACGATTAACACTAAGCGGCGTTTTCGTTAATAGCCCACGCCACTAATAACGCGCTCGTTAACAGCGGCTCACTCGGTTGCATCTGTCGGCCGATTGACACGGCGCTCTTCCAGACACATGCTCAAACATACGCAAGGAAGGAGATCATCTGATCATTGAGCCGGTGACGAAAAAAGGGCTCATTGATGTACTCGCTGAGCTGGAAGACCTCGAAATGGACTTTCCCGATGTGGATGAGCGGCTTCCCGCTGCCGAAGATGTGACGCTCTAGCGGTGGCTCAATCGTATCTGCTCGACACGAAGGGTTGAGTTGATCACACATCCACCCGCTGCAGGATAAGGTCGAACACCTCATGCCCCTTGCGTCGGCCGCGGCGCTCGAAGCGGGTCTCGGGCCGATCACCGGCATCAGGCGCATAGCCGCCATAGGGATTGTGCAGGTGCCGCTCGGCGTCGCTCAGCGACAGCATCCATTCGGCATAGTCCGCCCAGTCGGTGGCCATATGCAGAAAGCCGCCGGGCTGCAGGCGGTCCACCACCCGCGCCAGCCATTCGGCCTGCACGATCCGGCGCTTGTGATGGCGCTTTTTGGTCCACGGGTCGGGGAAGAACAGCTGCACCCCCGCGAGCGATGCCGGGGCCAGGCCCTCGCGCAGCAGCTCGCTGGCATCGGCGAGCAGCACCCGCAGGTTGGTCAGGCCTTCCGATTCAATACGGCGCAGCAGTCGGCCCGTGCCGGTGCGATAGACCTCGACGCCCAGGTAATTGCGATCGGGATGGGCGGCAGCAATCTCCGCCAGTGCGTCGCCGTCGCCAAAACCGATATCCAGCACCAGGGGCGCGGGGCGCTCGAAGCCTGCCGCCACATCGATCCTGCCGCCCGACCAGTCGACGCCGTAGCGCGGATATAACTCATCAAGCGCCCGCTGCTGGCCGGCGGTCAGGCGACCCTCGCGCCGGACAAAACTGCGGATCGGTCGGTAACCGGTCGTACTCACTGGCGGCCTTGCCAGAAGGTGCCCTCCAGCGGCGAGCTGGCGGATGCAAACCGGCGCATCGGCATGCGCCCGGCCAGGTAGGCTTCACGCCCCGCCTCGATCCCCTTGCGCATGGCCGAGGCCATCAGCACCGGCTCCTGCGCCGCGGCAACGGCGGTGTTGAGCAGCACGCCATCGGCGCCCAGCTCCATGGCCACCGCCGCATCCGAGGCGGTTCCCACGCCGGCGTCGACGATGATCGGCACCGAGGCATTCTCGAGGATGGTCAGCAGGTTGTAGCGGTTCTGGATGCCCAGCCCCGAGCCGATCGGCGAGGCCAGTGGCATCACCGCCACGCAGCCCATCTCCTCGAGCCGCCGGGCGATGATCGGGTCGTCACTGGTATACACCATCACCTTGAAGCCATCGGCCACCAGACGCTCGGCGGCCTCGAGCGTGGCGGGGATGTCGGGATAGAGGGTCTGGGGATCACCCAGCACCTCGAGCTTGACCAGGTCGTGCCCATCCAGCAGCTCGCGGGCCAGCCGGCAGACGCGCACGGCATCATCGGCGGTATAACAGCCCGCGGTGTTGGGCAGGATGGTGAACTCGCTGGGCGGGACGACATCGAGCAGGTTTTCCTCGTCGGCATTCTGACCGATGTTGGTGCGCCGGATCGCGACGGTCACGATCTCGGCCCCGCTGGCGCGAATGGCTTCGCCGGCCTGGGCCATGTCCCGGTATTTGCCGGTACCGATCAGCAGGCGGGACTGGTAGCTGTGCCCCGCGATGGTCAGTGGTCGCTGCTGCGTCATGCTTGCCTCTTGGTCATTCACCCGCCGCCGATGGCGCGGATGATTTCAATACGGTCCTGGTCGTTGAGGGATCGGCTGGCGTGCTCGCTGCGCGGGACGACCTCGCCATTCAGCTCGATCGCGATCCGCCGCTGGCCGAGCTCAAGGGACTCCACCAACCGGGCAACGGTAGTCTCGGCCGGCACCGATCGGGCCTCGCCGTTCACATACAGGGTGATCTGGGGGTCGTTTGCGTTCATACGGCCATTGTACCGCAGCCATCCAGCGATATAATGATCCCGCAGCGCGGCTGTAGCTCAATGGTAGAGCGCTGCCCTCCCAAGGCAGTGATGCCGGTTCGATCCCGGTCAGCCGCTCCATCCCTTTGGTGTCTCGATGCGATCACCGGGTGCCGGATAAGCTTGGCAGGCCGTCGTCTCGTGGCCATTGACCCGCACCTGACAGCGCTGACACTGGCCGATGGCGCAGAACCAGTCCGGCCGCTGACCCTGATCCGCCTGCAACAGCAGCGCACCCAGCACGCTCACCCCGCGGGGTATCTCGACCGACCGGCCGTCAATCTCAACGCGGATCGCTTCGCCCGCCGCCTCCAGACAACGAAACCCCGGCCCCGTCATTGAAACCGCTCCGGGTGCAGGCGGCCCTCATAGGGGTGGGTATCGCCGTCGGCCACGCAGGCGGCCACCAGATCGCCGGTCACCGCCGCCAGCCCATGGCCTGCCCCTTCGTGGCCGGTCGCCACGATGAGTCGTTCCGCGCCGGGCACCGGACCGATCAGCGGATGGCCGTCGGGCGAAAACGGTCGCAGTCCGGCGTAGCCGCGGATCACCCGCAGGCGGGCCAGGTCGGGGACGATGCGCACGCAGTCGGCCAGCAGCTGCTGGACGGTCTGCATATTGACCGCCATGTCGAAACCGGCAAATTCCCGCGAGCTGCCGCAGAGGATGGTCCCGCTGCGCGTTGCCTCGATGATGGCGGCAGTCTGGACCGCGGTCTCGTCCACCTCGGTGCTCTCGGCGGCGGCCTGGTAGCCAAAATCGGCGATCTTCGAGTTGACCACCACATCACCCCGCTCGAGCACGGCGATATGCCCTTTGCGCGGCTGTACCGGCACGGACAGACCCAGCGGCGCGAGGATCTCGGGCGTCCAGACCCCCGTGCATAGCGCGACGTGGCCGGCCTCGATGCGATCACCCCCGTCCAGGGTGACGGTCACGCCATCGTCGCGCGGTTCAAGCCGGTCGATGCCCTCATAGAACCGATAGGTCACCCCTTGATCACGCAGGATCCGCGCGATCTGGTAGCAGGCCAGCATGGGCTGCACCTGGGCGTCGTTCGGCCAGTTGCCGACGGCCACGGTTTCCGGGCCCAGGTGCGGCTCAAGGGCATGCCAGCCGCTGTCGAGAAACCGGCAGTCGATGCCGCGGGCCTGATGCTCGGCCACCAGCGCCTTCAGGCCCCGGGCCTCATCCGCCGAGCGCGCCACCACCGTCGCCCCCTTGGGGTCGAATTCGCAGTCATTGCCATAGCGCCCGGCGAAGCGGTGCCACGCGTCCAGGCTGCGGCGCGAGAGATCCAGCATCAGTCCGGGGGATTTATCCGAGCACAGCAGGTTGCCGTCACTGCTGCGCGATGTCCCCGGCGCAAGCCCCCCGCGGTCGACAACCATCACCTCGAGGCCCCGCTCGCGCAACGCCAGGGCGACGAAACTGCCGATGATCCCGCTGCCGACCACCAGCGCATCAACCCGTTCCATCGATCACCTCCCCGACACGGACCGGTCGCGAGAAGGCACGCTGATTGAGCGCTCCCCGGGGCGTGGCACCGGCGGCACGGATGCGCGCCGTCACCTGCGGCTCGCAGTAGCGGCCCTGACAGGGGCCCATGCCGCAACGCGTCACCACCTTGATCGATGACAGGTCGGCCAGACCCAGCGAGACGGCCTCGTCGACGGCGCTCACCCGGGTCCCCTCACAGGGGCAGATGACCGCCTCGGCGGCGGGTCGGGTGGCGGCCCGCCGCGACTGCCGGTGTTCAAGCGCGCGGCCGAACCCGATCAGAAAGCGCCGCCGCAGGCCATTGTCGCGGGCCTTGAGGGGCTGCCCCGCCAGATCCGCGGCCACCGCCGGGGCCACCCGCTCACCGGATAGTCGGGCATGCCGCCAGCCGCGCACGCCCTGGCCTTCGCCGATCACGTAAATACCCGGGCGATCGGTGCGCCCGCGGGCATCGGTCACCACCCGCCAATAACCGCCCACGGGATCGTACTCAAGGCCGCAGCCGGCGGTCCGCGCCAGCTGGGTCTGGGGGATGAAGCGCTCGGTGAGGCCCAGATGACGAAAGCCGATGGTTTCGCCCTGATCGGTGGTCAACTGGTTGTCGCCCACAGCGGTCACGGCCACACCATGCCGCATCGCGACCCCGGCCCGGGCCAGCTGCCAGCGGGTCTGCAGAAACTCCAGGCTATTGCCGGGGATGCCGGCGCCCCAGGGCGCCAGGCGAAAATAGTCGCTCAGACACAGCCGATCCAGCACCTGCGTGACCGGCACACCGGCGCGCACCAGGCCGGCGGCGACCACTCCCAGAAACGGTCCGCTGCCGGCGATGACCACCGGCCCCTCGGGGACCAGGCCCTGACCCTTGAGCAGGGCCTGCAGGGCGCCGGCGCCACTGACCCCCGGCGCGGGCAGCCCGGGGATGGGGTCGTGGACATCATAGGCCCCGCAGGCGAGCACGATGGCGTCAAAGTCCCGCGCCTCGGCGCCGTCACCGGCATCAAACCAGACCCGGCCGCCGGCCTCGGTGGACAACACCCGGGTGGCGGTATGCAGTTCCACTTCCGCTGAGGCGCGGGCGAGGGTCTCGAGGGGCGTGGCAGCATCCGTTGCCCGGATCCGGCTGATATTGCCGCCGCTGCGGGGCTGCTCATCAAACAGCGTCACCGCTACGCCGCGGCCGATCAGCCCCCGGGCCGCCGCCGTGCCGGCCGGGCCAGTACCCACGATCGCCACCCGCATCAGGCCCCCAGATAGGCCTGGACGATGCTCTCGTCCTCGGCAAGCGCCGAAGCCTTCCCCTGGTTGTGGATTTCGCCGTTCTCGAGGACATACGCATAGTGCGCGATCTTGAGCGCGAGGCGCACATTCTGCTCGACGAGCAGGATGGTGGTGCCCGCCTCGTTGAGTTGTTTGACGATGCGCATGGTCTGGGTGACCAGCTTGGGCGCAAGCCCCATGGACGGCTCATCAAGCAGCAGCACCCGCGGGCCATGCATCAGCGCCCGTCCCAGGGCCAGCATCTGCTGCTCGCCGCCGGAGAGCAGCGAGCCGTCCTGGTGACGCCGCTCAGAGAGGATCGGGAAGCGCTCGAACACATCCGCCATGCGCTCGCGCCGCACCGCGGGGTCGCGGACCGTGAAGCTGCCGAGCTCGAGGTTTTCCTGCACGCTCAGGCCCTTGAGGATATGCCGGCCCTCGGGCACATGCACCACGCCCTTGCGGGCGATCTCATGCGGGGGCAGACGGGTGATGTCCTCACCGTCAAAGTGGATGCGGCCGACCTGGGCACGCACCAGTCCCGAGATGGTCTTGAGCGTCGTGGTCTTGCCGGCGCCGTTGCTGCCCAGCACGGCGATGATCTGGCCGGGGGCCACCTCGATGTCGATACCGCGGAGCGCCTGGATCTTGCCGTAGAACGACTCGACCTGCTCCACGCGAAGGACCGGCTCTGTCACAGCACCATCTCCTCGTCTTCCTGCCCCAGATAGGCTTCGATGACCCGGGGGTTGTTCTTGATCTCCTCGGCGTTGCCATTGGCGATGATACGGCCGTAATCGAGCACATTGATGCGCTCCGAGACCTGCATCACCAAGCCCATGTCATGCTCGATGAGCAGCACCGCGATGCCGCGCTCGTCACGGATACGCCGGATCAGCTCGATCAGCGAGGCCTTCTCGGTGGCATTCAGCCCGGCCGCGGGCTCATCCAGCAGGATCAGCCGCGGCTGGGTCGCCAGCGCCCGGGCGATTTCCACCAGGCGCTGATAGCCATAGGCCAGGTTGGTGGCAAGGCGGTCGGCGTATTCATCGACGCCCACAAAACGCATGCAGTCGTGGGCCACTTCGGCGATATAGCGCTCCTCGGCGCGCTGGCCGGGGGTGCGCAACACGGCGCCAAAGGCCCCCGCGCGGGTGCGGCAATGCATGCCCGCCATGACGTTTTCCATCACCGACATCTCGCGGAACAGGCGCACATTCTGAAAGGTGCGGGCGATGCCGAGCTGGGTGACCTTGTGGGGCTTGCGCCGCAGCACGCGCTCGCCGGCGAACTCGATACGCCCCTCCTGGGGCCGGTAAAAGCCGGTGATGGAGTTGAACAGCGAGGTCTTACCCGCGCCGTTGGGCCCGATCAGGCTGGCCAGCGTATTCGCCTCGACCCCGAAGTCGACCTTATCGAGCACGGTGTTGCCGGCAAAGCGCAGCGTGACTTGTTCAAGATTGAGCAGCATCCGTCACTCCTCCGCTTTAATGACGCCGTTCGGGCCAGATGCCGCTGGGCCGCAGCAGCATGATCAGCAGCATGACCACCGCAAACAGCAACAGCCGCAGCTCGCCGAGCTCGCGCAGCAGCTCGGGGCCGAGGATGATGATGAACGCGCCCAGGATCACCCCCGGGATCTTGCCCATGCCGCCCAGGATCACCGCCATGAGGATCAGCACCGACTGCTCGAAACTGAAGCTCTCCGGGGAAATGGCGCCCAGATTGACCGAGAAGAAGATCCCGCCAACGGCCCCGAACACCGATCCGGTGACGTAGGCGGCCAGCTTAACCCGCACCCGGTTGATGCCCATGGCCTCGGCCGCGTCCTCGTCATGCCGCACGTACAGCCATGCCCGTCCCAGCCGCGAGTGATAGAGCCGATGACTGGCGATGACCGCGATCACGGCCAGCAGCAGGAATACATAGTAGAAATCGACGTAGCTGTTGATCACATAGCCGAAGAAATTCGGCTCAGGGATGTTCGACAGGCCACTGGCACGGCCGGTGATCTCGAGGTTGCGCGCGCTGAAGCGCACGATCTCGCCGAACCCCAGGGTCACGATGGCCAGATAATCACTGCGCAGTCGCAGGGTCGGCCCGCCGATGATCACTCCGGCCATGCAGGCCGCGACCAGTGCCGGCGGAATGGCCAGCCAGAAATTCCAGTCGAACTGCACGGTGAGGATGCCGATGCTATACGCCCCCACCGCAAAGAAGGCGGCATAGCCGAGATCCAGCAGCCCGGCATAGCCCACCACGATGTTGAGCCCCAGCGCGAGCACCACATACAGCAGCGCGTTGGTCATGATGGTGGTCGCATAACGCCCCATCAGCATTGGCAGCACGGCCATCACCACCACGATGGCCACCATCAGCAGCATCTGCCGCCGGGGGCTGTCGAAGGCGGCGTAGAGGCGGTCGACCAGACCGGTCGTTGTGCCCGTTGCGGTACTCATCGCTACATCCGCTCCACTTCTGATTTGCCCAGCAGGCCCGTGGGTTTGAACACGAGCACGAGAATGAGGATCGAGAAGGTAAATACGTCCTTCCACTCGCTACCAATCCACGGCACCAGGGTGCCGAAGGATTCGAGCAGGCCCAGGATGAGACCGCCCAGCATGGCCCCGGTAATGCTGCCGATACCGCCGATCACCGCGGCGGTGAACGCCTTGAGGCCGATGAGAAAGCCCATGAAATACCAGATGCTGCCGTAGTAGGCGCCCGCCATGGTGCCGGCGGCGGCCGCAAGCCCCGAGCCGATCAGAAAGGTGATGGCGACGACCCGCGAGACGTTGATGCCCAACAGCCGGCACATGTCCTTGTCGATGGACACCGCGCGCATGGCGCGGCCATACATCGTCCGGCTCACGAACAGCTCGAGCGCGATCATGAGCAGTCCGGCGATGGCCACCAGCACCACGGCCTGGTGACTGATGAAAAGGCGTCCGAATTCAAACCCGCCAAAGCCGAGGTCGGTGCGGAACGCCGTGTACTTGCCGTCGGTCAGGCTGAGGGCGCTGTTCTGCAGCACCAGCGAGACCGCCAGCGCGGTAATCAGGATCGAGAGCCGCGGCGCCGAGAGCATCGGCTGATAGGCGACCCGCTGAATGATCACGCCGAGACAGCCGACCGCGATCATGGAAACCAGAATGGCAATGCCAAGGCCGAACCAGCCCGCCCCGACAACGCCCGAGATCAGTGAGAGCACGCCGAAGCCGACGAACGCGCCCACCATATAGACATCGCCATGGGCGAAGTTCAGGAGCTTGATCACACCGAAAATCATGGTGTAGCCAAGCGCGATCAGCGCGTAAAAGGATCCCAGCACCAGGCCGTTGACGATGGCCTGGAGGAATGTCTCAAAGGCCGGCATGCCAAGCCCCCCGTTGACTCTGCCTGAATGAAGCGGCGCGGGCCCGCGCCGGACCCGCGCCGCGATTCAGCCCGTTAGTTTTCGAAGAACGTCCAGGCGCCGTCTTCGCCCTCGAGGATGATGAAGTTGCTGCGGGCCAGCGTGTTCTCGTCGGTGAAGCTGATCGGGCCGGTCAGCCACGACTGCCCGTCCGTCGACTCGAGCACGTCGATCACGGCCGCCGAATCGGTCGTCCCGGCGGTCTCCATGGCCCAGGCGAGCAGCTTGAGGCCGTCGTAGTTGAGCGGGGCGTAGGGACCCGGGCTCTGGCCGTACTCGGCCTCGTAGTCGTCGATGAAGTCCGCCGCGGCGGGCAGGAACTCGGCGGTGGGGTTGGAGAAGGCGAACACGCCCTCGGCCGCGCCACCGGCGATCTCGAAGAGCTGCGGCGAGTTGGAGCCATCACCCACGGCGATCATGCCGCGGAAACCACCCTGACGGAGCTGGCGGATCATAAGGCCGCCATCGGCGTAGTAGGCCGTCCAGAACACCGCCTCGGCACCGCTCGAGCGCACGTTGCTGACCACGGCCGAAAAGTCCTGCTCGCCCTTGTTGACCGTCTCGCGGGTGACCACCTCGTGGCCCATCGCCTCCCAGCGCTCGACGGTCAGGTCGGCCAGGTCCTGCGAGTACGAATCGCCCTGATCGATCACGGCCAGGCGCTCAATGCCCTGTGACTCGAAGAACTCGGCCGCCTTTTTCGACTGATCCGCCCCGGTGGAGTTGATCATGAAGGCGTTGCCGGGGTTGGCGGGGATGAGCTGAGTGGAGTTCGACGCGGTGATCACGAACGGCAGGCCCTCATCGCCGTAGGTCTTGAGGGTCGGCATCGTGGCGCCCGAGCAATACCCCCCGACGATGCCCAGCACATCGCGCGAGACCAGGTTGCCGGCGGCGTTGACGGACTGCTGGGGATCGCAGGCCGAGTCGCCGTTGATCAGCTCGATCTGCCGGCCCAGCAGGCCGCCGTCGGCGTTGATCTCTTCGGCCGCCAGTTCAGCGGCGTTGTACATGTCCTGACCGTAGGTCGCCTCGGAGCCCGTGGTGGGCACCTGCACGCCGATGACAATGGCATCGTCCTGGGCCTGCGCGGCCCCGCCCAGACCCACGCCCAGGGCGACGGTCGTGGCGATTGCGGTGATTGTGGTTTTCATCGGATGAGCCTCCAAAAATTGTATACAGTTTACGGTTTAGACGATCGTGACCCGTCGCGCAAGCATTACCTACGCTGCGGTGCGCCATATCGGGGCACCGAGCACCGAGTAATCCAGGCTCACGCCCAACCCGGGGGCAGTGGATGCGGCCATCTCGCCCCCGCGACGCTGCGGGGCCCCCGGGGCGAACGCCCGGGTGACGTAGCTGTTGAAATCGGTGACGGAAAAGCGCGCCGCCTCGGGCGTCGAATGGGCCAGATGGGCAATGGCCGCGGTGGCCACATCGCCGCCCCAGGTGTCCTCCAGGGTCATCACGATCCCCGATTCCATACACACATCGCGCATCCGATGGGCCCGGGTGAGTCCTCCCACCTTGGCAATCTTGATGTTGACCGCGTCCATTGCTCCATCGTTGATCGCCTGCAATAACCACGCCATCCCGTCCACCGACTCATCCAGCACGAACGGCCGGGCCGTCGCCCGCCGCACCTGCAGACAGCTGCGATAGTCGGCGCAGGGCTGCTCGATGGCGACATCGAGATCGGCCACCGCCGCGGCCACACGCAGCGCGGCGTACTGGCTCCAGCCGGTGTTGGCATCGGCCACCAGCGTGTCCCCCCGGCGCATGACCGCCGCGCAGGCGTGAATGCGGTCGATGTCGGTATCCGGGTCGCCGCCCACCTTGAGCTGGAAGCGGCGATAGCCCTGGGCCTGGTACTCGCGGCAGCGCTCGGCCATCTGCTCGGGGCTTTGCTGGGAAATGGCGCGATAGAGGCTGATGGTCTCGCCATATCGGCCCCCCAGAAGGTGGCAGACCGGCTGACCGGTGGCCTTGCCCAACAGGTCCCAGCAGGCCATGTCGATGGGCGATTTGACGTAGGGATGCCCGCGCAGGGCGGCATCCAGATGATGGCTGATCTGCATCGGGCGGGTCGGGTCCATGCCCAGCAGCCCGGGGGCCAGCTGCTGCAACCCGGCGCGGGCGCCGGCGGCGTAGGCCGGCAGATAGGCCGGACCCAGCGGGCAGACCTCGCCAACGCCGGTCAGGCCGGCATCGGTCTCGATCTCCACCACGGTGCTGTCGAACACGTCGACGCTGTTGCCGCCGGACCAGGCATAGCGGCCTTCGTGCAGCGGCAGATCGACCTGGTAGACATTGATCGCGGTTATCTTCATCGCACTCCCCTCAGTCATTGGCCCGGCGCACCGACAGGAAGTCGAGCAGATCGTCGCGGGCGGCAAGGATATGCTCGTTCAGCAGGCGGCTGGCCTCGGCGTTATCGCGCTCCTCGCAGAGGGTGACCAGGCGGTCGTGCTCTTCGCGGGCACGGGCATTGTTGTGATCCGAGAGATTGAGCTGCAGACGCAGGTAACGGTCGGCATTGCGGTGCAGCTTGCGCAGGATGTCGAGGCTGCGGTGACGGCCCGCCGGCGCGCAGAGCGTGGCATGCAGGCGCCAGTTGAAGTGGCCCCACTGGCGCTCGGCCGAGGGCGCGGCCAGGTTCTCGTCGAACTGGGCGAGCACCTGACGGGCTTCGGCGATGACCTCGGAGGTGATGTGCGGCAGGGCGCGCTGGAGCAGGTCCACCTCGATCAGGGCGCGCAGATCAAAGATCTCGCGGATCTCCTCAAGCGACAGCACGCTGACCGCGTAGCCCTTGTGGGCGGTCTGTGTGACCAGCCCCTCGCCTTCAAGCTGCAGAAGCGCCTCGCGCAGCGGGATCCGGCTGACCCCGAACTCGGCGGCAAGGGTGTCCTGGCGCAGGGGGGCTCCCTCGGGAAACTCCAGGGTGAGGATGCGCTCGCGCATCTCGCTGACCAGCATCCCGGCCACTGTCTGCCGGCCGCTACTACTCTGCAGATTCATTGTCGTTGACCATCCCTATCCCGGAGGATAACTTTATACAATATACAATGGCCGACCGAAAGGCGGTCATCACCCACAGGAGGAGCAGACCCATGATTCCCGATTGGCGCGGCATCTACCCAGCAGTCACCACGCAGTTCCATCCCGATCACAGCCTCGATGTCGCGGCGACGGAACAGGTCGTCGGCAACCTCATCCGCGATGGTGTGCATGGCCTGGTCATGCTGGGCACCTGTGGCGAGAACACCTCGCTGTCCGACGAGGAAAAACGCGAGGTCATCCGCGCGGCCTGCCGGGTCAGTGCCGGCCGGGTGCCGGTGATCTGCGGCGTGGCCGAGTTCACCACCGAGGCGGCATGCCGCTATGCGCGCGACGTTGAGGCCATCGGCGCCGACGGCATCATGATCCTGCCGGCGATGGTGTACAAGGCGGACCGGCGCGAAATCGTCCACCACATCAGCACGGTCTCCAATGCCTGTTCGCTGCCGGCGATGATCTACAACAACCCGGCCTCGTACGGCATCGACATCGACCCGGAAACCCTCGTCGAGCTGTCCCGGACACCGGGCATCGTCGCCGTCAAGGAGTCCTCCGAAGACCCGCGCCGGATCAACGACCTCATCAACCGGGCGCCGGATGCGCTGGCGATCATGGCCGGCGTCGATGATGTCGCACTGGAGTGCATGGTGGTGGGGGCGATTGGCTGGGTCTCCGGCTTCGCCAACGTCTATCCGCGCGAAAGCGTGGCGATCTACGACCATCTTCAGGCCGGGCGGATCGAGCCGGCGGTGCACCTGTACCGCTGGATGATGGACTCGCTGCATATGGACACCGACCCCAAGCTGGTGCAGATGATCAAGCTCGCCGAGCAGATCGCCGGCCGCGGCAGCGAGACCGTGCGCCTGCCCCGCCTGCCCCTGGTCGGCGATGAGCGCGCTCGGGTGACGGCCGTCATCGAGCAGGCCCTGGCGACACGGCCGTCCGTCTGAGCCATGGCACGGCATACGTTTTTCTGCATTGACGGCCACACCTGCGGCAATCCGGTGCGGGTGGTGGCCGGCGGCGGGCCGCGGCTGCGCGGCGACAGCCTGAGCGAGTACCGCCAGGACTTTCTGGCCCACCACGACTGGATCCGCCAGGGGCTGATGTTCGAGCCCCGCGGCCACGACATGATGTCGGGCTCGATCCTCTACGCCTCCACACGGCCCGACTGTGACCTGGGGGTGCTGTTCATCGAGACCTCGGGCTGCCTGCCGATGTGCGGGCACGGCACCATCGGCACCGTCACCACCGCCATCGAGGAGGGCCTGGTCACACCGGCCCACGCCGGGCGACTGGCGCTGGAGACCCCCGCCGGCAAGGTCGAGGTCAGCTACGAGCAGCCGGGGCGGTTCGTCGAATCGGTGAGTCTGCGCAATGTGCCGGCCTGGCTTGAAGCGCGTGATGTCGAAGTGGATGTCCCCGACCTGGGGCGGCTGCGTTGCGACATCGCCTATGGCGGCAACTTTTACGCCATCTTCGATCCCCAGCCGGGCTTTGAGGGCCTGGATCAGCTGAGCGTGGACGACATCCTGCGCCTGTCACCGCAGGTACGCCGGCGCCTCAACGCCCTGATTGATCCGGTCCATCCGGATGACGCGACGATCCGCGGGGTCTCGCACGTGATGTGGACCGCCCCGGCGCGCGATCCGGCGGCCGATGCCCGCAACGCCGTGTTCTATGGCGACCGGGCCATCGATCGCTCGCCCTGCGGCACCGGCACCTCGGCGCGCATGGCGCAGCTCCACGGCCGTCAGCGCCTGGCGGTGGGGCAGCGGTTTGTCCATGAAAGCGTGATCGGCAGCCTGTTCACCGGCGAGGTCCTGGACACTGAGATCATCGGCCCGCATACCGGCATCCGCCCGCAGATCACTGGCTGGGCCCGGGTCACCGGCTACAACACGATCTTCATTGATGATCGCGACCCCTTCGCCCTCGGCTTTTCGGTGAACTGACCATGCGCACACTCGACCGCCAGCAGACCCTCGAGCGACTCGACTATCCGGCCCTTGCCGACGCCTGCGCCCGGGTGCTGGCGAGCGCCCGGGCCGGATACACCGAGTGCCCCACCCGCGGCGCCATGGGCCTTGCCGAGGGGGGTACGCTGCTGCTCATGCCCGCCACCGATGGCCGCCTCGCAATCACCAAACTGGTCACGGTCCACCCGCACAACAGCCGCCATGACCGCCCGACCATACAGGGCGAGATGGTGGTTCTGGACGCCGCCACCGGCGAGCGTCAGCTGCTGGTGGACGGGGGCGCCGTCTCGGCCCGGCGGACGGCGGCGGTGTCGCTGCTCGCCGCCCGGCAACTGGCACCCCGCACCGATACCCCGATGCTGGTCTATGGGGCCGGCACCCAGGCCCGCACCCACCTCGAGGCGTTCCGTGATGGCCTGGGCCTGCGCGAGGCCTATCTGTACTCGCGCACCCGCTCCCGGGCCGAGGCCCTTGCCGCCGAGATGAACCAGGCCGGCATGCGCGTCAGCGTGACCGATGATCCGGCCACGGTTCTGGATACGGTCCGCGTCATCGTGACGGCCACCACTTCGACACGACCGATCCTGCCCACCGCGCTGCCCGCCGACACCTTTGTGGCCGCAGTGGGCGCGTTCCGTGCCCATATGGCGGAAGTGCCGCCGGCGCTGCTGGCCCATGGCCGGGTGGTCATCGACACGGCCGAAGGCGCCCGCGAAGAGGCGGGCGACCTCATCCAGGCCCATGAATCAGGGCATTTCGACTGGCAGCAGGCCACTTCCCTCGAGGCCGTGGTGCTGGACCAGGCCCAGCCGGTGGGCGGCGGCCCGATCATTTTCAAAAGCGTTGGTCAGTCTCTCTGGGACCTCGCCGCCGGCCAGGTCCTCGTAGAGTCTCTGGACCGACACCACACTTCATCGACGCAGTAGGGCTTTATGACGATCACAGCCGATCAATTCATTGCCGGGACCCGGACCGCGGCCGGCCGCAACCCGTTCAACGCCCGCGACGCCGCCAGTGGCGAGCCGCTGGCCCCGGCCTTTGCCGAGGCTACGCCGCAGGAGGTCGACCGGGCATGCCGGGCGGCGGCCGATGCGGCCGATACCCTGGCGGCCGCCGCGCTCGAACAGCGCGCACCGCTGCTGGAATCCATTGCCAGCGGGCTCGATGAACGGGCCGATGCCTTTGTCGAGCGCGCCGGCGCCGAGACTGGACTGCCCGACGCACGCATTCGCGGCGAGCTGGCCCGCACCACCGGGCAGCTGCGGCTGTTTGCCGGTGTCGTCCGCGAGGGGGCGTTCCTGGGCGTTCGCATCGAGCATGGCGATTTCGATCTGCGCCAGCGCAATATCCCCCTGGGGCCGGTGGCCGTATTCGGGGCCAGCAACTTCCCACTGGCCTTTTCGGTCTGTGGCGGTGATACCGCCTCGGCGCTGGCGGCCGGATGCCCGGTGGTGGTCAAGGCCCATCCGGCGCACCCTGGCACGTCAGCCCTCGCCGCCGAGGCGGTGGAAGCGGCGGTCGCCGAGCACCGGCTACCCGGCGGCGTGTTCTCGATGCTGCAGGGCGCCGAACATGCCCTGGGCGCCGCACTGGTGCAGCATCCCGCCATCCAGGCGGTGGGCTTTACCGGCTCGCAGCGCGGCGGCCTCGCCCTGCAGCGCCTCGCCGCCGAGCGCCACCGGCCGATCCCGGTGTATGCCGAAATGGGCAGCGTCAACCCGCTGTTCATCCTCCCCGAAGCCCTCGTCCAGCGCGGCGGCGATATCGCCTCCGGCCTGGCCGGTTCAGTGGCCATGGGCTGCGGGCAGTTCTGCACCAAACCCGGCGTCGTGTTTCTGCGCCGTGACGCGGGGTTCGAGGCGTTCCGCGACCAGCTCGCCGGCGCCATCGCCGCCATTCCACCGGCGGTCATGCTGCATGAGGGGATCCTGTCGGCCTATGAATCGGGCTGCGCGCGGCTCGATGCCGCCGACGGGGTGAGCCGGCTGGCAACGGGCGAAGCGGCCGATGGACGCGCCCGGGCCATGGCATTCATCACTGACCTCGAGCACCTGCGCCAGCAGCCGGAACTGGCCGACGAGGTATTCGGCCCGGCGGTGCTGATTGTGGCGGTGGACGCCGCCACGCCCTTCACCACGGTGGCCGCTGAACTCGACGGCCAGCTGACCGCCGGTATCCACGCCAGCGATGCCGAACTGAGCGGGCATGCCGCGCTCATCCACCAGCTTGAACAGCGCGCCGGGCGGGTGCTGTTCAACGGCTTTCCCACCGGCGTACAGGTCGGCGAGGCCATGGTCCATGGCGGGCCCTATCCCGCCACCACCGACAGCCGCAGCACCTCGGTGGGCACCCGGGCCATGGAGCGCTTCCTGCGCCCGGTGGCGGTGCAGGACATGCCCGCGGCGGCTCTGCCACCGGCGCTGCGGGATGACAACCCGCTGGGCCTGCCGCGGCGGGTGGATGGCATCGAGCAGCCCGGGACGCGGCAGTGACGCCGACCGCCCACCATTACCGCTACACCGATCTGCATGCGGCCGGTGAGCCGGTGCGCATCGTCACCGACGGTGCCCCGCCGCTTGCCGGTGACACCCTGCTCGAGAAACGCCGCGACGCCATTACCCGGCACGACCGGGTGCGCCGGCACCTGATGCTCGAACCCCGCGGCCACGCCGACATGTACGGCGTCTGGCCGACCGCAGCCGATCACTCGGACTGTGCACTGGCGGTGCTGTTCATGCACAACGAGGGCTACAGCACCATGTGCGGCCACGCCACCATCGCCCTGGGGCGCTGGATGATCGACACCGGCCTTGTCACGCCGACGCCCCCGGTCACGCACTTCAACCTGCAGTGCCCCTGCGGCCCCGTGGCCGTGCGCGTGGAAACACCGGCCGACGGCCCCATCGGGGCGGTCAGCTTTGACAGCGTGCCGGTCTTTGCCGGTCCGCTGGCGCAGACCCTGACACTGCCCGGCCGTGGCGCGGTCAGCGTCGATATCGCCTACGGCGGTGCTTACTACGCGGTCGTTCCGGCGCGTCGACTGGGCCTTGATCTGGCCGACAGCCCGACGGAGTCCCTGGTGCAGGCGGGTCGCGGGATCATCCAGGCGGGACGCGCGCAGCTGACGATCCGCCATCCCGATGCCGCCGATCTGGGCTTTCTGTATGGCTGCATCATCACCGACGGGCGACTGCCCGGCGAGTCGCCGGCGTCACGCAACCTGTGCATCTTTGGTGGCGGCCAGGTCGATCGCAGTGCCACTGGATCCGGGATTGCCGCGCGGCTGGCGCTTGGCCATCGCCAGGGGCTGATCGGTCCGGGTCAGGACTGGGATGTGGCGGGGCTGAGCGGCGTCGCCTTCCGTGGCGTTATCCGCGAGGTGGATGCCGACGGGCATCTGATCGTGACAGTCACCGGGACCGGTCATTGCAGCGGCAGCGGCCGGTTCGAGGTGGAGGCCGACGACCCCCTGCCCGATGGCTTCGAGGTGCCGGCGCGGCTTGCCGACCCTGGCGGCTAGTCAGGCCGGCTTGAGGATGACCTGGTCGGTGCCCGTGCTGGCCAGCCGGTAGGGCACGGCGCTGCAGGCAAAGCGGCGGATGATGCGTTGCGCCTGGGCGTGGGCCTCGCGCGAGGGGCCACTGATGACGATGTCACAGCCGCGGTATTCAACGTGACAATTCTGCTGCGCGACGCCTGCCATGAAACCATCTCCGCGTATTTTGGTGCACTGCAAAGGCGCGGAGTCTGACGCTGGGGCGGGCGGGAGTAAAGGCTCTGGCATTCGCCTTTATCAATGATTGACGCCAAGCACTTCGGGTCGGATCAATGCATGCAGACGCCGGCCCGGCTCAAGCCGCAGGGCAGCCACTGACTGGCGGGTGACATGCGTCCACAACGCCGCGCGATGGCCCACCGCCAGGCGCACGCGCACCACGCCGTCGCGCTCGTTCTCGAGGGCCTCGACCCGCACCGGCAGGCTGTTGAGCATGCTGGTGGCCATGGGCGGCTCGAGGCTCAGCACCACGTCGCGGGCGCTGACCCGCAGCATCACCGGCGCGCCCGAGCCGGGGTTGATACCGCTCACCCGAAGCCGCCCGGCGTCGGTGGCCAGTGTGGTCAAACCCCAGTCGTTGTCCCGGGCCACCACCCGGCCCGGCCAGACCACGGCCGGCTCGGTGAGCCCCAGGATGGGCCAGTAGTCCGGCGCCGAAAACAGATCGCTCAGCGGCGCCTGGGTGATCAGCCGCCCGGCCTGCATGAGGATCATGCGATCCGCCAGCGAGAGCACCTCGTGGCAGGCGTGGGTGACCACCAGTAGCTGCACGCCGAAACGCTCGGGAATGGCCCGCAGCAGCGGCATGATCTCGCGCTGGCGCGCGGCGTCCAGCCCGCTCAGGGGTTCATCGAGCAACAGCAGCCGCGGCCCGGCGAGCAGCGCCCGACCGAGCGCCACGCGTTGCGACTCGCCGCCCGAGAGCGCCGCGGGACTCTGATCAAGCAACGCGCGCAGGCCAAGACCCTCAATCACCTCGGCACGGCCAGGGCCGTCGCCCCGTCGTCGGCGTTCGGCAAAGTCCAGGTTTCCGCGCGCGCTCAGATGCGGGAACAGCCGGGTGTCCTGGAACACCAGCCCAACGGCACGGCGATGCGGCGGCAGGCGCACCCCCGGCCCCTGCCAGGGCTGATCGCCATGCCGGATCCGCCCCCGGCACGCCGGCTCGAGCCCCGCCAGGCAGCGCAGCAGGCTGGTCTTGCCACAGCCCGATGGACCGAACAGCGCGGTAATCCCCGACTCGATCCGGTCCGCCGCCCGCAGCTGGAAGCCCGGGCGCTCGAGCGTCACATCAAAATCCAGCGGCCGCGCCGTCACAGCCCCACCCCCGCGCGCCGCCGGCCGTTGAGCGTGTAGATGATGAGCAGCGCCACGAACGAGAACACCAGCAGGCCGGCGGACAGGGCATGGGCGGCTGCGTAGTCGAGGGTCTCGACACTTTCGTAGATCGCGATGGCGACGGTGCGCGTCTCGCCCGGCAGGCTGCCGCCAACCATCAGGATCGCCCCGAACTCCCCGAGTGTGTGGGCGAAGCCGAGCACGATGGCGGTGACAAAACCCCGCCCCGCCAGCGGACAGGCCACCGTCACGAACGCATCCAGACGGCTCGCGCCCAGCATCGCCGCGGTCTCCAGCGGCCGCGGGCCGATCCCGCGGAAGGCATCGCGCAGCGGCTGGACGACAAACGGCAGCGAATAGAGCACCGAGGTGATCACCAGACCGGTAAAGCTGAAGGTAAGGGTCTGACCGGTCACTGCCAGCCACGGCCCGCCGACCGGTCCCTGCGGGGCGAGCAGGATCAGCATGTAGAAGCCAAGCACCGTGGGGGGCAGCACCAGCGGCAGGGCCACCACCGCATCCACCGCCACCCGCCAGCGGCTGCGGCCCGTGGCGAGCCACCAGGCCAGCGGAGTGCCCAGCACCAGCAACACCACGACGGTCACCGCGGCAAGCTGGAGGCTGATCCACACCGGCGTGAGGTTCATCGCGACCCACCCGCCGGGCGATAGCCGAACGACGCCAGCACGTCGGCCGCCGCCGGCCCGCGCAGAAACGCGAGGAAAGCCCGGGCCTGATCGGCGGATGCCGTCCCGGACAGAATGACCGCGTCCTGGCGGATCGGAGCGTACAGCTGCGCATCCACCGGCTGGTGGTCGCCGGCCGGACCCTCGTCGAGGCGGGTGTAGGACGCCGCGACCAGCGCATGGCTGACATTGCCGGTCGCCAGATACTGCAGGGCCTGGCCGACGTTCTGCCCCTGAACGATCCGCTCACTCAGCACCGACCACTGTCCGCTTGCCTGCAGCGCCTCACGGGCGGCCCGACCGTAGGGGGCAAGGGCCGGATTGGCGATGGCGAGGCGTGTCACTAACGAGCGCTGCAGCCCGGCCAGGCCATTGACGGGCAGCTCGACACCGGGCCGGGCCCAGAGCACCAGCCGGCCACGGGCATAAGTCATGCGCGAGTCGGCAAGCGCCGCGCCCTCGGCCACCAGCCGTTGCGGCCGGGCCTGATCCGCGGCGAGAAAGACATCGTAGGGCGCACCCTGTGTGATCTGGGCGTAGAGCTGGCCGGTGGCGCCGGCACTGATCTGCAGCGCGGGGCCACCCCGCTGGTGGTAGACGTCGGCCAGGGCCTCGAGCGGTGCCAGAAAGTTCGAGGCCACCGCCACTTTCAGCGGTGCGGCCGATGCCGGCGCGACCAGCCCCAGCAACAGCCCTGCGAGCAGCCACTTGAGCAGCGCGGAGCCACGCCCCGCGCCGGGCGCCAATGCGGCCTGATCGCTCATGTTTCCCTTTCGGCGTTATGATCCCAGTCGTCATCCTAACAAGAGAGCCATCGCATGAGGGTGCTGTTCATCCTGCTCGGCGGTATCGCCACACTGATTGTGGCGGGCATTGCCGCGCTGTTCCTGCTGTTCGATCCGAACGACTACCGCGACTCGCTGACCGCCGCGGTTGAGGATCAGCTGGGGCGCTCGTTCGTCATCGAAGACGAAATCGGCTGGAGCCTGTTCCCGCGGCTCAGCCTTGATCTGGGTGGCATTCGGCTGGGCAGCGGGGACGGGTTTGACGACACCCCGCTACTCAGCGCCGAAGGCGTCAGTGCTGGCATGGCCGTCATGCCGCTGCTATCGGGCCAGATCCAGCTGGAGACCCTGACCATCGATCAGCCCACCGTCCGGCTCATTCGCAATGGCTCCGGACAGGCCAACTGGCAGATCGGCACCGCCCGTGAAGGCGCCGGCGAGGGCGGCGACGCGGGCGGTGCCACCGGCGGCCTGCCGGACTGGCTGGCCGGCCTGAGCCTGGGAGGAATCGATCTGTCCGGCGGGCAGCTGCTCTACACCGACGAGACCACCGGCGAGCGCCTCCGCGCCGATCCGGTCACCCTGGATCTGGGAGCCATTGCGCTGGGTGAGACCGCCCCCATCACCTTTGAAGCCGCCATCGAGCGGGGCGACGAACAGTGGCAGACGCGCATTGACGGCGATCTGATCATCCGCCGCGATCACACCCTGTCACTGCGCGACACCACGGTCAGCGCCAACGATCTGACACTGACCGCGCTGAACGCCGACGTCGTCCAGACCGGCGAGGGCTGGCGTATCCATCCGCTGGGCGCGGATTTCTACGAGGGCGCGTACACCGGTGACATCCGCCTGGCCAGCCAGCAGAGCCGTCTGCCGGTCACGTTTGACGAGGGGCTCAACGGCGTCGCCATGGGACCGCTGCTCGAGGCGCTCACCGGCATCGACCGCCTGACCGGCGCCGCCGGGATCAACGCCGACGGCGAAATGGCCCTGTCGAGCGGGGCCGCGCCGCTGTCCACGCTCAACGCCCGTGGCGATTTCAGCATCCGCGACGGCGCGGTGAAGGGGGTCAACATCGCCCGCCTGATCCGCGAGGCGCTGGCCCGCCTTCAGGGTGAGACACCGCCCGCCGCGGATGCCAGCCCGAGCACCGATTTCACCAGCCTGACCGCCAGTGTGGTCGTGCGCGATGGCGTGGCCCGGAGCGATGACATCGCCATGGA
The DNA here is from genome assembly GCF_007625215.1 of Spiribacter aquaticus. Classification (NCBI taxonomy): domain Bacteria; kingdom Pseudomonadati; phylum Pseudomonadota; class Gammaproteobacteria; order Chromatiales; family Ectothiorhodospiraceae; genus Spiribacter; species Spiribacter aquaticus. The sequence continues at coordinate 395,033 of NZ_VMKP01000001.1, read as the reverse complement.
CTCGCCGGTGCTGCGGCTGCGCGGTGAGGGTCAGAGCGACCTGGCCGCGCAGCGCCTGGACCTGTCGCTGGATGTCAGCGTGGTGGGCAGTCTCGAGGGACAGGGGGGTGTGCCGCCGGAGTCGCTGCGGGGCGTGTCCATCCCGCTGCAGATCGAGGGCAGCTGGAGTGATCCGTCCATCCGACTGAACATCGCCCGCGTGCTGCAGGAAAGCCAGGGCACGCAGATCCGCGAGCGGGTCGAGGAAGAGGTCGACAGACTGCGCGACCGGCTGGAGGGGCTGCTCAACTGATGGCCGTGGCGCAGCCCCCGACCCGGGACGGGTTTGCCCCGGCGGTACTCGAGTGGTTTGACCGCGCGGGCCGCCATGATCTGCCCTGGCAGCGTCCGGCGACGCCCTACCGGGTGTGGATCTCGGAGGTGATGCTGCAGCAGACCCAGGTCACCACCGTCATCGCCTACTTCGAGCGCTTCATGGCCCGGTTTCCCGACGTCGAGACGCTGGCGGCGGCAGGCCTGGACGAAGTACTCAGGTATTGGGCGGGACTGGGGTACTACGCCCGCGCCCGCAACCTGCATCGCTGCGCGCAACGGCTGGTGGACGAATATGCCGGCGTCTTCCCCAACGACCCGGCCGCGGTGGCCGACCTGCCCGGGATCGGTCGCTCCACCGCCGCTGCCATCCTGTCGCTGTCCCGGGGCACGCCCGCGGCGATCCTGGATGGCAACGTCAAGCGGGTCCTGGCGCGCTACTTCGCGGTGCCCGGCTGGCCGGGCCGAAGCGCCGTGGCCCGCGAACTTTGGGCATACAGCGAGGCGGTGACGCCCACCCAGCGGACCGGCGACTTCAACCAGGCCATGATGGATCTGGGCGCCACGCTCTGCACCCGCCAGCCCCAGTGCCCGCGCTGTCCGCTGCAGTCGGGCTGCCAGGCCTTCGCCGAGGGCAATCCAGGCGCCTATCCCGGCCGCCGGCCGAAGCGGGAGAAACCGCTGCGAACCACCACCATGATCATCATTGACGGGCCCGAAGGGATTCTGCTCGAGCGCCGGCCGCCCACGGGAATCTGGGCCGGCCTCTGGTCACTGCCCGAGGCAACGGCGCCGGCCGAGGACTGGGCCCGGGCTGAGCGCGGGCTGGAGATCGAGCTGATGGACGATACACTGCCGCCGCTGCGCCACGAGTTCACCCACTACAGTCTGACGATCCAGCCGGTTCGCGCCCGGTTACTGAGCGATCATGGCATCGAGGATGCCGACCGGCTCTGGTATAAACCGCACACCGACAACGCACCCGGGCTGCCGGCCCCGGTGCAACGCCTGATTCACCAACAGGAGCTCGACCATGAGCGATGATACCGTCCACTGCATCAAACTCGGCCGTGAAGGCCAGAAGATGAAACGCCAGCCCTACCCCGGTGAACTGGGCGAGCGGATCATGGCGAACGTCAGCCAGGAAGGCTGGAAGATGTGGCTGGGCCACCAGACGATGCTGATCAACGAGTATCGACTCTCGCCGATGGACCCGAAGGCACGCACATTTCTTGAGCAGGAGATGGAGAAGTTCTTCTTTGGCGAGGGCTCGGCGCCGCCGCCGGATTTTCAGCCCGAGGACTGACCCGGGACGGCGGTGCCCGCGCGGTGGAGCAGGCCGAGCGCTGGATGGACCACCACCTGCGCGAAATCGAGGCGAGCCTCGAGTTTGCCGATGCGCCGCGCGAGGCCCCCGACTTTTTCACCCTTTTCGACGACTCGGAAATCGCTTCATGACCCATCCCAACCCGCGCGACCTGATTGGTTACGGCCGCCATCGTCCTGATCCAAAATGGCCCGGTGGTGCCCGGGTTGCCGTGCAGTTCGTGCTCAACTTCGAAGAAGGCGGCGAACGCTGCGTCCTCGAGGGAGACGCCCATGCCGAGACGTTTCTCTCGGAGATCATCAACGCGCCGGCCGTCGCCGATCGCCACATGAGCATGGAATCGATCTATGAATACGGCAGTCGGGTGGGCGTCTGGCGGGTACTCCGCGAGTTTCAGCTGCGCGGCCTGCCACTGACCGTCTTCGGCGTCGCCCGGGCCCTGCAGCTCAACCCCGAGGTGACCGCAGCGCTGCGCAAGGCGGACCACGAAATCGCCTGTCATGGCTATCGCTGGCTCGACTACCAGGGGATCGATGAGGCCACTGAACGCCAACACATGCAGACCGCCATCGAGATCTTCCGGGCGCTGACGGGACACCCGCCCGAAGGCTGGTACACGGGCCGGGACAGCCCCCGGACCCGGCGTCTGGTGGTCGATCAGGGGAATTTCCTGTACGACTCGGATTACTATGGCGACGAGCTGCCTTTCTGGATGCCGGTCGAGGACACCCATGGCGAGCCCCACCACCAGCTGGTGGTGCCTTACACGCTGGATTGCAACGACATGCGCTTCGCCACCCCGCAGGGCTTTAACAGTGGCGATCAGTTTTTTGCCTATCTGCGCGACAGCTTTGACGTCCTCTACGCGGAAGGCGCGGACCAACCGGGCATGATGTCGGTGGGACTCCATCCACGGTTGATCGGGCGTCCGGGTCGGTTCCGCGCCCTGCAGCGGTTTCTCGACCATCTCGAAAGCCACGCGGATGTCTGGGTGACGCGCCGCATCGACATCGCCCGGCACTGGCAGCAGCTCCATCCCGCTCCCGGGGTCACCCGCGCATGACCATCACCCTGACCGCCGAACCCCTCACCGCGGAGCGCTTCGCGGCCTTCGGGTCGGTCATCGACACCCGGAGCACCGATCCCTTTCCGATCAACAATGGCCTGACCGAGCGCTACCACCGCCTGGCCGTCGCGACGGCCGAGCCGGCCCCGGCATCCTCCGCCGATGAGGGCCAGGCCGAAACCATCATCAGCATCTTTCTGGGCCAGCCGTATTCACTGCCCGCGGAACTGTGGATGCTCGAGCGGCACCCGCTGGGCAGTCAGGCGTTCATGCCCCTCGAACAGCGCCCCTGGCTGGTGGTGGTGGCGCCCGCCGGCGAACCACCGGCAGCCACCGCCCTGCGCGCGTTCATCGCCCGCGGCGACCAGGGCGTCAACTATGCCGCTGGCGTCTGGCACCACCCGCTCATCGCCCTGCAGGCTGCTTCGCAGTTTCTGGTGGTGGATCGCAATGGCCCCGGCAACAACTGCGACGAAGCCCCGCTCGAACAAACAATCGTCGTGACAACCACGGAGCTGCCCTGACCATGACCATCAGCCCCTACGCCCTGCCCCCCGGTGGCGTCCCGGATCAGTCGGGACACATCAGTGGCCGCGCCGTGTTCAGGACCGCCTACGCGGTCATCCCCAACGACGTGCTGCGGGATATCGTCACCAGCCGCCTCCCGCACTGGTCGCAGACCCGGGCATGGATCCTGGCCCGGCCACTATCGGGATTCGCCGAAACCTTTTTTCAGGCCATCCTTGAAGTGCAGCCCGGGGGAGGCAGCAAAAGGCCCGAGCCGGATCCCGACGGCGAGGGGGCCTATTTCGTGCTGGCTGGTACGCTTGAAATCGCCTACGCCGACCGCACCGAGCGGCTAGGCCCCGGCGGATTCGCCTGGATGGCGCCCGGCGAGCGTTACACCGTCACCAATCCCGGCACCGGGCCGGTCACCTTTCACTGGATTCGCAAGGCCTACCAACCGGTGGCGGATATCGCCACACCGGCCAGCTTCAGCGCGCCTGCCGACAGCGTCGCCCCCGTCGCCATGGCCAATGCCGAGGGCCGCTGGCGGACCACGCGCCTGATCGATCCCGATGACATCGGCCACGACATGCACGTCAACGTGGTCAGCCTTGATCCCGGCGCCCTGATCCCGTTTGCCGAAACCCATGTCATGGAGCACGGCCTGTACGTGCTTGAAGGCAAGGCCGTCTACCGCCTCAACGAGGACTGGGTCGAGGTCGAGGCCGGTGATTTCATGTGGCTGCGCGCATTCTGCCCCCAGGCCTGTTATGCCGGGGGAACCGGGCCTTTCAGCTATCTCCTGTACAAGGATGTGAACCGCCACCCGAGCTTGCAGCTGCGCTGACCGGTCCGCTCAGCGTCTGCCGCCAGAGCGGTTGCAGCGCCGTGTCGTACCAGCCCGATACATCCGGGGCGCCAGGCCGGGCGCTGTCACCCAGCCACCCCGCCAACCGCCGTGCCAGCGCATCGGCATCACCAGCGGGATAGCGATACTCGGCGGGATATTGCTCGGGATAGACCAGCGCATCGGGCACCAGCGGGATGGCGCCGGCGGCCGTCGCCTCAAGCATCCCCAGTCCCTGGAATTCATGGATGGCGGTACTCACGACCACCCCTGCGCGGTGCAGCAGGGCGTCATACTCGCCGCGCGGGACACGGCCGTTGGCGATGACGCGATCGCCCAGAGCATCCACGATACGCGACAGCGCGGGTGGCGGCGGATGGGGTCGGGGACCGAGCAGCGCCAGCCGAAACGCATGGCCGGCCTCGGCCAACCGGATGACGGCATCGGCGAACACGTCAGGCGCCTTGTCGTACTCCCAGCGATGATTCCAGAGGATCAACCGCGCATCCCGTGATACGCGACCCGGCGCGGGCGGAACGATTGGCACCGGCACAACGGCGGTTTTCGGGGCCAGACGCTCGACGATGCCCGCTGGCACCGCATCCGGCATGCGCCGCAGCAAGGCCGCAACACCGTCGAGAAAGCTACCGCGGTTCCACTCGGAATTGAACAGCAACCGGTCGGCCGCCAACGCGCCATAGAGCTGCACGATCTGCGGCTCGACCGAGGGCCGCTGCCCGGGCCCGACCGGATAGGCGAACTGGTTTTCGTGGAAGTAATAATCGCTGGGGATCCCCGCGAGGGCCGGATGCAATCCGCGCAGCGTCGCCAGATCGACCATCGAGGTGGCCAGCACCCGATCGACCCCCTGACTGGCCTCGGCGATGTGATCGATCCACGACAGCGGATTGCCGCGAATGCGCCACTTGAAATGCCGCCCGGGGAGCGTGAGGCGCCGCCAGTCGATGTCGGCAAAGCGCTGCTCAAGCCATCGCGTCCACCAGGCATGGCTATCCGCCTGATAGGCCGACAGCAGCAGAATGCGTTGTCTCATGCCGCGATTATAGGCGTTGTACCTTGACCCGTCCCGGCGCATCGGTTTGAATATAGCGGTTCCGGCGGCCAGGTAGCTCAGTCGGTAGAGCAGACGACTGAAAATCGTCGTGTCGGGAGTTCGATTCTCTCCCTGGCCACCATTTTTCAACAACTTACAGCGTTCTCTACCACTCAAACGCTGTAGCACACTCGTAGCACACCTCCTCTCACGCAAGACAACGCGTGCTGCTACAATCGCAAGCACTACAGGGACTTGTGGTGCGTGGCTTGCAGAAAAGCATCTCTCTACTGCCAAACAAGCTGACGCTGTACAGACGCAGCCATAGTGGTCGTTGGCAGTGTAGATACAAGCTGAAAGGACGTGGCTGGCACAGAGAGAGCACTGGCGAGCACGAACTGGATGACGCGCGCGAGGCAGCATTCAAGCTCTACTACTCTGCCGAAGAACGCGCTCGCAACAACCTCCCCGTCAATACCCGTCGCTTTAAGCACGTCGCAGAGCATGCCAAGCAGCGCATGCAGCAAGAGTTGGCGTATGGCACAGGCAAGGGCGTGTACAAGCAGTACGTACGCGTCATTGACCAGCACCTCATACCTTACTTTGGCAATCGTCAGATTGACTCAATCACTGTCGCTGACCTGCACGACTATGCAGCGTGGCGTGACGAGGCGATTGCATACAGGCTGTATGAGCAGAAGCGTGAAGCTCTAAAAAAGCGCATCAAACGTGTGGAGAGACTGCGCGAAGCACTACAGCAGCTTGACGCCAGTCCACCTCCTTACCAGCCCAGCCAAACCGTCGTTAACACGCACAACGCTGCGTTGAACAGAGTGTTTGATGAAGCACTGCTGCATGGATGGATTACAGAGAGCATACGTCCAAGCATGCTCAATAAGGCAGCGAAGACTGACACGCGTGGTTCGTTTGAGTTTGACGAATACAGACGTATTACTGACACGCTTCGCAGCAACTGGCTTACACAAACGCCAAGCGAACAGGGCAAACGTATACGCAGAGTGCTGCGCGAGTATGTACTGATACTGGCAAACACAGGCATGCGGCACGGCACAGAAGCGACAAACATGCGCTGGAGCGACGTCAACTACTACACAGACGCACGCACAGGCGAGCGCTACTTTGAGTTCTACGTGCGTGGCAAGACTGGGCAGCGCAGCCTCATAGCACGTGATGGAGTCTATCGTTTCCTTGAACGTCTTAAAGACATGGACACCGCGCTCGCGGACAAAACGCTGGATGAAGTCATCGCACTGCGCTCTGACAAGTATCTGTTCAGGGACGACACAGGCGAGAGAGTCTCTGCTGACCAACTGCGCCAGGCATTTAGGCGCCTACTGGACGAGAGGGGACTGCGACGCGACAGAGACGGCAAGAACAGAAGCTTGTACTCACTGCGTCACATGTACGCTACGCGTGCGCTCGCAAAGGGACAGAACATCTACGTGCTGAGCGTGCAGATGGGCACGAGCGTGAAGATGCTGGAACAGCACTACAGCAAGCTCACAGCGCGTATGCGTGCAGAGGAGTTGAGTGGACGGGTGCGTACGATTGAGCGAAGCGAAGAGTCGTAACGAGAAATACAATGACGCTGAACCAATTCATCCGCGCTGTAAAACGCATGTACCGCGCCTATAACAAGATGCAACATCAATGGCGTGTAATGCAGACAGAGAAACACGAGACTGGTGAAGATTTTGAACATTGGGTCGCTGCACAGCTGCGCAAGCATGGCTGGGCGACAAAAGTGACTCCAGCGCGCGGTGATAATGGTATAGACGTTATAGCGAAGAAGAATGGTAGGGTTGCAGGCATACAATGTAAGCGCTATACGGCAAAGGTGGGAAATAAGCCTGTGCAAGAGATTCTAGCCGCGCAAGCATTTCATGAGTTAGACATACTTGCGGTAGTGACGACCGTTGGCTATACACCTTCTGCTAGAGAGCTAGCGAGCCGTACAGGCGTCATGTTACTACTAGATACGCAGCTCTCCCGCCTTTGACCGCGCATCTAGTGCGCCAACTCCGCTGCGTTCCTCAACTGCGTGTCACTGACGCTGACATAGCGCTGTGTCGTACTTATGTGCCTATGTCCAGCCAACTGCGCCAACACAAACACACCAACACCTTTGTCTGCCAGCTTGGTGAGATATGAGCGTCTACCTGAATGACTCGTAGCGCCCGCCATGCCAGCACGTGCGTATATGCGCTGCAGTAGTTGTGTCGCTGTGTTTGCTGAGAACTGCTGGCTCTTTTGTGTTCTGAACAAAGAACGTTCGCTATAGCACGTGTTTGACGCTTTGAGGTACTTCGTAATCTCACGCTTTAATCGTGTTGACACGAATACCGTGCGTGCGTGCTTGCCTTTCGTCTGTGTGCTGCTCAATCTGATTTCAGTACGTGGTGTGCTGTCCTCTGTCACTACGTCACTCACACGCAGTGCTACTACTTCACCTATGCGCATACCAGCCCAATGTGTCAGCAGTAACATGAGACGATTGCGCGCTGCGTGGCGCTCACATGCGTCGTTGTAGTTCAGTACCTGTTTGAGTTCCTTGTCTGTAAGTACACGTGCTTGTGCCATCATCTGCTCCTAAATGTTTGGATTGATGACGCATAGTGTGTTTTCTGATGTTTCGTTTGAGCAACCAGAAAGCTGCTTTGTCAGTGGCTCTGTGTTTTCAATGATTTAGCGTGATACATAAGAGAAACGCGATTCTCTTACATTTGCTGTTTGATACATGTGCAACTGCTTCGCAGTCACACAAACGCTTCTGTGTTATCGCTGTTCGCTCAAACACATCGCGTTGGTTTTCTCTATTGATGATTGGACGATGTGCTTTGGGGGTATTCTGTAGATTGTTTAGTCATAGAGAGGCTTCACGCCTCTCATTGACGTTGAGCATTCTGTGAGTGGCTCAGTCAGCGACTTCGCACAACCAGCTACATAGCTGGGAGACAGAGTTAGGCTGTTGCCTTTACGTGCGTAGAGTTATTCCCAACGCAACAGCACGCCACCAAGTCGCCAGCAGTGCGCTGCATATGGGGTAGCTGTATGTTCGTCACACACAGCCCTCTCTTCCCATTCCACTGCGTATTCTTTTACAAGCCAGTCGCAGCTTTGCTTGGTTCTCGTCTCTGCTTTGAACGAATGGGCGACAAGCTCTGAACGCTTTCAGCTCTACACTGGCGTCCTCAATGTCACAGACCTAGCCCTTGTAGCAGATAAATACAAACGCAGTGGGTAGCTGCCCTTGCATCTACAGCTATTTATCAACTTGAGGAAAAAACATGGCAAAAACGATATTGGATGAGGTGTATGGGGAGCTGAAAGCAATGGGGCTAACGCCAAGCGAGCGTGTTTTTTGTATGGAGTGGCTGGGTAGGAGCGAGTGTTATATGCGCACTTTACGATTTGAGAAGATTAAGCCCTCTATCGCCACCATTGCTATCTGTGCCAGCAAGCTACAGCACTATGGCGAGCGTATGGTGCAGACAGACAAGCACAAGGCTGCTGGCAAACGCTTTCTGCAGTTAAGTGAGCAGTGCCACAGAGAAATCAACAAAGATGCAGAAGCAACGTGGCTGGAGGCTGTATGAAAGGGGGTCTACAGCTCACACGCTCTGCGCTGCAAAATCTCAGCATGGAGTACTTATCTGTTCAGCCTGGTGATTTGAACTCACCCCGTTTTCTACATGGTTGGTGGCAGCAGTGAGCAAGGCTGCAATCAACGACGTGCAGAAAGCGCTGAATGTGATACGCAGCACTGTCGCAGAGGAAGATAAAGACACGCAGCTTGCCACGCTTGCACTGCTCAACTCTACAAGTGACTCAATCATACAAGCAGCAAGGAAGATGGGTGACGCACAGACGAAGACAAAGACGCAGAAGGTAGCCATACCGCAGACGAAGGTAGTGAAGCAGAAGGCGACAGCGTCAAGCGACACAGATGACACGGAAAGAACACGTTCGAATGACGATTTATCACCAACTAAGCCACAACCGCCGTTGACGCCACAACAGCAGAGGGAGCAGTAGTGTCACACAGAAGCATATTGGGGATACGGAAGGCTTGATGCAGCAATAGGTTGCAGAACGAGGGAGATGGAGGCTATGCGACACGCATAAAAAAAGCGCTGCACACATGTACAGCGCTTTTCGCCACAACCGCTATGTCCGTTTATGCTGCTTCTAGCGCTTCCTCCTCTTCTGCCTCTTCTGCCTCTGCTACTTTGCTCTTAACAGCGTTTAATGCTTCAAGCACTTCTTGCGTTGCCTCATCCCCTTCTTGTTTAATCTCTTCAATAACTTCAGCGCGTTTCTCTCTATAAGCCTCCTTGCCCATTATGAGCTCCCCTAAACGTTCATACATGCTGTCTTTTATCGCATCGCTACTTGACATGTACTTAACAATCAACTCGTCTTTATCACCATTCCTTGCTACAAGCATCACAGCCTCCTTATCGCCAATCACTTCAGCTAGCTGTGGAGCATGTATTGGATGGATTTTTGACTGAATGCCAAAGCGCTCGCTATTTTTTCCAACTAAGATGCGATAATCTCTTTCTGCTTTCGCCTTGCTCTCACCTTTCTCGTTGCGGATAACGCCATTCACACCACCGTTTTCCTTAAGCCACTGCGCCATACCTACGTTACCGTTCACGCCAATCTTGCTGCGCACAGCCTCAGCCAAAGCCTTAGCATAGGCATAACCTTTTTTCGCTTTGGCACCAAAAACTGCCTTAGTAATCAGTGTCGCAAGCGTCGTTTTGCTGTTCCACTTAAAGTCGCAGACTGATTTAAACGCAGATTCATATCGCTCGTCTTTGCGCAAAAAGTAATAGAAGTCCAAGCAGCCTTCTAGCAGCGTATATAGCAGGGTGTCTGCGTAGCGCTGCTGCTTGTCCCACTCTGCGTGCTTGCTCTGCAGTTCATTTAGCGTTTTCTCCACTTCAATCGTCAACATTTCATTACTCATCTTCATAGCTCGTACCTCATTTTGTCTGTGTTAACGCCGCTTTCCTTAAGCGACGTGTACAGATTACGAGGAAACGGCTACGCTGGAACCAGACGAAAACCACTCTGAATGGTTTCTGACTGCACGGAGCGCAGACAGCGATGACAGACTTGCGGCATTTCATCTCACACGCACCTCGCTTTGGCTCCTATGCCAATCCTGTTCGCAGCAAGGTTGAGCAAAGCCCCTACTATTGGTGGTGGTACGCACTCACGCGAAACACTACATATTGTGCCTTGTGCGAAGGTGGTGGTGATTTGAGTCTGTTAGCAGACTCTCAAACAGAAACTGAGCAGAAGGACGACGCTCAACGAGCTTCTACAAGCGGTGATTCCTTCAAAGCGCACTCAGACATGCTGAAGGTGTATGACGACTTTGGAGATGTGCGCTATGAAGGCGACAGATACCGAGCGTTCTGCGACTGGTGGCGCAATCGTGTTAACACGAACGAGCAGCGTGGCGCCTATCTGTTCGCTGAGCCTCTGCGTGGCACTTGGACACGCGTGCTCGCAGACGAGGCGGACTTGCAGAGTGCATGGGACGACGACGCGCAGATAGTGATTGCGGTGCCGATCCACCAAACACGCCACCACGCGAACAAGAGCCTCACGCGCATCGTTCGCAAGCACATCGCCGAGCAGAAGGGACGTGCTATCAGTGATCCACGTTCAAGCAAGGCGCGCTACCACCTCAACACTGCCGTACAGCCGCGCGCTCTCAAGCTCGCTTTTGACATATGGGACTTGCGCAACGACTGCGCAGTGGACCCAATCCCACAGCGTATCCCTAAAACACTGCCACACAACGTTCGCATCGCACGCGCAGTGGGCTTGAAGTACAAAGCACGCAGCGGCGAAGTGGCGACGAAAGCAGACGAGCATAGAAACCTGACTACACAAGTGGCGCGTTATCTGCGCACGGCACGCAGCATGATCACAGCCGCTGGTGAGGGCGTTTTCCCAACACGGCAGTAAAGGTACATATCACAGTGCCCAGCTGTTCCATCCACGCTTTGAGTCGTATACGGTGATAAGCAAAGTTGGATGGAGCCAACCACGCATGCCAGAAGAGAAAGTATACCTCACAGATTGGGACATCATACCCCACACTGACCCCAATGCTCACCCAGTCAAGCGAGAACCCGCGCCCAGTGACCGTTACGTCGTCTGTGTGGGCGAAGCATCCATCAGAAACGCCACTATACGCAACGAGTGCTTCTTGCTTGTTGATGACTATGTCGTGCAACAGCGCAGCAACGGGACTGAGCGACTGGAGGTGGAGTGCCTGTGGTATGGAAGGCGCCCTAAAGTGACGTGGATGAACATCACCGTTCAGCCTGGCGACTATGAAATCCAGCCGTCAGATGGAGCGAGTGTGGTGACAAATATTGCACGATACAGCCAAGACAGAGGATAGGGACATGGCGACGATTGAAGAGCTTGAACAGCAGAAGGCAGAGATTGAGAAGCAGATTGAAGAAGCTGCTAAGGAGAAGAAGAAGGACGACTTGAAGCTCGTGCGTCAGCTCTGTAAGCGACATGGCTTCACATACAACATGCTGAAGAATCATCTGAGTGAAGGAAGAACGAAGTCAAGACAAACATCGGAGTAGAAATGAAAGGGAAGGCAATTCTGGGAATCATAGTTGTTGCGCTCCTAGCTGCCTGTACGACATTGCAGACGCGTACAACTGCCGAGGTTAGGTCTTTGAACATGTCTGCGGATGAAGCGTTTAATGTTGCTAAGCGAGCGGCATTGGAGGCTGGTCTGACGCTAACCTCAGTCGACAGCGATGATGGGTTCATCACGGCAACTCGTGGCGCAAATGCGCTGTTGACTAACGAGAATCCAGTGATCAACATTTCAGTGGACGAGAACGCGGAGGAAACATCCCTTTTTATCTCAAGTACTGTGGGTGGACAAGTAGTAGACTATGGCACAACTGCATCGACGGTCGAAGATTTCTGCAGTGCTATAACCAGAAACTTGCCAGACACGAGGTGTGCAATCAGTCGATAATTTAGGGCTGGGTGGGGCATGCTGTGCTGTGGGCACTGAGAGGACTTATGTGATCGCTTATGCGCAATCCGCTACAGATACGGAATGCGCATCAGTGTCAGAAGCGTATCGCGTCATTGAACATCGGTATTAACAAGTTCACAGAACACGAAGCTGTTGAGCATGAGTTCCTTGTAGAGCACTGGCATGAAGTAGAGAGCGTGCTATGGAACACACGTCTGCAGCTGAAAGATGGTGACGACGTAGAGAGAGTTGCACGCGCCACTGCCAACAGCGCTGTAGAGCACGGCATGCTTCATCACACGCTGGTGGAGCATGCTGTGTTGTGGACGCTGAAAGAGTTAAGCTGAAAGGAGTGTGAGAGCGAGCGCGGCAAATGTGGCACACTCGCGTTCGTGTTGACACGATTGGCTCCTAAATCTGTAGCACACAATTTCGCACACCATGCAGAATGCGTTGCAAGCTGTTGATTTTATTTGACGTATATTGCTAACGGCTTCTGAAAATCGTCGTGTCGGGAGTTCGATTCTCTCCCTGGCCACCACTCCTCTTGAATCCCATGATGCAGTCGCTTTTCCCCATCCTTGGCATCTTTGCCGTCTTTTCACCCGCATTGATGCTGCCGGGGCCGGACTTTGTCGCGGTGGTCCGCAACACCGTGGCCCGTGGGACGCGCGCAGGCGTGCTGACCGCGGTCGGCGTAAGCCTGGGGATCACCTTCTACGCCGCATTGAGCGCGCTGGGGCTGTCGGCACTCACCAACCGCATCGAGTGGTTCGAGGTGGTAGTGCGGGCCGGCGGATCGCTGTTTCTGGGCTATCTCGGCATACGTCTGGTGCTGACACGCCTGCCGGTGCGCCACATCGAGCAGGAAGCGGTGCGGGTACCCGCCGGTCCCCGCAACCCGATTCTGCTGGGGCTGCTGATCAACCTGACCAACCCCAAAGCGATCGTCTTTTTTGCAAGCATCTTCGGCAGCGCCATCAGCCCCACGACACCGACGCTGGTCATCGGGGTGCTGATCGGCGTGATCGGTGTCTGCGCGCTGGTCTGGTTTTCCACCGTCAGCCTGCTGACCGCCTCCACCGGCATGCTGGTGCGGCTCGAGGATCACCAGCACTGGATCGAGCGGCTGGCCGGCGTGGCCTTTCTGGGGTTTTCCCTGAAGATCGCCATTGATCTGCTGATGGCCTAGCAAAAGCTCGACCGACGACCGTCTTGTCCATCAAGGAGCATCCAAGCCCATGACCGCCACCCTATCAACCCATGTCCTCGACACATCACGCGGCATCCCCGCCAGAGGACTTTGCCTCACGCTCAGCCGTCACTCGCCAGAACCCGCCCAACTGGGGGACTTCATGACCAATGAAGACGGCCGGATCGACGCGGTGCTGCTGCCCGCACACTCTGCATGGCCGGGCCACTACGAATTGATCTTCATGGTGGGCGACTATTTCCGTGGGCAAGGCATTGAACTGCCGACCCCCGCTTTCCTCGAAACTATCCCGATCCGATTCGGCCTCGGCGACGAGGGGCACTATCACGTCCCCCTTCTACTCAGTCCTTACGGCTACAGCACTTACCGCGGCAGCTGATCCGGTCCCGGGTCCAATGAATTCCTGACCGATCGGTCAGGAATTTTTGCATCCTATTGCCGATTCCGTATGCTGGTAGTCGGGTAGTGACGGAGCGGGCCATGGAAAACCCACGGCATTGGCATGAAGCCTTAAGCCTCTGTAAGCGTCGCAATGAGCCGTTCGTATTGGCCACGGTCCTGTCGGCCGCCGGCTCAACCCCGCGCAACACCGATGCCAAAATGGTGATCACCCGGGATCAGCAGTTCGACACCATCGGCGGTGGGCGTCTCGAATTTAAAACCGTCCACATGGCGCGCGAGCGGATCGCCGCCGGCACGGAAGGTCCCAGCGTTGAGAAGTTCGCGCTGGGCTCACAGCTGGGACAATGCTGCGGCGGGCAGGTCAGCGTCCTCCTTGAGGGGTTTCCCGGGTGCCCCTTCAGGATTGGCCTGTTTGGCGCCGGCCATGTCGCAAAGGCACTGACAAAGATCCTGGCTGAGCTCCCCTGCCAGGTTGAGTGGGTCGACTCCCGGCTCGAACAGTTTCCCGACAATCTCCCCGACAACATCCTGCCCCGACCCGCCCGGGATCCGGTCAGCTGGGTCCCGCGCCTGAGCGCGGGCACGCACATGGTAGTGATGACGCATGATCATGACCTCGACTTCGAGCTGGTCCATGCGGGGCTCCAGCGCCAGGAGATGGGCAGCATCGGGGTCATCGGCTCCGGCACCAAGGCTCGCCGGTTTCGCCGGCGACTCCATGACATCGGCATGGAGGACGCATTACGCGACCGCCTGACCTGCCCGATCGGTCTCCCCGAGGTCCCTGGCAAGCAACCGATGGAAGTCGCCGTGTCCATCGCTGGCCAGCTTATTGCATGGTCACACGCAGATGATCCACGGGCCGGCTGGCGCGGGCTCGACAAAACCACGCTTAAGGAGGGCATCGGTTGATTGAATTTCTGATACACAACACGCTGCGTCAGGAAACGCGGCTCGATCCCAACCTGACGATTCTCCGCTACCTACGGGAAGTCCACGGCAAAACCGGAACCAAAGAGGGTTGCGCGTCCGGTGATTGTGGCGCCTGTACCGTCGTGCTCGCTGAACCCGGCGACGATGGTCTCAGGTACCAGGCCATCAATGCCTGCATCGCTCTGGTGCCCACCCTTCACGGCAAGCAGCTGATTACGGTCGAGGATCTCGCCCAGCCCGACGGCCTTCACCCGGTTCAGCAGGCGATGGCGGATCTACATGGATCGCAGTGCGGGTTTTGCACTCCCGGCTTCGTCATGTCGCTGTTCGCACTTGGTAAGAACGCCCCCGAGGGTGGCCGCGCGAATACGGTCGAAGCCATAGCCGGCAACCTCTGCCGCTGTACCGGTTACCGGCCCATCATTGACGCTTCGCTTCAGGCACTGGAGGTAATGCGTCAGCGTGAGTGGCCAGCGGATACGTTTGACGCCGATAGCGTCGAGACGCGGCAGCGGCTCCGGAAGATCGCTCTCGGCCCTGATCAGTCATTGCACGACCGCCTGAACACCAGCCACCTGCCGACGACTGCCGATGAGGTCGCCGATTGCCTTGAGCGTCATCCGGAGGCCCGACTGGTCGCCGGCGCAACCGATCTGGGGCTGGACATCACGCAGCAGCATCAAACCGTTTCACGGCTCATCCACCTTGACCATGTGGCGGACCTTCAAGCGATTGTATTCGATGACACATCAATCGAGATCGGCGCGGCAGCAAGCCTGACGGACTGCCATGCAACCCTCGCCGAGGCTTTTCCGGATTTTGGTCAACTCCTGGATCGGTTTGCCTCCACACAGATCCGTAACCGCGCAACGCTCGGCGGCAACCTGGCCACCGCCTCGCCCATCGGCGATACGCCACCGCTGCTGATCGCACTGGATGCCACGCTCGTGCTTCGGCGGGGCACCAGGCAGCGCGAGGTGCCGGCGGATGGATTCTTCCACGGATACCGCCGGACCGATCTCCAGACCGGGGAGTTCATTGAACGGGTCCGAATCCCTCGAAAGGCCAATCAACGGCTATTTGCCTACAAGGTATCGAAACGGCTCGATGACGATATCTCCGCCGTCTGCGGTGCCTTCAGCTTCGCCCTTGACCCGGCGAGCCAGCAGATCCAGCGGGTGCGCATCGCCTTTGGGGGCATGGCCGCCACCCCTGCAAGAGCCCGGGCCTGCGAGGCCATTCTGGGTGGCGCGGCGCTGACCGGAGACATCATTGAACAGGCATGTGCCGCACTGAATCACGACTACTCGCCTATCAGCGATGCCCGCGCCAGCCAGGATTACCGCCGCGAGATCGCCGGGAGCCTGCTTAGGCGCGCCTGTACCCGCCTGCAGGATAACCACGAGCCATTAACGGTGACCGACTATGCATGATTCAGTGCCAGCCGCACACGACCGTCAGGCCATGGAGGCGCGCTTCAAGGCCGACCTCGTCACCGGCGTGACACGCGGCAAGAAACACGAAAGTGGCGACAAGCACGTCACCGGCGCCGCCACCTATGTCGCGGATCGACTGTCTTTCGCCAATCAGCTCTACCTCCACGCCCACCTCAGCGACTATGCCCACGCTCGGATCAAAGCGATCGACACGACCACCGCCCGCTCTATGCCGGGTGTTGCTGCGGTAATCACCGCCGAGGATGTTCCCGGGGCTCTGGATATCGGGCCCGTTTACGGTGGCGACCCCCTCCTTGCCAGGGATGTCGTGGAGTACGTCGGTCAGCCCGTCGTGGCCGTCGCCGCCGATACGGCCGACCAGGCCCGTGCAGCCGCCCATGCCGTGCGAATCGATTATGAGGAACTCAGACCCATCCTCGATATCCGCGAAGCCCTCGAACGGGAACACTTCGTGCTCGACCCGCACCGTCAGGAGCGGGGTGACGCCGATGGCGCCCTGCAACGAGCCAGAAACCGAATTGACGGAGAGCTCGAGATCGGCGGTCAGGAGCACTTCTACCTCGAGGGGCAGGCGGTTGCGGTCATGCCGACCGAGGATGACGGCATGCTGGTCTACTCGTCGACGCAGAACCCCACGGAAATCCAGAAGCTGGTCGCGAGCGTGCTGGGCATCGACATGAATGCTGTAACCGTTGATACGCGCCGCATGGGGGGCGGCTTTGGTGGCAAGGAGACACAGGCGGCGGGCCCGGCCTGCCTCGCGGCGGTCGTCGCCAACCGGACACAACGACCCACGCGGATGCGCCTGTCCCGCCGCGATGACACCCTCATGACCGGCAAACGCCATCCATTCCTCGCGCGCTACCAGGTCGGCTACGACGACACCGGTCGACTCAGTGGCGTCATCATCGACCTGGCGGCGAACTGTGGCTATTCACCGGACCTCTCCGGTGCCATCGTCGATCGCGCCATGTTCCATGTCGACAACGCCTACTACCTCGGCGATGCTCGGGTCACTGGCTATCGCTGCAAGACGCATCTGGCATCGAACACCGCCTTCCGCGGCTTCGGTGGGCCTCAGGGGATGCTAGTGATTGAGGAAATCATGGACCGCATCGCCCGCGGGCTCGGACTGGACCCCCTCGAGGTCCGGCGTCGCAACTATTACGACGGGGCCGCGCGCAACACCACCCACTACTACCAGACGCTTGAGCAGGACGGCCTGCTCGATGAGATGACCACCCAGCTGGTTGAAAGCGCCGACTATCACGCCCGACGCGAAGCCATCGACACGTTCAACGACGCGCATCGCGTCCTCAAGCGGGGAATGGCGTTAACGCCGGTGAAATTCGGCATTTCGTTCACCACGACTTTCCTCAATCAGGCTGGCGCGCTCATCCATGTCTACACCGACGGAAGCATCCATCTGAACCACGGCGGCACTGAAATGGGGCAGGGCCTCAACACCAAAGTGCAGCAGATCGTCGCCGAAGTCTTTCAGATCGAGACCGATCGGATTCGCATCACCGCCACACGGACGGACAAAGTTCCCAACACCTCACCCACGGCGGCCTCGTCGGGAGCGGATCTCAACGGAATGGCCGCCCGCAATGCAGCCGACACCATCCGCCAGCGGCTGGTTGATTTCGCGGCGGCGCATTTCCGTATCACGCCAGAGGAAGTCGCCTTCTGGAACGGGATGGTGTACCTGCGGAACGAAACCATGACGTTCGAGGCATTGATCGGCCTTGCCTACCAATCGCGGATATCACTCTCGAGTACCGGATATTACCGCACCCCGAAGATCCACTATGACCGCGACCGGGCAGCCGGCAAACCGTTCTATTATTTTGCCTATGGCGTCGCCTGCAGCGAAGTGATCATCGATACGCAGACCGGCGAGTACAGACTCCTCCGGACCGACATCCTTCACGACGTCGGTCAGTCTCTCAACCCGGCGATCGATATTGGCCAGATTGAAGGCGGCTATGCACAGGGCGTTGGCTGGTTGACCACCGAGGAGCTGGTCTGGGACGAGTCCGGACGTTTGATGACGCCGGGGCCCGCCACCTATAAGATTCCGGCGGCCTCGGACATGCCGTCGGCTTTCCATGTTGATCTGGTGGAAAGCCGACCGAACCCTGAAGACACTGTGTTCCGGTCCAAGGCAGTGGGGGAACCGCCGCTGATGCTCGGTATTTCAGCGTGGTGCGCGATCAAGGATGCGATTGCAAGCGTCGACGGGCACCGGACACATCCAGTGATGGACGCGCCCGCGACACCCGAGCGCGTATTCTGGGCGACGCGGTCGGTGAGTGATGCGTCCACATCCAGGCCCGCCCGGCATGCTGGAAGCGAACGCCACCGATCCGACAGGGCCGTCACCGAATGACCTCGTCACCGGGTCGTCGAGCCTGGCGCGCCCAACTCGCCCACTGCATCGATGATCCCGCTCAGGTGGGCGGCGATGCGGCTTTCGAGTACCTCCCGGACGGCGTCATCGTCACACAGGGCGAGTATATAGAAGCGGTCGGCCCCGCGGACCGGATCATTCCCGAACTGTCCCCGGACATTGAGCTGCATCACCTGCCGGAGGCCATCATCACCCCGGGGTTCGTTGACACGCATGTTCACTATTCACAACTGGGAATGATGGGGGCCTACGCCGGAGAGCTTCTGACCTGGCTGGAGGAAGCTGCCCTGCCAGCAGAGATGGCTTTCGCCGATCCCGTCCATGCCCGCTCGATCGCGGAAGGCTTTCTGGACGACCTGCTGGCGAACGGCACGACCACGGCTCTGGTCTTTCCCACGGTTCACCCCGAATCAGTGGACGCATTCTTTGAGGCGGCTCTACACCGCAACCTCCGCATGATCACCGGCAAGGTCCTCATGGACCAGAACGCCCCCACCGGATTGATGGACACGGCGGCCGAGAGCGAACGCCAGACCCGTGACCTCATCGAGCGGTGGCAGGGGCGCGGACGGCTCGGCTATGCCGTCACCCCCCGCTTCGCGCTGACCAGTTCCCGGGAACAGCTGGCCGTGGCCGGGCGATTGCTGGAGGCGTTCCCCGATGTCCTTCTGCACACCCACCTGTGTGAGAACGCGGATGAAATCACTGCGGTCGCCCAGGCCTTTCCCGAATACGATGACTACCTCTCAGTCTACCGAGCACATGGGCTTGTCGGTGATCGCTCAGTGTTCGCGCATTCCATTCATCTGAATGCGGCCGATTATCAATGCCTCGCGCATCACGACGCCGCCGTGGCCTTCTGCCCGATGTCTAACCTCGCCTTGGGGAGTGGGCTGTTCGACCTACGACGCGCCACCGAACACCGGCTGCGGATTGGGCTCGGCACGGACATCGGCGCGGGGAACAGCCTGTCACAGCTGCGTTGCGTTGATGAGGCCCATAAGGTCTGCAAGCTGCAGGGCCAGTCGCTCGAGCCGATCCAGGCGCTTTACCTGATGACCCTCGGCGGTGCACGGGCGTTGCGCCTGGATCAGCGGATCGGCTCCCTGACAACCGGCAGGGAGGCGGATTTCGTGATCCTCGACCTCGAAGGCACGCCGGCGCTGCGACACCGAAGCGTGCCGCCGCGGGATATCAGCGAACGACTGTTCACCCTGTTCGTCCTCGGCGATGACCGCTGTGTCCAGCAGACAGTCGCAGGAGGCGTCATTGTCCACAACCGGCCATCAGCGAGTGTTTCATGAGCCAGTTCAAGACCCTTGATGTTACAGCGCTGTCCCGAGACAGATTCATTGCGATCTTCGGCGGCGTCTACGAACACTCATCCTGGATCGCCGCTCAGGTATTCGATGCCGGCATCGATTCGCAGTGCAATACGATCGCCCGTTTGCATGAGCGGATGGCGAAGGCACTCGAGGCGGCCGGCTCAGACGCGGTTCTTGCGGTGCTGCGCGCCCATCCGGATCTGGCCGGGCGTGCGGCGGTGGCCGGTGAGCTGACTGATGCAAGCCGCGGCGAGCAGGCTGACGCGGGGATCAGCGCCTGCACCCCGGAGCAGTTCAGTCGTTTCCAGGAGCTCAACCGCGCCTATCGGGACAAGTTTGGCTTCCCTTTCATCATTGCGGTCCGCGGTCTGGATCGACACGCTATCCTCTCGGCATTCGAATCACGCATCAACAATGATCAAGCCACAGAAAGGTGCGCCGCACTGCATCAAGTGCACCAGATTGCAGCAAATCGCCTGCGATCACTCTG
Source organism: Spiribacter aquaticus (assembly GCF_007625215.1). Lineage (NCBI taxonomy): Bacteria > Pseudomonadati > Pseudomonadota > Gammaproteobacteria > Chromatiales > Ectothiorhodospiraceae > Spiribacter > Spiribacter aquaticus. The sequence continues at coordinate 374,630 of NZ_VMKP01000001.1, read as the reverse complement.
AACCAAAGCCGGTGGCATCGCCCTGACGACTGGCACGAAAGTTGCTCCTGTAGAGTGAAAGTCAATGACCATCAAAGGGGGCTCCGATGATCCGAAAAGCCATGCTGGCCACAGCATTGACGACCATACTGCCGTCAACCGCACTCGCCGACACCATAGACGCCGGCTTTGCTCTGGACTGGAAATTCGAGGGACCGGCAGCGCCCTATTTCCTCGCACAGGAGCGCGGTTATTTCGCGGATGCGGGGCTTGATATCGAAATTGCCGAAGGGTCGGGGTCGTTGGATGCAATCCCCAAAGTGGCAACCGGGTCCTTTCCCTTTGGGTTCGCCGACATCAACTCCCTGATGCGATTTATTGACCAGAACCCGGATGCCCCCGTGACCGCGGTGATGATGGTTTACGACAAACCACCGTTTTCGATCGTTGGACGCAAGTCGCTCGGGGTGGAATCACCCACTGATCTGGAGGGACGTATTCTGGGCGCACCGCCACCGGATGGGGCCTGGGCGCAGTTTCCGATCTTTGCTCGCGAGGCGGGCATTGATCAGGACTCAATGACCGTTGAGCCCGTCGGGTTCCCGGTCCGCGAACCGATGCTCGCTGACGGTGAGGTTGATGCCATTGCCGGCTTCTCGTTCTCGTCCACCCTCAACCTCCTTCGCCTGGGTGTGCCGCGGGAGGATCTGAGCGTGATGCTGATGGCGGATTACGGCGTCGATCTCTACGGCAATGCCATCATCGTGAACACCGACTTTGCGCAGGCCAACCCGGAGGCCGTCACTGGCTTTCTCGCGGCGATTGCCACCGGTTGGGAGGAGGCCATTGAGGATCCTCAGGCGGCCGTCGAGGCCATGGTGCCGGCCAACCCCGCCATTGACACCGCCAGCGAGACCCAGCGTCTAAGCCTCTCGATCGAGGCGAATGTACTGACCGATGACGTTCAGGCTAACGGAATGGGCGGCATCGATGCGACACGCATGGAAACGGCCATCGAGCAGACCCGGCTGGTCTATGACTTCGAGAACCCGCCCGCGATCGAGCGATTCTTCGATGATTCCTACCTGCCACCTGTCGAGGAGCGGATGCTGGAATGAGGGGGCTGATCGAGATCGACGGGGTCTCGCACGCCTATGCGACGGCGGCGGGGCCTCTCCCCGTTCTGGAAAACCTCAATATCAGCGTTCCCGAGAACGAGTTTGCCGCCGTGGTCGGGCCGTCCGGATGCGGGAAATCCACGCTGACCAAACTCGTCGCCGGGCTGATGATGCCCGACGAGGGCGGCGTGAGGTTGCATGGCCAATGGGTGACCTCGCCGCGAAGCAGTGTGGGGATGGCCTTCCAGAATCCGGTGCTGCTGGAATGGCGCACGATCGTGGACAACGTGGTGCTTCCGCTTGAGATCGTTGCGCCGGGAATGCCGCAGCGGACCCGCGTGGAGCGCGCGATGCAGCTTCTCGAGATGGTTGGTCTGGCCGGGTTCGAGCGCAAGCGTCCCTCTGAGCTGTCCGGTGGCATGCGCCAGCGCGCCTCGTTGTGCCGGGCCATCGTCCACAAGCCCGAGGTGGTGATTCTGGATGAGCCCTTCGGCGCCCTTGACGCGTTCACGCGGGAGGATCTCTGGCAGACGCTGCGCAATCTTCGACGCGAAGAGCCCTTCACAACCCTTCTGATCACACACGACCTGCGTGAGAGTGTGTTCCTCGGCGATCAGGTCGTCGTGCTCTCGGGGCGTCCTGCGCAGACTCAGTACACGCTCAGCGTCGATCTTCCGGAAGATCGTGACATTGAGGTGCTCTACGACAACCGCTCCGTCGACATGCTGGCCACCCTGAGGGAGCAGATCCGGATCGCCCAGGGCCGGGGCAGGCCGGATACGATCGCGGAGGCCTCATGAACTGGAAACACAGGATTGCGATACCGGTGGGCGCGATCATTGTGTTCCTGCTTCTGTGGGAAGCACTGGTCTGGGTCAATGACTGGCCGCCCTATAAGATGGCGGCGCCCTCCGACCTGCCAGCGGCATTCGTCAATTACTCCGGCCTGTTCATAGAAATGGGCTGGCAGACCCTATGGCGGACCGTTGCTGGGCTGAGCCTGTCAGTGGTCGTGGGGACGACCATCGGCATGGTCATGGGGTTTTCACGAATCGCAAGGGAGGCCCTCTACCCCCTACTGGTCGGGTTCAACGCAATCCCCAAGGCGACGCTCGTCCCGGTGCTTGCACTGATCCTGATCGGCCAGCACGATCTGAACACCGTCCTGATGGCGTTTCTGATCTCGTTCTTTCCGATCGCCGTGTCCGTCAGCATCGGGCTGTCGACGCTCGAACCGGAGTACCGCGACATTCTGCGAAGCCTCGGTGCTTCGCGACTCACGCTTTTCCGCAAGATCGCCCTGCCGAAGACGCTGCCCGAGTTTTTTGGCGCGCTGAAAGTCTCCGCGACCCTCGCATTCATCGGCACCAACCTTGTCGAGATCGTCTCGCCACACGGCCGCGGACTCGGCGCGCTTTTTCGTTCGGGCGAGACCAATGGCGACTACCCACTAATGTTCGCCGTACTCATTGTGCTCGCAGTGATGGGGATCATGATTTACTACGCCGTTATCCTGCTCGAACGCATTTTCGCCGGCTGGGCGGAACGTACCGAGACCTCGTGACCCATGATTGGGCCCTTCACTACCCGTTGCAAGGCCGCATCCGCGGAGCACGAAGCCGCTCACCGTCTCCGTGATGTGCTCTATATCAGCATCGCTGTACGCGTCACGTTCCATCAGCGTCAGGACCTGGTACTGAAAATCGGCGTAATGCTGGGTGATCGCCCAGATCATGAAAATCAGATGCAGGGGATCCACCGGAGCCATTTTCCCTTCGCTGATCCACACTTCGATCACCTGAGTACGCGCCTTCACCCATGGCAGAATCACCTCGCGGATCGCACCTCCGTGATGGGGCGCACCATGAATGATTTCCATGGCGAATATCCGGGAGGCACGGGGATCCGCCATGACCCGCCGGAGTTTTTCCCGGACCAGCGTCCCGATCGCGGTCGCAGGATCGGCCTCCGGTGTGAGGCACTCGAAAACGTCGTTCCACTCCCGGGTGATGTCGTCCAGAACGGTGTTGTAAAGCCCAGCCTTAGAACCAAAGTAATAGATGAGATTGGACTTGGGCAGGTCCGCCCGAGCAGCAATCATCTGCAGACTCGTTGCGCGGAACCCCTCACGTCCGAACGCGTCGCGCGCGGCTCGGAGAATCCGGTTGCGCTTTTGATGCCGATTGAGATGGCGTTTATTCATACGGACAGAGAAGGGGTATAGAAGTGGACTACTGGGTGGAACTCGCCAGCATGTTCGTTCGCTGGCTGCATGTCATCACGGCCATCGCGTGGATTGGCAGCTCGTTCTACTTCATCTGGCTCGACCTGTCCCTGCGCCGTGCACAGACCCTGCCCGAGGGCGTGAAGGGAGAGAGTTGGCTTGTCCATGGTGGGGGATTCTACCGCGTCCAGAAATACATGGTGGCACCGTCGGCGATGCCAGAGACGCTGCATTGGTTCAAGTACGAGAGCTATTTCACCTGGATCAGTGGCTTCTTGCTACTCGCCGTAAGCTACTACTGGAGCGCCGAGGCCTATCTGCTCGACCCGGCCGTCTCAGGGCTGAGCGCCTCAGCGGCCATTCTTGTTTCAGGGGCTTCTCTCGCACTCGGATGGCTTGTCTACCACGGTCTATGCAAAAGTCCATTGGGCCGTCGCACGGGCTTACTGGCGATCGCTGTATACGGCTTTGTCGTTGCTTCGGCCTGGGGCTACAGCGAAGTGTTCAGTTCTCGGGCGGCCCTGCTTCATACCGGAGCGCTCGTCGCGACCTGGATGACCGCGAACGTTTTTTTCGTGATCATTCCCAACCAGAAGCGGGTGGTGAACGCGCTTCAGGCCGACGAGGCTCCCGACCCGGCACTGGGCCTGGAGGCGAAGCAGCGGTCAACGCACAATAACTACCTGACCCTGCCCGTGCTGTTCATGATGCTCTCCAATCACTACCCGATGACCTTCGTCGGCGAATGGCTGTGGTTGCTCGCGGGGGTCATCGTCCTGCTCGGGGGCGTCATCCGTGACTACTTCAACGCAACCCACAGTGGGTACTCGGGGCTGAGGGTCCAATGGCAGTGGCCGGCTGCCCTTGTGCTGATTCTAGGTCTCGGCATTGCCCTGAGGCCCGCCCCCGTCGGGGGCGAGCGGGTCACACCGGCTTCAGTCAGTGTGTCTGACGACGTCGTACGAACCATTGTCGAGAAGCATTGCGTGTCCTGTCATGCCGCGGAACCGTCAATGCCAGGGTATGCGCAACCTCCCCAGGGGGTGCGTCTGGAAACGCTCGACGACATCCGGCGTTATTCATCGCAGGTTCACGCGCAATCAGTGGCATCGCATGCAATGCCACTGGGAAACATGACCGGAATGACGGGCGACGAAAGGCAGGCACTCGCCGCTTGGCTGGCAGAGCAATGAGGGCATCTGGCAACTGAATTCATCACGATCACTGAATAAATGTTGGGGGGTAAACGCAATGCTTGAACGGTTTTTTGGCCTTGCCGAAAACGAGACGACGGTACGCCGTGAGATTCTCGCTGGACTAACCACTTTTCTCACGATGGCCTACATCATCGTCGTCAACCCGAGCATCCTATCGGATACGGGCATGGACTGGGGGGCAGTGTTCGTCGCGACCTGCGTCGCCGCGGCGCTGGGCTGTCTCATCATGGGCCTCTATGCCAATTATCCCTTTGGACTGGCACCGGGCATGGGTCTGAACGCGTATTTCACCTACAGTGTAGTGCTGGGGATGGGGATTGCCTGGCAGACCGCTCTGGGAGCGGTATTCCTCTCGGGCATCCTGTTCCTGATCATTTCGCTATTGCCGATCCGCGAATGGATCATAAATGCGATACCGATGTCACTGAAAATGGCCATCTCCGCCGGCATTGGATTCTTCCTCGCCATCATCGCGCTTAAGAACGCCGGCGTTGTCGTTAACAGCGACGCGACACTGGTCACACTCGGCGATCTCACCGCCACGTCCACGGTGCTGGCGATGCTCGGGTTCGTGATCATGATCGCGCTGAGTTACCACCGCATACCTGGGGCAATCCTGATTGGCATCCTTGCCGTCAGCGCCATCGGTGTGCCGTTCGGTGTGGCTGAGTTCGACGGCGTTGTCTCAATGCCGCCGGACCCAAGCCCGACGTTGCTGCAGATGGATATCGCGGGCGCACTCGAAATGGGATTGATCTCAGTCGTGCTTGTGTTCCTCTTTGTGGATCTGTTTGACAGTTCCGGGACTCTGGTGGGCCTGTCCCACCGCGCCGGGTTTCTCGATCAGGGCGGGCGCCTCGGGCGTTTGCGCAATGCACTCGTGGCTGACTCGGGCGCCAGCATTGGCGGCGCCATGCTCGGCACCTCGACGACGACGACCTACATCGAGAGTGCGGCAGGCATCAACGTGGGGGGCCGGACGGGACTGACCGCGGTTGTCATCGCGGTGCTGTTCCTGCTTTCCCTGTTTTTCCTGCCACTGGTCAGTGCGATTCCCGGGTATGCCACGGCACCCGCGCTGCTGTTCGTTGCCTGCATGATGGCACGCGGCCTTGCTGATCTGGACTGGGATGACATCACCGACACGGCGCCGGCGGTTGTGACCGCAATCGCGATGCCTCTCACCTATTCCATCGCTGATGGCATGGGCCTTGGCTTCATCACGTACGCCCTTGGCAAGGCCCTCGCCGGCCAGGGCCGGAATGTCCACATCGCAGTGTGGGTGATTGCCGCCCTGTTCGCATTGCGGTTCGCCTTCATCTAAAGGGGATCGGGCCTTGATGCTCCTGGCTCGTAACCACCGGGAGCGCTCCTCAGGGCCCCAGCTCCTTGACCGCTTCCATGGCCACGTAGGTACTGGTGGAAGCCACGTACGGGAGGCTGGAAATCGATTCGGCAAGCACCCGCCGATAGCTCGAGATCCCGGGCGTGCGCACCTTGAGCAGATAGTCGAACCCACCGGCGATGAGGTGGCATTCCTCGATCTCGGGGATATCGCGGGCGGCGGCGTTGAAGTCGCGCAACGCGGCCTCGCGGGTATCCGACAGGCGCACCTCGACGAACGCCACATGCGCCGCGCCGATGCCGATGGGGTCGAGGATGGCCCGATAGCCGCGAATCACCTGGCTTTTCTCAAGGCGCTGCAGGCGCGCCTGGGTAGGCGTCTTGGAGCGGCCGATACGGCGGGCGAGCTCGGCCACGCTGATGCGGCCGTTCACGGAGAGCACGCGAAGGATGGCGCGGTCCAGACGATCGAGGGAAAGGGACTTGCCCGGTTCATCCGTCATTGAAAAGGCCTCCAGAACAATTCGTTTGACCTTCTGATCCGTCGTTTTCAGGCCAATCTATCATTTTTTCTCGTTTATGGTGATTGGCATGGATATTCGAATCAGTGCCCTCGATAGCAATCGTCCCGTCGAACTGCCGGCGGCCCTCACCCATGGCATGCGGCGCTCGGAGATCACCACGCTGCAGCGGCTCGTCGACCGGGCGGCACTGTCCCCGGCCCAGCGTGGCGCCATCGTCGCGGACGCCGCCGGCCTGGTGCGCGAAATCCGCCAGAGCGCCCGTCCCGGGCTGATGGAGGTGTTTCTCGCCGAGTATGGCCTGTCCACCGACGAGGGCATCGCGCTCATGTGCCTTGCCGAGGCCCTGCTGCGGGTGCCGGATGCGCCCAGCATTGATGCCCTGATTGAGGACAAGATCCGCCCGTCCGACTGGGGCCAGCACATGGGGCATTCCAGCTCCAGCCTGGTGAACGCCTCGACCTGGGCGCTGATGCTGACCGGCCGGATCCTCGACGATCCCGGCAAGGGCGTCACCCGCAACCTGCGCAGTGCCGTCAAGCGCCTTGGCGAGCCGGTGATCCGGACCGCGGTCGGGCGCGCCATGCGCGAAATGGGCCGGCAGTTCGTGCTGGGCGAGTCCATCCAGGCGGCCCTCAAGCGGGCGCGCGGGCAGGAGAAAAAGGGCTTCACCTACTCCTACGACATGCTGGGCGAGGCCGCCCGCACCGCGACGGACGCCGAGCATTATTTCGAGGCCTACCGCGACGCCATCCTGCGCATCAGCGCCGCCGCGCGCCAGGACAGTGCCCGCGACAATCCGGGCATCTCGGTCAAGCTCTCGGCGCTGCACCCGCGCTACGAGCTGGCCCAGCGCGACCGTGTACTCACCGAGTTGGTGCCGCGGGTCACCGCCCTCGCCCGGCTCGCCGCGGAAAAAGGCCTCGGGTTCAACATCGACGCCGAGGAGTCGGACCGGCTCAACCTCTCGCTGGAGGTGGCCGAGGCCATCCTGCAGGACCCCGGCACCGCCGGCTGGGATGGCTTTGGCATGGTCATTCAGGCCTATGGCCAGCGCGCCGCCGACACGGTGGACTGGCTCTATGCGCTGGCCGGACGACTCGATCGACGGATGACGCTGCGTCTGGTCAAGGGCGCCTACTGGGATACTGAGATCAAGCGCGCCCAGGCGCTGGGCGTGGATGGTTTTCCGGTATTCACCCGCAAGGCCGGGAGCGACGTCAGCTACCTGGCCGTTTCGCGCCAGCTGCTGGGGATGACCGACCGGCTCTACCCCCAGTTCGCGACGCACAATGCCCATTCAGTCGCGGCGATCATGGCGATGGCCGGGGAGCAGGCCGTACCCGCCGAGGCCTTCGAGTTTCAGCGCCTGCACGGCATGGGCGAGCGCCTGCACGACATCGTCATGCAGCGTCACGGCACCCGCTGCCGCATCTATGCGCCGGTGGGCGAGCACCGCGACCTGCTGGCCTACCTGGTGCGGCGGTTGCTGGAAAACGGCGCGAACTCATCGTTCGTCAATCAGATCGTTGACGAGAACGTCCCGCCGGAGACCGTGGTCGCCTGTCCGTTCGAGGCGCTCGACGATGTTGTCCATCCGGTCAACCCCAAGCTTGCCAACGGCCCGGAACTGTTCCAGCCGGTGCGCCGCAACGCCCGGGGGTTCGATCTGGGGGACATCGCCGATCTGGACTGCATCGAGGGCGCCCGGCGGCCTTACCACGCCCGCCGTTTTGAGGCCCGGCCCCTGCTCGCCGATGGGGCAGCCACCGAGGGAGCTGAGGGGCATGACCACCCCAATCCCGCCGATCCCGCCGACATTGTCAGCACGGTCTACGACGCCAGCCCCGATGACGTCAGCCGCGCCATTGAAGCCGCCCGGCCGTGGCCGGCGTCACCGCGTGAGCGGGGCAACATCCTCGAGCGGGCCGCCGAGCTCTATGAACGCGACTTTGGCGAAATCCTGGCCATCGTCGCCCGCGAGGCCGGCAAGAACCTGCTCGACGCCGTTGGCGAGCTGCGTGAGGCCATCGACTTTCTCTACTACTACGCCCGCCAGTCCCGGCAGCTCGAGCCCGAGCCGCGGGGGCGGTTCGCGTGCATCTCGCCATGGAACTTCCCGCTGGCCATATTCACCGGTCAGATCGCCGGCGCCCTCGCCGCCGGGAATGCGGTGCTCGCCAAGCCCGCCGAGCAGTCCCCACTGACCGCGGCCAAGGGGGTGGCGCTGCTCCATGAAGCCGGTGTGCCCGTCTCGGCCCTGCAGTTTCTGCCCGGTGACGGGGCCCGCGTAGGGGCGGCGCTCACCGCTGATTCGCGGATCGACGGCGTCGCCTTCACCGGCGGGACCGAAACGGCACAGGCCATCCATCGCAGCATGCATGGCAACCTCGACCCAGGGGCACCGCTGATCGCCGAGACCGGCGGCCTGAATGCCATGATCATCGATTCCACGGCGCTGCACGAGCAGGCGGTGCGCGATGTGATCGCCAGTGCCTTCCAGTCGGCCGGTCAGCGCTGCTCGGCGCTGCGCTGCCTGTATGTACAGGAGGATGTCCGCGACGATTTCATGCGCATGCTGCTGGGTGCGATGGATGAACTGCGCCTGGGCAATCCCTGGCAGCTGTCCACCGACGTGGGGCCGGTGATCGACGCCGAGGCGGCCACCGCGATCAATGATTATGTCGCCGCAGCGCGTCGTCAGGGGCGGCTGATCAAGCAGGTCGAAGCCCCCGAGAGCGGCCATTTCGTTGGCCCGGCGGTCATCGAGGTTGATGGCATCGACGACCTCGAGCGCGAGGTCTTTGGCCCCGTGCTGCATGTCGCCGGCTATCAAGCCGAAGACCTCGACGCGGTGATCGATGCCATCAACGCTCGTGGCTACGGACTGACCTTCGGGGTGCACACCCGCATCGAGGACCGCGTCCAGCACATCGTCGACCGCGTCCATGCCGGCAACCTGTACGTCAACCGCAACCAGATCGGCGCGATTGTCGCCAGTCAGCCCTTCGGTGGCGAGGGGCTTTCAGGGACCGGGCCCAAGGCCGGCGGCCCCGATTACGTGCCCCGCTTCGCCCGCGGGACGCCGCCACCGGCCATCGGCCAGCCCGGCGCCGAGCCGGCGGATGTCGGCGCCATCCAGGAGACGCTCGAGGCCAGTGCCAATGCCCCCATGCCCGCCCAGGGCATGGACATGCCGGGCCCCACCGGCGAGTCCAACCGCCTCTATCATGTTCCCCGGGCCCCGCTGCTCTGCCTGGGGCCCGGGGTCGAGGCCGCCGCCGAGCAGCGTCGCCAGGTGGAGGCGCTGGGCGGCGTGGCCATCGAGGCGCCCGGGGCACTGCCAGCCAGTGCGCTGGAGACACTGACCGGTTTTTCGGCAGCGATCTGGTGGGGCGACACCCCCACCGGGCAGTCGTATGCCCGCGCCCTCGCGCAGCGCGACGGCGTCATACTGCCGCTGATCACCGGCCGCCCGGACCGTGCCCACGTCAATCAGGAACGCCACGTCTGCGTGGACATCACCGCTTCCGGTGGCAACGCCCAGCTGCTCGCCAAGGTGCAGTAACCCGCGGCGACTGCACCCCGCTTTACTTCCCAAGGGCGGGCTCCCAGAATGCGGCGCTTTTTATCCATGGGGGAAAGCGCCAATGGCCAGAACGCCGGATCACTACGGGACAGGCACAAACAAGCAACGCATCTTTGGTGACCCCTGGGTCTTCGGGATCAGCGCAGGGTTCATACTGCTGTTTGTCGGCCTGTCCATCCTTGATGTCGATCTGGTCAGTCAGCTGGTGGGCGGCGGCTTCGCCTGGACGGCCAAGTACTTGGGCTCATACTTCCAGCTGCTGCTGCTGCTGACCTTCGTCATTGCCATCGCGGTGGCCATCTCGCCGGCCGGCGGCGCGGTCATGGGCGATCTCGACACCCCCGAGATGAGCACCTTCCGCTGGGTGGCCATCATCATGTGCACCCTGCTGGCCGGTGGTGGGGTGTTCTTCGCAGCCGGTGAACCGGTCTACCACTTCATCGCCCAGACGCCGCCGGCCTTTGACACCGAGACCGGCACCGTCGAGGCCATCCGCGGCGCCCTCGCCCAGTCATTCATGCACTGGGGCTTTCTTGCCTGGGCGGTGCTGGGCGGGCTGACCAGTCTGGTGCTGGTCCATGCACACTACGTCAAGGGTCAGCCCCTGCAGCCCCGCACCCTGCTCTATCCGGTGTTCGGCGACCGGGTCATGCGCGGCGCCTTTGGCGGCGTCGTCGATGCGGTGTGCGTGATCTCGGTGGTGGCGGGCACCGTCGGCCCCATCGGCTTTCTGGCCACCCAGGTCGCCTTTGGCGGCAGCGTGCTGTTCGGCCTGCCCGATGGCTACGGCACCCAGCTGGCGGTGCTGGTGGTGCTCGGCGGGATCTACGTGACCTCGGCGATCACCGGCATCCATCGCGGCATCCAGATGCTCAGCCGCTTCAACGTCTACCTGGCACTGGCCATTGGCGCGGTCATCCTGGTGTTCGGGCCCACGCTGTTCCTGGTCGACGCCTATACCCAGGGCATGGGGGCGTATCTGGGCAACTTCCTCGCCATGGCCACCATGACCACCCAGACCGCGCCGGACTGGTGGATGAAGTGGTGGACGGTGTTCTTCTTTGCCTGGTTCATCGGCTATGGGCCGCTGATGGCGCTGTTCGTGGCGCGGATCTCGCGCGGGCGCACCGTGCGCGAAATGATCCTCGCGGTCTGCGTGGCCGCTCCGGTCGCCACCACGGTCTGGTTCACGCTGCTGGGCGGCTCGGGCATCTTCTATCAGCTGAACGGCAGCATCGATCTTGCCGAAGCGCTGACCAACTTCCGCTTTGATGTCGCCACGCTCACCGTCGCCCAGGCCCTGCCACTGGGCTCGGTGATGGCCGCCGCGATCCTGCTGCTGACCACCATCTTCGTGGCCACGACCGGCGATTCAATGAGCTACACCATCTCCATGGTCGCCACCGGGCACGACCGTCCCGAGACAGGCGTTCGCGCTTTCTGGGGGATCGCCCTGGCGGTGATGGCCGCGATCCTGCTCTACATGGGTGCCGGGCAGATCTCGGCACTGCAGCAGTTCATCGTGGTGACCGCCATCCCGGTGTCGCTGGTGCTGCTGCCATCGCTGTGGACCGGGCCGAAAGCGGCCTATGCCATGGCGCGGGCCCAGGGCCTGGTACGCTGAGGTCCGGCCCCGGGCAGGGCCCGATCAGGGCTCGACCGGCTCGAGCAGCGCCGGGTCGTCCTCACTGGGTCGATTGACCCGGGGGGACACCGGCCACGCCTCAAGCGCCTCGGGGTCGAGGCGCTGGACGGCCCGGCGGATATCGGCCCGCGCGGTCAGGTGGGGATCAAGCCAGCTCGCCCAGCACCCGGGGTCCAGCACCAGGGGCATCCGCGGGTGAACCGAACGGGCGATGCCGCGCGCCGGCTCGGTGATGACGGCGCAGGAGCGGCCTGCGTCGGTGCGGTCCTCCGGGGCCTCGGTCCAGATCCCGGCATAGGCGATCAGCGGGGCATCCGCTACGGTGAAATACCAGGGTTGCTTGCCGGCGTCGGTGGCCTGCCACTCGAACCAGCCGTTGGCCGGGATCAGACAGCGCCGATGGGCAAACGCATCACGAAAGTAGGGCGAGGTGGCCACGGTCTCGGCCCGGGCATTGATGGGGGACGGCGCATCACTGCCCGCCCAGTGCGGGTGAAAGCCCCAGTGGTCAAGCGCCAGCCGCGGTGCCGCCGAGGCCGGGTCGGCATGGGCGGTCAGGATCGGCCGGCCGGGGGTGATGTTGTAACCACCGGCCGGCGCCTCGGATTCTTCCAGCCCGTCGCCGGCGCCCATGGCCCGGGCCACGGCATCGGCGCTGACATGGCGGTCAAAGCGTCCGCACATGGCGCAGGCCGTCGCTGCAGTGGCTAGATATCGATGCAGATCTTGCCAAAGTGGGCACCGCTTTCCTCGTGCTGGAAGGCCTCGACCAGCCGATCCAGCGGAAAATGCCGATCAATGACCGGCTGGATGCCGGTGGCTTCCATGGCCTCGACCAGATCCTGCTGATCGCGCCGGCTGCCGACGAGCACGGCCTGCAGACGCTGCTGACGCAACAGCGCCTGAATCAGCGGGAAGTCGCCGTTCACGCCGGTGAGCACACCGATCAGCGAGATGTGCCCGCCCACGGCGGCGGCTTTCATCGACTGCTGCAGCGTGCCCGGGCCGCCCACTTCAACGACATGATCGACACCGCGGCCCTCGGTCAGCGCACGGACCTCGTCGCCCCACTCGGGGGTGTCGCGGTAGTTGATCACCGCCTCGGCGCCCATCGCCCGCAGCCGTTCAAGCTTTTCGTCGCTCGAGGAGGTGGCGATCACCCGGGCGCCGGCCGCCACGGCCATCTGCAGGGCATAGATCGACACCCCGCCGGTGCCCAGGGTCAGCACGGTCTGCCCGGGCTTGAGGTTGCCGTTTACGAACAGCGCCCGCCAGGCGGTGACACCCGCCGTGGTCAGCGTCGCCGCCTCGGCATGGCTCCAGCCTGCCGGGATGCGGGTAAAGGCGTTGGCGGAACGGGTCACGGATTCCCGTGCATAGCCATCAATGCCATCGCCGGGTGTCCCGCCAAAGCCCTCATCGGTCGCATCACCGTCCACCCAGTCCGGGAAGAACGTGCTGACCACCGCATCGCCCACGGCAAACTCGTCGACCCCCTCGCCCACGGCGGTCACGTCACCGGCGCCATCGGAAAGTGGGATACGCGACTCGTGCCGGGGGGCCATCGGCCCTTTAACGACCCCGTAGTCATGGTAGTTCAGGGAACTGGCGCGCAGTCGGACGGTGATTTCGCCGGCGGCGGGTGCCGGCGGGTCGGCCCGGTTGTCGAGGCTGACCTGATCGAAGCCACCGCCAGCGGCGATTGTCAGTGTCCGGTTCCCCATATTTTTCTCCTCAGCGTGAATGCCTGACTGTTATAGGGCGTCATGCTGAGCACGCTGGCGGATCGACGCAACCGTTCGCGCCCCGGCAGGCCTAATCCGGGGGAACGCGCAGCTGGGACTCGCATTCGCGGCGCACCTCGGCAAACGCCTCGGCGACCCGCTCCGTGGGAAACAGACGTACCAGACGTCGGTCATCCGCCCGGCGTGATTTGATCAGCCAGCCATCGGCCACCAACTGCGACAGGTTGTAGCGAACCCCCGTCACCGAATAAGGCAGCGTCGCAAGCAGCTGCTTCACACTCAGCGGCGTTTGCGCGTTGCTGGCGCGGGTCACCGCCACCAGAATGTCGAGCGCAATGAGGGAGGCACCGTAGGGGAGCGCCGGCGAGATCGACTCCCTGAGCTTTGCGGTCAGGTCCGCGTCGGCAAGCATTGTCTGCCGTTCCATGGCAATCCCTTGTGTCCCCGTCCGATGTTGAAGCTAGTCATGCCATCCCCCCGTCGCAATTAAATTCAACTACTAAATTAAACCCCTTCCTCGCACTGACCTCGAGCCACCGACAGAATGTGGACCTGCATCAGATCAGCGGCGCTTTCGCCGTCGGCATTGGCGAGCGCGTCGGTAATGCGGGCGTGCTCGTCGATGGCGTTGGCCATGACCGGATGGTCCAGGCCATAGGTGCTGCGCGCGGAGATGGCGCCGTGCATCACCGTCTCCAGCGAGCGCTGCAGGCGACGACTGCCAGCCGCGGCCATGATGGTCTGGTGAAACTCGAGATTAAGATCACTCAGCCAGTCATGGGGTGGCGAAGCACGCTGCAGCAGGGTGAACTCCTGCTCAACGATGGCCCGCAGGCGCGTGAGCTGGGTCGCGCGGATGCGAACCGCCGCGCGCCGGGCGGCGTACGCCTCGAGCAGTGCGCGGATTTCGAAAACCTCGTGACTGTCCTCGCGGGTCCACTCAATCACTCGGGCGCCGCGGTAGGGGATATTCTCCACCCAGCCATCGGCGGCCAGCCGTGAAAGGGCCGCCTGCACCGGCGCCTGCGAGGTCCCCAGCTCATCGGCAATCATCTGCTGTTTGAGGAAGTCCCCACCGCGAAAGCCACCCTCGAGAATGCGCTGGCGGATGGCAAGGCAGATCTGATCGGTCACCGTGTCCATGAAGTCCTGATGTCAGCTCAACGATGCGACTCCATTGGATATTGCGCCGTGGGCCGGCGTGTTGCAACGCTGGCGGTTTCAGCCCGGACCTGCTCAAGGAAACCCGCCAGCCGCGGCCACTGCGCGGCCAGCTCGTCGCTGAGGTCATGCCCGCCCTCGAGCCATACCTGCCAGGTCGTTTCCGGCGGTCCTGCCCGGGCCAGTGCCTCGGCATCGGCCGGGGGGATCACCGTATCGCCCCGGCCATGGGCGATCAGCACCGGAATGTCCAGTCCGCGGATGACCTTCACCGGTGCAATAGTGTCAAAGCGATGACCGATCACCGCCTCGATGTACCGAAACACCAGCCAGCCCAACGGCATATAGGGGATATGCCGGGCGGCCAGCCAGCGCTGCATCATGCGCGTCGGATGGACAAACCCGGACAGACTGATCGCCGCATCAATGTCGTCGCACCACGAGGCCGCCAGCAGCGTCGCCGCCGCGCCCACCGAGTGCCCGGCCACCACCAGCGGACCCTCGTCACCGGTGTCATGGCGTCGCAGCCAGCTCACGGCCGCGACGATATCCTCGGCAAAGCGCGGCATCGATGAAAAGGTATCGTCATCGCTGTTGCCATGATTGCGGACGTCGAAGACCAGCACCTGCCAGCCCGCCTGCTGCAGCGGTCGCGCGAGGGCCAGCATGAACACCCGGTTGACGCCCCAGCCGTGACAGATCACGACGCGGCCGACGCGCGGATCCCCCGCCAGCAACCAGCCTGACAGCCAGCGCCCGCAGCGGGTGCGGAAGCGCACACTGTCAGCGACGACACCATAGCCCGCCGGCGTCCCCGTTACCGGCCGGCGGGGCGCCGCGAGACTGCGGCGCAGCCAGACCGCGCCACCCGCGAGCAGCGCAGCCACCACGGCCACCGCCGTAATCAGGCCGATCATCTCGACAGGCACAGGCGACGCATGGGCCACTGACTGGGGGAGAGCGGTCGGGCATGTTCGGACGCGGGCATATCGGGCTGTTCTGGCGGATGGATGACTAATGTATCAATATTCAGCGAAGCGGCAGTGGCCCGAGCGGCGCGCCTGAGCGCTGCGACGCCGGACGCCGCACCACTGCGGTACAATGATCGCGTTGAATGATCAGGCCGCATTGAGGGTCTGACGATCCACAAGCAATGGCGGAGCAGGCTCATGTTGATATCACGGCGTTTTTCGACCCTCGGGTTGCTCATCACTCTTGCCGCGCTGGTGGCTGGCTGCGCCTCGGTCAGCGGGAGTGGCGAATACAACCGCAGCTACGACTTCTCCGGCCTCGAGCGCACGGCGGTCGTCTCAGTGGATGGGATCGGCGGCCAGGCGGCCCGCGACCAGGTGGCCAGCATGTTCAATCAGGCCCTGCTGGGCCGCGGTTACAGCCCCATCGAGCGCAGTCAGATCAAGGAAGTGCTCAGCGAACAGGACTTCTCCCGCTCGGCCGTGACCAGCGCGTCCGGGGCCGCGCGCGCCGGTGAGATCCTCAACGTCGACAGCGTGGTGCTGGTCAATGTGCCCGAGTTCGGCGACGACATGAGCATGAGCGCCCAGATGGTCGATGTGCAGAACGGCACGATCCTGTGGTCGGCCTCCGGCAGCGCTCGCAGCGGTGCCGATATGACGCGCCGTGCCGGCCAGATTCTGGGCGCCATCGGCGGCGGCATCATTGGCGCCGAGGTGGGTGATGACAGCGGCACCGGCGCCATCATTGGCGGTGTCGGCGGCGCCGTTGGCGGCGGCATCGCCGGTGACGCCCTGTCAAAGCAGCGTCAGGAGCAGACCGCCGTGCTCGTTGATCAGTTAACACAGAGCCTGCCCGAGCGGGGCCAGGGAGGATCCTGATGAGTGATGAACTGCCGCCGGCGGCCAACCGCGTCGCCAGGGACCACCCAGAGGTCTGGGCCGCCTATAGTGAACTCGGCCGTGCGGCCGCGGAAAACGGGCCTTTGGACGAACGCTCACGCCGACTGGTCAAACTGGCCCTGGCAATCGGCACCGGCAGTGAAGGCGCCACCCATTCGCACGCACGGCGGGCACTGGCGGAAGGGGTGGACCCCGAGGCACTGCGCCATGTCGCATTGTTGGCCATTCCCACCGCGGGCTTTCCGGCCGCTGTGGCGGGTCTGTCGTGGATCGAGGACATCCTCGGGCCGCGTGAATAGACCGCGCCTATCGATTGGGCCGGAGCGCTGCATTTTCCCCCGCGCGTGATCCGGCCTATTATTGATGTTTCAGCTTCAATGCAGGGTCGATCGACATGCCGATGTACAGCTCCAAACCCAACGCCCGCCACGATGATGTCCCGCGTCTGGGGATTCTGGTCACCAATCTGGGCACACCGGATGCGCCCACCACCCCGGCGCTGCGCCGGTATCTGGCCGAGTTCCTGGGCGATCCGCGGGTGGTGGAGATCAACCGGGTGCTCTGGTGGCTGCTGTTGCACGGGGTCATCCTGCGCACGCGTCCAAAAAAATCCGCGGCCGCCTACGCAGAAGTCTGGGAAGAGGGTGGCTCGCCGCTGCTGACCATTGGCAAGGATCAGGTCGCCGGCATCGACGAGCGGCTGCAGGAGCGCCTGGATGGTCCGGTGTCGGTAAAGCTCGCCATGCGCTATGGCAACCCCTCGATCCGTGAAGGCCTGCAGGCCCTGCGCGACGAGGGCGCGGAGCGCATCCTGGTGCTGCCGCTCTACCCGCAGTACTCGGCCACGACGGTCGGATCGACCTACGATGCCGTGTTTGACGAGCTCAAGAAGTGGCGGCGGATCCCCGAGCTGCGGCTGATCGGCCAGTATCACGATGATCCGGCCTATATCCAGGCGCTGGTGAACACCATCCGCGAGCATCGCGAAACCAACGGCAAGCCCGAGAAGATGCTGTTCTCGTTCCACGGCATGCCGCGACGTTATCTGCTCAATGGCGACAACTATCACTGCCAGTGTCAGAAGACCGCGCGCCTGGTCGCGGAACAGCTCGGTCTGGCGGATGACGAGTGGCAGGTGACCTTCCAGTCACTGTTCGGTCGTGAGGTCTGGCTGCAGCCCTACACCGACGCGACGGTGAAGTCGCTGGCGGAGTCGGGCATGAAAACGCTCGATGTGATCTGCCCCGGGTTCTCCGCCGACTGCCTCGAGACACTCGAGGAGATCGAGGGCGAGAACGCGGAGATCTTCGAGGACAATGGCGGCGAGCACCTGCGCTACATCCGTGCACTCAACGCACGCGATGACCACCTCGACATGCTGACCGATCTGGTGGTGGACCACATTCAGGGTTGGCCCGAGGCTGATCCGGCGATCAAGCGCAGCCGTCGGGATCCGCAGAAGACCCTGGAGCGGGCGCGCGCCATGGGCAGCAGTCAGTGGATGGATGAATAGCGCTGATCACGGTCTTTGCCACCGGTCTGGCGGTGGGCCTCGGGCTCATCGTCGCGATCGGGGCGCAGAACGCGTTCGTCCTGAGGCAGGGCCTGCTCGGCCGGCACGTGTTTGCGGTATGCCTGACCTGTGCCGCCTCCGACGCCATCCTGATCACCGCCGGCGTCACCAGTTTTGGCCAGATCACAGCCTGGCTGCCCTGGCTGGAGCCGGCGATGCGGGCGGCCGGCGCGCTCTTCCTGACAGTCTACGGCGCTCGAAGCCTGCTGGCGGCGCTGCGCTCAACGGGTGGCCTGCAGCCTGAAGCCGGCGCGGTTGCCGGGCGTGGCAACGCATCGACGCTTGCAGGCACCCTGCTTGCGTGTCTGGCCATTACCTGGCTCAACCCCCACGTCTATCTGGATACCGTGGTCATGCTCGGCACGGTGGCGTCACAGTACGAAGACGGCCGATGGGCGTTCGCCAGCGGTGCGGTCTCCGGCTCGTTCCTGTTCTTTTTCGCACTCGGCTACGGCGCGCGCCGCCTGCAGCCGCTATTCGCTCGCCCCCTCGCCTGGCGACTGATGGAGGCCTCCATCGGCGTGGTGATGTGGTTGATCGCGGCACACCTGGTGTTGCGGGGGTAGGCGGTTTGGGACAGGCACGAAGTTTGTGGGGTGGAAAACTTCGGGACAGGCACGAAGCCCGCCCCGGCACGAAGCCCGTCCCGAAATCAGTGCTTACTCGCCGATGACCAGCGAGCGGTTGCCGTCGAGGGTCCACTCGTGGAGTGAGCCATCATAGAGCGCCACATCGGGGCGGTCCGCGATCTCCGAGACGCCGAACCATGCCAGCGACGAGACATGCCCCGAGTTGCAGTAGTTGATGATCGGCCCGTCGGTCCCCGGCAGCATTGAGGCGACGATTTCCCGGGCAGCCTCCGGCGAGCGCCAGTAGACGATGCCGTCGCGTGGCGCCACGAACTGGGTGAACGGAAGCGGCCGCGCCCCGGGCAGATGACCGCTACCGTCCACGTAGTCCTTGCTCATCTGACCGGTGAACTGCACCAGTGGACGGTTATCGACCAGCTGAGCTGGCGAGTCGCCATCGATCACGGCCGTGACGTCCTGGGTCGTCGCCAACAGATCCTCACGCGGGGCCCCGGCGGTGTAATTGCCGTTGGCAGCCGATCCCGGCGACTCGGCGACTTCGCCGCCGGCGGCATCCCAGGCGGCGGCACCACCATCAAGGATCGCGACGTTGTCGTGACCGAAATATTTCAGCTGCCAGTAGAAGCGCGAGGCCACGGTGGCGTCGCCATACACGGTATCGCCGGCCGGAGCGATGACAATGGTGTCGTCGATGTCCACACCCAGGCCCTGCATGACCGTTTCGAACGCCTCAGCGGACGGCGCCAGATAGCGGATGGTGTCCTTCATGCCCGGTCGCTCCGAGAGGAACTCCGACATTCCGACGAATGGCGCACCGTCCACAAAGCCGGTGGCGTCGTAGTTGGACGGACGCCGCGAAACGTTGATCAGCGTGACCTCGTCCTGATGAGCCAGCGCCCAGTCGGCGCCGACCACCGGCTCGGGCAGGTCGACCGACCCCGCGTCCTGCGCCATCGCGGCACCGGGCAGGGCAACGGCGATGCCAAGGGCCGCTGCATGGAATGATTGACGGATCGTCATCATCGTCACCTCTTCAATCGTTAAAACGTGAATTCGCGAACCGAGGGATCCGCCACCAGGGCACCGATCGCCGGCGGCTGAGCAACGCCCACGCCATCGATCAGATCGGCCTCTGTGTACTCGCGGTTGGGCAAATAGATCGCGCAGACATCAACCTGGACGCCGTTATTCACCAGCCGCTGGATCATCTGCGCCGGGCTGGCGTCGGGGCCGCGCAGGGTCTCCGACTCATCCACCTCCGAGCTCACGGCCAGATCGCCCGCGTCGTCGCAGAGAAGGACCTGAGGAACAGCGCCGTTTTTCTGCGCCTGCATGGTCAGGATGAGGGCCATGGCCTGTGTCTCATCCTCGTCACTGGTGAGGATGGACAGCATGTCCGGCCCACTCTGGGCGAGCGCCGAGGCGGAAAAAACCGTCAGCACGAAGCCGGCGAGGAGTTGTCGAAAAGTATCCATGGAAGTGCTCCTGATTGGGTTCTGGACAATGAAAGAGGAACGATTCACGCCTTGCGGGCGCAGGTATTGAGGCCCAGCAGGCTGTAGGCCGGGCAGGTGCTGAACACGGCCGTCGCGAGCGGGACCAGGCCGATCCAGCCCCAGGCCATGCCTGAGTTGAAAACCGCCAGCGCGATCAGCGCCAGCCCAACGATGGCGCGCAGGGCGCGGTCGACTGTTCCGATGTTCTGTTTCAGCATTGCGGGTCTCCTTACAGTATTCGACTGCATCAGGTTTAATGACCCGGACAGTAGGCGCGTGATGGCGGCCTGCAATCAGTGATCAAGTCACACAGCACAGGTGGGCACTGCAGTGAAAGATATCGACGAGACCGCAATCGCCGACAATCGGCTGTTCGATGCGCTGGATGAAACCACCTGCAGGCGGGTGCTCGAGGGCGGCAGACGCATGACGATGCCCGCCGGCACGCCGGTCTTCGCCCCGGGCGACGAATGCCAGGGGCTGCCACTGGTCATCGAGGGTGAAATCCGGGTGCAGATGATCGGCGCGTCGGGGAACGAAATCGTGCTCTATCGCATCCAAGGGGGTGAAATGTGTCCCCTGTCGCTGGGCTGTCTCCTTTCCCGGAACAGCCACCAGTCGGAAGCGATTGTGGAGAAGGACAGCGAGGTGCTGGTCCTGTCGCCGGCATTGACGACCGAGCTGATGGACGAAGCCGTGTGCTTCCGCCAGGCGATACTCGAGAGTTATGGTCAACGTCTGCAGTCGCTCATGCTGGTGATCGAGGAAGTGGCTTTCCGGCGTCTCGATGAGCGGCTCGCCGAAAAACTTGTCGAACGTCAATTTCAGGGGCAACTCGCCGTCACCCATCAGGATCTTGCGGTAGAATTGGGGACGGCGCGGGAAGTCGTCAGCCGGCTGCTCAAGGAGTTCGAACGTCGCGGTCTCGTTCGGCTCGAGCGCGGTTGCATCACGATCAGCGATCGCGACGCGCTTGATCGGGTCCGCGGTGAAACCGCGAAGGACAGGACCGCATGAATAAGACGCGGAGGGCCGCGTTTTAAGTTGGCAAGCCAGAGGCAAGTGTCATGGAATTTGATCCCGTACTGATATCGCGACTGCAGTTCGCCTTCGTGGTGTCGTTTCACGCCATCTTCCCGGTGTTCACCATCGGCCTGGCGTCCTACATCGCCCTGCTCGAGGGGCTGCATTTCAAGACCGGCAACCCGCTCTGGGCGCAGCTCTCACGGTTCTGGACCAAGGTCTTCGCCGTGGCGTTTGGTATGGGCGTGGTCTCCGGGATCGTGATGTCGTTCCAGTTCGGAACCAACTGGAGCAACTTCTCGCAGGCATCAGCCAACTTCCTCGGGCCGATTCTCAGCTACGAGGTGGTCACCGCGTTCTTCCTCGAAGCCGCCTTCCTCGGTGTGCTGCTGTTCGGTCGCGACAAAGTGCCGCGGGGCACGCATCTGTTCGCCGCCTGCATGGTGGCGCTGGGCACCTTCGTGTCGGCGTTCTGGATCCTGGTCGCCAATAGCTGGATGCACACACCGGCGGGCGCCGAGTTCCGGGACGGTATCCTCCACGTGACGAGCTGGACGGAAGCGATCTTCAACCCGTCGTTCCCGTATCGGTTCACGCACATGGCCGTTGCCAGCTTCCTCACCGGCAGCTTCGTGGTGGCGGGTGTCAGCGCCTGGTATCTGCTCAAGGGTCACAGGGTCGAGGCCAACAAAAAGGCCCTGTCCATGTGTCTGTGGATGATCCTGTTCCTGGCGCCGGCCCAGGCCGTCATCGGCGACTTCCATGGGCTGAATACGCTCGAGTATCAGCCGACCAAGCTGGCGGCCATGGAGGGCAACTGGGAGACCCAGTCGAATGCGCCGCTGCTGCTCTTTGCGCTGCCCAGCAAGGAAGCGCAGGGCAACCTGTTCGAGGTGGGCATCCCCAGCCTTGCCAGCATCATCCTGACCCATCATGCCGATGGCGTTGTGCCGGGCATCAGCGAGGCGTCACCGGCGGAGCAGCCACCGGTGTCGATCGTGTTCTGGTCGTTCCGCGCCATGGTGGGCATCGGCTTTCTGATGATCGCCTTCGGCCTCTGGGGACTGGTGCTACGGCTGCGGCGTCAGCTCTACGAGCCGGGCCTGTTCCACCGCACCCTGCCGTTCATGATCGCCGCGCCCTTCATTGCCGTGGTGGCCGGCTGGGTGACCACCGAGTCGGGCCGTGCGCCGTGGCTGGTGTATGGCATGGTCAGCTTTGCCGAGGGCGTCACGCCGTCACTCAGTGGCTGGATGGCCGTGGTGAGCCTGATCGGGTACATGGCCGTCTACGCCGTCGTCTACGCGGCGGGCGGATACTACCTCTGGCAGGTGGTAAAAGGCGGAATGGATGGCTCCGAGCCGGGTAGCGACGAGGCCGGCGCCCATCCCAAGCGTCCGCTCTCCGGTGGCGGCCCCATCGGCGATGCCGCGCCCGCTGCGCCGCTGAAGGGAGACTGGACATGATCGACTTCACCATGATCTGGGCGGCGATCATCGCCTTTGGCGTGATCATGTATGTGCTCATGGACGGTTTCGATCTGGGCGTGGGGATCCTCTACCCCCTCGCCCCGGACGAGGAATCCCGCGACATCATGATGAACACCGTTGCACCATTCTGGGACGGCAACGAAACCTGGCTGGTGCTGGGTGGCGCCGGTCTGCTGGGTGCCTTCCCGCTGGTCTACTCGGTGCTGCTCCCGGCCCTGTACCTGGGGGTGTTCCTGCTGCTTGCCGGTTTGATTTTCCGCGGGGTGGCGTTCGAATTCCGGTTCAAGGCCAGTCGTGAGCGCAAGCACTTCTGGAGTGTCGCCTTTGCGGGCGGGTCCGCCGTCGCCGCACTCGCGCAGGGCATCGTCGTCGGATCCTATATCCAGGGTTACCAGACCGAGAACATGGTCTACACCGGCGGGGCCTTTGACTGGCTGACGCCGTTCACGCTGCTGACCGGCGTCGGACTGCTGATCGGTTATGCGCTGCTCGGCAGCACATGGATCATCATGAAAACCGAAGGCCTGGTCCAGGACTGGGCGTATCGCATCGCCCCCAAGCTGCTTGCCGGCGTGCTGGGCATCTTCCTGATCATCAGCTTCTGGACGCCGCTGGTCGACGAGTTCGTCCGCCAGCGCTGGATGGACACGCTGTCGCTCATCTGGCTGCTACCCGCGGGTGCGCTGGGCTGTGCCTATCTGGTGATGCGGGCGGTCCGGCGACGCGACGAGGGCATCCCGTTCGTCGCCACCATGGGGCTTTTCGTATTCACCTATCTGGGTCTGCTCGCCAGTAAGTGGCCCTATGTGGTGCCGCCGGATTACACCCTCTATGACGCGGCCTCGGCACCCGAGTCGCAGGCGTTCCTGCTGGTGGGCGTGCTGTTTGTCATTCCGGTCGTGCTCGCCTACACCGCCTGGACCTACTGGGTGTTCCGCGGCAAGGTGCGCGCCGGTGAGGGCTACCACTAGCGAATGACACCCAGGGAATGGCTGGCCCGGCAACGCCGCGAGGTGTCCGGGCCACTCCGGTTGGCCGCGGTATACGGGATCGCCGAGGGCGGACTGATCATCGCGCAGGCCGGGCTGATCGCTTGGCTGGTCCAACAGGTGGTCATTCACGAGCGCCCCCTCGGCGATTTCCTGCTTGCCGGCCTGATCCTGATTGGCGTTGTCGGTCTGCGACCGTTGTTTGCCTCGCTCCGGGCCGGGGCCGGTATCTCGGCGGCCGCCCGGGTGCGGGCGGTGGTCCGTCACCGCCTCATCCATCATGTGGAATCCCTGGGGCCCGCCGGGCTGGCGGACATCAGCAGCGGAGAGCTCAGCAGCCAGCTGACCGATCAGGTGGACGCCCTGGAGGGCTACTTCGCCCGCTATGTTCCGCAGATGACCATTGCGGTGATCGTTCCCGCGGCCATTGTGGCGGCGGCGTACACCCAGGACTGGATCGCCGCCAGTTTTCTGCTGCTGTCGGCGCCGCTGATCCCGCTTTTCATGGCACTGGTCGGCATGGGCGCCGAGCGTCTCAACCGTGACCAGTTCCTGGCGCTCGGCCGTCTGTCCGGTCAGTTTCTCGACCGGGTGCGGGGACTGACGACGCTGCGGTTGTTCGGCCGCACCGAGGACGCCGCCGCCGGCATTGTCTCGGGATCGGATGAGTACCGGCAGCGGAGCATGCGCGTGCTGCGCGTCGCCTTCCTCTCCTCGGCGGTGCTTGAGTTCTTCGCCTCGGTGGCCATCGCCGTCGTCGCGATCTACATCGGCTTTGGACTGCTCGGCTACATCGAATACGGCCCGTCCACACAGCTCACGCTTTTCAGTGGCCTGTTCATCCTCTTGCTCGCCCCGGAATTCTTCCAGCCCCTGCGAACGCTCGCGCAGCACTACCACGACCGCGCCACCGCCCTCGGCGCCGCCGAGCTCCTCAACGAGCTCGAAGCCCGGCCGGTGGGGGAGGAAACGTTTGGGACAGGCACGTTGCGGGGGGGCACAAAGTTCGGGGAGGAAAAGTTCGGGACAGGCACGTTGCAGATGACCGATCTGCGCCTGGATCGGGTGGGGCGTGGGACCATTCTGCGGGTCGATTCCTTTCGCGCGGACGCTGGCGCGCGGGTCCTGATCGAAGGCCCCTCCGGTACGGGCAAGACCTCGCTGCTGCTCGCCATCGCCGGCCTCCTGCCAGTGGCTGAGGGCACAATCGAGCGGCGGTTTTCGGACTCGCGGATCGGCTGGCTGGGTTCGCCGCCCTTCCTGGCCAACACGAGTATCCGCGCCAATATCCGTTTTGGTGACCCCGCCGCCGATGACTCAGCCATCCTCGATGCCGCCCATCAGGCCGGAGTCATGGAATTCACCGACCGCCTCGACCAGGGGTTGGATACGATTGTTGGCGAACGAGGCCTCTCGCTATCAGGGGGACAGGCACAACGTGTTGCGCTAGCCCGCGCCCTGGTCTCACCGGCACCGATGATATTGCTCGACGAACCGACCAACGCGCTGGACGCGACAACGGAAAGCTACGTGCTGAAGGCCATCAACACGCTCGCGGCCGAAGGCCGTGTGGTCGTGATCAGCAGTCATGACGCAGCGCTGCGGGGAGTCGCTGACCAGCGCTACCGCATCAACGATCAGCAGCTCGAGATGATTGGCAATGGATGAGCTAAAGCCTTATCTGCGGATGCTGAAACACTACAGGGGCCGGCTGATCCTTGGCGCGGTCCTGATGTTCGTGACGAGTGCGTCAGGGATTGGGCTGCTGGCCCTGTCCGGCTGGTTCATCACGGCGACCGCCATTACCGGGGCACTGATTGCGGCCGGTGTCGCGGCCACGCTCGAAATCTATATCCCCGGAGGCGGCATCCGGACTTTCGCGGTTTCCAGAACCGTCGCACGCTATTTTGAGCGAATCTTCAACCACGACACGGTACTCCAGCTTTTGCGTGACCTGCGTGGGCGTGTTTTCACCCAGCTGAGTCGTCTCAATCCGGCGGAAATGGCGCGCCTGCGAAGCGGCGAACTGCTCAACCGCCTGACCACGGATATTGATCGCCTCGACGGACTGTACCTGCGCGGCCTTTCACCGCCGGTTGTGGCGCTGCTTGCGATTCTGCTCGTCGGTGCTCTGCTTGCAATCGGCGCGCCCTGGCTCGGCGGGCTCGTAATTGTGGTTCTGACGACGATGGCCGGCGGGGCGCTCTGGATGGCCTGGCACACCGGCCAGCAGCTCACCCGGGATCTGGCGGCATCATCCGCCGCGCTTCGTGCAAGTGCCATGGATCACGTCACGGGACTCTCGGAGCTGACCGCCTTCGGCAGCCTGGAGCATCATCGCCAGGCCGTAATGCAAGCCGACGACCAGGCCCGCCGGCGCGATGAACGGATTGCCAAACGCATGGCCTACGGCGAATCGATCCTCAACAGCGGCATCCATCTAACCGCCGTGCTGGTGCTACTCATCGCCCTGCATCTTTTCCAGACCGGTCAGACCAGCGGCCCCGTTGCCGTCATGATGCCCCTCGCCGTACTGGCGCTGCTCGAACCGCTCGGCGTCCTCCCCGCCGCCGGCCTCCAGCTCGCCCGCGCCCGCGCCTCCGCGCAACGGCTGAGTAACGGGGTGAGTAATGGGGTGAGTAATGGGACAGGCACAATCGACGGCCTCTCGACGAACAACGGGAGCAACGGGACAGGCACAAAACAGACGTCAGACGCCAGCTCCAAAACCACGGTTCAACCGGCTGGAGCACACCCGCGTACCGAGGGCCTCAGCCACGCGCCGCCTGTGAGCATCAACGCCGTGTCGCTCGTGCGCGGGGCGGGTGCCCGCGTCCTCGATAATCTCCACCTGGATGTATCGCCCGCGGAGACCATCGGGATTATTGGCGTATCCGGCTGCGGAAAATCCAGCATCGCCGCCATGATTGCCGGTCAGCTTAAGGTAGATAGTGGCACGGTCGAGATTGATGGAACCTCGATCGAGACATTTGATCTTGACGCCCTATATCCGGATATCGCCTACCTCACCCAGCAGACCGACCTTTTCAGCGGCTCATTCGCGGGCAACCTCCGCATCGCCAACCAGCATGCCGACGAGTCGATGATGTGGGCAGCCTTGCAAAGTGTTCAGCTGGATGAATTCGTGGCATCAACGGATCAGGGCTTACACACCTGGGTGGGCGAGTCCGGCATGGAGCTATCAGCGGGACAGGCACGACGTCTTGCACTGGCTCGCCTTTTCATGCGCAATCCTCAACTCGTCATCCTTGATGAGCCGTTGACCGGCCTGGACGAGCAGACGGCGGAGGCTGTCTCAGCGAGACTCTCCGACTGGCTGTCAGCGCGGTCCGCCATCGTCCTCGGACACGGTCCGGAATCTCTGCCCCGTGTCGATCGACGGCTATTGCTGCGCGCGGGCGCGCTATCTGAAGAAAACTAGACAATAGAGGCCCCCATGACCCACCGCATCGCACTGATTCCTGGCGACGGGATTGGCGCCGAGGTAATGCCAAGCGCGCTACGCTGTCTCGAGGCGCTCTCCCGCCGTCCCGGGCTGAACTTCGAATTCACCGACTTCCCCTACTCCTGCGAGTACTACGCGCGGCATGGGGTGATGATGCCCGCGGATGGGATCGAGCAGCTTCGGCCTCACGACGCGATCCTGCTGGGCGCGGTGGGCTATCCGGGTGTACCCGATCATATCTCGCTCTGGGGGCTTCTCCTGCCCATCCGGCGCGAGTTCGGGCAGTACGTCAACCTGCGTCCCGTGCGACTGCTCCGAGGTCTCACCTCAGCGCTGCGCGATCGCGGCCCCGAGGACATCAACTACCTTGTGGTCCGCGAGAATAACGAGGGTGAGTACTCGGACATCGGCGGGCGCATGTATGACGGGCTTCCTGAGGCCATGGCCATCCAGGCCAATGTCATCACCCGCAAGGGTAGCGAGCGGATCCTCAATTATGCCTTCCGGCTTGCCGAGTCGCGGGCACGCCAGACGCTTGCCTACGCCACCAAATCCAATGGCATCAAGCACAGCATGCCCTTCTGGGATGAGCAGGTCGCAGCGATGGCGCCACGCTACCCGGCGGTCAATGTCGAGCAGTATCACGTCGACATCCTGGCCGCCAATCTGGTCACGCATCCGGACTGGTTCGATGTCATCGTTGGCACCAACCTGTTCGGGGATATCCTCTCGGACCTGGGCCCGGCCACGGCCGGTGGGATCGGTGTCGCCCCCTCCGCGAACATCAACCCCGATCCCGGCGTGCCATCGATGTTCGAGCCCGTGCACGGTTCAGCGCCGGACATCGCCGGTCAGGACATCGCAAACCCGATCGCCATGATCTGGACCGTTGTCATGATGCTCGAGCATCTCAACGAAAACGACGCCGCGACCGACCTGATGAGCGCCCTGGAAGCTGTCACCGGCGAAGGCAAAGTCATGACCCGCGACCTTGGAGGCACCGCTGGCACCGTCGAGTTTACGGATCGCGTGCTGGCCGAGCTTGGGTAAAAGTTTGGGACCGGCACGTTATCGGGACAAGTTTGGGACAGGCACGTTATCAGCCCGTTTTCAGCCAAGGAGCAAAACCATGCGTTACATCCTTCATTCAGTGACTGCCGCAGCGGTGATGGTGCTGATACCCGCAATCGCTCGAGCGGAAATCGTGACCGAGACTGTTCGTTACAGTCATGGCGAGCAGGCGTTCGAGGGCTATGCGGCTTACAACAGCGCCCTTGGCAGCGAGCAACCGACAGTCATCATCATCCATGACTGGGACGGCCTTGGAGATTATGAGAAAGCGCGGGCCGAGATGCTCGCCCAGGCCGGTTACGCAGCGTTTGCGGTGGACCTGTTTGGCGCAGGTGTTCGTCCGCAGAGCATTGAGCGACGCCGCGAACTGACCAATGCCCTTTACGCCGATCGCGACCGCATGCGGGCACTCATGGAGTCAGGGCTGGATGCAGCCGATAATCAATCGGCGATCGGAGCCGACACTGCAGTGGCGATCGGTTACTGCTTTGGAGGTGCTGCGGCGCTCGAGTGGGCGCGCTCCGGCGCTGATCTAGAGGGATTTGTGTCCTTCCACGGCGGTCTGGCAACGCCCGATGGACAGACCTATGAGCAAGTCCAGGCTCCCTTGCTGATCCTCCACGGCAGCAATGACCAGGTCGCTCCCATGAGCGATGTCGCTGACCTGGCTGCAAGACTGGATGAGGACAGTGTCGCCTATGACATGGAGATTTACGGCGGCGCGCGCCATGCCTTCACCGACTGGCATGCGAGCGAGCGATACGACGCCAGCGCCGACCTCAAGTCCTGGGCGGCGATGATGGATTTTTTGGGACAGGCACTTAACGCGAATAACTGACAGCGCAGATGGCAGGCTACAAAGCTTCGTCGCCAACCGCTTTCAGCGTTGACAACCAGGGCAGTACACAGTGGCGCGCTGGCCGAGGCGGCTTGTGCGCAGCGTCCGTCCGCAGCGCCTGCAGGGCTGTCCGCCTCGTCCGTAAGCGTCCAGGGATTGCTGAAAATAGCCCGGCTGGCCGTCGCTGCGGCTGAAGTCGCGAAGGGTCGTGCCCCCTGCCTCGATCGCCTCGGCGAGCACTGCCCGAATTGTGACAGCGAGGCCCTCGAAGCGCTTCCGGGACACCCGGCCTGCCGCACGGGCCGGGTGGATCCCCGCACGAAACAAGGCTTCGGTCGCGTAGATGTTCCCGACACCGACGACGATGCGGCTGTCCATGATGAATGCCTTGACTGCCAAACGTCGGTTACCGGCCTGAGCATAAAGATAGGCGCCATCAAACCGGGCATCAAAAGGCTCAGGCCCCAGTGAGCGCAGCAGTGAGTGTGACTCGGCGGGCTCTTCGGTCAGGTGGATGCTTCCAAAGCGCCTCGGATCATGAAACCGCAGACAGCAGTCACTCCCCACGAGAAAGTCGACATGGTCATGCTTGAGGGGCGGGGTGTGCGGCGGGACCACTCTGATGTAGCCGGACATCCCCAGATGCAGCATCACAGCGCTACCTGAGTCGAGCCGCATGATCAGGTATTTGCCACGACGGTCCAGCTGCCAGACCCGAGCCCCGGTGATCGCCGTTGCCAACTCGGCGGGAACCGGCCAGCGCAGCCTCGACTCGCGGACAACGGCTCGTTCTATGACCCGCCCGACACAGTGTGGCTCAAGGCCCCGACGTGTCGTCTCGACTTCAGGTAGTTCGGGCATCAGCTCGCCCCCGCTCAGGGTCAATCGGGCATAAAAAAGCCCGCTTGTAGCGGGCCTTGAAGTCTGCGCCTTGCGAGACTTTTATTTGATCTTGGCTTCCTTGTAGACCACGTGCTTGCGCACCACCGGGTCGTACTTGCGGAACTCAAGCTTATGGGGCGTGTTCCGACGGTTCTTGTCGGTAGTGTAGAAATGCCCCGTGCCGGCGGTCGATACAAGTTTGATCTTGTCGCGCATGATTACCTCAGACCTTTTCGCCGCGGCTGCGCAGATCCGATACAACCTGCTCGATGCCGAGTTTATCGATGAGCCGCATCCCCTTACTGGAGATCCGCAGCCTTACCCAACGGCTCTCGCTCTCGAGCCAGAACCGATGATAGCGCAGGTTGGGCAGGAAGCGCCGGCGCGTCTTGTTGTTGGCGTGTGAGACGTTGTTTCCGGTCATCGGGCGCTTGCCGGTGACCTGACAGACTTTGGCCATTTGGCCCTCCCGAAATCCGTTACCGAGCTGATGCGCAACTGCGCTCACTGAGCCGTGTTTTATACCAGCATCGATGTCACGCTGCAATGCTGCGGACGCCTTACTCCTTGAATTTGCTCCGGGAAAGCACAAGGTCTATGGGTATACCAGGTTTGGGACAGGCACAAAAAAGCATGGAGTATCAGGACTACTACAAAACCCTCGGCGTCAACCGGGATGCGTCGGCCGACGAGATCAAGAAGGCATACCGCCGGCTTGCGCGTCGATACCACCCGGACGTAAGCGAAGAGCCAGACGCGGAAGCCCAGTTCAAGCGCATATCCGAGGCATACGAAGTCCTGAAGGATCCGGAAAAGCGCAAGCTCTATGACCAGCTCGGCGAGAACTGGCAGGCAGGCCAGGACTACTCGCCACCGCCGGGCGGCCAGCGCACTGGATCCAGGACAACCTCCGGATTTAGCGGCGGCGGTGACTTTGGTGACTTCAGCGACTTTTTCGAAAGTATCTTTGGCCGCGGCGCAGCGGGCGGTTTCAATGACCCCTTCGGCGAGTTCCGCGGTCAGCAGAGGGGGCCGGATTGGGACAGGCACCAAGGCGCGAGCGCGCAGGGACGGGATGTCAGCGCTGAGCTCGAAGTCGACCTTGAAGATGCTTATAGCGGGGCCACCAGAACGGTCAGCTTCACAGCAGCGGGACAGGCACAATCCCAGCGCCGCGAACTCAAAGTCAAAATCCCGGCCGGCGTCACTGACGGGCAGAGGATACGCCTGAAGGGTCAGGGCGAAGCATCACCTTTTGGCGGGGAGAACGGGGACCTTCTGATCAAAATCCTGATCAAGCCCCATCGACACTTCCAGCTCGATGGCAAAGATGTCCATCTGGTGCTTCCTGTCGCACCGTGGGAGGCGGCGTTGGGCGCCACAGTCGCGGTACCGACGCTCGGCGGAAAAGTTGAGCTGACTATCCCTGCTGAAAGCCAGAGCCAGAAGCGGCTACGGCTGAAGGGACGGGGCATGCCCGGAAAAACCCCCGGTGATCAGTATGTCAGCCTCATGATCGTCAACCCGCCGGCCAAAACGGAGGATGCGAAGGCGGCTTTTGAGTCGTTCAGGGAGGCCTTTGATTTCGACCCGCGCGCTAGCCTGGGCTCGCATTGAGGTTATCGCTCGTCTCAAGGAAAAGACCGGCGGCGCTGCGATACCCCCTGACGTAGCGGCGCCCGAGCTGCCGCGCCAGGCCTGGTAGCCTGGCGGCATCCCCCAGCACCGCCTGACGGTAGCGCGTCTGACCTGTTACGAACTCCACCAGACCTCGAGCCGCGAGACCAAGCCGTTCCGCTATCGGCGGCATCTCCGCGGCAATCACTGGGACACCTGGTTTGGTCATATGACGTCCGGTCCAGTCGAGTAACTCCAGATACTCAAATTTTTCTCCGGGAAGGTCACCAGCAGCCATTCCGAGATCGGTACCGGAGAAAGGCATGATGACTGGCCCGGAGGCCTTATCGGTCCCCGTGGCGGCCTGCTTGAATCGTTGGACGGCCGAACAGTCACGCCCTGCTTCCGGGCGATCCACCATCCCCGCACGCAGCGGGTTAAGGTCGACATAGGTCATGGCGGCAAGCAGCGCCCCTTCATCCGCCAGCGCCTGAGACCGGTAGCGGCCCTGCCAGAAGTGGCCTGTAACACCATCCTCATGATTAGCGCGACGAGCGATGGGCTCGTTCAGGCAGCGCATGAACCACGAAATACTCATCAGACGTGAGCGATATCCCTCGATCATCAGGCGCATAGCTGGATGAGGCGTCGCGGACTCACCCGCGTTGACAAACTCGTGCATCCACGCCGGTCCTCTGAAGATCCGTAACCAGCGCTGAACGACCTCCCGGGGTTTGAGGGCTCGAGCGTCACTCTCATTGACGCGCACCACGAGGTGATAGTGGTTGGACAGCACCGCATAGGCGCAAAGATCAATTGCGAACACGTCAACCAGATGGGCAAGCCTTGCCTTGATCCACTCGCGCCGATGCGAATAGTCCTGGCCGCTGAGGGAATCTTTCCCGCAGAGGAACTGCCGGCGCACGCACCGGGAAACGAGGTGATAGTAAGGCGTTGCCTCAAGCGAAATCTGATTGCGTCGTGGTTGCCCCATCCCTGGTCTGCTCCTCGACGGTCTATGCAAGCGTTATGGAAAAGGTGGAAACAGCCGCCGGCCGTGGTGCTTGGCGTCCTTTCCTCGACCCCGTCACCAGCGACTGCCCACGACTGCAGTGTCGCCAACAAATGGATCGATCACCAGCCCAATCCGCGCCTGAGCGACCGAACGGCAGCAGCCGTCCGACGAGCGGCAGGTCAAGCGAATGGGGAGAAGGAGGAAGGTGACCAGCCGCCAGTCCGGGGATAAATCAGCGTCCCTGCTGCCAAGTCCATCGGCCCAGCGGCTGGTCGACTCTGAGTATCCACGCGGAAGGGAGGCATTGGTATCCCCCATATGAGGGGGGTCAGGCCGAACTTGTCGCATTCAAGCAAAGTGCTTAGGGTTTCAGTAGAATCTGGTTCGGGACAGGCACGTTGGAGGAATAGTCATTACCGCCCGTCGCCACGCGTCCCTGACACCCCAGCCCCTGTCGACACTCAATAGGTTTAACTCGATGACCGACGTCAACCTCGCAACGGCGCGAGACAACATGGTGGAGCAGCAGCTGCGCACGTGGGAAATCCTCAACGAGCGTGTGCTCGAAGTGATGCACAGGATGCCGCGCGACCGCTTCACGCCGAGTGCGTTCGCCAACCTCGCATATGCCGACATGCAGGTGCCGATCGATCATGACCAGGTGATGCTCGAGCCCAAGGTGGTCGGCCGCTTGCTGCAGGCGCTTGATCCGCAGCCGAACGAGCGGGCTCTGGAGATCGGTACTGGAACCGGGTATTTGACTGCCTGCCTCGGGGAGATGGCGGCGGATGTCACGAGTGTGGATCTCTACCCGGAATTCACCGAGCTTGCCGCTTCCAACCTGAAAAAGCAGGCGATCGAAAACAACCGCCTTGAGACCGGGGATGCAGCGCTGGGATGGGATGACGGCCGTCGCTACGATGTCATTGCGGTTACCGGTTCACTGCCGGAACTCCATCAGGGATTCCATCGCAGCCTGACCCAGGGCGGGCGATTGTTTCTGATTGTGGGACAGCCCCCCATCATGGAAGCCGTTCTGATCACGCGCGTCGGCGAGGACCAATGGGCACGTGAGAGTCTGTTTGACACAAGTGCGCCGGCGCTGGTCGGAGCCCCCGTCACACGCAGTTTCGCGGTCTGACCGGGACCGCAACGGATCGATGCTTTGCTGACGATTACACCCAGGGAATTGCACGAGCAACTGACAACGGGACAGGCACGTTTCACGCTGCTCGATATCCGCGAGGATTGGGAAACGCGGATCAACCACCTCGAGGGCAGTATGTTCGAGCCCATGAGCGGCATTGACCCAAGCCTTGCTGAGCGAGTCCCGGCGGACCAGGACATTGTCGTGATTTGCCACCATGGCGTCAGAAGCGCTCAAGTGGCCCAGTGGCTTGAACAAAATGTGCACTCACGAGTCTTCAACCTAAGCGGCGGGATCGACGCCTGGTGCCATTCCGTTGACCCCGATTTACCGAAATACTGATCAAGCAGGTTATTACGCAATGCGTGACCCCAAACAGACGCCAGCGCGGACGGCGCTCTTTGCGGCGGCCATTTTTGTGGCTGTCCCGAACCTGGCGAACGCCGAGAGCCTGACGAGCATCTACGAGCAGGCGCGCACCAGCGACCCGCAGTTTCAGCAGGCAATCGCAGATCGCAACGCCAGAGAGGAGCTGCTGCCACAGGCACAGGCCGGACTGAAACCGGACGTCGCGCTGAGCTCGACCTACGATGCGATCGATAATCGGGAGACCGACGATCAGTTCCAACAGCTTACCTACGGGGTATCGCTGACCCAGCCGCTGTATCGCTACTCACAGAGCCAGGCTGTCGATCGAGCGGACGCTCAGGTCAGTCAGGCGCGGGCCGAGTTCGATTTTGCCCGGCAGGAGCTTATCCTGCGTGTGGCTGAGCGCTACTTCGCAGTGCTCGACGCCCGCGAGGCGCTGGACGCGGCGGAAGCGAACCTCGACGCGATCCGACGTCAGCTCGATCAGGCCGAGCAGCGCTTCGAGGTGGGAGTGATCGCCCGCACTGATGTCGAAGAAGCCCGAGCGAGAGCCGATCTGGCCCAGGCGGAGCGGCTGCAGGCCGAAGACGATCTCGAGAGCCGGCGAGAGGAGCTGCGCGAACTCACCGACCGCGCCCCGGAACAGCTCGATGCCGTGCGGGCTGAAGTCTCGCTTACCGCTCCCGAACCCGAGGATCCGGCCACCTGGCGCGAGCAGGCCGAAGAGGAAAACCGCCAGCTGGCGGCTGCCCGGTTTGCCGCAGAGGCCGCCATGGAAGGGGTTGATGTCCAGCGCGGCGGGCGCCTGCCGACCGCCGATCTGGTGGCCGGATACAACCGCTCGCGCAACTACAACAACGATGGTATCGAGCGTGAAACCAACCAACTGAGTGCGGGTGTTGAGCTCAACTTCCCGCTCTATCAGGGCGGCGAAGTATCCTCCAATGTCCGCGAAGCGCAGTTCCGGTATACCGAAGCGCGCGAGGCGCTTGAGGAAACGCGCCGGACAGTCGGCCGCAACGCGGCGGATGCATACCGGGGCGTTCAAACAGCGCTGGAGCGGGTGCGGGCACTTGATCAGGCCCGCGTTTCGACCCGGTCTGCGCTGGAGGCCACGGAAGCGGGTTTTGAGGTTGGTACTCGGACCATTGTCGATGTGCTCAACGCGCAGCGCGAGCTATTCAACGCCGAGCGCGATTACGAGCAGGCGCGCAACGCGTATCTGGTGAACACCCTGCGTTTACGGCAGGCCGCCGGGACGTTGACCGAAGCTGATCTCGAGCGGGTCAATGATCTGCTCGGGGAGTCCTGAGCGGCGGCAGAACGCACCGCTCAAGGATATCCAGCGTCCGCTCACTGGCCCCGCGGTGGGCTTCGATGAGCGTCCGGGCATTGCGGCCGGTTTGCTCGAGAAAGTGCCTGTCCCGAAGCAGCACCATCACCGACTGGGCCAGGTCGGCAGCGGTCTCGACTCTGATCCGCCCCGCGCAACGGCCTAGCAGCGAATCGATCTGCTGGCAGTTGGTCACGAAAGGCCCCATCAGGATCGGCTTACCGAGGGCGGCGGGTTCAAGCGGGTTGTGCCCCCCGACGGGCACCAGACTTCCCCCAACAAATGCCAGATCCCCCGCGGATAGATATCGGGGCATCTCACCCATGGTGTCGCCGAGCAAGACCCTCGTGGAGCGGTCCAGAGCGATGGAATCGTTGAGATCTGATGCGCTGACAACGTGCCTGTCCCAAACTTCTTCGGACCCGCCCGCACCATCAGCCGGCCACTGGAAGCGCTCGGGATGGCGGGGCACGGCGATCAAAAGCGCATCAGGAAAGGCCTCAAGCACCATCTGATGGGCTTGTCGGATGAGCTCGGACTCTCCCTGCCGGATACTGGCGGCCACCCAGACCGGGCGCTCCCCGCCTATAAAGGCTCTAAGCCGCGTGCCGGCCTCCGCCTGACGGGCATCGACTGGCTGATCGAACTTGAGATTCCCGGTGATGTGGATATGCCGCTTTGGGACAGGCACGTTATCCGGCCCATCCCTCCCTACTAATTCACTGAACCGCTGGGCGTCCTCCTCGGTCTGTGCGCACAGGCAGGTGAGCCCCCGGAGCGACTGCTTGATCAGGGCACCCAGTCGCTGATATCGCTTGAGACTTGCGGCGCTCAGGCGGGCATTGATCAGCGCCACGGGGACGCTCCGCCGGGCAAGTGTGTCGAGACGATTCGGCCAGATCTCAAGTTCGATAAACACGGCAGCCGCCGGTGAAAGGGTGTCCACAAATCGCTCGACAGCCCCGGGGACATCCACCGGGGCATACCCGTACTCGACGGTCCCCCGATATCGCCGCGCCAGGGTTTCCAACCCCGTTGGCGTATTGGTGGTGATATAGAGAGAGCGCCCGTCGGACACCAACCGATCAATCAGGCTCTGCGCCGCCCGCACTTCCCCCACCGAAGCGGCATGCACCCAGATGGCTCCGGCCTTTGGCGGGTGACTGCCAAAGCGGCCCCAGCGCTGCTCCCGACCGTTTTTAAAAGCGGTATTTTTCCGCCCCAGACGCCACAGATAGACGCGATAAGCCGGCGAAAGCGCTCGGGATATCAGGCGATAGGCAGCCAGGTTCATTCGCGCAACCGCTCATCGGCGGGCGTCGCCATTAATTGATCCAGACGCTCGACCACCATCGCCGGGGTGATCAGCGACATGGCATCGGGATCGCGCACACGCCGGCCCCAGCGGACTGTTTCAACCGATCGCTTGAGAAAGCGCTGAACAGCGGCCGGATAGGCGTTGACCACCCACTTTCGGCCCAGCACTGGTCCGGTGCGATCCGGGTTGGACGTCGCGTAGAGCCCGATAGCCGGCGTCCCCGCCGCCACCGCCATATGCACCGGCCCCGAGTCGGGAGCAATCACCACCGTTGCGCGCTGGATGAGGGCGAACAGGGTTTTCAGGTTGGTGCGACCGACCAGGTTCACGAGGTTTGGGACAGGCACGTTGTTGCTGCCCGCCAGCGCCCGCTCGATACGCTCTGCATAGGCGTGCTCGAGCTCGCTGTGCCCGCCGGTGAGAACGACCTGCAGGCCATGGTGTAGGGCGGCATGCCGAGCAACTTCGGCGTAGTGCTCGGCCGGCCAGTTGCGGAAGTTGCGAAAGCGCTCACTGCTACAGGGGCTGATCACCATCAGCGGCGTCCCTGCGACCAAGCGATCAACCTCGTCCCTCGCCGCCTGCGGGACCGGGATGTCCCATTTCAGCGTTCGATCCCGGACCCCGAGTGCTTCACAGAAACCGAAAAACCCCTCAGTGACATGACCGGGCGGTGATGCGGGAATCCGACGATTGATGAAAAGGCCATGACCGTCCCGCGCCCGAGCGCGATCAAACCCCACGCGTAGCGGCGCACGGACAGCTCTCGAGGCCAGGCCCGCCCGCAACGCGACCTGCATCAGCAACAAGGCATCGAATCTGCGGGCGCCAAGCTGGCGCCGCAATGTGCCTGTCCCGTTGTTTTTGTCGTGCGCAATGACTTCCACGCCATCCAGATCACCCAGTAGACTGGCCTCCACTTTGCCCATTACCCAGGTGAGCTGCGTATCCGGCAGCTGGGTCTGGAGCGTGCGGACAACGGGAACGATATTGCAGCAATCGCCAATCGCTGAGAGACGAAACAGACACAACCGCTCTGGCAGCGGTTCAATCGGGTTTGGACGGTAATGGGGCATATAAGCGTCCGACAAGAGGATGATGAGTACTTTATCAGCCCAGATCCGGCCTCGCCCGCCAGCCATTCCCCCCACCTGTTCGATGTTGACGCGCTGCGGGCTCGGGGCTTGCTCGACGGTCAGGCCACCGGTCGCGCCCAGGCCTACTTCCTGCGTGCCCACGGTAAGCACCTAGTGCTGCGTCACTACCGCCGTGGCGGCCTGCCCCGTCACTTGAGCGACGACCGATTTATCTGGACGGGGCTTTCGCGGAGCCGTCCGTGGCGGGAGCTGGCGGTGATGGCGCGGTTGCGAGCGCTGAATTTTTTTGTGCCTGTCCCATTCTTAGGACGCGTTCAGCGACAGACGACGACCTACACGGCGGACATTCTCACCGAACGGATCCCGGGCGCTCGGTCGATGGCCGATCGGGTGGCTGACGAGGCTTCGTCGGCGATTTGGGCGAAGATCGGGCGGGTGTTGCGCGGCTTTCATGATGCGAATGCGCATCACCCAGATCTGAATGTTCGCAACATACTGATCGATGAGAGCCATGAAGTCTGGTTGATCGATTGGGACCGAGGGCACCTGCGTGCCAACGCTCTCCTGAAAACCCGGAGCCTGGCGCGATTGAAACGCTCGCTCGACCAAGAGCCCGGGCTGACGGGCGCGGCTGAGCGGGGCTGGCCGCGATTGCTCGAGGCCTACGAGTCAGGCCCCTGAATGCGCTCAATGATTGAGCTGGTGGATTCGCCGTCCACAAAATCAAGCACTTCCACCTCGCCACCTGCCGCAGTGACGGCGTCGTAGCCGGCGATCGCCTCCGGTCGATAATCTCCTCCCTTGACCAGCACATCGGGCAGCAGCTTTTCGATCACATTCGCGGGGGTGTCATCCGCAAACGGAATGACCCAATCAACCGCCGCCAACGCCGAGAGGACTGCCATGCGTTGCGCCAGGGGCATCACCGGACGGCCTGCCCCTTTGAGACGTCTCACGGATTCGTCGTCATTGACGGCGACGATCAGGCGGTCGCCCCGTGCCCGCGCCTGTCCCAGATAATGGACGTGCCCCGCGTGTAGAAGATCGAAGCAGCCGTTGGTCATGACAATGCGCTCACCGCGCTCGCGCAGCGGCTCGAGGATTTTCAGCAGCGTCTGCGGGTCGGTGACTGGATGATCCCGCGGTGACTGCCCGATCGCAGCCTCCAGCTCCGGCACGGTCACTGACGCCGTACCCACCTTGGCCACGACCAGCGAGGCCGCAAAGTTGGCGATCGCGGTCGCCTGATGGAAATCGGACCCCGCGGCCAGCGACGCCGACAGCAAGGCGATCACCGTATCGCCCGCGCCGGTCACATCAAAAACCTCCTGGGCGTGAGCCGGCAGGTGGAATGGCTGCGCGTCGGAGCGCAGCAGGCTCATCCCGGCCTCGCCGCGCGTCACCAGCATTCCCCCGATTGACAGATCATCCAGCGCCGGCGGGACGACCGTCTCAAGAAAGTGCCTGTCCCAAACCTCATCCCCCCGAGCCGGCCGACCGGCACCGTGCCTGTCCTGGTACTGCCGGAATTCGCCAAGGTTGGGGGTGAGCAGTGTCGCGCCGGCGTAGCGCTGCCAGTCCGTGCCTTTGGGGTCGACGAGGATTGGGACAGGCACGTTCCGCGCTTCAGCGATCAGCGCCTCGACGTGCGAGAGCGTGCCCTTGGCATAGTCGGAGACGATGACGACATCGGTATCCGCGAGCGCGGATTTGAACAGATCGGTCAGGCCGTCGGTTTCCGAGGCCGTGAATGGCCGCTCGAAATCAAGCCGCATGAGCTGTTGTCGCTGGCTGAGCACGCGCAGCTTGCAGATCGTGGGGTGAGTATCGACACGCTTGAGCATCGGCTCGACGCCGCCGGCCTGCAGCGAGGCCTCCAGAAGCCGGCCGTGGTCGTCATCCCCGATGAGCCCGATGATTCGCACCTGAACGCCCAGTGCACCAAGATTCATGGCGACGTTGGCCGCGCCGCCCGGTCGCATGTCCTCGCCATCCACGCGCAACACCGGCACCGGCGCCTCAGGCGAGATACGACGGGTCGGGCCGTGCCAGTAGCGGTCAAGCATTACATCACCGACCACGAGCACCCGGGCGGCCTCAAAATCCGGCAATTCAAGCTGCATCGAAACCCTCGAGGCGGTAGATTGTGTGAACCATGACTCAGATTCTAGCAGCCACCGCGCTCAAGCACGCGCCAACAGCCGATCAGAGCTCCTCCTGACGTGACCGATGCCAGCCCGCCCGCGCCCACGATGCGCAACCGAATCAGTCAGCGACTGACCCTTGCCCTGTTCTGGAGCCTCGGCAAACTGCCGCCGCGCATTGCATTTAAATTAGGCGAAACCCTCGGTGGCCTATTCAATCGACTGCCGACCCAGCGCCGCCGCGTCGCGAACCGAAACCTTGAGCTGTGCTTTCCTGAATGGGGACAGGCACAACGCGAGCAGGTCATTCGAGCCAACCTCCGCTACACCGGTCGTGCGGTAGCCGAGACCGCACTCGCCTGGTTTGGCGGACGGGCAGTGGACCAGATCCCCTGCCAAGTCGATGGGCTGGCGCATCTGCAGGCCGCGCAGTCCGACGGGAGACCGGTGATCCTGCTCTCGGGTCATTTCCTGTGCGTTGAACTCGCGGCACGACTGATCGGCCCGCGTATTCGCATGGCTGTCATCTACAAGCCGATGCGCAAAAAACCGGGCATGGATCAGGCGATGCTCCGCAGCCGCTCGCGCACCCTGGCAGGCGTGCTGCCGCGGACCGATCTTCGCCAGATTGTTCGGACCTTAAAAAAGGGCATCCCTGTCTGGTACGCCGGCGATCAGGACTACGGCACTCAGAACAGCGAATTCGTCCCCTTCATGGGCGTGCGCACACCCACGACAACCGGGCTGATGCGCCTTTGCCGCATGACCAACGCCCGGGTCGTGCCGATGTTCTTCCACGTCAACACGGCCGGCGATGGCTACACCGTCTCGCTGGGCCCGGCAATGGACGGGTTCCCCACCGGCAACGACCGCACCGACGCCCAATGGATGAACGCCGTGCTGGAGCGCGGGATTCGTGCCCACCCCGAGCAGTACCTCTGGCTCCACCGGCGCTTCAAGCACCCCCCACCGGACGAGCGCCCCGCCTATGCCGACGCCCTGCAAAAACCGCATAACCGGCGTGGAGATCGCTCATGAGCAACCAGCGGGATGACGCCGTGCTGGTAGTGGGCCCCGGCTGGGTGGGCGACATGGTCATGGCGCAGAGCCTTTTCAAAACACTTCGGCAGCAATCCCCCGAGCGCCCGATTGACGTGATCGCACCCACTTGGGGACAGGCACTACTCGAGCGCATGCCCGAAGTGCGCCACACCCTGACACTGCCGGTGGCCCACGGCGAACTGGGGCTGCTCAGGCGTTGGAGATTGGGACAGGCACTAAAACGCCTGCGCCATCGCCAGGCCATCGTGCTGCCACGCTCGGCCAAAGCGGCCCTCGTGCCGTGGCTCGCCCGCATACCGCATCGAACCGGCTACCTGGGAGAGCACCGCTACGGCCTGCTCAACGACATCCGCCCACTCGACCGTGAGCGCACCTACCGGACAGTGGACCGCTTCGTGTCGTTGGCCGACTCCGAGGGCGGGAAGTTTGGGACAGGCACAATCCAACCGGGCACGACCCAACCCACCCCCGCACTCACCAGCACCGCCACGCAGCAAAAGCGCACGCTCGAGGACCTGGAGATCGCGCCGCGGTTTGGGACAGGCACGATCATCACCCTCTGCCCCGGCGCCGAATACGGCCCGGCTAAGCGCTGGCCGGCCGGGTCGTTTGCCGCACTGGCGCGGCATTATCTGGCCCGTGACGCGGCGGTCTGGCTGCTCGGCGCAGCCAAAGATGCCGAGATCACCCGGTCGATTGCGCAGGATGCGCCCGGCGCCCTCGATCTTGCTGGGCAGACAACCCTCAGCCAGGCCATTGATCTGTTGGCTGCAAGCACCGCGGTGGTCACCAACGATTCGGGGCTGATGCACATCGCAGCCGCCACGCCGACCCGCGTGATCGCCCTGTACGGGTCGTCAGATCCTGAATATACTCCGCCACTTAGCAGGCACGCGCAGATTATCTACCACCACCTCGAGTGCAGCCCCTGCTTTGCCCGAGAGTGTCCGCTGGGACACCTCAATTGCCTGCGCGGCATCTCGCCCGACGAAGTCATCCGGGCCATCGATCACACCGCACCGCCAGTCACGTGATGCAACCAGCCGAGAGCCCTACTCATGCCGACTCGTAACCACTTCCGTAAAACGTACCTCGTCACCGGCGGCGCAGGGTTCATTGGCTCACACCTGTGTGACCGACTCATCGGCGCCGGTCATGCCGTGCTGTGTGTCGATAACTACCTGACCGGCAGCCGCGACAACATCGCCCATCTGCTCGATGACCCGCATTTCGAAGCGATGCGCCACGACGTGACCTTCCCGTTATTCGTCGAGGTCGATGGCATCTTCAACCTGGCCTGCCCGGCCTCGCCCGTTCACTACCAGCGCGATCCGGTCCAGACCACCAAGACCAGCGTGCACGGCGCGATCAACATGCTGGGACTCGCGAAGCGGCTGAATGTCCCGATCCTTCAGGCCTCCACCAGCGAGGTCTACGGCGACCCGGAAATCCACCCGCAGACCGAGGACTATTGGGGACACGTCAACCCAATCGGCACGCGTGCCTGCTACGACGAGGGCAAACGCTGCGCCGAGACGCTGTTCTTTGACTACCACCGCGAGCACGACCTCGAAATCAAGGTGGCGCGGATCTTCAACACTTACGGCCCGCGCATGCACCCCAATGACGGCCGCGTGGTCTCGAACTTCATCATGCAGGCGCTGCGGGGCGACGACATCACGCTCTACGGCGACGGCGAGCAGACCCGCTCGTTCTGCTATGTGGATGACCTGGTCGAAGGGCTGATCCGGCTCATGAACACCGATGCCGCGGTGACCGGCCCGGTCAATCTCGGCAACCCCGGCGAGTTCACCATGCGCGAGCTCGCCCGTGCGGTGATCGACGAAACCGGAGCGAAAAGCCAGATGATCCACGCACCGCTGCCCGCCGACGACCCGCGCCAGCGCCAGCCCGACATCAGTCTTGCCCAGCAGACCCTCGAGTGGACGCCAACAGTACCGCTGGTCGACGGCCTGCAGCCGACCGTCGCGTACTTCCGCGATCTCGTCGAACGCGGGCTGAGCTAAGTTGAACGACGAGTCGGGAGCAAAAACTCTGGGACAGGCACTATCCTTGTCCGTCGCCATCATCACCAAGGACGAGGAAGCGAACCTGCCGAGGCTGCTCGATAGCCTCGAGCCCCTGCAGCCGGCGGAGGTGGTCCGCAAAACACACTTACAATCAGCACAAGCGGGCAACATTCCCAGCTCCGACAATCGAACCGCCCACAAATTATGCGCGACAACCAGCACCACTCCAGTACTGTGATAACTACAGAAGGCACACCAATGAGCCCGACCTCCGCGAACCCGAAAGCACTCATCGCCGTCGGCGAAGGGCATGTTACTGAAGTGGAGCTAATAATCCGGCTACGCGACCACGGCATCGATGCCCACGCAGCATTCGAGTCATCGTCGCCTCATTTAACCAAATTGCGCGACGCCGGCGTACCAACTCGCACCCTCGACCTTAAAAGTAATATCGACCTCCCAAAAGCCAAGTTGATACGAAATTGGGTAATACATGAGCGGTTCGACATCCTCCATGGGTTAGGCAACCGACAGGTCGCCAACTTTATAACAGCGAGCTATGGGTTGAAAAACAAAGTCATTGCCTACAGAGGAGCCGTCGGCCACGTCTCACGCTGGGATCCCACTTGCTACCTAAAGTGGCTCAACCCAAGATTAGATTGCCTGATCTGTGTGTCGAATGCCGTTAAGGCCGATCTCGCATCAAACGGTGTACCCGAGACCAAGCTAGTAACAATACACAAGGGTCACGATATCAGCTGGTACTCAGGACTCGATAGGCACACAGCACGCCACGAAATTAATGAACTTTTCGCTATACCGGAAGACTCTATCTTGGTCGGCATGGTCGCGAATATGCGCTACATTAAA
This sequence comes from Spiribacter aquaticus, assembly GCF_007625215.1. Lineage (NCBI taxonomy): Bacteria > Pseudomonadati > Pseudomonadota > Gammaproteobacteria > Chromatiales > Ectothiorhodospiraceae > Spiribacter > Spiribacter aquaticus. The sequence continues at coordinate 330,793 of NZ_VMKP01000001.1, read as the reverse complement.
GGCGCTGATATGTTGATCCAGGCACTACATTTTTTACCAGACAACGTACATGCTATCCTTATTGGTGAGGTCCGTGACCCTAATATCGAAAAATTGGCAAGCAACTCTAACATTGCATCTCGAGTGCACTTCACTGGCTACCGGTCGGATGCCGTTCACATTTTGGCTGGATTGGACATAAATACAGCGCCATCGAGGAGAGAGGGCCTCCCGAAGTCAGTGATTGAGGGAATGGCACAGGGAATCCCGGCCGTAGTAACCAACGCCGGTGGCCTACCTGAGATAATTGACGACGGTGACAACGGTTTCATCGTCCCAATAGATGACCTGAATGCCTTTAGCCGTCACCTAGCGAAGCTGATTGCTGACTCAGAACTTCGTGACCGCATGGGCCAACGCGCTAAAGAGAAAATGCTTCGTTCCTTTGATATCAGAAAAACGGTTGAATCAACGGCCGCTCTCTATCACCAGCTACTCCCTTGACTCACACCCTGAAATGCCCAAGTAGTAATCCGTAAGCCTGTTAACATGAGTGTCCATTGAGAAATTTTCCCTCACCCACGCCGCTCCGTTGGACGAGAGGGAGTTTCGCTTCCGCTGATCACGAAGCAGGGACTCAAGCGCCGTTGCCCAAGCCGAACGATCACTCGGCTCAACCGTCAGCCCTCGATCCTCGCCTAGCAACTCAGGGATTGCACCTGAGGCCGACCCCACCACCGCGCAACCCGATGCCATTGATTCGATAACTGCTAATCCGAAGGCCTCACACGCTGACGGTATACACGCGATATCAGCCCCCCGTAGACACATAGCGAGATCGTCTCGGAAACCCCCGAAGATTACCTCCCCATCTAAGCCGCTATTATCAACGAATCTCTTTAGTTCACCAAAATAATCCGACGAATGCGCATCTTGGGGATCCACGCCACCTAGAATAATACCTTGCCAATCCGGCAAGCCCTCCTTATTGGAGAGCTCCCGCAATGCGTCAAGCCAGATATGATGCCCCTTGCTTCTGTCAATACGCCCTGGGAGCACAATGGCGACGGCGCCGGGCCGAATTCCGAGATCCGCCCTGATTTGACGAACCTTCTGGTCTGCCAGAGGAGCCGTATAGGCCTCAAGGTCGACGCCATAATATAGCTGGGTGAGCTTTTTCTTTGTTACCGGTAATGAATACCGATTCCACTGATAAGTGGCTTTGCTGATCGAAAAAACGCGAGCTGTCTTATTATATACCCATCGGTGATACCAATCACTTTTCGGCTTTTTCACACCCATATGGTCAGTGAAAAAAAGCCTGATATCGGGCCTAAAAAGAACCACCAAAGCCCCAATCTGCATGTCGCTCGACTTGTGACAGTGCACAATATGGATATCGTTCCTACGTATATAGCTTAATACCTGCCAAATGTTGAGGAGAGAAAGCCACCGCGACCTGAAAGTCTTTACATTGCACCCGTGCCTCCGTAGTGCCTCTTCAACCCTCGCACCGCGTAACGTTAGACCATAAACCTCCCACCCCCGCTTTTGTAAGTGAGGGGCTATTCTACCGGGATACATTTCGAGGCCTCCCCAGCTAGCGCTTAAGCAAACCTCCAAAACCCGTCTCGGGGTAGTTCGTGCGTTATTCGCTGCCACAGAGATATTTTTCTCCTATTATTGACGCGGCTAACGTAAGATCGATAGCGTCCATATCGTCTTCGCCTGCCCACGCCGGCGGGCTAAACGCAAGCCGTTTAGATGGACTATTGATCGTCTGCCAACGCAACGCTGTCGACGATTGCCGTCGAGGATAGAACCCTACTGTGTTCACATTCAGCGCACCAGCAACGTGAAGTGGCCCTGTTGATCCACTAATAAAGACATCTGAAACGGCAATCAATTGGGCAAATTTTTCAATGCCTCGATTTGAAAAATGCACCGCGGAAGGGGCGGATTCAATCGCATCGTTAACACTCAGCGCTACGCCTTCCTCTCCTGGCCCTGCTGTTATGAGAAAGAAACAATCGCCGAATTCTGAAATCTTTCCTGCTAGCCAAGCGTAACGCTCTGGCGTCATGTTCCGTGCGGACCCACCACTGCCCGGATGTATAACTATCAACTTCGCTCCGTTCGAGAACCCGTAGGTAGTTTCCACCTCTTTGAGACGCTGATCCAGACACTCGCATGGAAACTCAAGGTAGGGGCCGCTCGGGACTTGGGGAACCACCCTTCCATAATGCCTGAGTAAGGCGCGCACCAGGTCGATGTTATATTCGTACTCGGGCATGAGCGATTTCGATCGCCTCTGCACCTGCCGGCCGTGAAACAATACCTGGTATATCTTGGTCGCTGGCGCGAGCCGGAACGGTACTCGGCCTACCCATAACGCTGCCGCCGCTCTACGATTAACAAAAAACGATAATGCCGCGTCATACTTGTTGCCTTTGATAACATCCGCTATCTCCCCAACAGGCTGCCCATGATCAACTAAGACGTTATCGACGTACCTGCACAACTGTGAAATCTGAACACCAGCCGGTCCGACGAGTACGTCGATCCGCGCAGCCGGGAGCGAGGCACGCAACAGCGCAAGCGCCGGCCACACGAGCATAAAGTCGCCAAGCTTATCTGTACGTGTTAGCAAGATCCGAGACGGTAATGTCACCAAATGCTCCCTGCGAGGGCATCCTGATAACAACCTATTACCGAGCTAGAAGTTCTCTCAATGGAAAACGATTCTTGCACGTGCCGACGACATTGAGAACGACTAAGTGACGAGATGTTCCCGATTGCTGCACACATGCCCTCTAGATCTTCGACGACGAACCCAGTGACACCGTCTTTTACGATCTCCGGAACAGCACCACGGTTAAACGCTATCACCGGCGTTCCCGTCGCCATCGCTTCGATCATCACAAGGCCAAACGGCTCCTCCCATCTGATTGGGAACAGAAGCGCTTTTGCATTTCCAAGGAATTCGTACTTTTCTCCACCGCCCAAGACACCCAGTGTTGAAATCAATGACTGAAACGGCAACCATGTCTCCTTGATTTTGAATTTCCGCCCTCCAGCGATTCTCAATGGATGCTTACATTTTTTCGCCGCAGCTATTGCTTCAGCAGCACCCTTCTTAGAACGACGCACCTTCCCAAGGAAGGCTAAATATTGCCCTGGATCTTCCCGATATGGGATATCTTGAACGTCAATCCCATTATAGACATATCGCCTGCCTCTATGCTGCTGGGCATGACTGCGAGAAACATATATACGATTTATAGAGCGATCCAGTGATGGGTCGTGCAATCCGCGGACGTGCGTCACAGACATAATGCGCCTTTGCATTAACGTCGGCTGTAATCGATTCGCTTCCGCATGAAAGTGAACGATATCCACGCCAGTGTCGACGCATAGCTCCAAAAGTTTCTGAGCTTCACCGCCGCGGCCACTTATAGAATGGATTGATGCCACCCTTGATGACCCAGTTGTCACAATACCCGCGTCATGCCCTTGCTTGTTCTGTGCATCAACTAGGGCAATAAGGGACTGCGGCGCCCCACCTTCATCACCGGTTAATGGGAAATCTCTATCGGTAACATGTAGTATTTTCACCTCACTAACACCCAAGCTGTCCTAAAAGAAATAATCATTAACGTGATTTTCACGAAAGGAAATTGCCTTTACGTTTGAAGATTGCGTATATTCTGGGTCAACTGCGGCTGATCCGCTGCGGTTCATGGGAGATCTGATTACAGCTCTCTGAAAGCTCGTTATAACGTTTCGCATTGGTGATGTACCCGCAGAATACTGCGGTCCAGAAAGCAAAGTTCATTACACCATTATTTGAGCCAAGCGCATGATGCGCAAGCCCATACACCAAAAAATTCGTAGACGCAACTAATCCGCCTAAAGAAATAATGCGATCCGACGGGCTTTGCTCAGAACGGAAAAATCGAAGATATAGCCAGATCGGGAAAAAGTAAAGCGCTGCCAAGATTGTTAAACCCAGAATGCCTCGCTTTGAAGAAGCATTCAGCCAATCATTATGTGAGTGATTCAGCCTCGCTGCGCCTTTTGTAATATACCCGCTTTCCGCAAGTGAGTTCATTTCTTCTTGATAACCGCGGTCACCCCAACCGAATAACGGTTTCTCCTTGAAGAGTCTTAAAGAACCCTTCCAGACATCGAACCTTTTCGACATAGATCCAGCCCGGGCCCCGTCAGTGTAGAAATGGCTGATATCTTCCGCTGCACCTTGCAGTCTCGTAACGAATGAGGAGTGATCCATAGTAGTTGCTAATGCGCTGCTACCCACTAGTATTGCGACAGCCATCACAAGTAGCATTCGTCGCAAACGGAGGCGGAGGAGTGCGAAAGTGATTAAAACAAGTAGAACTAGTAGGGCGATCCAGCTGGCGCGCGTCCCGGAGGCCAACGATCCAGCGAAGCCTCCGAGAATGCCCAGTATCGGAATTACTTGATAGCGTATGGGCTGGCGCGTTTCACTCATCCATGCTAGGCCGACAATACTGAGAGACGCGAAAAAGATAGAGAGATTGCCGAAGTGTTCAGGACCAACCCCTCCAGAAGCGCGTCTAGCCGACTCAACATAGGTCTCATAAAGCCCTATAACACCGGTTGAGACACCGCCAAGCGCAATGCCGATCCATATGAAGACCCAGCGTAACCCATACATAGCAGTTGCCAGCAATACAGGAACGGCAAGCAACAGACGGCTCGTTTGATCGAATGCAGATGGATCAGCTCCATGTAAGGCCGCATGAGTGATCCAATAAGTCGAATAAGCGGACATAGCGAAGACGACCCCCCATGCCGTTCGGTCTATATGTGGAACTCCGCTCCGAATTAGTCCGAAAACGCTACCGATAAGTAGAAATAGTGCGCCAATGGAGTAACCGGAAGGCAGAACGACTGCAAAGGCAGCCATCGCGGCCGCCGATATGCTCAGAAAAACGGAAATCCGTTCGCTGATTCGGTCCCGGCAGTCATCACTGACGGCGGTTTTATCAGCCTTCATTCGCTAACCAAGCCATATAACCCCTCACTCCAATACGAACGTCCCTGAACTCACCGCGATACCCGGCCTCACGCAGCTCCGAGATATCGGCCTGAGTATAGCTCAGATGTCGCCCTTGTTCTGTTCGCGGGGACCGTACACGTTGAAATACCGCAGCCCAGCGACCTGGCTCTCGACCTCTGGCATGAGCTTGGCGACGTACTGGTCAAACAGCGCCTTCGAATAACCGTAAACGTTGAGCGGCCGCTCGCGGCCAATCTGTTCCGTGAAGTCGGTGTCGCCGCCATAAACCGCAGCCGACGAGGCATAGATGAACGGCACGTTGTAGAGCAGACACAGGTTAAGCGCCTGTTTTGAGTACTCGAAGTTGTTTTCCATCATGTAACGGCCGTTCCACTCGGTAGTGTCGGAACAGGCACCCAGATGAAAAACGGCGTCCACGCGGTGATCGCCACTCTCCGCAAGCCAATCCAGAAACTCATCCTGATCCAGATAGTCCGCGATGCCCGCGTCCCGGATGTTGAGAAACTTCCGCCCATCTGTCAGATCATCAACGACGACGATGTCGTCACGACCCCTCGCATTGAGCCCATGGACAAGGTTGCTGCCGATAAATCCAGCGCCACCGGTTACAACAATCACTAATCACCCCTCAGGTGTTCTTTCATACGGATTCGCCCACCCCGCCGGCCGCCGCGAAAACCGCCGATACGTCCACTGATACTGCGCGGGCCGCGCTTCCACCACCCGCTCGATCTCCCGATTCAACGCCGTCGCCGCCACTTCCGGGTCAGGGTCGCCCACCGGCTCCGTCACCCGCCGCGAGTGCAGCCGATAGCCGCGTCCCCGCTCCAGGCGCTCCGCCCAGCCAATCACCACCGGCGCATTCGTGCGCTCGGCGAGCTTGCCGAACAATACCCATCAACCTAGCCGTGCATGACCGACTAAAGCCCCATCATCGGCGGCGTTCCGGGGCTATTGAAATCATATCTGAACCAGGAAAGAAAACGAGAGAATCGCTCTTCAACAGCGTAGGCATCGGCATCCGAATACCAGATACGATAATCCTCCTTTTTCCGAGTCCGCTTTTCGTAAATTGATGCATTCTCGAACCCAACACCTTCCACCCGAAAAGTCTTCAAAGTCTCGTCAATAGAATTTGCAAGATCTTCGAAAAAAATCACCCTATCGATCAACCAGCCCCGACCGCTGATATACGGATCGAAAAGATACTCTTCGGCGATGCTTATTCCATTGTCTCCAACACTCAGTGACCTGCTTAAGAATTCCGAGAAGCTACACTCGAAGGGCTGTGTACCGCCTCCTCTACCACCTTGCTGCCACTTATAACTAGAGACCAATGCATCCCAGGGATTTCTCACATTCGTGACCACCGAACACTGATTGAAAAAGTCCTGCCCCACAAGGTCGAGAACATCATTGCCCGTCATGTGCTCGCGGACCCTCATCTTTGATCCAAACTTCAATTTCGTTGCTAAAATCCAGTCACTTGCTGAATGGCGAGGAGCTGGAAGAGCTTTTTTAAAACGTGCAAATTCTCTATCTCTGCGCTTCTTGGGGAAGCCATACTTCTCAATATCTTTGCTTGTCCTATAGATGTCGGAACCTAATGCGGTCTGTGTGATCAAGTAGACCTCTGTTGAGGTTCCAGCAGTCTTATGAGACTTGAGGTAGATGAACTTTTTATTCCTGTTTAATATCGTCATTGTATGAAGCTATTTTGAAAAATAAATCGAAATTGGTGGGCTTACAAATCGTCAAAAGAAAACAGATCGCCAAATTGCCCACCTGAGGGAGCTTGCTTACCTATAACCGGACAAACTATGCTTCTTTATCTTCGTGATCGTGGGTGAAGTTCAATATTCATTTTTTCAGCGCCGCCAACGATAGAACTACAGGCCAAATCAAAGACTAAAACTCTGTCTTTCGCAGTGTCAGTGAGAAACAAGCTCTCTTTAAAAAAGGCAATCTGATGCACGTCTGAACAACCTGGGACATCCACAACAGACTTGAGCGACAGATCACCGCAAGATAAGCAAGAAACACTAGTAAGTTGTTTTTTGGTTACCCATGAAGGTTGGACGCGTTCAGCAAGATAAACGTTACTCCGAGCGTCGCTCGCTACGCCGAAGAAGCCAAGCTTGTGCCGTCTCCCCCAAAATCCTCTGGGGCGCACTTCTAAAATTTTCTTCGGAGCAGCTGACTGCTTGGGGTCGAGTGCGTAGACACCTCGACTGGTAGTGGCAAGGATCAGCCCCGTCCTTCCCCGGCTGCTCTTATCAACCATCGTCCAGCCAGGCCATATAATCCTTCACCCCAGCACGAACATCCCTGAATTCGCCGCGATACCCGGCCTCACGCAGCTTCGAGATATCGGCTTGGGTATAGCTCTGATACCGCCCTTCGAGGTGAGCGGGGAAGGGAATGTATTCGACCTCGCCTTCTCCAAAGTACTCCGTAACCCCCTGGGCCACATGATTGAACGGCTCCGATCGCCCCGTCCCGCAATTGAATACGCCGCTCACCGAGGGGTTATCCAATAGCCACAGGTTCACCGCGACGGCATCGTCCACGTGGACGAAGTCCCGACGCTGCTCACCGTCGCCGTATCCGTCACAGCCCTCGAACAGTTTGACGCGCCCGGTGTCACGCAGCTGCTGGCGGTGGTGGTAGGCGACACTGGCCATGCCGCCCTTATGCTGTTCGCGGGGTCCGTACACGTTGAAATACCGCAGACCCGCAATCTGGCTCTCGGCCTCGGGCATGAGCTTGGCGACGTACTGGTCAAACAGCGCCTTCGAATAACCGTAGACGTTGAGCGGCCGCTCGCGGCCAATCTGTTCCGTGAAGTCGGTGTCGCCGCCATAAACCGCAGCGGACGAGGCATAGATGAACGGCACGTTATAGAGCAGACACAGGTTAAGCGCCTGTTTTGAGTACTCGAAGTTGTTTTCCATCATGTAACGGCCGTCCCACTCGGTGGTGTCGGAACAGGCACCTAGATGAAACACGGCGTCCACGCGGTGATCGCCACTCTCCGCAAGCCAATCCAGAAACTCATCCTGATCCAGATAGTCCGCGATGCCCGCGTCCCGGATGTTGAGAAACTTCCGCCCATCTGTCAGATCATCAACGACGACGATGTCGTCACGACCCCTCGCATTGAGCCCATGGACAAGGTTGCTGCCGATAAATCCAGCGCCACCGGTTACAACAATCACTAATCACCCCTCAGATGTTCTTTCATACGGATTCGCCCACCCCGCCGGCCGCCGCGAAAACCGCCGATACGTCCACTGATACTGCGCGGGCCGCGCTTCCACCACCCGCTCGATCTCCCGATTCAACGCCGTCGCCGCCACTTCCGGGTCAGGGTCGCCCACCGGCTCCGTCACCCGCCGCCAGTGCAGCCGATAGCCGCGTCCCCGCTCAAGGCGCTCCGCCCAGCCAATCACCACCGGCGCATTCGTGCGCTCGGCGAGCTTGCCGAACAATGT
>NZ_VMKP01000001.1:35000-322157 GCF_007625215.1 Spiribacter aquaticus | reverse complement strand
CGCCCAGCCAATCACCACCGGCGCATTCGTGCGCTCGGCGAGCTTGCCGAACAATGTCATGGTCTTGGCCGGGCGGCCAAAAAACGGCGCAAACACCCCTTCGCCCGGCGGCGACTGATCCGGCAGCACGCCCACGGCCTCCCCCGCTTTCAGGGCCTTGAACAATGCCCGGATACCCGAGGGACGGGCCGGCCAGAACACCGCGCCACTGCGCGAGCGGCCACGGTTGAGCAGGGCCTCGAGTTCTTTCCAGCGCGGCGGACGGTACAGCGCGTTCAGGCGCACGCGCTGGGCAAGCCACATCTGCAGCACCTCCCAGGCGCCATGGTGGGGGGCGATCACGAGCAGTCCCCGCCCCTCGGCAAGGGCTTCGTCAACGACCTCGGCACCCTCCACCGACTCGATCAGCCCCAGCACCCGGCGAACGGGCCATTGCCATGCGGCGGCCAGCTCCACGAGTCCCCGCGCATTCTCGCGCAGCGCCGAGCGCGCCAGCTGCCGGCGCGCTTCCTCGGACCAGTCGGGGAAACAGAGATCGGCGTTGACCCGCGCGACATGCCATTCTTCACGGCCGAGGCGCTCGGTCAGCCAGGCCGCGGCGTTGCCGAGGCGGTGCAGGGCGGGCAGGGATAGATGGGACAGGGCGCGCAGGGCGGCATCCACCACCCTGGCCCGACCCCGCAAGCGGGCGTTCGTCACGGGGGACGGGGGCGAGTCAGTCACTCCCGGCGATGATGCTCGGCCAATGCCGGGTCATCCGGGTCGAAGTCGCGGATGAAGTATTCCGCACCGCAGTAGTGACACTTGGCATGGCCGGTCTTGTGGATCGGCAGATACACCCGCGGGTGGCTGTTCCACAGGTACATGCCGGGCATCGGGCAGGACAGCGGGAGGTCGTCCACCGTTACCTCGTAGCGGTTTTCGCTATTCGGCTCGATGAGGTCGTTGCGGTCATGGGTCTGTGGATCGGGCACCTCAGCCTCCTCGGTTCAGTTCCGCGCCGGTGTTCAGACGACGCGGGTCAGCCAGTCGTTGTGCGCCTCCGAGCGTCCCTCGACGGCGGCGAAAAAGCGGCTCTGGACGTCGGTGGTGATCGGCCCGCGCCGGCCTTCGCCAATGATGCGGTTGTCGAGCTCGCGGATCGGCGTCACTTCGGCAGCGGTGCCGGTGAAAAACGCTTCGTCGCAGACATAGACCTCGTCGCGGGTGATGCGACGCTCGCGCACTTCGTAGCCCGCTTCCTTGGCGATGGTCATGATCGCATCGCGGGTGACGCCGGCCAACGCCGAGTGCAGCTCGGGGGTGTGGATCACGCCGTCGCGCACCATGAACAGGTTCTCGCCTGAGCCCTCGGCGACGAACCCTTCGGGGTCGAGCAGCATGGCCTCGTCGTAGCCGCAGGCGACGGCTTCCTGCAGGGCCATCATGGAGTTGATGTACTGACCATTGGCCTTGGCCCGGCACATGGCGATGTTGACGTGATGGCGGGTGAACGAGGAGGTGCGCACGCGGATGCCACGCTCCATGTTCTCCTCACCCATATAAGAGCCCCAGCTCCAGGCCGCCACGATCAGATGGGTCTGCAGGTTATCAGCCCGCAGCCCCATGCTCTCGGCCCCCAGAAAGGCCATGGGCCGGATATAGCCACTCTCGAGCCCGTTCTCGCGCACGGCACTGACGCAGGCCTGGCGGACGGTCTCGGGATCCCAGGGCAGGGTCATGCCAAGGATCTTCGCCGAGTCGAACAGCCGGCGGATATGCTCGGGCAGCCGGAAAATCGCCGGGCCCTGCTGGGTGTTGTAGGCGCGGATGCCTTCGAATACGCCCATGCCGTAGTGCAGCGTATGCGTGAGGACATGCACCTGGGCGTCACGCCAGGGCACCATCTCGCCGTCCATCCAGATCCAGCCGTCCTGTTCGGCCATGCTCATCAGCCGCTCTCCTCAGCGTTTGTCCCTGATCCCGATTCCATCAGTGCATTCCACACGCCGATCACCGCCGTGCGCGATTCTTCCACCGTCTCCGCGGCAACGCGCGCCGATTGCTCCTGAAGGGTCAATCGATGCACAAGGCCACGATAGTGACGGTAGGCGTCGGCCAGAATGCGGGCCTGTTCGGTAGTCAATTCGCCCGCCCGTTCAAGCTCGTCGAGCAGGCGGATATTATCGGTATAGCGCAACACGCCGGCGTATTGCTGTACCCCGGCCAATGTGCCGTATTGAACCATGAATTCAATATCCGCGATACCGCCGCGATCCTGCTTGATATCAAACGCATCGCGGCGTCCCGAGCCCAGTTCGCGGCGCATTCGCTCGCGCATGCGGCGGACCTCCTCACGCAGTTCGTCCCGGCGACGCGGGCGCGTGAGTACCTCGCGGCGCAGCTGGCTGAAGCGCTGACGCAGGGATTCGCCACCGGCCACCATGCGCGCCCGCACCAGGGCCTGATGCTCCCAGGTCCAGGCGCGTCCACGCTGGTATTCGACGAAGGCGTCAAAGCTGGTGGTCAGCAGCCCCGACTGGCCGCTGGGGCGCAGACGGGTGTCGACCTCGTAGAGGATGCCGCCGGGTGTCAGCGTATTGAGGATGTGGATGAAGCGCTGAGCCAGGCGCGAGAAGAACACCGCCGGCTCCACCGGTTTGTCGCCAGTGGTCGCTGATCCCGCGGGCACAGGGTCATGCAGGAACACGACATCCAGATCCGAGCCGTACCCCAGCTCCAGCGAACCCAGCTTGCCGTAGGCGATGACCCCGAAATCGGCGACTTCGCCGTCCTCGCGCAGGGGCTCGCCATAGCGCTGGCTCACCTGCCGCCAGGCCAGATGCAGCACGCGCTTGAGGATCACCTCGGCGATGTCGGTGAGGTAGTCGCTGACCAGCATCACCGGGATGGCGCCGGCAAGGTCGGCGGCCGCCACCCGCAGCACCTGTGTCTGCTTGAACTGCCGCAGGATCTCCATCTGCTGCTCGAGATCATCCACATCGGCGCTCGCCATGCGGTTATCCGCCTCGGCCGCCAGGGCATCCCGGCTCAGCGGGGCGTACAGGCTGCGCGGGTCGAGCAGCTCGTCCAGCAGCATGGGATGGGCGGACAGATACCGGGCGATCCACGGGCTGCTGCCCACCAGCCGCACCAGCTGCGAGATCGCCATGGGATGCTCGTTGAGCAGCGCCAGATAGGCGGTGCGCCGGACGATGCCATCGAGCAGGGTCAACAAGCGGTTGAGCGAGGCGTCGGGCGAGTCCGCGCCCTGGATCGCCGCCAGCAACATGGGCATCAGCCGGTCGAGGCGTTTCCGCCCCTGCTCGGACAGGGCGCGGACGCGGGCGCCGTCACGGAAACGCTCGAGCAGGGTCAATGCACTGGCGGGATCGCTGTATCCGGCCGCCGCCAGAATCTCGCGCGCGACGTCGGCATCCACCGCATCATGCCAGATATCGGCAAAATCGGGGGCTTCGGTGACTTCGGCTTCGTCCTCCTGCTGCGGCGCCACGAAGACCTGATCGAAATGGCCCTGAACCCGCTGTCGCCAGCCATCGAGCTCGCGCCGCAGTCCGCTCCAGTCAGCCGCGCCCATGGCCAGCACCAGCCGCGCGCGGTCGACGTCATCGGTGGGCAGATCGTGTGCCTGGCGGTCATGCAGGGCCTGGATGCGGTTTTCGATGCGCCGCAGATAGCGATAGGCATCGGTCAGATCCTGCTGGGCATGCTCGGGGATGAGCGCCTGCTCGCACAGATAGGCCAGCACGGGTTGCAGGCTGCGCTGGCGCAGCGAGGGCTCCTGCCCGCCCCGGATCAGCTGGAACGCCTGGGCGATGAATTCCACCTCGCGGATGCCGCCGCGGCCGAGTTTGACGTTGTCCGACAGCCGCCGGCGCCGGACCTCGCGGGTGATCATGGCTTTCATCGAGCGCAGCGACTCGAGCGCGCCATAGTCCAGATAACGCCGGTAGACGAATGGCGAGAGCATCTCGAGAAGTGCCTGTCCCGATGTTTGATCCCCCGCGACGACCCGCGCCTTGATCAACGCGTAGCGCTCCCATTCCCGCCCCTGCTCGAGGAAGTAGAGCTCCATGGCCGGCACGCTCATCGCCAGCGGGCCGCTGTCGCCGTAGGGGCGCAGGCGCATGTCCACGCGAAAGCACTGGCCATCCGGCGTCTGCTGATCCAGGGCGGCAATCAGCGAGCGGCCGAGGCGCAGGAAGAACTGCTCGTTAGCCCGTGGGTTGGCGGCATCGGTAAAGCCCGGCTCGGGAAAGGCGAAGATCAGATCGATATCGGATGAGAAATTGAGCTCGCGCCCGCCCAGTTTGCCCATGCCCAGCACGATCATCTGCTGGGCATTGCCGGCGCTGTCCCGGGGCGTGCCGATCTGCGCGCACAGCCGCGGGTAGAGCCACGCCAGCGCTTCGTCGATGATAACGTCGGCCAGCTCAGAGAGGTCCGCGAGCACTTCGTCCAGCTCACAGCGCCCGGCCAGATCCCGCCAGGCGATGCGCAGCATTTCGCGTTCGCGAAAGCGTCGCAGCGCTTGATGGAAGGCGGCCTCATCATCCACCACCGCCAGCCGGGCCTGCAGGCGGTCCCGGAACCCACCGGGCGGATAGGCCTGTTGCAGATCGCCGCTGTCGCACAGGTCGACCAGCACACCGATGTCACGCACACAGACCCGGGCGGCAAAGTCGCTCATCGCCCAGATGCGCGGCAGTTCGGCAAGGATCCGATCGTCGGCGGGAAGGACGGCCTCCGCCGGGAGCCTTTCCAGCGCCGTGGAAACCGGCGCGACCAGCGGCTCGGGCAGGGTGTCCAGCGCCGCACTCAGCGCGGTTGGCAGCGTATCGGTATACATGCACTTACTTTAACCCACAAAAAAGCCCCGCCGAAGCGGGGCTTTGCTGGCAATCCGGCCCGCGGAGCAGGCCGGTGGGCCGTCGGGGGCTGATTACATCATGCCGCCCATTCCGCCCATGCCACCCATGCCGTCCATGCCGGCGCCACCGCCGTCATCCTTTTCCTCAGGATGGTCGGCGATCATGGCCTCGGTGGTGATCATGAGACCGGACACCGAAGCGGCGTTCTGCAGCGCCGTGCGGGTGACCTTGGTCGGGTCGAGGATGCCCATCTCGACCATGTCACCGTAGACCTCGGTCTGGGCGTTGTAGCCGTAGTTGCCCTCACCGGACTGGACGTTGTTCACGACCACCGAGGAGTCCTCGCCGCAGTTGTAAACAATCTGGCGCAGCGGCTCCTGCAGGGCGCGGCGGACGATGCCCACACCCACGTCCTGGTCGTGGTTGTCGCCGGTCAGGCCCTCGAGGCCCTTGAGCACGCGCAGAAGCGCCACACCACCGCCGGGCACGATGCCCTCTTCGACGGCCGCACGGGTCGCGTGCAGGGCGTCTTCGACGCGGGCCTTCTTCTCTTTCATCTCGATCTCGGAACCGGCACCGACCTTGATCACGGCGACGCCGCCGGCGAGCTTGGCGACCCGCTCCTGCAGCTTCTCGCGATCGTAGTCGCTGGTGGAGTCCTCGATCTGCGCGCGGATCTGGTCGACGCGGGACTTGATCTCGTCGGCACGGCCGCCGCCGTTGACCACGGTAGTCTCTTCCTTGGAGACGTTGATCTTCTTGGCGGTGCCCAGGTCTTCCAGGGTGGCCTTCTCGAGGGTCAGGCCGACCTCTTCCGAGATCACCGTGCCGCCGGTGAGGACCGCGATGTCCTGGAGCATGGCCTTGCGCCGGTCACCGAAGCCCGGGGCCTTGACCGCAGCCACCTTGACGATGCCGCGCATGCTGTTGACCACCAGCGTGGCCAGCGCTTCGCCCTCGATGTCCTCGGCGATGATCAGCAGCGGACGGCTCGACTTGGCCACACTCTCGAGCAACGGCAGCAGATCACGGATGTTCGAGATCTTCTTGTCGCAGATGAGGATGTAGGGATCCTCGAGCTCGGCGGCCATGCTCTGCTGGTTGTTGATGAAGTAGGGGCTGAGATAACCGCGGTCGAACTGCATGCCTTCGACGACATCCAGCTCGTTGTCGAGGCCGCTGCCCTCTTCGACGGTGATGACGCCTTCCTTGCCGACCTTCTTCATGGCGTCGGCAATGATCTCGCCGACTTCCTGATCGGAGTTGGCCGAGATGGCGCCGACCTGGGCGATGGCGGTGTCGGTCTCGCAGGGCTTCGACAGGTTGTGAAGCTCCTTGACCGCCGCCTCGACGCCCTTGTCGATGCCGCGCTTGAGGTCCATCGGGTTCATGCCCGCGGCGACGGCCTTCATGCCCTCGCGGACGATGCCCTGAGCCAGCACGGTGGCGGTGGTGGTGCCGTCACCGGCGGCGTCGGAGGTCTGCGAGGAGACTTCCTTGACCATCTGGGCACCCATGTTCTCGAACTTGTCCTGAAGCTCGATCTCCTTGGCGACGGACACACCGTCCTTGGTCACCGTCGGGGCGCCGAAGGACTTGTCCAGCACCACGTTACGGCCGCGCGGCCCCAGGGTTGCCTTGACCGCGCTGGCCAGCGTGTTCACGCCCGCGACCATGCGATGGCGGGCATCATCACCAAAACGTACGTCTTTAGCTGCCATTCTTCTGTTTCCTCTTGATTCTGTTACTGACGGATCCGGCGTCGGTGAGGGGCGTTCAGCCCTCGATCACCGCCATGACGTCGTCCTCGCGCATGACGAGCACGTCTTCCTCACCGACCTTGACCTCGGTCCCGGAGAACTTGCCGAACAGCACCTTGTCGCCGACCTTGATGTCGAGCGGGCGGACATCGCCATTGTCGAGGCGCTTGCCGCTGCCGACGGCGACCACTTCGCCGCGGATCGGCTTTTCAGCGGCGGTATCGGGAATGACGATCCCCCCGGGGGTTGTGCGCTCTTCTTCCAGACGTTTGACGACCACGCGATCGTGTAGCGGGCGAAGATTCATTGATTGATCTCCCTGCGGTTGGTTGTTGTTGAACCGGGACTGCCTTGTTAGCACTCCCAATCGCTGAGTGCTAATGATAGTGACGAAACTCGGCTCGTCAAGATCCATCGGAGATTTGGAGGCAGCGGTGCTAAGATTCAAGGCATACCGCCGATCGGCCCGCACAGGATCTGCATGAGTAATACCCGGACCCGACAACTCGCCCTGGCCATGGGCCTTTGGCTGCTCGCGGCGGTGATGCCCGCCGCGGCCCAGTCGAGCCTTGGCGATCTGTTTGGCGATGACGGATCATCCGGGTCGACCCTGCCGGTGCAGGAGGCGTTCGCGATCGATGTGCAGGCCGACGGGGACGGCCCGGCATCGATCCGCATCGACATCGCCGATGGCTATTACCTGTACCGCGACAGCGTCAGCGCGACGCACCTCGACGCCGATGGCGACAACGGCGAGTCCCTGGCGCTGGCCTTTCCCGACGGACCGATCCACGAGGACGAGTTCTTCGGCCGTCAGCCGATCTACCGCCAGCCCGTGGAAATCCCGCTGACCGGTGACGCGCCGGTCAGTGCCGGCACATCCATCGCGATCACCTTCCAGGGCTGTTCCGACGCCGGCGTCTGCTATCCGCCCTATCGCGCAACCGGTCAGGTCGGCGATGCGGCGCTGGACTACACCATCAATCCCCAGGCCGTGCGCCTGGAAGCCGGGTCATCGAGCACCGCATCGGGCGAGACACCCACGGCCAGCCCCCGCGAGGCGCCGGCCGGTGCCGGCGGCGGTGAGGCGGGCCGACTCGAGGGGCTGCTCAACACCGCCAGCCTGCCCGCCATCCTTGCCGGCTTTTTCGCCGCCGGGCTGCTGCTCGCCTTTACCGCCTGCCTGTACCCGATGATCCCGATCCTCTCGGGACTGATCGCCGGCGACCCCCATCGCAGCGGCAGTCTGCGCGCGCTGACACTGTCCCTGGTGTATGTCGAGTCCACCGCGATCACCTACGCCCTGGCCGGAGTGGCCGCCGGCATGACCGGCGCCGCGGTCCAGGCCGACCTGCAGTCGCCCTGGGTGCTGGGCAGTTTTGCCGCCGTGTTTGTCGTGCTGGCGCTGGGCATGTTCGGGGCCTTCGAGCTGCGCCTGCCCACGGCCCTGCAGACCCGCCTGACGGCGCTGTCCAATCGCCAGCGTGGCGGCACCGTTCTGGGCGTCGCGCTCATGGGCGTGCTCTCGACCCTGATCGTCGGCGCCTGCTCCGGCCCGGCGCTGATCGCGGCGCTGGTGTTCATCGGCAGCACCGGCGACGCCTGGCTGGGTGGGCTGGCCCTGTTCACCCTGGCCAACGGCATGGGACTGCCGCTGCTGCTGATCGGCACGGCGGCCGGCCGCTGGCTGCCCAGGAGCGGGCCGTGGATGAACGTCGTCCGCGCGATCTTTGGGGTGGGCTTCCTGGCCGTGGCGCTATGGACACTCGAGCGCTTTCTGCCCGGCACCCTCACCCTGGCGCTGTGGGGGCTACTGCTGATTGGCTGCGGTGTCTGGCTGGGCGGACTCGAACGCAGCGATGGCACCGCCGGTAACCGCCAGCGCGCGGCCCGCACGCTGGGACTGGCGGCATTGATCTGGGGGACGGTCAGCCTGATCGGTGCCGCCGCGGGCGGCGACAATGTCATGCGTCCACTGGCGGGCCTTGCCCTGTCCGGCGGCGCCAGCGAACAGTCGCAGGCCATGACGTTCCGCGACATCGACAGCATCGATGATCTGGAATCGGCGCTGGCGGAGGCGCGCGCCGCCGACCGACCGGTCATGATCGACATCTACGCCGACTGGTGCGTCTACTGCGTCCAGCTCGAGGAGCGCACATTCACCGACCCCGCGGTCCAGGACGCGGTGGCCGACGCCGTACGGCTGCGCGCCGATGTCACCGACATGGCGCCGCGCCATCGCCGGCTGATGGACCGGCTGGATGTCTATCTGCCGCCGGCGATCATCTTCTACGGCCCCCAGGGCAATGAACGCCGCGACGCACGGGTGGTGGGCTTTCTGCGCCCGCAACCGTTCATCGAGCGGGCGCGCAGCGGTCTTGCCGGGCTGAGCGGATGAGCGCCGGCGTGCGCACGGCATTGACGGTGCTGATGGCGGCACTGATCGGCGCCGGCGGCGGTATTCTGGCGGTGCTGTGGCTACAGGGCTCGGGCGAGTCCGAGACCACCCGCCCGGCCTTCAGCCTGGAAATGCTCGACGACGGACCGCGTAGCATCGAGGAATGGGACGGCGAGGTGATCGTCCTCAACTTCTGGGCGACCTGGTGCGCGCCCTGCCGCGAGGAAATCCCCCTGTTCTCGCGCCTCGACCAGGCCTTCTCGGCCCGGGGCGTGCAGTTTCTGGGCGTGGCCATCGACGACCCCGAAGCCATCCGCGGGTTTCTTGCCAACGTCGAAATGGGCTATCCCAGCTTCTACGGCATGGAGTCGGCGATCGACGTGGCGGCCGACTACGGCAACCCGCGCGGCACGCTGCCCTACACCGTGGTCATCGATCGTGACGGCACCATCGTCGAGCGCTTCAGCGGCCAGATTCACGAGCCGGATCTGCGCCCGGTCCTGAACGATCTCACGGACACACAGGGGTGATCTGCGCCGATCCCGACGCCATCGGCGCCGACGATGGACAAAAAACGGCGGCTGGGCGAAAATTGCGGTCTATGATCAATGGTGAGTCTCGGTCATGACGCGGTTACTGGTGCTCCACGGCCCCAACCTGAACATGCTGGGGGTGCGTGAACCGGGGCTTTATGGCTCATCCAGCCTCGAGGCCATCAACACCCGGCTGGAGGCCGTCGCCCACGCCGCGGGGGTCACCCTCGAGTGCCGCCAGAGCAATGCCGAGCATGACCTTGTCGACGCGATCCAACAGGCCCCAGCCCACGGCGTCGACGGCATCATCATCAACCCGGCCGCCTTCACGCATACCAGCGTGGCGCTGCGCGATGCGCTGCTGGCGGTGGGACTGCCTTTCATCGAGGTGCACCTGTCCAACATCCACGCCCGTGAGGCGTTCCGCCAGCACTCGTATCTGTCGGACATCGCCACCGGCGTGATCGCCGGGCTGGGCCCCATGGGTTATGAGCTCGCCCTCACCGCCCTGCTTGAAACCATCGAACGGAACTGACCCACCATGGACATTCGCAAGATTAAACGCCTGATCGAGCTGCTGGACGAGTCCGGCGTCAACGAGATCGAGATCCACGAGGGCGAGGAAAGCGTGCGCATCAACCGTGGTGTCACCCAGGTGGCGGCGCCGGCGGCCGCGGCCCCACCGCCCGCACCGGCGGCACCCACCGCGCCGGAACCGGCCGCGGCCGAGCCCGCCGCCCCCGAACCCAGCGGGCATACCGTGCGCTCGCCGATGGTGGGCACCTTCTACCGGGCCTCCTCCCCCGACGCCAGCGCGTTTGTCGAGGAAGGCCAGGCGGTGGGCGCCGGCGACACGCTCTGCATCATCGAGGCCATGAAGATGCTCAATCAGATCGAATCCGACCGCGCCGGCGTTGTCCGGAGCATTCTGGTCGAGAATGGGCAGCCGGTGGAGTTTGACCAGCCGCTGTTCATCATCGAATAGGAGCGCGGCATGATCGACAAGGTTCTCATCGCCAACCGCGGGGAAATCGCCCTGCGCATCCTGCGCGCCTGCCGGGCGCTGGGCATTGGCACCGTCGCGGTCCACTCCACCGCCGATCGCGATCTCAAGCATGTGCGGCTGGCCGACGAGTCGGTGTGCATCGGCGCGGCCAGCTCGGCGGAGAGCTACCTGAACATCCCCGCCATCATCAGCGCCGCGGAGCTCACCGACGCAGTGGCCATCCACCCCGGCTACGGCTTTCTGTCGGAGAACGCCGACTTTGCCGAGCGTGTCGAGCAGTCCGGATTCCGGTTCATCGGCCCGCGCCCCGAGACCATCCGCCTGATGGGCGACAAGGTTTCGGCCATTGAATCCATGAAGGCCGCCGGCGTGCCCTGCGTGCCCGGCTCGGATGGCGAACTGGGCGACGACGACGCCGAGAACCTGCGCCTGGCCCACGACATCGGCTTTCCGGTGATCATCAAGGCCGCGGCCGGCGGTGGCGGTCGGGGCATGCGCGTGGTCCACAGTGAAGGCGGGCTGCTGCATGCCATCGCCATGACCCGCACCGAGGCCAGCAACGCCTTTGGCAGCAGCACGGTGTACATGGAGAAGTACCTGGACAATCCCCGCCATGTCGAAATCCAGGTCATGGCGGATGAGTCCGGTCATGCGGTGCACCTGGGCGAGCGCGACTGCTCGATGCAGCGCCGCCATCAGAAGGTCATCGAGGAAAGCCCCGCGCCGGGCATCAGTGACGAGGAGCGGGCCGCCATTGGCGAGCGCTGCGCCCGCGCCTGCGAGCGTCTGGGCTATCGCGGCGCGGGGACGTTCGAGTTCCTCTACCAGGACGGCGAGTTCTACTTCATCGAGATGAACACCCGCATCCAGGTCGAGCACCCCGTGACGGAAATGGTGACCGGCCGCGACCTGGTGGCCGAGCAGATCCTGATCGCCGGAGGCGCGCCGCTGTCCTTCGCCCAGTCCGACATCGAGTTCCGCGGCCACGCCATCGAGTGCCGGATCAATGCCGAGGACCCGGTGCGGTTCGTCCCCTCACCGGGTCAGATCACCGTCTACCACGCCCCCGGCGGCCCCGGCGTGCGGGTGGACTCGCATGTCTACAGTGGCTATCACGTGCCCCCCCACTACGACTCCATGATCGGCAAGGTCATCACCTGGGGGGCCGATCGACCGAGCGCCATCGCCCGCATGCGCACGGCGCTGAGCGAGCTGGTGATCGAGGGCATCACCGACAACACCGCACTGCACGAGGACCTGCTCACCGATCGCGGCTTCGAGGAAGGAGGCACCAACATCCACTACCTCGAGCATAAGCTCGGACTGTCGTAAGGGCTCAGCCCGACAGCAGCAGCCGCAGCCCGACGACCACCAGAAAGCCGGCAAAGATCCGCCGCAGCCAGACCGCCGGGATGCGGCTCGCGACACGCGCGCCCACGGGGGCGAGGAACACGCTGGCCACGGTGATCCCGCCCACCGCCGGCCAGTAGATGTAACCGGTGCTCAGCGCCGGCAGGCGATCCTCGCCGGTGCCGGCGACAATGAAGCCGATGCTGCCGGCCAGCGCGATGCTCACCCCCGCCGCCGCCGATGTGCCCACCGCCTGACGCATGGCCACCCCCGACCAGACCAGAAACGGCACCACCAGCGTCCCACCGCCGATCCCCACCAGGCTCGACAGGGTGCCGATCACGCCCCCCACCGCCGCCACCGCGGCCGGCCGTGGCATGATCCGGCCCGGCGGGGGTTCCAGCGCAAACGCCATGCGCGCCGCCAGGGCGAGCACGAACAGCGCAAAGATGATCCGCAGGATATCGCCGGACAGGGCCGCCGCCAGCTGGGCGCCGATCAATGCCCCGGTGACCAGGCCCGCCACCAGCCACGGCAGCGCCGAGACCACCAGGTTGCCCAGCCGCCAGTGGGCGCGGGCCGAGGACAGGCCGGTGATGACGATGGTCGCCAGCGAACTGCCCACCGCCATGTGCATGGCCACATCCATGCTCAGCCCCTGGGCCTGGAAGATCGGCAGGAGCATGGGCACCACAATCACGCCGCCGCCGATGCCGAACAGGCCCGAGACAAACCCGACCACCGCACCAGCGGCGACGTAGATGAGCAGCGACAGCACCATGACCTCATTCCAGCGCGTGCAAACCGACAGTATGTCATTTGCTCTACAATGGGTGCATCGACAAGCCAATCAGGGAGAGCGCGGCAATCATGCGCATCCAGACTGTCTGCATCCTCGGCGGCACCGGATTCGTCGGTCGCCAGATCGCCAACCGCCTCGCCAACACCCCCATTCACATCAAGGTGCTGACGCGCCGCCGCGAGCGCAATCGCCACCTGCTGCCCATCCCCAATCTCGAGCTGGTGGAGACCGATATCCACGACGCGCAGCAGCTCGCCGCACAGCTCGAGGGGGTGGATGCTGTCATCAACCTGGTGGCGATCCTCAACGAGTCGAAAAAGCCCGGTCGCGACTTCGAGACCGTGCACGTCCGGCTGGTCGAAAAGCTGCTCGAGGCCTGCCAAACGGCCGGCGTCAAGCGCCTGCTGCACATGAGCGCGCTGGGCGCCGACATCGACGGGCCCAGCCGCTATCAGCAGACCAAGGGCGAGGGCGAGCGCCTGGCGCTGGCCGCCAATGGCGATGATCTGGCGGTGACGGTGTTCAAGCCCTCGGTGGTCTTCGGCCCCGCCGACAGCTTTCTCAACACCTTCGCCGGTCTGCTCAGGATGGCGCCGGTGATGCCGCTGCCCACGCCCGAGGCCAAATTCCAGCCGGTCTACGTTGATGATGTGGCGGCGGCCTTCGAGACCGCCCTCAGCGACCGCCGGACCTTTGGCAGGACCTACGAGCTGGGCGGCCCGACGGTGTACTCGCTGAAAACGCTGGTCCGTTATGTGGCCGAGCTGCTGGGCGTCCGGCGCGCCATCGTCGGGCTGCCCGACGGGCTGTCACGGCTGCAGGGCCGGATCATGCAGCGGGTGCCCGGCCAGCCCTACACCTACGACAACTACCTGTCCGCCCAGGTGGACAACGTCTGCAGTCACAACGCCCTGCCCGATCTGGGCATCCATCCGACCGCCCTCGAGGCGGTGGCGCCGGGCTATCTGGGCGGTCAGAAATCCCGGGACCGCTACGACGAGTGGCGCCGCGATGCGGGGCGTCACTCCGAGTGACCACGGCCGGCCTCGAAGTCTACGAAGTGGGCGGGGCCGTTCGCGACCGCCTGCTCGGCCTGCCGGTGCACGAACATGACTGGGTGGTGGTCGGGGCCAGCCCCGAGGCCATGACCGAACGCGGCTTCGAGCCGGTGGGCCGCGAGTTTCCGGTGTTCCTGCACCCGCACACCCACGAGGAATACGCCCTGGCGCGCACCGAGCGCAAGACCGGCCCCGGCTATCACGGGTTCACCTTTCATGCCGATCCCGACGTCAGTCTGGCCGCGGATCTGGGGCGCCGCGACCTGACCATCAACGCCATGGCCCGGGCGCCGGACGGCAGCCTGATCGATCCCTTCCATGGCTACGATGACCTCAAGGCCCGGCGGCTGCGGCATGTCTCGCCGGCGTTTCGCGAGGACCCGGTGCGGATCCTGCGGCTGGCCCGGTTTGCCGCCCGCCTGGCGCCACTGGGTTTCGAGGTGGCCGACGAAACGCTGAGCCTGTGCCGCGGGATGGTCGCCAATGGCGAAGTCGAGGCGCTGGTCCCCGAGCGGGTCTGGCAGGAAACCGCCAAAGCGCTGATGGCCCCGGCGCCGGATGAGTACGTTCGCTGTCTGCGCGACTGCGGGGCGCTGGCGGTGCTGATGCCCGAGGTGGACTGCCTGTTCGGCATCCCCCAACCGGCCCGGCATCACCCGGAAATCGACACCGGCGACCATATCCTGCGGGTGCTGGCCCAGGCGGTGCGGCTGGATGCCGACCTGGCCACGCGCTTCTCGGCGCTGGTCCACGATCTGGGTAAGGGCGTGACCCCGGCCGAACAGCTGCCCGGGCACCGTGGTCACGAGGCGCGCGGCGTCCCCCTTGTCAAGACACTCTGCGAACGACTCCGGGTGCCGTCGGCGTGCCGTGATCTCGCCCTGGGCGTCACCCGCCATCATCTGGACTGCCACCGCGTACAGGCGCTGGCGGCCGATGACGTGCTGGCGCTGATGGAGGGGTTGGACCTGTTCCGACGGCCCGAGCGGCTGGATCCGTTCCTGCTCGCCTGCGAGGCGGACTACCGCGGCCGCAAGGGGCTTGAGGACCGGCCCTATCCGCAGGCCGAGTGGCTGCGCACCGCATTCGCCCGCTGCCGCGAGGTGGATGCCTCGACGTTCGTGGAGGCGGGACTCAGCGGACCGGCCATCGGCCGCGCCATCCGCAGCGCCCGCATCGAGGTCATTACCCGGCTGCAGACCCAGCGCCGCTGAACATCACCAGCAGCACCCCACCCAGCACCAGCCGGTAGATGACGAATGGCGTCATGCCAAGCCGCGCGACCAGCGCCAGAAACACCCGAATGCACAGATAGGCCGAGACCCCCGAAACCAGGGCGCCAAAACCGAACACCCCCCAGTTCACCGGCCCATCGGCGGCGCCCAGCTGCAGCGCCTTCCACGCGCCCGCCAGGGCGATGGCCGGCATCGACAGCAGGAATGAGAAGCGCGCCGCCGCCGTCGCCTCCAGCCCCAGCCACAGCCCCGCGGTCATGGTGATGCCGGAGCGTGACGTCCCCGGAATGATCGCGAGGACCTGGGCGGCGCCGATGAACAGTGCGGCCCCCGGACCGATGCTGTGCTCATCGCGCGGACCGGCACGACGCGCGGCGACCCACAGCAGGACGCCGAAGCCGATGGTCGCGGCGGCGATCACCCGCGGGTCGCGGAATACGCCCTCGGCGGCGTCCGCCAGGATCAGCGCACCGGCCACCAGCGGCAGCGTGCCGATGATCAGCGCCCAGCCCAGACGGCTTTCCCCCACCGGCTGGCGGCGCCAGACCGAGACCAGCGTATCCCCCACCAACGGTCCCACCTGTCGGCGGAAATGCAGCATCACCGCCAGCAGCGTGCCGACATGGACCGCCACATCAAACGCCAGCCCCTGGTCGGGCCAGCCCAGCAGTCGCGGCACCAGAATCAGATGCGCCGAACTGGAAATGGGCAGAAATTCGGTCAGGCCCTGGATCAGGCCGAGCCAGAGTGCCTGGACAAGGTCCATTCAGGCGCGCCTCGATCGATAGACCGGCGCCACCGGATCCATGTCCCGCCGCAGCCGACTGACCGGCACCGGCGCGAACTGCCGGGCGATGTCGGCGCTGACCCCTTCTCGGATGCGATTGCTGATCATCAGCTCCCTTCCCCACGCAAATCCCGCCAGCCGCGCCGCGCGGTTGACCGTATCGCCAATCGACGTATAGGTGCGCCGCGTCTCCGCCCCCAGAGTACCCATGGCCACATGCCCTCGGTGCAGACCGGCACCGATGGGCATGACCGTCGCCTCGGGGCAGCGTAGAACCGGCAGGGCCCGTGCCACCACCTCGAGGGCGCAGCGGCAGGCGTTTTCCTCCATCCCGCTGCCGTCGAAAACCGCCATCAGTCCGTCGCCGGTAAAGTTATCGACATAGCCGTTGTAGTATTCAATCAATCGGATCTGGCGGCCGATACAGGCATCAACGGTGCGAAACAGGGCATCCAGATCGATGGTCGGCGAGAGATCGGTAAACCCCCGGATATCGGTGAAAAGGATACACACATCGGCACTGTGGGGGGACTGGAGGCGGCGCTGGGCGGCAGGACCGGCATCAAGCAGTTCGCGGACCGGGCGCGAGAGATACGACGAGAACCAGGCATTGCCCCGGGGGCCCGGGAGATCTACAAGTCGGTATCGATAGGGGCCGGGGGAGTCCATTCCGTTCTCCGGTATCTAATTGTGATTGACCGCCGTTTATTTAGTACTAAATTAATTTCCTTTTGGTGACAAGCGCGCCCGATGGTCGGCAAAGGAAAAGCCCGGCAGTGGTGCCGCCATGCCACGCCCCAGGCCCAGCACCTTGAAGCGCTCGCCGAGCTCGTCGGGAAAGATCAGCGGTTTGGCGCTCTGCGCCAGCTCGGCCGCCCGGTCGGGGTCGTCGCCGGCCTGCGCCTGAAGCACCTCGGTCAATCCGGCCCCGGTCAGGAAGTTGCCCTGGGTGGCGAAGCCCAGCAGGTCCAGCCCCGCATCGAGGCCGGCGTCCGCCACGGCGGTGAAATCCACCGAGGCGGTGATGTCCTGCAGCCCCGGCCAGAAAAACGGATCGTCGTGGGCGCGATGGCGGTAGTGACATAGCAGCGTGCCGGTGGCGCGCTGGGGGTGATAGTACTCGGCCCGGGGGTAGCCATAGTCGATGAGGAACGCCGCGCCGGCCGCCAGCAGCTCGCCCAGTTCGGCCACCCAGGGGGCCAGCGACGGGCACCATTCCGAGCAGTAGCCCGCCGGCAGCCGCTCGCCAATGGCCGCCTCAATGCCGGCGACGGCGGCCTGCAGCTCGTCGTCGGCGGGACGGGTCTGCCACGCCAGCGCGCCGTCCCCGTCATGCCCCACCGCCAGGCAGTCCACCCCCGTGGCGGTGCGCTGGAAGCGCCGCACCGGCAGGGCATCCATCACTTCGTTGGCCAGCACCACGCCCCGGATCGGCGTCGCCGGCAGTCGCTCGAGCCAGGTCACCCGATCACGCAGATCCGGATCAAGGGCCTCCAGCGTGCGGGCCTGTTCGGCGCGCAGGTCGGCGCTGACCTCGATGATCAGATACCGCGCCGGCCGTGCGTCGGCCGCCGCCAGCGCCTCGAGCAGATCCGCCGCCATGCGGCCGGTTCCGGCGCCGAACTCGAGCACGGTATCGCCGTCGACCGCCTCGAGGGTGCGCTGGACCTCGCGAGCCAGCGTCCAGGCGAACAGCGGCGACATGAGCGGTGCGGTGGTGAAGTCGCCCCCCGGCCCGAAACGGGTCTGCCCGGCGCTGTAATAGCCCAGGCCCGGCGCGTACAGGGCCAGCGCCATATACTCGGCAAAGTCCATCCGCCCGCCGGCCATGGCAATCGCGGCATCGATCCGCTCGCGCAGTTCGGCGCTGTGCCGCGCCGCGGCCGCATCCGGCGCCGGCGGTGCCTCGGGGCCATCACGCCGGGCCATGATCAGCCGCCGTTTTCGGTGGAAAGGTCGAGCGCGATCGGCTTCAACCCATCGTCATCCTCGAACGACGCCCAGATATCGGCGTAGCGCCGGCCATCCAGCGGGTGGCGTTCATCCGGTGCGATATCCACCAGGGGCTTGAGCACGAACGCATATTTGAGGATCTCGTCACGCGGCAGGATCGGGACATCGTCGCGGATGATGTTGCCCAGCGTGAGCAGGTCGATGTCCAGCGTCCGGGCACTGAAGCGCCGGTCGGTCCGCTGCCGGCCCTGCTCGGTCTCGATCTCGCGGCAGGCCGCGGCCAGCTGATCGACGGCGGTATCGGTGTCGAGCCCCACCACCAGGTTGTAGAAGTCGTCGCCGTCAAAGCCGACGGCACGGGTCTGGTAGACCGGCGAGAGCGTCAGCGGCCCGAAGCGCTCGTTCAGTGCGGCGACCGCGGCGCGGACATGGCGCTCGGGTTCGATGTTGCTGCCGATGCTCAGATAGGCACGATTCATGGGACCTCTGATTGGCTTCGGGTGATACGGACACCCACGTTCCGAGCCGCCGGGACCGCCCCGGGCTTGCGCAGGGTCAGCTCAACCCGGGCGATCCGGCCGTCTTCGAGCACCACACCGGCCAGCCGATCCGCCAGGGTCTCGATGAGCTGGCAGTCGGAGGCCGCCGCGGACTGGGTCAGCCGGTCGCTGAGGGCGGCGTAATCCACCGCCGCATCGATGGCATCGGTGGCAGCGGCCTGCGTGGTGTCCACCGCCAGGTCCAGATCCAGCTCAAGGCGCTGGGCGAAGGCCCGCTCCCAGGCATGGACGCCGATCACGGCGCGCAGCGAGAGTGCCTCGAGGAACACAGTATCCATAACGGCCGGAGCATTTCATGTCGCCGCGGCCAGCACAAGGCCCGCTTGACCCGGCCCCCGGCAGCCGATGGAATACCGCCATGATCGACGCTGCCCTTGTCATCCTCGGCTATCTGGCCGGCTCCGTGTCCACCGGCGTGCTGGTGGCCCGGCTGCTTGGCCTGGGCGATCCACGCGATGACGGCAGCGGCAATCCGGGGGCCACCAACGTGCTACGTCTGGGCGGCCGCCCCGCGGCGCTGGCCACGCTGCTTGGCGATGCGTTGAAGGGCGTGGTGCCGGTGCTCATCGCACAGGCGCTGGAACTGCCCGGCATCACCGTGGCCAGCGTCGGCGGCGCGGCCTTCCTGGGGCATCTGTACCCGGTGTTCTTCGGGTTTCAGGGCGGCAAGGGCATTGCCACAGGCTTGGGCATTTTCATTGCCGCCGCGTGGCCGGCGGGCCTGGCGGTGGCACTGACCTGGGCGGTCGTGGCGGGGCTTGCCCGGATGTCGTCACTGGCGGCGCTGGTCAGCTTTGCACTGGCGCCGGCCTATTTCCTGCTCATCACCCCGGCACCCGCGCTGGCCGCAATGGCCGCGGGGATGGCGCTGCTCACCGCCTGGCGGCATCGGGGCAATATCCGGCGCATCGCCAACGGCACCGAACCGCGCATCGGCCAGCGCTAGTCGGCGGCCGCCGGCGGGCGCAGCTCGTCAAGCGGCCACCGCGGGCGCACATCGGCCCCGTCACCGCTGCGCTCGCCGGCGGCGAGCCGGCAGTGCCCGGCATAGGCGATCATCGCGCCGTTGTCGGTGCAGAACGCCAGCCGCGGGAAGGCCACCGCCGCGCCCTCGGCGGCGGCCACCGAACGCAGCCGCCCGCGCAGCGCCTGGTTGGCACCCACACCGCCGGCCACCACCAGATGGCCGGCACCGGTCGCCTGAAGCGCCCGCCGCACCTTGATGGCGAACGTCTCCACCACGGCATCCTGAAAGGCCCGGGCGACGGTCTCGCGCGGGATCGGCGGATCGGCGTCGCGCACGGCATTGAGCACGGCGGTCTTCAGTCCGCTGAAGCTGAAGTCGAACCCCGGTCGGTCGGTCATGGGCCGCGGAAAGCGCAGCGATCCCGCCTCACCCCCGCCGGCCAGTGCCTCGAGCTGTGGCCCGCCCGGATAGGGCAGCCCCAGCAGCTTGGCGGTCTTGTCAAAGGCCTCGCCCGCCGCATCATCCAGCGACTCGCCCAGAATCCGGTAGCGACCCAGGCCGGTCACCTCGACCAGCAGGGTATGACCGCCCGAGACCAGCAGTGCGACAAACGGGAAATCCGGGGGATCGGCCTCGAGCATGGGCGCCAGCAGGTGCGCCTCCATGTGATGGACCCCCAGCACCGGACGCTCGAGCGCCCAGCCGAGACTCTCCGCCACCGCCGCGCCCACCAGCAGCGCCCCGGCCAGCCCCGGCCCGCGGGTGTAGGCCACGCCATCGATGTCAGCGGGCCGCAGCCCCGCCTCGGCCAGGCAATCCTCGACCAGCGGCAGCACGCGACGGATGTGATCGCGCGAGGCAAGCTCGGGCACCACGCCGCCATAGCGGGCATGGGTGGCTGCCTGGCTGTGCAGTCGATGGGCCACCAACCCGGCTTTGTCCGAATAAAGGGCAATGCCGGTCTCGTCGCAGGAGGTCTCGATGCCCAGGGTGATCATCGCTCGCCCCGGGCGCTGGGTTTTTGCAATCGCTGGTCTCTCCGCTTAGACTGTAGGGCTGAATCCAAGTCCGTTGATTCTACGTCGTTTACAGCAACACGGTAAGGTTAGAGCACTATGCCGAACGTCAAGGTTCGCGAGAATGAGCCCTTCGAGGTGGCACTGCGCCGCTTCAAGCGCTCCTGCGAGAAGGCCGGTGTACTCTCGGAAGTACGTCGCCGCGAGCATTATGAAAAGCCCACCCAGGAGCGCAAGCGCAAGCAGGCAGCGGCGGTCAAGCGGCATGCCAAGCGCGTACAGCGCGAGAACCAGCGCGGTCAGCGCCTCTACTGAGGGGCATCCGCACAGTGAGTGAACTCGGCACGCAGCTGTCCGATGCCGTCAAGGCGGCGATGCGCGCGGGCGACAAGCCGCGCCTCGGCACGCTGCGCATGATCAGCGCCGCGATCAAGCAAAAGGAAGTCGACGAGCGTCGCACCCTCGACGATGCCGACGTGCTCGCGATCCTCGATAAAATGGTCAAGCAGCGGCGCGAATCCATCGAGCAGTACGAGGCGGCCGGGCGCGCCGAGCTGGCCGCCGCCGAAAAGGCCGAAATCGAGGTCATCGGCGAGTTTCTGCCCAAGGCCCTCGACGAGGCCGAGATCGATGCCCGGGTGGCCGCCGCCATCGAACAGACCGCGGCCGAGTCCGTGCGTGACATGGGCCGGGTCATGGCGGTGCTCAAACCGCAGATGCAGGGGCGGGCCGACATGAGCGCGGTCAGCGCTCGCGTCAAGCAGCACCTGGCCTGAGCACCCCGCCCCCGACGGCGGGCGCTTTGCCGTAGACTGGCAGCCATGGCCGGCCGAATCCCCGATTCCTTCATCGACGAGCTGCTCGCCCGCATCGACATCGCCGATGTGGTGGGTGAGCGTGTCCAGCTCAAACGCTCGGGCAGCAACCAGATGGGCCTGTGCCCGTTCCATGGCGAGAAGACCCCGTCGTTCACCGTCAGCACCGACAAGCAGTTCTATCACTGCTTTGGCTGCGGCGCCCACGGCAGCGCGATCCGCTTTCTCATGGAATACGACCGCCTGGATTTTCGAGAGGCGGTCGCCCAGCTCGCCCAGATGGCCGGCATGGAAATGCCCGAGAACACCGCCGATGCGGGCGTCCAGAATAATCATGCCCCGCTGTTCGCCGTGCTCGAGCGTGCCGATCGGTCGTACCAGCAGTGGCTGCGCCAGCACCCGCAGCGCCAGCGCGCCATCGACTATCTGCAGAAACGCGGGCTGAGCGGCGAGATCGCCCGGCGCTTTGGGATCGGCTTCGCGCCGCCGGGCTGGGACAACCTGCTCGGGCGGCTCGGCGCGGCCGACGAGCTCAAGCAGGCCGGGCTGGTGATCGAGCGTGACGGCGGACGGGTCTATGACCGGTTCCGCGACCGGATCATGTTCCCGATCCGCGACCGTCGCGGCCGCACGGTGGGCTTCGGCGGCCGGGTGCTCGACGACGGCGAGCCGAAATACCTCAACTCGCCCGAAACGCCGGTGTTCCACAAGGGCGAGTCGCTCTATGGCCTCTACGAGGTGCTGCAGGCCGACCGCCAGCCCGCCGACATCGTCGTGGTCGAGGGCTACATGGACGTGGTCGCGCTGGCCCAGCACGGCCTGCCGCGGGCGGTCGCCACCCTGGGCACCGCCACCTCGACACGCCAGGTGGAACGGCTGCTGAAGACCACGGGCGACATCATCTTCTGCTTTGACGGCGACAGTGCCGGGCGGCAGGCCGCCTGGCGGGCGCTGGAAAACGCCCTGCCCACCATGCGCCAGGGCCGACAGATCCGTTTTCTGTTCCTGCCGGACGGCGAAGACCCCGACAGCCTGGTGCGCAGCCATGGCCGCGAGGGTTTCGAGGCCCAGCTGCAGCGCGCGACCCCGTTGTCGGATTACCTGATCGAGCGGCTCGAGGCGGATACCGACATGCAGAGCATGGATGGCCGGGCGCGGTTTGTTGAAAAGGCCCTGCCGCTGCTCCAGCGCCTGCCCCCGGATGTCTACCGGCATATGCTCTGTGAGCGGGTGGCCGGGCTGGCACGCCTCGAAACCGATTACCTCGAGGGGGTGGTGGATGGCCGCGAGACACTCACCCGGGACCAGCGCGCCCGGCGACGCGAGCCGGTGGCCGTGGACAACGCCGGCGTCCGACGCACCCCGGTGCGCCTCGCCATAGCGCTGCTGCTGGAATCCCCGGCGCTGGCGCAGGGCGTCGACGACCTGGATGCACTCAGGCGGCTGAATGACCTGCCGGGGCTGCCGCTGCTGGTGGATATGCTTGAACTCGCCCGGCAGGACCCCCATCTCAACTCCAGTGCGATACTTGAGCGGTTTCGGGACAGCGAGCACGAGGGCGCCCTCTGGAAGCTCGCCACCTGGAATCACCTGGTACCGGCAGAAGGCCTGGAGGCGGAATTCGGCGACGCCATGGCGCAGATCCGCCGCATTGCGGTGGAGCGACGCCTGACGCAGCTCAACGAACGCCTCCAGGCAGGCACCCTCACGACCGATGAATGGTCTGAGTGGATACGACTTAAACAATAGGGACGCAATCGCCGACGGGATTGTAGATTAGCGAGTCAATGCTAATATACGCTGTTATGCATTAATTGCGTCCCTCCGACACAACTCCAGCATCGGTAGTCTATGGCAAGCCAGGATCAGCAATCCCAGATTCGCGAACTCATTGCCCGCGGCAAAGAGCAGGGATACCTCACCTATGCGGAGGTCAACGATCATCTGCCCGACGATATCGTCGAGCCCGAGCAGATCGAAGACATCATCAGCATGATCAACGACATGGGGATCCCGGTCCACGAGACCGCGCCCGATGCCGACACCCTGATGCTCAGCGACAGCGCCGTGTCCACCGACGAGGACGAGGCCGAAGAGGCCGCGGCGGCACTCGCGGCAGTGGATGCGGAGTTCGGTCGCACCACGGACCCGGTCCGCATGTACATGCGTGAGATGGGAACCGTGGAGCTGCTCACCCGCGAGGGCGAGATCGAGCTGGCCAAGCGCATCGAGGACGGGCTCGATCAGGTCCTGCGTGCACTCTCGGGCTACCCCGAGTCATCGCGCACCATGGTGGCCCTGCACAAGGGAATCCAGAACGGCGAACTGCGCCTGGCCGAAGTGGTGGCTGGGTTCCGCAACGTCAGCGAGCTGGTCGATAACGTCCCCGAGGTCGTCGCGCGCCATCAGGCGCAGGCCGACGAGGCCGCCCGCGAGGCGGAGGCCCGCGAAGCGGAAGCCGAGGATGACGAAGAGGTGGCGGCGCCGGAGACCGGCCCCGATCCCGAGCGCGCGGCGGAGATCTTCGACCGCATCGAGGTGCTGCACGCCGAGCTGGTGGAAACCCTCGAGCGCGACGGCTCGGACAGCCCCCGGGTCGGCGAGATCCGCGAGGAAATGACCGGCCTGTTCCTGGCCATCAAGTTCGTGCCCAAGGTCATCGATGGGCTGGCAGCCAACCTGCGCAAGGCGGTCGAAGGCGTGCGTGCCGGCGAGCGCGAGGTCATGCGCGTGGCCACCAAGCAGGGCGGGATGCCGCGCAAGGACTTCATCGCCAGCTTTCCGGGGCACGAGACCGACACCGGCTGGGTCGATCAGGTCGTCGCCGAGGGCAAGAAGTACAGCAAGCAGATGGCCGAGTGCCGCGAGGCACTGATCGAACAGCAGTCGGAGCTGATCCGCATCCGCGAGCTCACCGGCCTGCCGCCGGCGGAGATCAAGGAAATCAACCGCCGCATGTCCATCGGCGAGGCCCGTGCCCGCCGGGCCAAAAAGGAAATGGTCGAGGCCAACCTGCGGCTGGTGATCTCCATCGCCAAGAAGTACACCAACCGCGGGCTGCAGTTCCTGGACCTGATCCAGGAAGGCAACATCGGACTCATGAAGGCGGTGGACAAGTTCGAATACCGCCGTGGCTACAAGTTCTCCACCTATGCCACCTGGTGGATCCGTCAGGCCATCACCCGCTCAATCGCGGACCAGGCACGCACCATCCGCATCCCGGTCCACATGATCGAGACCATCAACAAGCTCAACCGGGTGTCCCGGCAGATGCTCCAGGAAATGGGCCGTGAGCCCTACCCCGAGGAGCTCGCCGAGCGCATGGAAATGCCCGAGGACAAGGTGCGCAAGGTGCTCAAGATCGCCAAGGAGCCGATCTCGATGGAGACGCCCATCGGCGACGACGAGGACTCGCACCTGGGCGACTTCATCGAGGACACCTCGGTCATGTCCCCGGTGGACTCGGCAACCCGCGAGGGGCTGCGCGAGTCGGTGCGCGAGATACTTGGCGGACTGACGCCGCGCGAGGCCAAGGTGCTGCGCATGCGGTTCGGCATCGACATGAACACCGACCACACCCTTGAGGAAGTCGGCAAGCAGTTCGACGTCACCCGCGAGCGTATCCGCCAGATCGAGGCCAAGGCCCTGCGCAAGCTGCGCCATCCGACCCGTTCGGACAACCTGCGCGGTTTCCTCGACGAGCAATAGCCTCCCGCCGGTTGCGGGCCCATAGCTCAATGGTCAGAGCAGAGGACTCATAATCCTTTGGTTCCAGGTTCGAATCCTGGTGGGCCCACCATTTGATAGCGCACATGCGTATATCCGTATATACTGATCCCTCATTGATGAGGGAGCTCCACCATGGCGCATTACAATGTACTGTTCCTGTGCACCGGCAACTCGGCCCGCAGCATCATCGCCGAGGCACTGTTGAACAGAATGGGCAATGGCCGCTTTACCGCCTACAGCGCGGGCAGCATGGCCACCGGCACCGTCAACCCACTGGCCCTGCAGGTGCTCGAGCGCATGGACCTGCCCACCGAAGGCCTTTACAGCAAGAACTGGGATGTCTTTGCCGGCGACGATGCCCCGGCCATGGACTTCATTTTCACCGTCTGTGACCAGGCCGCGGCTGAACCCTGCCCGGTCTGGCCCGGTCAACCCATGACCGCGCACTGGGGGCTGCCGGATCCGGCCGCGGTCGAGGGCACCGAGGAAGAGCGGCTGCGGGCGTTCCGCGACACGGCGGCGGCCCTGCGACGGCGGCTCGGCCTGCTCATGAATCTTCCCATGGAGTCGCTGGATCGGCTTAAACTGGCCCATGCCCTCGAGGACATCGGCCACAGCCAGGAGACCGACCATGATGGAAGCGATCGCGCCCTCGACTGATACCGGCATCGACCCGGTCCGGGTGTTTCGCCTGCTGGGCGACGGGACCCGGCTGCGGGCCGCCCTGCTGATGCACCAGCACGGTGAGCTGTGCGTCTGCGAACTGACCGATGCCATCGACGTCAGTCAGCCCAAGATGTCCCGGCACCTCGGGCATCTGCGCGACGTGGGCCTGGTGGCCACCCGCCGCAGCGGCCAGTGGGTGCATTATGCCCTGCGACCGGACCTGCCGGCGTGGCTGCGGAGCACATTCACCGCCCTGGCAGGCGAGCCGCCGTTTGCCGACGATCTGACCCGGCTGCGCCGTGCCATGGCCCGACACCGCGATCACTGCGAGCAATAGACGAAGAGACGCTGCGGATGAGTGAGGACACCCTCCCCAACCTGGACGAAGGGGCATTTGCGCCCATCGACGGGCAACAGCTGTTTGCGACGGCCGATGAGCGGCCACCCCGGATACTGCTGCTCTACGGCTCGCTGCGCGAGCGCTCGTTCAGCCGCCTGTGTGCCGAGGAAGGCGCCCGGGTGCTGCGCCGACTCGGCGCTGAAACCCGCATATTCAATCCCTCGGGCCTGCCGTTGCCGGACGATGCCGACGACGATCACCCCAAGGTCCAGGAACTGCGCGAGCTGGCGACCGAGTGCGACGGCTTTGTCTGGAGCTCGCCCGAGCGCCATGGCGCGATGACCGGCATCATGAAAGCCCAGATCGACTGGATCCCGCTGAACATGGGCGGCGTCCGCCCCACACAGGGCAAGACCCTGGCGGTGATGCAGGTCTGCGGCGGATCGCAGAGCTTCAACGCCGTCAATCAGCTGCGCCTGCTGGGGCGCTGGATGCGCCTGATCACCATCCCCAACCAGTCGTCGGTGCCCAAGGCGTTCATGGAGTTCGATGACGACGACCGCATGAAGCCCTCGCCCTATTACAACCGCATCGTCGATGTGATGGAAGAGCTGGTGAAGTTCACGCGGCTGACCCGGGACCGTCGGGACTATCTTGTCGACCGGTACTCCGAGCGGGTCGAGAGCGCCGAGGCCGTCTCGGCCCGGGTCAACCAGCGGTCGCTGTAAAAAAACGGGGGCCGAAGCCCCCGCAAAGTCAGTGGGTGGCGATCATCCCCACTTACTGACCGCTGAACTGATCCTCTTCGGTGGAACCGGTCATCGCCGTCACCGAGGAGACACCGCCCTGGATGGTCTGGGTGACCTGATCGAAGTAACCGGCCCCCACCTCGCGCTGATGGCGGGTGGCGGTGTAGCCATTGGGCTCGGCCGCGAACTCGGCCTCCTGCAGCTCGGAGTAGGCCGCCATCTGACGGCTCTTGTAGCCGCGCGCCAGCTCGAACATCGAGTAGTTCAGGCTATGGAAGCCGGCCAGCGTGATGAACTGGAACTTGTACCCCATGGCCGCCAGCTCGTTCTGGAAACTCGCGATGGTCTTCTCGTCGAGCTTGCCGCGCCAGTTGAATGACGGCGAGCAGTTGTACGCCAGCATGGTGTTGGGGTGCTCTTTCTTGATCGCCTCGGCAAACCGCCTGGCAAAGGCCAGATCCGGGGTGCCGGTCTCGCACCAGATCAGGTCGGCGTATGGCGCATAGGCAAGCCCGCGGCTGATGGCCTGATCCTCGCCCGCGTGGGTGCGGAAAAAGCCCTCGACGGTCCGCTCGCCGGTGATATGCGGGGCATCGTAGGGGTCGACGTCCGAGGTGATCAGATCAGCGGCGAGGGCGTCGGTCCGGGCCACCAGCAGGGTCGGCGCATCCATGGTGTCCGCCGCCAGACGCGCGGCCACCAGCTTCTGGACCGCTTCCTGGGTGGGCACGAGCACCTTGCCGCCCATGTGGCCGCACTTTTTCACCGATGCCAGCTGATCCTCGAAGTGCACGCCCGAGGCGCCCGCCCGGATCATGCCCTTCATCAGCTCGAAGGCATTCAGCACGCCGCCGAAGCCGGCCTCGGCATCGGCCACGATGGGCTGCATCCAGTCGATGCTGTCATCACCCTCGGCATGATGGATTTCGTCGGCCCGCAGCAGGGTGTTGTTGATGCGGTCGACCACCGACGGCACCGAGTCCGCCGGGTACAGCGACTGGTCGGGATACATGGTGCTGCCCAGGTTGGCGTCGGCCGCCACCTGCCAGCCGGACAGATAGATCGCCTTGAGGCCGGCCTTGACCTGCTGCATGGCCTGGTTGCCGGTGAGCGCACCCAGTGCGTTCACATAGTCCATCTCGCCGTCATGCAGGTAGCGCCAGAGCTTCTCCGCGCCCATGGTCGCCAGGCTGTAGTCCACCGGAACGGTGCCACGCAGGCGCACCACTTCGGAGGCCGGGTAGGGCCGCTTGACGTCCGCCCAGCGGGGGTTTTCCTGCCAGTCTTTCTCGATCTCTGCCGCTGTTTTCAATGTTTTCATCGCTCTCGCTTCCTCCTGACCGAAACGGTTCCCCAAGGGTATGCGGCGTTGCACCATTGCACAAGGTAATGTAGATAATACAAACCATCGGAATAACTAATGATGAGGGGCTCCATGCCGCGCTCGACCGACGTGCCCGCGCATTTCCGTCAGGACCGCCTCCGCCAGCTGCGCGCGTTCTGCCTGACCGCCGAGGCGGGTAGCATCTCGCGAGCGGCGGAGCGGCTCGCGGTCACCCAGCCCTCGGTCTCCGTGCAGATCCAGGCCCTCGAGCGCGAGCTGGGCATCACCCTGCTCGAGCGTCGTGGGCCGCGCATCCGCCTGACCCCCGACGGCGAAGCCCTCCATGCCGAGGCCCATCAGCTGGTCGAGGCCATCGACGGGCTCGCCGGCCGGTTCAGCGAGGGCAATCGCCCCCTCGACAGCGGTCGACTGGATATCGGCGCCGGCGAGTCGTCCACGCTCTATCTACTGCCCCCCATCCTCGAGCCTTTCATGGCCGAGTACCCCCACGTCGAGGTGCGTCTGCATCACCTGTCGGTGGGTGAGCTCATGGAGGCGCTGCGCCAGGATCGTGTCGACTTCGCCGTGGGCGCCATCTTGGATATGCCCGACGAGCTCCGCTACCGGGCCATCTATGCCTACGGGCTGTCGCTGATCACCCCGCCGGATCATCCGCTGGCGCGGCGTGACGTGATCACCATGCGCGACCTGGCCGGTCAGGACTACATCACCCCGCCGCGGGAGATGACCACCTGGCGGCTGATCGATCTGGTCTTCCAGCAGCATGCGGTGCGCTATCGGGTGCGACTTGAGGTGGGCAGCTGGGAGGCGGTGAAACGCTACGTGGGCCTCGGCTTTGGCATTGCCATCGTGAGCAACGTCTGCCTGACCGAGGCCAATTCGGATGTGGCGGTGCGCCCGCTACCGGCGGTCTTCCCCAAGCGCACCTACGGGGCGATGTCGCGGCGCGGGCGGTTTCTGTCGCCTCAGGCGCGGCGTTTTCTGGAGATGATGCGCCCGGACTTTTTCGACGCCGAGGATCTGCCCACGGGACTGCGCGGCTAGCGGTTGCTCAGCCGCAGCTCGATGCGCCGGTTGCGCGCCAGATCCTCGGGGCCGTCCCCCTCGACCAGGGGCTGATACTCGCCATACCCCACCGCGGCCAGCCGCTCGGGCGGGATTCCCTGATCGATCAGAAAGTCGAGGATGGACTGGGCCCGGGCGGTGGACAGCTCCCAGTTGGAGGGGAACTCCGGCGTGCTGATGGGCCGCCGGTCGGTGTGGCCCTCCACCTGCAGCACCCAGTCGATTTCGGGCGGGATGCGCTCGGCGATGCGATTCAGCGTCCGGGCCACCTGCTCGAGGCGCGCCTCGCCCCGTGGGCCGATCTCGGCCGAGGCGGTGTCGAAGAACAGCTCCGACTGGAAGCGGAATCGGTCACCGACGATCTCGATTTCCTCGACATCGCCCAGCACCTCGCGCAGCCGACCGAAGAACTCGGAGCGGTAGTCGGAAAGCTCCTCGACCTCGCGGGCCAGCTCGACATTGAGCCGCTCCACCAGGGTGTCGATGCGGGCCTGCTGCTCGGCCACCGTGTCCTGCTCGATCTCCAGCGACTCGGCCAGACTGCTGATCTGCTCACGCAGGGCCCGGACCTGGCGTCGCAGCGACTCGACCCGGGCCTCGGCATCGGCGGTCAGCTCCTGCTGGTCATCAAGGGCATTCTGCCGGTCCTCGATCTCGGCGACCAGGTCGCGGATACGCAGGTCGCGTGTCTCGATTTTCTCCTGGGCAAGGCGGGTGCGCTCCTGCTCGTCCGCCAGCCGGGCCTGGAGTTCGCGATTGCGGTCGCGCAGGGCGCCCACCTCGCTGCGGGTGTCCTCGAGGCTCGACTCGGTCTGCTCGAGGCTGGCGGCCAGTTCGCTCACCCGCGATTCGAGGTCGTCGCGCACCGACCTGAGCGCCGAGATGTCCTGCTGCAGCGAGGCGATCTCCATCAGGCTGGCTTCAAGATCGGCCTTCCCGACACGGACCTGCTCACGGGCCGCTTCCAGCTCCTCGCGGGTCAACTCGAGGGCGTCGCGGGCCTCGTCACGCTGGGCGAGCGTGGCATGCAGCTCCTCGTACAGACCCGAGACCTGCTCTTCAAGCCGGTCGCGCTCACGGCGCTCCATGGACAGCGTCTCGGCCATCTCCGAGAGCTCGGCACGCAGCGATTCGAGGGCCTGGTTGCGGTCCGAGAGCTGAGTGCTCAGATACAGCTGTGAGACCACAAAAAGCAGCAGAACGAATACGAAGGCCAACAGCACCGCCGCCAGCGCATCGACGAACCCCGGCCAGATATTGACCGACGAGCGATTGCCGCGATTGCCCCCGCGCATCCGGCGATCAGCCCCGATCGTTGCCGTTGAGGTGCGAGACGGTGCGCGTCAGCAGCCGGATCTCGTCGCGCAGTTCGGTCATCAGACGCTCGCGATCGGTGACCATTTCCTGGCGCATGTCCTGCAGCCCCTGGGCCATGGCGCGCAGCTGCTCGGTCTGTTCGCTGTCCTGGGTGCCCCGGGACTCGCTGACATCGGCCAGTCGACCGAGCACGCCCTGCAGCTCGGACTGGGTGCGCGTGAGGCCGATCAATCCACGCTGCTCGCTGTGTGACTGCTCCGCCAGCCGCGAGACCTCTTCGGTCAGCTCGATGATGCGCGCATCGACATTGCGACGCTCCTCGTCGCCCCGCGCCATGATCCGCTGGAGCTTATCGAGGCTGTCGGCGGTGTTCTCGAGCAGGGCCTGAATGTAGGCGGGCACCGAGCCCTCGCCGTCACCCCCCATCGCCCCGCTGGACAACCGGGTCTGACCCGACAGCCACTCCTCGAGGTCGTTATAGAAGCGGTTCTGGGCGTGGGACGCCTGCAGGTCGACGAACCCCAGCACCAGCGAGCTGGCCAGACCGAACAGCGACGAGCTGAACGCCGTGCCCATGCCCGTGAGCGGTGCCTGCAGACCGTCACGCAGCTCGGTGAAGATCTGCCCGGCGTTGGCGCCGTCGATGCGCAGGTTGGTGATCACGCCCCCCACGGCGCGCAGCGTGTCGAGCAGCCCCCAGAACGTGCCGAGCAGGCCGAGGAAGACCAGCAGGCCGATCAGATAGCGCGATATATCGCGGGATTCATCGAGCCGTGTACGGATGCCGTCGAGCACGGTGCGCATGGAGGTGGCGGACAGGCTGAACCGGTCGCCACGTCGGCCGGTGAGCATGCGCGCCATGGAGCCCAGCAGACGGCTGTTGGGCAGCGCCGGTGCATCGCCCTCCTCGGACTGGCGAAAGCGCCCGACCCAGTCGACCTCGGGCTTGAGCACCAGTACCTGGCGGCAGTCGATCACCAGCCCGACGAACAGCACGCTGAGGATCATGCCGTTGAAGACCGGGTTGGCCATGAAGGCATCGGTCAGTGGCTCGAGCAGCAGACCGCAGACGGCCGCGACGGCCGCCAGAAAAATAACGATCCAGATCAGGACGCGATTGGGATTGCGCACACCATTCCCCCCTGGTTGGGTCTTCGCCTGTGGGGCACACCTTACCGTGATTTCGTCCCCGATGGACCCCCGTGGCTGCGTTGACCGCCGCGGTTCGCTATCCTCGGCCCATGAAC
The DNA here is from genome assembly GCF_007625215.1 of Spiribacter aquaticus. Lineage (NCBI taxonomy): Bacteria > Pseudomonadati > Pseudomonadota > Gammaproteobacteria > Chromatiales > Ectothiorhodospiraceae > Spiribacter > Spiribacter aquaticus. The sequence goes on along the minus strand of NZ_VMKP01000001.1, from coordinate 290,588 downwards.
GATGCGATGCGCATTTACCGGAGCGGCCTCGGCCTGGCGCTGCTGGTGCTCACCGGGTTGATGGTGTACTGGCTGCAGCCGATCCTGACGCCGTTTCTGGCCGGGGCGCTGCTGGCCTACCTGGGCAACCCGCTGGCCTCGCGCCTGCAGCGGCTGGGTCTCAACCGCACGCTGTCGGTCAGCCTGGTGTTTCTGGCGCTGGCGGCGGTCGCCGTGGCAGTGGTGCTGATGCTGATCCCGCTGGTGGGCAGCCAGCTGGGGATGCTGCGCAGCCAGATGCCGGCCATGATCGAATGGGCCCAGACCCAGGCGCTGCCCGCGATCGAGCAGGCCCTGGGGGTCGACGCCTCGGTCATCGACCTGAACGTCGTCCGCGATGCCCTGTCCAGCCACTGGCAGTCCACCAGCAGCATCGCCGCCGGTATCGTCCAGCGCATCACCCAGTCCGGATTCGCCCTGGCCGGCGCGCTGGCGAGTCTGGCCCTGGTACCGGTGGTGGCTTTCTATCTGCTCCGCGACTGGGACCGTGTCCTTGCCGCCAGCCTGGCGCTGATCCCCGCCCGCTGGCGCGACACGGTGGCGGGCCTGGGGCGCGAGTGCGACGAGGTGGTGGGGGCCTTTCTGCGCGGCCAGCTGCTGGTCATGATCTGCCTGGGCATCTTCTACGCCGCCGGCCTGTGGCTAGTGGGCGTGCAGCTGGGCCTGCTGATCGGGCTGCTCTCAGGTCTGGCGGCGGTGGTCCCCTATCTGGGATTCATCGTGGGGATCGCGGCGGCGACACTGGCCACGCTGTTCCAGTTCAACGACTGGCTGATACCGCTGCTACTGGTGTGGGTGGTCTATGGCGCCGGCCAGGTCCTCGAATCGGCGGTGTTCACGCCACTGTTCGTGGGTGACCGGATCGGTCTGCATCCGGTCATCGTGATTTTCGCGGTGCTGGCCGGCGGCCAGCTGTTCGGGTTTGCCGGCGTGCTCCTCGCCCTGCCCATCGCCGCCGTGGTCGCCGTGCTGCTCCGCCATGCGCATGCCTTTGTGACGGGATAGACCGACGATGTCCGAGCGCCAACCTCTGCCACCGCCGCCCCGCGAACCGGATCTGGACGAGTGCTGCGGTAGCGGCTGCGACCCCTGCGTGTTCGACCTCTATGATCAGCGCGTCGAGCGCTGGCGCGATCGCTGCGCGGCCATTGAAGCCGCCAACCGCGAGGCCGGCTTCGGGCCGCGGGAGGACGCCGAGCGATGATGCGTCTGGTAAGCTTGGCGCTGATCATTGCCGCGCTGGCGTTCCTGCTCTCGCCACGCCTGCGGCGCAGGGCTCGGGCACGGGCGCCGATGTTCATCCTGGGGGCGGTTGCACTGACCGCCATCGGGCTGGCCATCACCGGGCGGCTGAACTGGATCTTCGCGGCGATCAGCGCCGCCCTGCCGGCCATCTGGCGGTTCGCGCCGCTGCTCAGGTTTCTGCCGGTGATCGCCCGGCTCACCGGTCGCGGTCGCGATGCCGGTGCCAGCCCCCGCGGCGATGACCCGGCGGCGGGCAATGCGCCGCCGCCGCGGCGCGATGGCCGCATGAGCCGGCAGGAGGCCGCGGACATGCTGGGGGTCGAAACGGATGCCGACCGCGACAGCGTCATGGCCGCCCACCGGCGGCTGATCCAGCGCTTGCATCCGGATCGCGGCGGTACCGACTATCTGGCCTCGCGTCTCAATGAAGCGCGCGACGTGCTGCTGGAGGTGCAACGCTGATGGCGGGCATGATCGCGCTGATTCTGGCGCTGCAGCTCATCGGCGAGGCGCTGGTCCGTCTGACCGGCGCGCCGGTTCCCGGTCCGGTGGTGGGGATGCTGCTGCTGGTGGCCCTGCTGGTGGTGCGCGGCGGCCCGCCGCCGGCGCTGTCACGCCTGGCCGAGACCCTGCTGGGTCATCTGTCACTGCTGTTCATTCCCGCGGGCGTGGGGGTGATCAGCTACTTGGGGCTGCTGGCCGATCGGTGGCTGGCGGTGACCGTGACCGTCATTGCCAGCACGCTGATCAGCCTGCTGGCGACGGCACTGACCCTGCGTTTTCTGCTCAACCGCGGCCCCGAGGATCCTTCCTGATGGCGGGGCTGTTCGAGATCTGGGTCTATCTGGCCGAACAGCCGCTGCTGTGGCTGACCATCACGGTCGGCACCTACGCGCTGGCCCAGTGGCTGTTCATGCGGGCGCGGCGTTTTCCCCTGCTCAATCCCGTACTGGTGGCGGTGACCCTGACCGTCCTGCTGCTGCTGGCCACCGGTACGGGCTATGACACCTACTTTGAGGGCGCCCAGTTCGTCCACTTTCTGCTGGGACCGGCCACGGTGCTGCTCGCCCTACCGCTCTACCAGCAGCTGCAGCGCCTGCAGCGCCAGTGGCTGCCGCTGGGCATCGCGCTGCTGGTGGGATCGATCACCGCCATTGCCAGTGCGGTCGGCATCGGCCATGCCCTGGGGCTGACCCCCTCAACGCTGCTCTCGCTGATGCCCAAGTCGGCCACCACGCCGATCGCCATCGGCGTTGCCGAAAAGCTGGGCGGCGAGGCCTCTCTGACCGCGGTGTTCGTGATCATGGCGGGCATCGCGGGGGCGGTCATCGGCATCCCGCTGATGCGCCTGCTGGGCGAGCGTGATGCCGCGGTCAAGGGCTTTGCCATGGGCGTTGCCGGGCATGGCATCGCCACCGCCCGCGCGTTTCAGCACAGCGATCAGGCCGGCGCCTACGCCGGGCTGGGGATGGGCCTCAATGCCACGCTGACGGCGCTGCTCGCGCCACTGGTGGCCTGGCTAATCGGCCTTTGACAGGGTCAGGTCGACCACCACGCGGACATCGTGGCCGGCCACTGAAGGATCGCTCCAGTCGCCCTGTCCCACGCCGTAGCGCGTGCGATCAATGACCACCGCGCCGTCCATCATGGCGCGGTCCCCGTCCACCTGCCAGGTGAACGGCAGGGTGACCGGGTGGCTGTTGCCGCGGATGGTCAGCGTGCCCTCGGCGGCGTAGCCGTCCTCCGTGGCGCGGATGGTGTCGGCCACGTAGGTCGCTTCGCCAAAGGCATCGACATTGAACCAGTCGTCGTTCGGAAGGGCCGAGTCGCGCTGCGAACTGCCGGTCTCGACGCTGGCGGTATCAATGCGCACATCGAAGCCGCTTGCCGCGAGATCATCCGCTGAAAAGCGCATGTCGGCGCTGAACGACTCGAAGCGTCCCTCGAACTCGCCCCCCTGCTGGGTGGCCTCGAATCCGAGCCGGCTGTCGTCGTGGATGATCGACCACTCGGTGGCGGCCGTCGCCGGGCCACTGGCAAGGCCGGCGGCACCCAGGGCCAACAGCAGTCCACGGCGCAGGCGATCCGCGCGGGCATTCATCATGATCGGCTCCTGTCGTCTGAGGCATGCCGCACCGGCAGCATGCGTCGGAGAATGTTGTCGCGCAGCACGAAGTGGTGGCGCAGGGCACCGCCAATGTGCGCGGTGAGCACCGCGACGAATCCCCAGAAAAAGGCCAGATGCAGGTTACTGGCCAGATCACCCAGCGACTCGCTGGCCGGGGTCAGGTTGGGGATCTGGACGAGTCCGAACACATTCAGCGGGAAATTCGCGGCGGAGTTGATGACATAGCCCGATAGCGGCATCAGCAGCATCAGCGCGTAGAGCGCGCGGTGCCCGGCCTTGGCCAGCCAGCGCTCATGCCGCGGCAGGCTGTCCGGCAGCGGCGGGGTCACGTTGATCCAGCGCCACACCAGCCGCAGCGCGACCAGCGCCAGCAGGGTGATGCCGAGGCTTTTATGGAGGGCGTATAACCGGAACTGCGCCGAGCCGGCGGGCATGTTGACCATCACCCAGCCAAGCACCATCGAGGTGGCGATGCCGGCGGCCATCAGCCAGTGCAGCAGCTGCGCGCCCGCGCCCCAGAACCGGGTCGTGTTGCGTATCGCGATCATGCCTTACAGACCACGGCCGCCGCGCTCGGGTTCAGCGCATGCCCCGGGCGGTCTTGATGGTGTCATAGGCCTTCTGGATATCCTGGGCCCGTTCCTTGGCGATGCGCATCATCTCCTCGGGCAGCCCCTTGGCGACCAGCTTGTCGGGATGGTGCTCGCTCATGAGCTTGCGCCAGGCCTTCTTGACCTCGGCATCGCTGGCGTCGGCGGAAACCCCCAGAGTGTCATAGGCCGCCTCCAGCTCGGACTCGCTGCCGGTCTGGTTGCTGGCGTGCCCGCCCATCATGGTCTCGAGGCGGGCGAAGTCTTCCTCCGACAGGCCCAGGCCGAGGGCAATGCGCCGCAGCATGTCGCGCTCGGCGTCATCGAAACTGCCATCCGCCAGGGCCGCCTGGATCTGGATTTCAAGGAATACCCGGACCAGCTGGACGTGGCCCCGGCAGTAGCGGCGGAACTCCTCGAGCGTCTGATCCAGATCGGCTTCGCCGTCGCGGCCGGCACTGAAGTAGCTGATGGCCTCTTCGCGCTGGGTGGGGTTGAGGTCCATCCGCGTCATCACCTGCTCGGCGATGCGGATCTCGGCCTGACTGACCCGGCCATCGGCCTTGCAGACATGGCCCATGACCACGAAGACGCTGCGGAAAAACGCCGCATGCACCATCTGCCGATGGCCGGCGCCGCCAGCGGCCTTGCGGGCCAGTCCCCGGTCAAAGAAATTGCCGATGACCAGACCGATCAGAGCGCCGACCCAGCCACCGGCCAATCCCCCGAAGATGGCGCCGAGGATCTTCCCGATCCAGATATTGGGTGTACTGATGACCGCCGCCCTAGTTCGCCTTGTGGATCGCGCGCTTATCCACCGCGAGGGCCGCCTCGTGGACCGCCTCGGACAGCGTCGGATGCGCATGAATGGTGCGGGCGAGGTCCTCGGCGCTGGCCTCGTACTCCATGGCCAGGGTGGCCTCGGCGATCAGCTCGCTGGTCTGCGGGCCCACCATGTGCACGCCCAGGATCCGGTCGGTTTCGGCATGGGCGATGATCTTGACCATGCCGTCGGACTGATCCATGGCCCGGGCGCGGCCCGTGGCACCAAAGCCGAAGGTGCCGCTGCGATGGGGAATGCCCGCGGCCTTGAGCTGGGCCTCGGTGCGGCCCACCCAGGCGATCTCGGGGTCGGTGTAGATCACCCACGGAATGGTGTCGTAGTTGACATGTCCGGCATGGCCGGCCATTCGCTCGGCCACCATCACACCCTCTTCCGAGCCCTTGTGCGCCAGCATGGGCCCGCGCACCACATCGCCCACGGCGTAGACGCCGGGGATGTTGGTCTCGCAGTAGTCGTTGACGTGCACGAAGCCCCGCTCGTCGGTCAGCAGGTCGGCATCCTCCGAGGCGAGGCCGTCGGTATTCGGCCGGCGGCCCACCGAGACCACCAGGCGATCGACCTGCATGTGCTGTTTGCCGTCCTTGTCCTCGTAGTGGACGCTGATGTTCTTGCCATCGCGCGTCTCGGTCACGCGGCAGCCCTGCCGGATCTCGAGCCCCTGCTTGGCGAACAGCTTCTTCGCCTCACGGGCCACCTGCTGATCCACCGGGGTGAGGAACGAGTCCTGTGCCTCGAGCAGCACCACCTTGGAGCCGAGCCGGTTCCAAACGCTGCCCATCTCCAGGCCGATCACGCCGGCGCCGATCACGCCGAGGCGCTTGGGCACCTCCTGGAACTCTTGGGCACCGGTGGAGCTGACGATGCGATCGCCGGTGAGCGGCGCCGCCCCGATCTCAATGGGCCGCGACCCGGTGGCAAGGATGATGTTGTCGGCGGACAGGGTCTTTTCCTTGCCCTTGTGGGGCTTGAACGCCACCTGGCGGTCGGCCAGCAGCTTGCCATGGCCCTGCAGCCACTCGATGTCGTTGGCCTTGAACAGCTGCTTGATGCCGCCGGTCAGGTCGGCCACCACCTTGTCCTTGCGCTTGATCATCTGCGGCACGTCAAGGCTGACCCCGTCGACCTTGATGCCGTGCTGTCCCAGCTGCGACTGGACGCGATGATAGTGCTCGGACGAGTCGAGCAGCGCCTTGGAGGGGATGCAGCCGACATTCAGGCAGGTTCCCCCGAGCGACGGCTCGCCGTCCTTGCGCCGGTACTCGTCGATCACGGCAACGCGCATGCCGAGCTGGGCGCAGCGGATGGCGCCCACATAGCCGGCCGGGCCGGCCCCGATGACGATGACGTCGTATGAATTCGTCATGATGACTCCCGAATTCGCTGGTATCAGACCTCGAGCAGCAGCCGTGCCGGGTCCTCAAGCATGTCCTTGATGGTGACGAGGAACTGGACCGCCTCCTTGCCATCGATGATGCGATGGTCGTAGGAGTGGGCCAGGTACATCATCGGCCGGACCACCACCTGACCATTCTCGGCCATGGGCCGTTCCTGGATCTTGTGCATGCCCATGATGCCGCTCTGCGGCGGATTGAGAATGGGCGTCGAGACCAGTGACCCGAAGATCCCGCCGTTGGTGATCGTGAACGTCCCGCCGGTCAGCTCCTCGATCTCGATCTTGCCCGCCTGCGCGCGCTGACCGAAGTCGGCGATGGTGGCCTCGATTTCGGCGAACGAGAGCTGATCGGCGTCACGCAGCACCGGCACCATCAGACCGCGCTCGGTGGACACGGCGATGCCGATGTCATAGTAGCCGTGGTAGAGGATGTCGGTGCCGTCGATGGAGGCGTTGACACTCGGGAAGCGCTTGAGCGCCTCGACCGCCGCCTTCACAAAGAACGACATGAAACCGAGCTTGGTGTCATGGGTCTTGACGAAGGCATCCTTGTGGCGGGCGCGCAGATCCATGACCGGCTGCATGTTGACCTCGTTGAAGGTGGTCAGCATGGCCGCGGTCTGCTGGGCCTGCACCAGGCGCTCGGCAATCCGCTGCCGCAGCCGGGTCATGGGCACCCGGCGCTCTTCGCGGTCACCGGTGGGCAGGCTGGCGGCGGGCGCCGGCGTCGATGCAGCCGGTGCGGCGGCTGGCGCGGCGGGCGCCGGTTCGCTGGAGGGGGCGGGCGCCGCTGCCGGCGCCGGGGCGGCCGCGCCGGAATCGCCTTCCCGAAGGGCCCGCAGGACATCCTCTTTGAGGATCCGGCCGTTGCGCCCGGTGGGCGTGATCGTCCGCGGATCCAGGTCGTTTTCCTCGACCAGGCTGCGCACCGCCGGGCTCAGCGCTGGGGCCTCGCCCGCCGCGGCGGCAGGGGCCGAGGCGGCGGGGGCCTCGTCGGCAGGCTCCGGCGCTGCGGCGGGCTTTTCCTCCGCCGGCGCTCCGGCAGCGGCGCCCCCGGTGCCCTCGCCCAGCACCGCCACCACTTCACCGGCGGTGACGGTCTCGCCCTCGGGCTTGAGGATTTCGCCCAGCACGCCGTCCTCGGGGGCCGGCACCTCGAGGACCACCTTATCGGTCTCAAGGTCGACAAGGTTCTCGTCGCGCTCCACCGCCTCGCCGGGTTGCTTGTGCCAGGTGACAACGGTGGCTTCGCTCACCGATTCCGGCAGCGCCGGTACTTTGACTTCGGTGCTCATCTACTCCTCGCTCTTGTTTTATCCGTGAACCTTGCCGAGCGCATCCGCCACCAGACGGCGCTGCTGTTCGAAATGCACCTTGGCGTAGCCGACCGCCGGCGAGGCCAGCGGATCGCGGCCCGCGTAGGTCAGCTTCTGATCGCGGGCGATGCACTGGGTCAGATGGTGATAGACCTGGTACCAGGCGCCCTGGTTCTTGGGCTCTTCCTGACACCAGACCACCGACTTCACCGTCTTGTAGCGCCGCTTCAGCAGCGCCGAGAGCTGCGCCTCGGGGAACGGGTAGAGCTGTTCGACGCGGATCAGCGCGACATCGCTGCGGCCCTGCTGGCGACGCTCCTCGAGCAGGTCGTAGTAGACCTTGCCGCTGCACAGCACCACCCGCTGGACGTTGCTCGGCCGCACCCCTTCGGTGTCGTCGATGACCACCTGGAAGTGCCCCCCTGAGAGGTCGTCCAGCACCGACGTCGAGAGCTTGTGCCGGAGCAGGCTCTTGGGCGTCATCACCACCAGCGGCTTGCGCCAGTGGCGCAGCATCTGCCGGCGGATCATGTGGAAGAACTGGGCCGGCGTGGAAGGCACGCAGACCTGGATGTTCTGCTCGGCGCAGAGCTGGAGAAAACGCTCGATGCGGGCCGAGGAATGCTCCGGGCCCTGACCCTCGTAGCCATGCGGCAGGTAGAGCGTGAGCCCGCAGAGCCGCCCCCACTTGGTCTCGCCCGAGGCGATGAACTGATCGATCAGCACCTGCGCCCCGTTGCTGAAGTCGCCGAACTGCGCCTCCCAGATCACCATCGTGCGCGGATCGGCCGTGGCGTAACCGTACTCGAAGCCGAGCACCGCTTCCTCGGAGAGCAGCGAATCGATCACCACGAAGTCTTTGCGGTCGGCCGGGATGGTCTTGAGCGGCGTGTGGGTGGAGCCATCGGCGGCGTTATGCAGCACCGAGTTGCGATGGAAAAACGTCCCGCGCCCCGAATCCTGGCCGGTCAGGCGCACGCAGTGCCCTTCCTCGAGCAGCCCGGCGTAGGCCATGGTCTCGGCGAATCCCCAGTCCATGGCCAGCGCGCCGGCGGCCATCTTGCGCCGGCTTTCCATGACCGTCGCCACCCGCGGGTTGAGCTCGAAGCCCTCGGGCAGCCACTGCAGCTTCTCCTGGAGTGCGCGGATCCGGTCCACCGACAGGGTGGTGTCCACCGGCTCATCCCAGCGGGCGTCAAAGTAGGGCGACCAGTCGACGGTGAACTCGTTGTCCTGCTCCTCGAGTGCGCCGGGCGCCACCACCTGCGCGGCATCCAGCGCATCGCGGTATTCCCGCTCCATGGCCTTGGCCCCATCGCGGTCGATGACGCCCTCGTCGGTGAGCTGATCGGCGTAGAGACTGCGCACCGACGGCCGCGCCTTGATCTTCTGGTACATCATCGGCTGGGTCGCCGATGGCTCGTCGGCCTCGTTATGGCCGTGGCGGCGGTAGCAGATCAGGTCGATGACCACATCCGAATGGAATTCCCGCCGGTAGTCCATCGCCAGCTGGGTCACGAACAGCACCGCCTCGGGATCGTCGCCGTTGACGTGAAAGATCGGCGCCTGAACCATCTTGGCCACTTCGGTGCAGTAGAACGTCGAGCGCGTATCAAGCGGGTTCGATGTGGTGAAGCCGATCTGGTTGTTGATCACCAGATGCACGGTGCCCCCGGTGTAAAAGCCCCGGGCCTGCGACAGCTGCAGGGTTTCCATCACCACACCCTGACCGGCCATGGCCGCATCACCGTGGATGAGCACCGGCAGCACCGAGCGGCCGTCCTCGTCATCGTGGCGATGCATGCGGGCGCGGGCCGACCCCTCGACCACCGGGTTGACGATCTCGAGATGCGAGGGGTTGAAGGCAAGTGCCAGATGCAGCGGTCCGCCGGGCGTGTCGATGTCCGAGGAATAGCCCATGTGGTATTTCACGTCGCCGGCGCTGGCATGCTCCGGGGCGTGCTCGCCCTCGAACTCGGCGAACAGCTCGGCCGGCGATTTGCCCATCAGGTTGATGAGCACGTTCAGGCGGCCGCGATGGGCCATGCCCAGGACCATTTCCTCGACCCCGTCACGGCCGCCACGCTGGACGATTTCATCGAGGATCGGCAGCGTCGCTTCGCCGCCCTCCAGCGAGAAGCGCTTCTGGCCCACGTACTTGCTGTTGAGATACTTCTCGATGCCCTCGGCGGCGGTCAGGCGATTGAGCAGGGCCTTTTTCTCGTCGGCACTGAGGTGGGGCCGCGCCTGCGGCTTCTCGAGCCGCTCCTGGATCCAGCGCTTCTGCGCGGTATCCGTGATGTGCATGTACTCCGAGCCGATCTTGCCCGAGTAGACCCGCTTCACCAGATCGACGATCTCGCGCAGGGTCAGGCGATCGGGTGCGGCCAGCGAGCCGGTGTTGAAGGCGGTATCGAGATCGTCATCGGTCAGGCCGTGAAACCCCGGATCGAGGTCCGGCACCTGCGGGCGCTCGCGCAGGTGCAGGGGATCGGTGTCGGCGTGCTGATGGCCACGCACCCGGTAGGCATTGATCAGGCGCAGCACCGCGGCCTGCTTCTGCGCGGCCACGGCATCCATGCCCTCGCTGGCGATGCGCGCGCGGCCCCGGCGGCTGCTGCGGCCGATCTCTTCGAAGGCTTCGCGGATCGGGGTATGGGGCACGTCGCGGCGGCCGTCGGGATCCAGCGCCTCGAGGTCGCGGAAGTAGTCCCGCCAGCGCGGTTCGACCGCGTCGGGATCCTCGAGGTACTTCTCGTACAGTGCTTCGATGAAGTTGGCGTTGGCACCGTTGAGATAGGAGTGACTGAGCGACTGTTCGAAAGGACCACTCATGGCAGTTTACCTGGCATCTGCGGTGGGAAAGCCTGTTTCCGGCGTATGTGCAAGTTAACCCGCAGCCCCCTTAAACGCAACGCCAATGGGCATTTACGGGCACCTGAAGGGAGCCGGAAAACCATCACTCTCTGCGGGCGCGGGAAAAACTGACCCCGAGGTCAGGTATTTGCGCGGCGGGACACCGGGCATCATGCCCCGTCGTCTTCCCCGGCCGGGCGATCCGTTGCCGGTGCCTCGAACCAGCGCGAGAAAAAGATCCCCAGCTCGAACAGCAGCCAGACCGGGACCGCCAGCAGCACCTGCGAGATGATATCCGGCGGCGTCAGCAGCATACCCACGGTGAACGCCGCCACGATCACGAACGGGCGCTTGGCCGCCAGCGCCTGGCGCGTCGTGGCGCCGCTGCGGACCAGCAGGATGGTGGCGACGGGCACCTCGAAGGACGCCCCGAAGGCGAAGAACAGGGTCATGATGAACGACAGATATTCGCCGATATCGGTCATCATCGACACGCCATCCGGCGTCGCCGAGGCAAAGAACTGGAACACCAGCGGGAAGACCACGAAGTAGGCGAAGGCCATGCCCAGATAGAACAGCAGCACGCTGGAGATCACCAGCGGCCAGATCAGGCGCTTTTCGTGGCGGTAGAGCCCCGGCGCCACAAACGCCCAGAGCTGGTAGAGCAGGAACGGAACACTCAGGAAGAACGCGCCGGCAAGCGCGACCTTGAGCGGGATCAGGAACGGGGTGGCCACCTGGGTGGCGATCATTGAGGTGCCCGGCGGCAGCACCGCCATCAGCGGCTCGGCGAGCGCGCTGTAGAGCGGCTCGCGGAACGGGTAGACCGCCAGAAACAGCACCAGCACGCAGCCACCGGCGTACAGCAGCCGGGTGCGCAGCTCGAGCAGGTGGGTCAGCAGCGGGCGGTCGGGATCACCGGCGTTGGAGTCACTGGCCGGATCGCTCACCGGGATTCATCTCCCTTGTCTTTCTCGGCCGCGGACTCGTCTGACCCGCGGGAGGGGTCGACCTGACCCACCGTCTCGGTGACCTTGCGCTTGGCCTCGCTGGCTTCGCGATCCACGGCGCGACGTGTCTGCTGGACACCGTCGATGTTCACCTCGCGCTCGACCTCATCGCGGATCGACTGGAAGGACGCGCGCGCGCGGCCCGCCCACAATCCCAGTGTGCGCATAAGACGGGGCAGGCGCTCGGGACCGACAACCACCAGGGCGATCGCCCCGATGATCAGCAACTCCCAGAAGCTGACATCCAGCATGAATGCGTTCCTCCGGCGGTCAGGCGTTGCCGCCGGACGAGTCCTTTTCCTTGACCTGCTCGCGTCGGGCCGTCGAGGACGTGGCGTCGCTCTCGGCGTCGTTCTCCTCGAGGCTTTCCGGGTCTTCCTGACTGTCCTGGCCGTCCTTTGCCGCTTTTTCGCCATCACTCATGGCGCTCTTGAACCCCTTGAGCGCACCACCCAGATCGGTACCGACGTTGCGCAGCTTCTTGGTGCCGAACAGCAACAGCACGATGACCAGTATCAATAAAAGAGACCAGGGACTGATTCCACCAGGACCCATAACGGATTACCTCCAGCGCGTGCCAACGGGCATTACTGCCCCTGTTTGTTCCGGGCCGCCTTCTCGGCGACGCCGGAGAGCCCGAAACGGCGCTCAAGCTCAGCAAGCACCGACCCGGAATCAAGCCCATGATGCGAGAGCATGATAAGGCTATGGAACCACAGATCGGCGGTTTCATAAACGATATCGTCACGCTCGCCGTTCTTTGACGCAACCACCGTCTCGGTGCATTCCTCGCCGAGCTTGCGAAGGATGCGATCAATGCCCCCCGCATGCAGCCCCGCCACGTAGGAACTCTCGGGATCGGCCTCGCGCCGCGCCGCCAGCACCGCGTCCAGGCGGCGCAGAATCTCGTCACTCATCGCTGCCCTCTCCATACATGTCAGCGGGATCACGCCGCACCGTATCGGTGATCCGCCAGCCGTCCGCCGCGAGCCGGCGGTAAAAGCAGCTCCGCCGTCCGGTGTGGCAGGCGACGCCACCGCGCTGCTCGACCTGCAGCAGCAGGGTGTCGCCATCGCAGTCGAGCTCAATCGCCCGCACCCGCTGGACGTTGCCCGAGGACTCGCCCTTGTGCCACGGCCGCTGCCGCGAGCGTGACCAGTACACCGCCTCGCCGGTGCGACGGGTGGTCTCGAGGGTCTGCGGGCTCATCCAGGCCATCATCAGCACACGGCCGTCATCGGCGTCCTGGGCAATCACCGGCACCAGGCCGTCGGCGTTCCAGGCGATCGCATCCAGCCAGTCCATCAGCGCACCTCGATCCCGGCCTCGGCCATGCAGGCCTTCGCCTCGGCAATGGTGTATTCCCCGAAATGGAAAATGCTGGCGGCCAGCACCGCATCGGCGTGCCCCTCGATGACCCCGTCCACCAGGTGCTGGAGGTTGCCGACCCCGCCGGAGGCGATCAGCGGCACGCCGGCCTGCTCGGAGATGGCGCGGTTGAGCGCATTGTCAAAGCCGATCCGGGTGCCATCCCGGTCCATGCTGGTCACCAGCAGCTCGCCGGCGCCGGCCGCGGCCATGCGCCGGGCCCAGTCGACGGCATCGAGCTCGGTCGGCTGGCGCCCGCCGTGGGTGAACACGCCCCAGCGCGGATCCCCGTCGGTGCCGCCCCGGCGCTTCGCATCGACGGCCACGACGATGCACTGCGAGCCGAACCGTGCCGCGGCCTCGCCCACCAGATCGGGGTCACGGATCGCCGCGGTGTTGATCGAGACCTTGTCCGCCCCGGCATTGAGCATGCGGCGCACATCCGCCACCGAGCGGATCCCGCCCCCCACGGTCAGCGGGATGAACACCTCCGAGGCGACCGCCTCGACGGTGTGGACCAGGGTGTCGCGCTGCTCGTGGCTGGCGGTGATGTCCAGAAAGGTCAGCTCATCCGCACCTGCGCGGTCATAGCGCCGGGCGATTTCCACCGGATCGCCGGCGTCGCGGATGTCCACGAACTGCACGCCCTTGACCACGCGGCCGGCGTTGATATCAAGGCAGGGAATGATGCGGCGCGCGACGCCCATGCTCAGCGCCCGCCCACCGTCTCGTCAGCCAGGCGCTGGGCCTCGGCCAGATCGATGCTGCCTTCATAGAGCGCCCGCCCCACGATGGCGCCACTGATCCCCGAGTCGGCCACCCGGCAGAGCTCGCGCACATCATCCAGCCCGGTGACACCGCCCGAGGCGATCACCGGGATGTCGATGGCGCGGGCCAGCTCGGCGGTGGCCTCGACATTGCTGCCGCGCATCATGCCGTCGCGGCCGATGTCGGTGAATACGATGGAATCGACACCGGCGTCTTCAAAACGCCGCGCCAGATCGCTGGCGGTGAGGGTCGAGACGCTCTCCCAGCCGTCGGTGGCGACGCGGCCCTCGCGGGCGTCAAGGCCCACCATGATGCGGCCGGGAAACTCCAGGCAGGCATCGTCGACAAAACTTGGCGTGCGCACCGCCTGGGTGCCGATGATCACGTAGTCCACACCGACATCCAGATAGGTCTGAATGACCTCGAAGCTGCGCAGACCGCCGCCGACCTGCACCTCGATACCGGGATGGGCCTCGGCGATGCGGCCGATCAGGTCGGCATTGACGGGGAAACCGGCGAGCGCTCCGTCCAGATCCACCAGATGCAGGCGCCGGGCGCCGGCCTCGACCCAGCGGTCGGCCACCGCCAGCGGGTCGTCCGAGAAGACCGTCTCATCCACCATGCGCCCCTGGCGCAGGCGCACACACTTGCCATCCTTGAGATCAATGGCGGGTATCAGCTGCATGGTTCTCCATCCCAGGCAAGAAAGTTCTCGAGCAGCCGCAGGCCGGGGGCCTGGCTTTTCTCCGGGTGAAACTGGGTCGCGAAGACATTGTCGGCGCCGATCGCCGCGGCGAACGGCCCACCATAGTCGCTGCGTCCCTGGACGATGGATGCGTCCGCGGGCTCTACGTAGTAGCTGTGCACAAAATAAAAGCGCGTCCCCGAGTCGATGCCGGCGAACAGCGGATGCGGCCGGGTCTGCTCCAGCCGGTTCCAGCCCATGTGCGGAATCTTGAGCTGCGGATCAGCGCCGGTCAGGTGCCGGAAATGCCGCACCGTGCCCGCGAAATGGCCCAGCGCCTCGACGCCGTCGTTTTCCTCGCTGCGGCTCATCAGTGCCTGCATGCCCATGCAGATCCCCAGAAACGGGCGATCGCGCATGACCCGTTCCAGCACGTCCACCAGCTCGTAGCGATGCAGCGCGCTCATGCAGTCACGCACCGCGCCCTGACCGGGAAACACCACCCGATCCGCCGCCTCGATGACGGCGGGGTCGTCACTGACCCGCACCTCGGCGGCGCCGACGTGGGTCAGCGCGCGCTCCACCGAGCGCAGGTTGCCCATGCCATAGTCGATGATCGCGATCACAGCGCGCCCTTCGTCGATGGCAGCTCGTTGCCGCTGCGCGGATCACTGCTGCAGGCCATGCGCAGGGCCCGGCCGCCGGCCTTGAACAGGGTCTCGGCGACGTGGTGGGCGTTGTCCCCCTGCAGGCTGTCCATGTGCAGCGTCACCGCCGCCTGACTGGCGAAGCCCTGCCAGAATTCGCGCACCAGCTCGGTGTCAAAATCACCGACCCGGGCGGTGGGGAACGTCACCCGGTAATACAGCCCCGGCCGGCCGGACAGGTCCACGACCACGCGGGAGAGTGCCTCGTCGAGGGGGCAGAAGGCATGGCCATAACGGACGATGCCGCGCTTTTCGCCGACGGCGGCGGCAAATGCCTGGCCCAGGGCGATGCCGACATCCTCGACGGTGTGATGGGCATCGATGTGCAGATCGCCGGCCGCACTCACCTCAAGATCGAACAGCCCGTGACGGGCCAGCTGGTCGAGCATGTGGTCGAAAAAGCCCACGCCGGTCCGGCGTGTGCCCGCTCCGGAGCCGTCCAGATCAAGACTGACCCGGATGCGCGTCTCGAGCGTGTCGCGCTCGATGGTTGCCCTGCGTTCGCTCATGGGTGTGGCGCCTTGCAATGAATGCGGCGAAGGATAGCACGCCGCCGCGGTCACTTTGAGTCGGGCGGCACGCTCAGCCAGAAGGTCACCGGCCCGTCATTGCACAGGCTGACCTGCATGTCGGCACCGAAAACGCCGGCCTCCACCCGGGGATGCCGTCGACGGGCCTCGTCCACCAGCTGATCAAAGCGCTGCGCGGCGGTCGCCGGCGGTGCCGCTGCGGAAAACCCCGGCCGCGTGCCCTTACGGGTATCCGCCACCAGGGTGAACTGCGGGACCAGCAGCAGACCGCCACCGGTGTCGGTCAGGCTGCGGTTCATGCGCTCGCTGGCATCCGCGAACACCCGATAGGCCAGCAGCCGCTCGATGAGGCGCGCACCACCCGCCGGCGTATCGCCCTGCTCCACGCCCACCAGCACCAGCAGCCCCGCGTCGATGGCCGCCACCGTCGCGTCGTCGACCCGGACCTCGGCCCGGGCGACGCGCTGGAGCAGGCCGATCACTGCCCGTCCAGGCGTTTGAGGCGGACCTCAAGCTCCTTGACGATCTGCATGTCGCCCCGTCGGCGCGCCGCCTCCAGACCGCTGCGGAAGGTCTCGGCGGCGGCCTCACGCTCGCCGGCCTTCAACTGCAGCCGCCCCAGCGCCCGCCAGGCGGCCGAGTAATCGGGATCGAATTCGATGGCGCGCCGCAGATGGGCCTGGGCCGCCTGCGTGTCACCCTCGCGGGCCAGCGCCTCGCCCAGGGTCAGGCGCGGCATGGCCCCGTCGCGCCCGCCGTCGATCATCTTTTTCAGTGCCTCGATATCCATACCGGGCAGGCTACCAAGCCGGGCGTCAACGCCGCCAGAATGCCGGCGTAAAAAGCACCAGCAGGGTGAAGATCTCGAGCCGGCCCATGATCATCGCCACACACATGACCAGCTTGGGCCCCGCCCCCACGCCAGCGAAATTGGCGGCGACGTCTCCCAGCGCCGGGCCCAGGTTGGCAAGCCCCGAGGCCACCGCCGAGAAGGCCGTGATCTGATCAAGCCCCATGGCCAGCATGAGCAGCATCAGCAGGACGAACAGCAGGACATAGGCGGCAAAGAACCCCCAGACCGCGTCGATGACCCGCTCGCTGACCGGCCGGTCGCCGATCTTGACCGGGATCTGCGCCTGGGGGTGGATCAGGCGCAGGATCTCGCGCCCGCCCTGGCGCCAGAGCAGCAGGATGCGCATTACCTTGAGACCGCCCGAGGTGGAGTTGGCACAGCCGCCGACCACCGCCACGAACAGCAGCAGCACCGGCAGGAAGGCCGGCCAGACATAATACGAGGCCGTGGTATACCCGGTGGTGGTGGCGAACGAGACCACCTGAAAGATGGCGTGATGCCAGGTCTCGTCCAGCAGCAGGCTGTGCGCGGCCTGATAGATCAGCAGCCCGCCCAGCACCAGCACCGTCACCAGGGCCAGCACGGTCAGAAAGGTCACCAGCTCGGGGTCGCTGCGCCAGGGCTCGGTGCTGCGGCGCCGCCAGGCCATGAAGTGCAGGGAGTAGTTGAGCGCCGAGATGATCATGAACACCACCGCGATCATCTCGATCAGGGCACTGTCGAAATAACCCATGCTGGCGTCGTGGGTCGAGAAGCCGCCGGTGGCGATGGTGGTGAAGGCATGCATCACCGCATCAAACGGCCCCATGCCGGCCGCCCAGTAGGCCAGGGCGCAGGCCACCGTCAGCCCCAGGTAGATGTACCACAGCGCCTTGGCGGTCTCGGCGATGCGCGGGGTCAGCTTGGCATCCTTGACCGGACCCGGCAGCTCGGCGCGGTAGAGCTGCATGCCACCGATGCCCAGCATGGGCAGGATGGCCACGGCCAGCACGATGATCCCCATGCCGCCCAGCCACTGCAGCTGCTGGCGATAGTAGAGGATGGACACCGGCAGGGCGTCGAGCCCGGTCAGCGCCGTGGCGCCAGTGGTGGTGAGCCCCGAGACGCTCTCGAACAGGGCGTCGACGAAGGCCAGCGGGACCACGGTCTGGAGCGCCAGTGGCAGCGAACCGGCGGCGCCCAGCACCACCCAGAACATCGCCACCACAAAGAACCCGTCGCGGATGCGCAGCTCGCGGCGCGACTGGCGGACCGGCAGCCAGAGCAGCCCGCCCACGGCCAGCAGCAGGCCGGAGGTCAGGAAAAACGCCTCGGCCACCCCGTCGGCCGCGATCACGCTCACCAGGGCGGGCGGCAGCATCGTCACGCTGAACACCATCAGCAGGACACCCAGCACGCGTTGGACGGCATCGGGATGCATGAGCTCTCGGGTCCCTAAAGAAAGGTCACGCCCACCGAGAAGAGCTTTTCGACGTCTCGCAGCCGGCTCTTGTCGACGAGGAACAGGATGACGTGGTCTTCGGGTTCGATCACCGTATCGTGATGCGCCATGACCACCTCTTCGCCGCGCACGATGGCGCCAATGGTGGTGCCCCGCGGCAGGCGGATCTGATCGATGCGGCGGCCCACCACTTCGGAGCTGCCGGCATCGCCGTGGGCGATCGCCTCGATCGCCTCGGCGGCCCCGCGGCGCAGGCTGTGCACCGTGGCCACGTCACCGCGGCGGATATGCGCTAGCAGACTGCCAATGGTCGCCTGCTGCGGCGAGATCGCCACATCGATGTCGTCGCTGGACTGGATCAGATCAACGTAGGCGGCGCGGTTGATCAGCGCCATGACCGTGCGCGCGCCGCGCCGCTTGGCCAGCATGGCCGCCAGGATATTGGCCTCGTCATCGTTGGTCAGGGCGCAGAACACGTCGGTGTTCTCGATGTTCTCCTCGAGCAGCAGGTCCTCGTCGGCGGCGTCCCCACGCAGCACGATGGTCTTTTTGAGGGTATCGGCGATCGCCCGGCAGCGCTGCGGATTATGCTCGATGATCTTGACCTGGTAATGAGGCTCGAGGGACTGAGCAAGGCGCATGCCGATATTGCCGCCACCGGCCAGGGTGATGCGCTTGACCGGCTTGTCGAGCCGGCGCAGCTCGCTCATCACCGCGCGGATGTTCTTGCGGGCCGCCACGAAGAACACCTCGTCACCGGCCTCGATCACCGTCTCCCCCTCGGGGATGATGGCGCTGCCGCGGCGATAGATGGCCGCCACCCGGGTCTGCACGCCGGGGACGTGTTCGCGCAGGGTGCGCAGTTCCTGACCCACCAGCGGACCCCCGTAGTAGGCGCGCACACCCACCAGACGGACCCTGCCATCGGCAAAATCCATCACCTGCAGCGCGCCGGGATGCTCGATCAGCCGGCGCACGTACTGGGTGACCAGCTGCTCGGGGCTGATGAGCACATCGATGGGCAGGGCGTCGGGGGCAAAGATCTGCGGGTGCGAGAGATACTCCACGGCGCGCACCCGGGCGATCTTGCTGGGCGTGCGGAACAGCGTGGCGCAGATCTGGCAGGCCACCATGTTGGCCTCGTCCGAGTTGGTGACCGCGATCACCATGTCGGCGTCATCGACACCGGCGCGCTCGAGCACCGCCGGGTAGGTGGCGTTGCCCGCGACCGTGCGCAGGTCCAGTCGATCCTGGAGTGCCTGCAGGATCTGGCCGTCGCGGTCGACTACGGTGATGTCGTTGTCTTCGCTGGTCAGGTTGGCGGCCACGGTACCGCCGACCTGGCCGGCTCCCAGAATGATGATCTTCATGCACGGCCTCCGCCGGATTCGCCGCCCTCGCGCGGGTCGATGCCCAGCGCGCGCAGCTTGCGATACAGATGCGTGCGCTCCATGCCCGCCAGACGCGCGAGCTGCGCGACACTGCCGTCGGCGCGCTGCAGCTGTCGCTGCAGATAATCGCGCTCGAAGCGCTCACGGGCCTCGCGCAGCGGCAGCGCCAGCGCCTGCGGCCAGTCGCTGTCGCCACCGGCCGCGGCCGGGCGCTCACTGAGGGCGGCCTCGACCTCGCCGACCTCAATGTCGATGCCGTCACCCAGCACCAGCAGCCGCTGTACCAGGTTATGCAACTCCTGGACATTGCCGGGCCAGTGATGATTTCGCAGCCGGTTCTGGGCCGCCACCGTGAAGCGACGGTAACCGAGCTGTTCCCGCTCGACCAGCCGGTCGACCTGAAAGACCACCAGCTCGGGGATGTCCTCGGCATGCTCGCGCAGCGGCGGGACGGTCAGCGGAATCACACTCAGCGCATAGGCCAGATCCGGCCGGAAGCGCCCGGCGTGGGCCTCGGCGGTCAGGTCGCGACGGCTGATGGCGATCATGCGCACATCCAGCGAAAGACGCTCCGAGCCGCCCACCCGCTGGAAACTGCCGGCATCAATGGCCGAGGCCAGCCGGGTCTGCGCCTCGGCGTCCAGGTCGGCCGCCCCGTCAAGGATCAACGTGCCCCCCGCGGCCGCTTCGAGGCGACCGGGGATGACCTGATCGCCGCGCACCTGGCCGAACAGCTCGTGGGCCGCCGATTGCCCGGCGATGGTGCCGGCGGCCACCTCCACCAGCGGCCCCGCACGCCGCTCGCTGAGGCTGTGGATATAGCGCCCCAGGCATTTCCGGCCGCTGCCGGGCTCGCCACTGATCAGCACCCAGCTGTCGGTGCCGGCAAGCCGCTCGGCCTGCTCGCGCAGATCGCGCATGGCACTGCTGCGTCCCACCGGCTCAACCACCGCGGCGGGCGCCCCGGCGGGGGCGGCGACGGCATCGGGGGCGTTCAGCGCCTGCTCCACCGTCGCCAGCAGCTTGCCCATGGACAGCGGCTTTTCGACAAAGTCCATGGCCCCGTGGCGGGTGGCCTCAACGGCGGTTTCCACCGTGCCATGCCCCGAGATCATCACCACGGGGAACGGGCAGACACCGCCCTGCGCCCACTCCCTGAGCAGCGAAATCCCATCGTCGCCGGGCATCCAGATGTCCAGCAGCACCAGCTGCGGCGTCCGCTCCCGCAGGAGCGAGCGCGCCTGGTCGGCGCTTTCCGCCGTCGCCACCGCGTAGCCCTCGTCCTCGAGGATCTCGCGGACCAGCTCACGGATGTCCGGCTCGTCGTCGACGACCAGCACATAAGCCTTGCTCATTCTCCTTTCTCCCCGGTCGGCAGGCGCACTGACAGGCGTGCGCCGCCCTCGACATTGCGGGCACTGATGCTGCCATTGTGCTCCTCGACGATCTTTTTCACGATCGCCAGGCCCAGTCCCGAGCCCCGCGGCTTGGTGCTGACATAGGGCTCGAAGAGCTGATCGAGCATGGCATCGGCAAACCCGGGCCCGTTGTCCTCGATGTCCAGTTCGACACAGCCGGCGTGACGGCCAGTGCCGCGACGGGTCGAGACCACGATCTCGCAGGCGCCGCCATCATCGGCCTCGAGGGCATTGCGGATGAGGTTGTTGAGCAGCTGACGCAGCCGGCCGGCATCGGCTTCCAGCCCGGGCAGGTGCTCATCCAGATCCGTGCGGATCGAGGCCTGCGCCGCCTGTCCGCGATAGAGTTCGGCCACCTCCTGCACCAGGGCGTTGAGGTCGACCCGCTGGAGCTCGAGCACCGGCGGTCGCGCATACTCGGAAAACGCCTGGACCATGTCTTTCATGGCCTCAACCTGATGGATGATGGTGTCGGTGGAGCGCTGCAGCAGGGCCGCTTCCTCACCGCTCACGCGGTTGCCCACCTTGTGCTGGAGGCGCTCGGCGGACAGCTGGATGGGCGTCAGCGGATTGCGGATCTCGTGGGCCAGCCGGCGGGCGACTTCACCCCAGGCCGCGTCGCGCTGGGCCTGGATGAGCGTGGTCACGTCATCAAAAACGATCACCTCGCCGCCGCCTTCGGCCCCGCCCGGCAGCATCGCCCCGCTGCAGATCAGCGATCGACGCCCCTCGCGGGTGTCCAGGCTGAGCTCGGCCCGCCATTCGCCCTCGGCCCCGTGCGGATGGGCCTCGATCTGCTCGACGAACGGACTGAAGTCGGGGAAGCGCTCGACAAGCGCCGAGAGCGGCTGCCCGGTGGCCTCGTGCAGCGGCACCGATAGGATGTCCTCCGCCGCCTGGTTATAGGTGCGCAGGGTGCCGTCCCGGCCCAGCGCCAGCACCCCCGAGGACAGACGCCCCAGCACGGTCTCGAGGTAGGCGCGCTGGGACTCGACCAGCGCCTGGCTCTGCCGCGCGGCATCGCGGACATCGGCCACCCGCCGGCTCATGTCATTGAACGAGCGCACCAGAAAGCCCAGCTCGTCGTTGCCCGCTGGAGGCAGCTGGGTCCCGTACTCGCCGGCGGCCATCGCCCGGGTGCCTTCGGCCAGACGACTGACCGGCGCGACCAGTCGCCGGGCCAGATAGAAGGCCGACCAGACGGCGAACAGCAGCGAAACCAGCAGCACCAGCGACAACGTCAGAATGAAACTGTCCTTGAGCGGTCCGCGCAGATAGGCGAGCTCGCGATACTCGCTGAAAGCGGTTTCCACCTCGTCGGCCAGGTCGTTGATCCGCGGCGAGACCTGGAAAAGCCCCTGCAGGATGCGCGTATTGCCCGGTCCGTCCGGGCCCGGCGCACGCACCAGTGCGCGGATGTGCAGCCCGGCGTTCTCGATGGGATCAAGCCCCACATAGGGCCGGCCCTGGCGCAGCTGCAGGAGAATGCTCTCCTCGGGGCGGTGGGGCAGGATGCTGTCGGTATCCATGCTGCTGGCGGCGATGATGCGCCCGTTCTCGCCGATCAGTGTCAGCTCCGAGGCGCCGGTGCGGGCGCGCAGGTCGCCCAGGGTGATGGGCGCCATGTCCGAGCTGACATCGGCCAGATCCCGGGCGGCCTCTTCAAGGCGCTGCTGCATGTCACGCATGCGCTGATCCAGCGACGCCTGGGAAAGCGCCAGTGCGTCCTCGAGGGCGTTCTCGACGCGCACGTCAAACCAGCTGTCCACGCCGCGCTGCAGGAACTGCATCGAAAACCCGTAGACCACCAGCCCGGGCAGCACCGCCAGGACCACGAACAGCGCCATCAGCCGCAGGGTCAGACGACTGCCGGTTTCCCGCGCCCGGAATGAGCGCACCAGCCGCTGCAGGTTGTTGATGATCAGCCCCGAGAGCACCACCAGCACCACGCCGTTGATCAGCAGCAGCCACAGGTACAGGCGCCCGAAGCGCGAGGAGTTCTCGGTCGCGGCGCTGAGCAGGTACAGCGACAGGATCAGCAGCACGCTGAGCAGGATGCGGACAATGGCCTGCCGCGGTAGCCCGCTCATGGCCGCACCTCAAGCGTCGCCGGCTCACTGCGCAGCTGCCAGTCATCGCTGGCCCAGGCCACCGTGCGCAGCAGCCGCGGCAGCGCCTCCACATCAAGCTCGGTCTCGAAGCGCAGTCGATAGGTCTGCTGGTCATCGAGGCGGTCGCGACCGATCACCGGCCAGGCCTCGATGGTGCCGAGCCGCGTCAGCAGCGCGTCGAGGCTGCGATAGCTGCGGCTCTCACCGCTGGCAAGGCGGTTGAGCACATAGCGACGGCTCATGGCGTGGTAGGCAAGCCGGTAGCGGCGCTGCTGGCTGACCACCTCCACGTCGCGCCACCACCAGCGCGGCCGCTCCAGGCTGAGCCGCTGGCTGATCACCAGATCGACGCCATTCTCCAGCGCCTCGGTCGCCGTCGCCGTCAGGGAATAGTCAATGCGCCCGTCCACCACCAGCAGCCCGTTGTCGAAGCGCTGCTCGAGGGCGGCGACACTGAAGCCCGCCGCCGGGGGGCTGTTGCCGGCCACGGCCAGACACAGCAGCGCCGCCAGCGCGGCGATGCGGGGGTTAGCGCTTGTCCAGACAGGCATAGTAGAAGCCATCGACGCCGGCCTCGCCGGTCAGGATCTGATGTCCGTGGCCCACCGGTCGACCCACCGGCAGTACCGGTGGGACCACAGTGACATCGTCCTGATCCGCGACGAAGGCCTCGACCACCGCTTCATTCTCGGCGCGCAGCACCGAGCAGGTGCAGTAGACCAGGCGGCCACCCGGCGCCACGCGCGGCCAGAGGGTGTCCAGCAGCGCGCGCTGACGCACGGCCAGATGCGCGATGTCGGCCTCGCGCCGCAGCCATTTGATGTCGGGATGCCGGCGGATGACGCCGGTGCCCGAACAGGGCGCATCAATGAGGATGCGATCGAAGCGCTCAGCCGCCGGCCACTGGCCGGGGTCCGAGGCATCCGCCACCCGCACCTCGGCACTCAGGCCAAGGCGGTCAAGGGTTTCGGTGACCCGCTGCAGGCGCTCGCCATCACTGTCCACCGCCAGCAGTGATGCCGCCGCGCGCTCGAGCACGTGGGCCGCCTTGCCGCCGGGTGCGGTGCAGGCATCGAGCACCCGATCGCCATCCGCGGCCCCCAGCAACGGCGCGGCCCACTGGGCCACGGCGTCCTGCACCGAGCAGTCGCCCTCGGCAAAGCCCGGCAGCGCGCTGACCGCCACCGCGTGGTCGAGCACCAGAGCATCCTCGAAGCCGTCCAGGGGACGGGCACCGATGCCCTCGGCGGCAAGCCGTCCGCGATAGGCCTCGCGGCTGATGCGGCGCTGATTGACCCGCAGCGTCATGGGCGCCCGGCTATTCTGCGCCGCCAGCAGCGCCGGCCAGTCGTCGGGCCAGTCCCGGCGCAGGCGGGCCAGCAGCCAGTCCGGCACTGAAGCGCTGCGGCCCGGATCGGCGTCCACCGCCTGCAGGCAGGCCGCGCTGTCGCGCTGGAAACGTCGCAGGACGGCGTTGATCAGCTTCGCGGCCCAGGACTTGCCGCGCCGGCGGGCCACCGCGACGGTTTCCGAGACCGCCGCATGGGCCGGCATGTCCATATCGGTGAGCTGGAAAAAGCCGATCTCAAGGAGCAGCGCCATGTCCTGGTCCCGCGACTTGAGCCGGCTACGCAGAAAGTGATCCCGAATGGCGCCCAGTCGGCGGTGATGCCGCAGCACCCCGTAGGCGATCGCCCGGCACAACGCGACATCCCGGGGATCATCGCCGCCCGGACCGTGCTCGCTCAGGGCCCGATCCAGCGACCGCCCCCGGCCGAGCACCGCCAGCAGGACCTCGACCGCGGCCCCGCGCGGATCAGTGGAGGGTTTCGCCGACATGCACTGGGTGCCCCCGAAGGAATTCCGCCACTGGCTGAGCCCGGCCGCCGGCCGCCTGCACCCGCTGCAGCCGCAGCAGGCCCTCGCCGGTCTGCACATCGATCCCGTCGGCGCCAACGGCGACAATGGTGCCGGGCGCGGGCGCGGCCGCCGCCGCATCCGCCGGCAGCGCCACCGCCTGCCAGACCCGCAGCCGGGCATCGCCCCAGGCGCAGCGGGCCACCGGCCAGGCATTGAACGCCCGCACCCGGCGGGCCGTCTCGAGCGCCGGGCGCTGCCAGTCGATCCAGGCCTCGTCAGCGCTGATCCGGGCGGCGTATGTCACGCCATGGTCCGGCTGCGGATGGGCGGGTCGACGGCCATCCAGCCAGTCATCCAGACATTCCAGAAGCAGCTGCGCCCCCAGATCGGCCAGCCGGTCATGCAACTGCGCGGCGTTGTCGTCCGCGGTGATGGGCGTCGACCGCGCCGCGATCACCGGCCCGGTATCCAGGCCCGCCGCCATCTCCATCAGACAGACGCCGGTTTCCGGGTCGCCGGCCTCGATGGCCCGCTGGATGGGCGCCGCCCCCCGCCAGCGCGGCAGCAGCGAGGCATGGATGTTCACACAGCCATTGGTCGGGATGTTCAGCACGGAAGTCGGCAGGATCAGGCCATAGGCCGCAACGATCATGACATCGGGCTGGTGGTGGGCGAGCCGGGCCCGGGCGTCGGCATTGTCCAGGCGTTCCGGCTGCTCAACGCTCAGACCGTGCTCGAGGGCGGCCGTCTTGACGGCTGAGGGTCGCGGCCGGCGCCCGCGGCCGGCCGGGCGGTCGGGCTGGGTGTAGACCGCGGCGATGGGATAGCCCGCCGCCACCAGTGCCTCGAGGGCGGGCACGGCAAAGTCGGGCGTCCCCGCATAGACAATGCGGGGCGGTGTCCTTTCGCCGGCGCCGATCAGACCGATCCCGCCCGGGCCGACGCATCACCGCGCTGCCGGGCGGCCTTTTCAAACCGCCGGCGCAGGCGCTTGCGCTTGAGCTCGGAGAGGTGATCGATGAAAAGCCGGCCGTCGATGTGGTCGATCTCGTGCTGCAGGCAGCGCGCCATCATGCCTTCGGCCTGACACTCGATAGCCTCGCCGTCCAGCCCCAGGGCGCGCACGGTCACCGCCTCGACCCGTTCGACGTTGTCGGTATAGCCGGCGATGGACAGACAGCCCTCTTCGACGCTGTCGCGGGTCTCGCCGCGCGCGGTGATCTCGGGGTTGATGAACACCTGCGGTGCGTCGCCGTTTTCGCTGACATCGACCACGACAACGCGCTGGTGGACGTTGATCTGCGTAGCCGCCAGACCAATCCCGGCGGCGTCATACATGGTCTCGATCATATCGCGCACCAGGGCATGCACCTCGGCGTCGATCCGCTCGACCGGCGCGGCCCGGCGGCGCAGCCTTTCATCGGGGTACTGGAGGATTTCGCGTATGGCCATGAGACTATCCGTTTGAAGCACTACCGCCCAGTGTAGCGAACCGCCGCCGCCTGCGACCAGTCAGACACGGGGCGACAAGGAGACATCATGCCTGCGTGGAGCCCGCACGTCCTGCTTGCCACCACTGCCTTGCTCACCGCGCTGCCGGTGCCGGCCTCGCCGCCGGCCCTGTTCCCGTCCAGCGAAGCGCTGCCGCGGGTGGTGCTGGGCGAGGAGGGACGACGCCTGAACGCCGCCGGTGACCGGGTCTATGCCGAAGGGCTGAGCGGTCGGGCCGCCCGAAATTATTATCTGCTCCGGCCGGGGCCGGCCATCACCGGCCACAGCGGCGAGCGCCTCGGCCGCAGCAGCATCGCCCTGGGCAAAGCGACGCTGATCAGCCGGGGGCAGCCGGCGCTGCTGCGCATCCTGCAGGCCCGCCGCGAAATCCGCCCCGGCGACTATCTGCTTGCCATCAATCCCGAGCGGAGCGATGCCGATGGCTGACCGCGCGCTCGAGGCCTGGCTGTGGCTGGCGCGTCTGCCGGGCGTCGGCCCGCGGACCAGCACCCTGATCATCGACGCTTATGGCCATCCCGAGGCCTTTCGGGCCGCCTCCGAGGCGGATCGCGCCGCGCATGGACTGCCGCGCGCCGCCATGCGCGCGCCCCATGACGCGGTCAGCCTGCAGCCGGGCATCGATGCCGACCTGCGCTGGGCCGAGGCCGGGGACCGGCACCTGATCGCCCGCGATGATGCGCGCTACCCGACGCTGCTGACCCGCATCGGCGATCCGCCACCGATGCTCTACCTGCGCGGCGATCCCGACGCCCTGAACGAGCCGCAGATCGCCATGGTCGGCGCACGCAATGCCTCGGAAAACGCCATTCACATCGCCGAGGAGTTCGCCGCCTATCTGGCCGCCACCGGCCTGACCGTCACCAGCGGCCTGGCGCTGGGGATCGACAGCGCGGCCCACGAGGGGGCGCTGGCGGTGCAGGGGCGCACCGTGGCGGTCATGGCCACCGGCCCGGACCGGCTCTATCCGCGTGATAACGAGGCACTGGCCGACCAGATCGCCGACAACGGCGCGCTGGTCACCGAAATGCCCACCGGCACGCCAGTCAGCCGCGGCCTGTTCCCGCGCCGCAACCGCCTGATCGCCGGGCTGTCGGTGGGCACGCTGGTGGTCGAGGCGGGCCGTCACAGCGGCTCGTTGGAAACCGCCTACCGGGCGATCGAGGCCGGCCGCGAGGCCATGGCCATCCCCGGCTCCATCCACAATCCGCGGGTCAAGGGCTGCCACGCGCTGATCCGCAACGGGGCGCGGCTGGTGGAATCGGCACGACAGGTCATCGAGGAGGTCGGCCACGCCATCGACGGGCCGGCACCCAGCGCGCCGCCGGCCGATCCGACGGCTGACCCGACCGACTGGACGGCCCTGGACGCCCGCGAAATCGCGGTGCTCGAAGCCATGGATCATGACCCCATCGCCTTCGACACCCTGCTCCAGCGGGCTTCATTGACGCCCGATATCCTTTCATCCATTCTCCTGAAGCTCGAACTCTCGGGCGACGTTGCGCCCTGCAGTAGCGGTTATTACATGCGAACCAGCAATCGAGCGGGCGGATGAAAGAAAACGTCTTCGAGATCCTGATGTACCTGTTTGAGCATTATTTTCAGGACGCCGTCGACCTCGACCCCAATCGGACCCAGATCGAGTCGGACCTGCGGGAAGCAGGCTTTTCGGATCCGCAGATTTTCAAGGCACTGGCATGGATCGACGCGCTGGCCGAAACCCGTGATCTGCCGGTTTCAGCGCACGGACCGGCGGCGATGCGGATCTACACGCCGGCCGAGGCGGCCCGGCTCGATGTCGAGTGCCGCGGTTTTCTGATGTTCCTCGAACAGGCCGGGATTCTCACGGCGGGCAGCCGCGAGCTGGTCATCGATCGCCTCATGGATCTCGACGACGACCCCATCGGACTTGATGAGCTCAAGTGGGTGGTCCTCATGGTCCTGTTCAGCCAACCGGGTCAGGAAGAGGCCTGCGCCTCCATGGAGAGCCTGCTTTTTGAACCTCCCTACCCCACGAAACACTAAGCATTCATGTCGCATTCACTGGTAATCGTCGAATCGCCGGCCAAGGCGGGCACCATCAAGAAGTACCTGGGCAAGGACTTCGAGGTGATGGCGTCGTACGGTCACGTCCGTGACCTGATCGCCAAGGAGGGTGCCGTCGATCCGGCGCAGGACTTTGCGATGCACTACAGCGTGGTGGAGCGCAACGCCAAGCAGGTCGATGCCATCGCCAAGGCCACCCGCAAGGCCGATGCGGTCTATCTGGCCACTGACCCCGACCGCGAGGGCGAGGCCATTTCCTGGCACCTGCTCGAACTGCTGCGCGAGCGCGGCGTGGTCGATGACAAACCGGTCCACCGGGTGGTCTTCTACGAAATCACCCGCGATGCGATCCGCGAGGCCATCAAGCATCCCCGCGGGCTGTCCGATCACCTGGTGGATGCCCAGCAGGCACGCCGGGCGCTGGACTACCTGGTCGGGTTCAACCTCTCGCCGCTGCTCTGGCGCAAGATCACCAGCGGCCTGTCCGCCGGGCGTGTGCAGTCGCCGGCGCTGCGCATGATCGTCGAGCGCGAAAAAGAGATTGAGGCGTTCGTCCCCCAGGAGTACTGGAGCGTCGAGGCCGATCTGGTGCAGGCTGAGACGCCATTTGTCGGGCGTCTGCAGCAGCTCGATGGCGGCAAGGTCGAGCAGTTCACCATCAACAATGCCGAAACCGCCGAAGACGCCTCGCGGCGCATCCTCGCGGCCGCCGGCGCCGAGCACGGCGAAGGCGAACTGAGCGTCACCCGGGTCGAGAAAAAGCAGCGCCGGCGCAACCCCGCCGCGCCGTTCATCACCTCCACCCTGCAGCAGGAGGCATCGCGCAAGCTGCGCTTTTCCGCGCAGCAGACCATGCGCATCGCCCAGCAGCTCTACGAGGGTGTGGATACCGGCAGCGGCACGGTGGGCCTGATCACCTACATGCGCACCGACTCGGTCAACCTCTCGCAGGAGGCCATCCACAGCCTGCGCGAGGTGATCGAAAAGCGCTTCGGCACCGCCAAGCTGCCGGCCAAGCCCAACCAGTACCGCACCCGCGCCAAGAACGCCCAGGAAGCGCATGAAGGCATCCGGCCGACGGATGCCAGCCGGGTGCCGGAATCGCTCAAGGGATACCTCAGCGACGACCAGTACCGGCTTTATGACCTGATCTGGAAGCGCACCGTGGCCTGCCAGATGATCCACGCCACCATCGACACGGTGTCGGTGGATCTGGCCGCCGGCGACGTGGCGAGTTTCCGGGCGACGGGCTCGACGGTGCGCGACCCCGGCTTCATGGCGGTGTACCAGGAGGGCGCGGACGACCCGGGGGCCGATGCCAACGACCGCATCCTGCCGCCGCTTGCCGAAGGCGAGCGGATCCCGCTGACTGGCCTGCGGCCGGAACAGCACTTCACCGAGCCGCCGCCGCGCTACTCCGAGGCCACGCTGGTGCGCACCCTCGAGGAATACGGCATCGGCCGGCCGTCGACGTATGCCGCGATCATTGCCACGCTGCAGGCGCGTAACTACGTGACCCTGGAGAACCGGCGTTTCAAGCCCACCGACACCGGTCGGGTGGTCACCAAGTTCCTGACCGAGCATTTCGATCGCTACGTCGATTACGAATTCACCGCCCGTCTCGAGGACCGGCTGGATGCGATCTCGCGGGGGGAGACCGACTGGGTGCCGGTGCTGCGCCAGTTCTGGGATCCCTTCCACGAGCGCATCGAGGAAAAACAGCAGGTCTCACGCAGCGAAGTGATGAAGGCCCGCGAGCTGGGCACCGACCCGCAGAGTGGCCGTCCGGTCTCGGCGCGGCTCGGCCGCTACGGACCCTTCGTCCAGATCGGCACCCGCGAGGACGAGGAAAAGCCGCGTTTCGCCAGCCTGCGCCCCGGGCAGAGCATCGACACCATCGGCCTCGACGAGGCGCTGGCCCTGTTCACGCTGCCCCGCGACCTCGGCGAGACGCCGGATGGCCTGCCGCTGAGCGCCAATATCGGCCGCTTCGGCCCCTATGTCCGCTTTGGTGATCAGTTCGCGTCGCTGAAAAAGGACGATGATCCCTACACCATCGACCGTGAGCGCGCCCTGGAGCTGGTCGAGGAGAAAAAGGAAAGCATCGCCCGGCGCACCATCCAGAGTTTTGACGACGGCGCACTGACCGTCATGAAAGGCCGCTTCGGGCCCTACATCACCGACGGTCGCAAGCGGGCGCGGGTCCCCAAGGACCGCGAGGCCGAATCGCTGACCCGGGACGAGTGCCAGGCATTGATCGACGAGGCGCCCGAGCCCAAGGGTCGTGGCGGGGGCCGCAAGAAGTCCGCCAGTGGCACCGGCAAGGGTCGCACCAGCCGCAAGAAGCAGTCCTCGGGCAGCTGATATGCGCACCCCCTCGCCGGCCCTGCGCCGGGTCCGCGATCAGATCCATTCAGGCGGCGTCGGCGCCTATCCCACCGAAGGGGTCTGGGGCCTGGGCTGCGATCCCCTCGACAGCGATGCCCTCGCCCGGCTGATCCGGCTCAAGGGCCGGGGCGCGGACAAGGGCCTGATCGTGATCGCGGCGGGCATCGACCAGCTCGAGGGGCTGGTGCAATGGCCCGCCCGTGCCTCGGTGCGTGAGGCGATGCTGGCCACCTGGCCGGGCCCCGTCACCTGGGTCATGCAGGCCGCCGACGGCCTGCCCGATCTGCTGACCGGCGGGCGCCCGAGCATTGCCGTGCGGGTCACGCGCCACCCCCCGGTCATCAACCTCTGCCGCGCGGCCGGCTCAGCGCTGGTGTCCACCAGTGCCAACCGCAGTGGCCGGCCCGCCTGCCGGCGTGGCTGGCAGGTGCAGCGCTGCTTCGGCCGGCAGCTCGACTGGTTTGTGCCCGGCCCGCTGGGCGGCCAGCGCGGCCCGTCGGAAATCCGCGATGCCGACACCGGCCGGGTGCTGCGGGCGGGCGCCTAACCGCCGATGTAGGACATCTCGATGCGGCGGCTGTCGATGGGCTGCTCGACGGCGGTGCGAAGCTCAGAGTAGCGGTCATCGCGTTGCGACCAGACCGTCGTCAGTGCCTCGTGGAGCGCGGCGTCACTGTCACCGCGGCGCAGCCGCTCGCGCAGATCATGGCCGTGACTGGCGAACAGGCAGGTGAACAGCTGACCCTCGGCGGACAGCCGGGCGCGCTGGCAGGTGCCGCAGAAGGGCTGGGTCACTGAACTGATCAGACCGACCTCGCCGGCGCCATCCCGATAGCGATAACGCTCGGCCACCTCGCCACGGTAATTGGGTGCCAGCGGTTCGATGGGCCAGCGGGCGTTGATCCGGTCCACGACGTCGCGGGACGGGATGACCTGATCAAGCCGCCAGCCGTTGCTGTTGCCGACATCCATGTACTCAATGAAGCGCACGATGTGGGCGGTGCCGCGGAAATGTCCGGCCATGGGCAGAATATCGCCATCATTGACGCCTTTCTGCACCACCATGTTGATCTTGATCGGCCCCAGCCCGGCCGCCTCGGCGTGATCGATCCCGGCCAGCACCTTCGCCACCGGGAATCCGACGTCATTCATGGCCCGGAAGGTCGCATCATCGATGCCGTCCAGGCTGACGGTCAGACGGTCCAGCCCCGCCGCCCGCAGCGCCCGGGCCTTGTCGCGGGTCAGCAGCGAGGCATTAGTGGTCAGACTGATGTCGTCAATGCCATCAATGTCGCGCAGAAGCCCGATCAGCGTTTCCAGATCGCGGCGCAGCAGCGGCTCACCCCCGGTCAGGCGCAGCTTGCGCACGCCCAGCGACGCGAACACCCCGGCGAGCCGGGCGATCTCCTCGAACGAGAGCAGCTGGTGGCGCGGCAGAAAGGCGTGATCGGCGCCGAACAGGGCCTTGGGCATGCAGTAGCTGCAGCGGAAATTGCAGCGATCGGTCAGCGAAATCCGCAGATCCCGCAGCGGTCGATCGCGCCGGTCGGTGACGTCCTGCGTCATGGCTCTACTCCCCCGCCCCCGGCAGCGCCTCGCCCTGCTGATAGACCTGCGAGCCATCGGCATAGGTCTCGCGCTTCCAGACCGGTGCGGTGGCCTTGAGCCGGTCGATGGCAAACCGCGCGGCCTCGAACGCCTCCGCCCGGTGCGCCGCGCGCACCACCACCACCACGCTCAGCTCACCGACCCGCAGACGGCCGGTGCGATGGCGGATCCGACACGAGAGGATGTCATAGCCGGACAGCGCCTCGGCCTCGACCGCGGCGAGGGCGCGCTCGGCCAGCGGAACGTAGGCCGAGTACTCGATATCGGTGACGGTCTGGCCCGCGTGGTGACGGCGCACCGTGCCGCCGAACACCACCACGGCGCCGGCATCCGGCGAGGCGGTCTCCCCGAACAGCGCGTCGAGGTCGATGGCGTCGCCATCAATATGGTCCGTCATTGCGTTCGCTCCGGCATTCCCTGACGCGTATCCTTGCACGGATGACCGAGATTGATGCAACTGCCGTCCGATCCTATCTGCTGGATCTGCAGGATCGTATCTGCGATGGGCTGTCGGCGCTGGATGGCAACGACTTTCATGAAGACGCCTGGGATCGCGAGGCGGGAGGCGGCGGCCGGACGCGGGTGCTCAGTGGTGGGCCCGTGTTCGAGCAGGCGGGCGTCAACTTCTCGCACGTGTTCGGCGCCAACCTGCCCGCCACCGCCAGCGAGCGCCGACCGGAGCTGGCCGGCCGCGGCTTCCAGGCCCTGGGCGTGTCGCTGGTGGTGCATCCGCGCAACCCGTATGTGCCCACCTCGCATGCCAATGTCCGCTTTTTCATGGCCGAGGCCGAGGACGCCGAACCGGTCTGGTGGTTTGGCGGCGGCTTTGACCTGACCCCGTTCTATCCCTTCGACGAGGACTGCCGTCACTGGCATCAGGTGGCCCACGACGCCGTCGCCCCGTGGGGAGAGGATCTGTACCCACGCTTCAAGACCTGGTGCGATGAGTATTTCTACCTGCCCCATCGCGGCGAGACCCGGGGCATCGGCGGACTGTTCTTTGACGATTACGAGCGCGGCGGTTTCAGGTCGGCGTTCGCCATGATGCGCTCGGTGGGCGACGGCTACATGCGCGCCTACGCCCCCATCGTCGAGGCCCGTCAGGACATTCCCTATACCGAGCGCGAACGCGACTTCCAGCTCTATCGGCGCGGCCGCTACGTCGAATTCAACCTGCTCTACGACCGCGGCACCAAGTTCGGCATCCAGTCGGGCGGCCGGACCGAGTCGATCCTCATGTCGATGCCACCGCTGGCGCGCTGGGAGTACGACTACCAGGTGGGCGAAGCCACGCCCGAGGCGGCACTGACCCGGCGCTATCTGCAGCCCCGTGAGTGGCTCTAGCGGGCACGCCGCCCGGGTCATACGGTCTGTGCCTGATGCTCACAAATCATGGGGCGACAACCGCTGCCCGTTGGGTTAGGTTGGCGGATCGCGACGGACTCAATTTTTCCGCAGCGCAACAATAACCTACAGCGATCAGGGGTGTGGCCACCGAACGGTCCGCCCGCTAGGCTGTGCCTTGACAGAATAATGACGAGGTCAGAGATGGCAGCAAAAATGACGCCCATGCCGACGCCGGACGACCTGGATCCGCAGGAGACTCAGGAGTGGCTCGAGGCCATTGAGTCGGTCCTCGAATACGAAGGCCCGGAGCGGGCACAGTTTCTGCTCGAGCAGCTCGTGGACAAGGCCCGCCGCAGCGGCGGCCAGTTGCCCTTCAAGGCGACCACGGCCTACCAGAACACCATTCCCACCCAGCATGAGCAGCCCTTTCCCGGGGATCGCGCGCTGGAATCGCGGATCCGCTCGATCATCCGCTGGAACGCCATGGCGATGGTGGTCCAGGCCAACCGCGACCGGGACGGCATTGGCGGGCACATCGCCTCGTTCGCCTCGTCGGCAACGCTCTACGAGGTGGGCTTCAACCATTTCTGGCGCGCGCCGAGTGAGGATCACGGCGGTGACCTGGTGTTCATCCAGGGCCACTCCGCGCCGGGCATCTACGCCCGCGCCTACCTCGAAGGCCGGCTCAACGACGACGATCTGCACAACTTCCGCGCAGACCTCGCCAAGACCGGCAAGCCGCTGTCCTCGTATCCGCATCCCTGGTTGATGCCCGATTTCTGGCAGCTGCCTACCGTGTCCATGGGGCTCGGCCCGATCATGGGCGTCTATCAGGCCCGCTTCCTCAAGTATCTCCACAACCGCGGCATCGCCGATACGGCCGACCGCAAGGTCTGGGTGTTCTGCGGTGACGGCGAAATGGACGAGCCCGAGAGCCTGGGCGCCATCGGTGTGGCCGCCCGCGAGGGGCTCGACAACCTGATTTTCGTGGTCAACTGCAACCTCCAGCGCCTGGACGGGCCGGTGCGCGGCAATGGCAAGATCATCCAGGAGCTCGAGGGTGAGTTCCGCGGTGCCGGCTGGAACGTCCTCAAGGTGCTCTGGGGTTCGGCCTGGGATCCGCTCCTCGCGAAGGACTCCCAGGGGCTGCTACGCCGGCGCATGGACGAAGCCGTGGACGGCGAGTACCAGAACTTCAAGGCCAAGGGCGGCGCCTATACCCGCGAGCATTTCTTTGGCAAATATCCCGACCTCAAGGCCATGGTCGCGAACATGTCCGACGAGGACATCTGGCAGCTCAAGCGCGGCGGCCATGACTCGGCCAAGGTCTACAACGCCTACCGCGCCGCCACCGAGCACGAGGGCCAGCCCACGGTCATCCTGGCGAAGACGGTCAAGGGCTATGGCATGGGCGAGGCCGGCGAAGGCCAGAACATCACCCATCAGCAGAAGAAAATGGCCGAGAACGCCCTCAAGGAGTTCCGCGACCGCTTCCACATCCCGGTGCCCGACGAGAAAGTCGCCGACGCGCCGTTTTACAAGCCCGCCGAGGACTCACCCGAGATCAAGTACCTGCACGAGCGGCGCGAGGCGCTGGGCGGCTACCTGCCGGAGCGGCGCATTACCGCCGAGCCGGTGGAGGTGCCCGACCTCTCGGCGTTCCAGGTGCTGCTCAAGGACAGCGGCGAGCGTGAGATGTCGACCACCATGGCGTTCGTCCGGGCGCTGTCGATCATCGCCCGCGACAAGGGCCTGGCCTCGCGTCTGGTGCCGATCGTCCCCGACGAGGCCCGCACCTTCGGCATGGAGGGCCTGTTCCGTCAGCTGGGCATCTACGCCCCGCAGGGTCAGCTCTACGAGCCGCAGGATGCCGATCAGCTGATGTACTACCGCGAGGATCAGAAAGGTCAGATCCTCCAGGAGGGCATCAACGAGGCCGGCGCCATGTCGAGCTGGATCGCCGCGGCCACCGCCTACGCCAATCACGGCGTCGAGATGATCCCGTTCTTTGCCTACTACTCCATGTTCGGCTACCAGCGGGTCGGCGATCTGTGGTGGGCGGCCGGCGACATGCAGGCCAAGGGCTTTCTCATGGGCGGCACCGCCGGGCGCACCACGCTCAACGGCGAAGGCCTGCAGCACGAGGACGGCCACAGCCATCTGATGACCGCGGCCCTGCCCAACTGCCGCTCATTCGATCCGACCTTCGCCTACGAAATGGCCGTGATCATCCAGGACGGCATGAAGCGGATGTATCAGGAGCAGGAGTCGGTCTTCTACTACATCACCATGATGAACGAGAACTATCACCAGCCGGCCATGCCGGAGGGCGCCGAGGACGGCATCACCCGGGGCATGTACCTGTTCCAGAAGGGCGCCGGGGGCAAGCAGCAGGTCCAGCTGCTGGGCTCGGGCAGCATCCTCATGGAGGTCATCGCCGCCGCCGAGCTGCTCAAGCAGGACTGGGGCGTCGACAGCGACATCTGGAGTTGCCCGTCGTTCACCGAGCTGCGTCGCGACGGCATCGACTGCGAGCGCCACAACATGCTGCACCCCGAGGACACGCCGCGCGTGCCCTATGTACAGCAGTGCCTGGCCGATCATGCGGGCCCGGCGATCGCCTCCACCGACTACATGCGCGCGTTCGCCGATCAGATCCGGCCCTACATCGACCGCCATTATGTGGTGCTGGGCACCGACGGTTACGGCCGCTCGGACACGCGCGAGAACCTGCGCCGCTTCTTCGAGGTGGATCGCTATTACGTCACGGTGGCGGCCCTCAAGGCGCTGGCCGACGAAGGCACGATCAGTGCCGAAACCGTCAGCAAGGCGATCGCCCACTACAACATCGACACCGACGCCCCTAACCCGGTCACGGTCTAGCGGCGAATCACGGCGCAGGAGGAATTTGCGTGGCAGAGGTCAAGGAAATCACCGTCCCCGACATCGGCGACTTCGATGCGGTGGACGTCATCGAGGTGCTGGTCGGCCCGGGCGACAGCGTCGCTGCCGAGGACTCGATCATCACCCTGGAAAGCGACAAGGCGACCATGGAGGTCCCCTGTCCGGTGGACGGCACCGTCACCGAGATGCTGATCCAGCCCGGCGACAAGGTGGCCGAGGGCACGCCGGTTGCAAAGGTTGAGGTCAGTGGTGACGGTGGCGGCGACGCTGCCGGGGACGATGCGGCCGCCGCCGCTGAGGCCCCGGCGGCCGAGCCCGCCGCCGCCGCACCGGAACCGGCCCCGGCACCCGCCGCCGCGGCCCCTGCTGAGCCATCCGCCCCGGCGGAGCAGCCCGCACCCGCCGAGGCGCCGACGAAGCAGGCCGACGGGCCCGCGCTCAGCGCCGAGACCCAGCGTCTGGCCCACGCCGGACCGTCGGTGCGACGCTTCGCCCGCGAGCTTGGCGTGCCGCTGGATCAGGTCACCGGCAGCGGCCGCAAGGGCCGGATCAGCCGCGAAGACGTGCAGGCCTACGTGAAATCGGCGCTGGAAGGCGGCGCAGCGGCCGCCCCGGCAGCTGCGGCACCGGCCGCCGAGGGTGCCGGCATCCCGCCCATCCCGGCGGTCGACTTCAGCAAGTTCGGCGAGGTCGAGGAAGTCGACCTGCCCCGCATCAAGCGGCTCTCGGGCCCACACCTGCATCGCAGCTGGCTCAACATCCCGCATGTCACCCAGTTCGACGAGGCCGACATCACCGAGCTCGACGCCTTCCGCAAGGCGGAAAAGGCGGCCGCCGAGCAGGCCGGCGTCAAGCTCACCCCGCTGGCCTTCATGGTCAAGGCCTCGGCCCGGGCCCTGCAGGCGTTTCCCGACTTCAACAGCTCGCTGCGCAGCGATGGCGCCGCGCTGATCCGCAAGCACTACATCAACATCGGCGTGGCGGTGGACACCCCCCAGGGCCTGGTGGTGCCAGTGATCAAGGACGCCGACCAGAAGGGCATCTACGCGATCGCCGCGGATCTCGCCGAGCTCTCGGCCAAGGCGCGTGACGGCAAGCTTGGCGCCGGCGACATGCAGGGCGGTACGTTCAGCGTCTCGAGCCTGGGCGGCCTGGGCGGCACGGCGTTCACGCCCATCGTCAATGCCCCCGAGGTGGCGATCCTCGGCGTGTCCAAGACCGCCACCAAGCCGGTCTGGGACGGCAGCCAGTTCGTCCCCCGGCTGATGCTGCCGCTGAGCCTTTCCTATGACCATCGGGTCATCGACGGCGCTGCGGCCGCCCGCTTCACCACTTATCTGACGGGTGTGCTCGGCGATCTACGCCGCCTCATCCTGTAAACCTGAAAGGATCGCGATTCATGTCACAAGCCAAGGAAGTCCGCGTCCCGGATATCGGCGACTTCGACGCGGTCGAGATCATCGAGGTGCTGGTCGGCCCCGGCGATACCGTGGAGGCCGAGAGCTCGCTCATCACCCTCGAGAGCGACAAGGCCACCATGGAAGTGCCGGCGCCCTTCGACGGGCAGATCGAGTCGGTGACGGTCAGTGTCGGCGATAAGGTCGCCGAGGGCGATGTGATCGCCATGGCGGTGCCCGCCGACGGTGCTGCCGGCGCTGAGGCGGATGATGCCGGTGGCGGCGCCGACAGCGGCGCAGCCGCTCCGGCCGAGACCGCCAGCGAAACACCCGCCGCCGCCTCCGAGCCGGCACCGGCCGCCGCCCCTGCCGCAACCGCCGCCAATCAGGCCGCGCCCGATTCGCCGGACTGTGACGTGCTGGTGGTGGGCGCCGGGCCGGGCGGCTACAGCGCCGCCTTCCGGGCCGCGGACCTGGGGCTGAACACCATTATGGTCGAGCGTTATCCAAGCCTGGGCGGGGTCTGCCTGAACGTGGGCTGCATCCCGTCAAAAGCGCTGCTGCATGCCGCCAAGGTAATTGACGATGCGGCCTTCTTTGCCGACAACGGCATCGAGTTCGGCGAGCCGAAAATCGATCTGAAAAAGCTCGAATCCTGGAAATCGAGCGTCGTCGGCAAGCTCACCGGCGGTCTGGTCGGGCTCGCCAAGCAGCGGAACGTCGAAACCGTCCACGGACCGGCGCAGTTCGTCGATGATTATCACGTCAAAGTCGACACCGCCGATGGTGAGCGCTCGATCAGCTACCGCAACGTGATCATCGCCGCGGGGTCGCGGCCCATCGCGCCACCGGGCTTTGACCTGGACCACCCGCGGGTCATGGACTCCACCGATGCTCTCAAGCTCGAGGAGGTGCCCAAGCGCATGCTCGTCGTCGGTGGCGGCATCATCGGCCTGGAAATGGCCTCGGTCTATCATGCCCTCGGCAGCGAAATCACCGTGGTCGAGCTGGCCGACCGCCTGATGGCGGGGGCCGATCCGGACATCGTCAAGCCGTTCCGCAAGATCATCGACAAGCGCTACGCCAATATCTTCCTCAATACCAAGGTGACGGCGCTCAGGCCCGACGATGACGGCGTCAGCGTCGAGTTCGAGGGCGGCAAGGCACCGGCCGAGGACCGTTTCGACCGGGTGCTGGTCTCGGTGGGGCGGCGGCCCAACACCGACCGGCTCAACCTCGAGGCCACCAGCCTCGAGCTGATGGACAACGGCTGCATCCCGGCGGACGACCAGATGCGCACCCGGGTCGATCACATCTTCGCCATCGGCGATCTGATCGGTCAGCCGATGCTCGCCCACAAGGCGGTTCACGAGGGCAAGGTGGCCGCCGAGGTCGCCGCCGGCGAGAAAAGCGCCTTTGACGCCCGGGTCATCCCGTCGGTGGCCTATACCGACCCCGAGGTCGCCTGGGTGGGCGTCACCCAGGAGCAGGCCAAGGCCGAGGGCATGGATGTCGAGGTGGGCAGCTTCCCCTGGGCAGCCAATGGCCGGTCACTGTCGCTGGGCCGGGACGAAGGCATCACCAAGCTCATCTTCGAGCGCGACACCGAGCGCGTGGTGGGCGCCGGCATCGTCGGGCCCAACGCCGGTGATCTGATCGCCGAGGTGGGCCTTGCCATTGAGATGGGCGCCGACATGCACGACATCGGCCTGACCATCCACCCGCACCCGACCATCTCCGAGACGGTGGGCATGGCCGCCGAGGCGGCCGCCGGCACGCTGACGGATCTGTACATACCCAAAAAGAAACGCTGACCCGCGATGAACCGGTCCGCCGCCGTCGTTGCCACCGGGCGCTACCTTCCCGAGCGCCTTGTGAGCAACGACGAGCTGCGGACCGAACTGGCCGCAACCGGCCAGGCCGACAGCGTCGAGCGCTTCGAGGCCAGCTCGGGCATCCGCCAGCGCTACCGGGCGGCGCCCGGGCAGGTTACTTCGGACCTTGCCGTGGCCGCGGCACAGCAGGCCCTGGCGCGGGCCGGGTGGCGGGCTGACGAACTGGACCTGATCATCCTCGGCACCGACACCCCCGATCGCATCACTCCGGCCACCAGCGTGATCGTTCAGGCCAAGCTGGGCGCCCACCCGGCCGGCACCCTCGATATCGGCTGCGCCTGCGCCTCGTTCCCCACGGCACTGGCCACCGCCACCGGCCTGATGGCCACCAACCCGGCACTGCGGCGGATCCTGGTGATTGGCGCCTACATGATGCAGCGCCTCGCCGATCCCGCCGATCCGATGGTGTTCTTCTATGGCGACGGCGCCGGCGCGGCACTGCTCGCGCCCACCGACGGCGACGGCATCATCACCAGCGCCTTCCACGCGGACGGCCGCTATGCCGATCACTGGGACATCGCCGCCGGGGGCACCGCCGAGCCGGCCAGCCATGACGCGGTGGCCGCCGGGCGCACCCGGGTGCAGGTCCATCGCCGCTATCCCCCAGCCATCAACGCCGAGGGCTGGCCGCTGGTGATGCGCCGGCTCGCCCGGCAGGGTGGGTTCACGGCATCCGCCATCGATCAGGCGATCTTCACCCAGATCAACGCGGCCAGCATCCGCGAAGCCTGCCAGACCCTGGGCATCCCGCCCCAGCGGGCGCCCGCGCTGATGGACCGCTACGGCTATACCGGCTCGGCCTGCCTGCCCATCGCCCTCGATCATCTCATCGAAAACGGCCTAACCGGGGCGGGAGATCTGGTCACACTGGTGGGTTCGGGCGTAGGTTACAACATGGCGGGAGTTGCCCTGCGACTGGAGGAGTGCGCAAGCCGATGAACCACGCGGCCGACAAGACACGCCAGCGCCAGCTGGACGCGCTGGAGCAGCTGGCGGATCAGCGCTGGTCCGAGGCGGATCAGGCGATCATCCACCGCTTCATCGACTGCTACTACGCCAGCATGGCCACCGAAGACCTGACCGCGCGGGCGCCGGGCAGCCTCTACGGTCTGGCGCTGTCGCACTGGCGACTGGGCTATCAGCGGCCCCGCGGCGAGGTGGCGCTGCGCGTCTACAACCCCGACCCGGAACAGGATGGCTGGGAGTCCACCCACAGCGTGGTCCAGATCGTCGCCGACGATCAGCCCTTCCTCGTGGACTCACTGTCCATGGCGATGAACGAGCAGGGTCTGATGATTCACCTGATCAGCCATCCGGTGCTCGAGATCGCGCGCGACGCCGGTGGCCACGTCGCCGCGGTGAGCGACCGCTCCAGCAGTGACGGCGAGCCCGAGGCCTGGATCCATATCGAGGTGGATCGCCAGGCCGGTGATGCGGCGTTGGACGCCCTTGAGGCGGCGGTGCGGGACACCCTGCGTGATGTCGAGGTGGCGGTGGCCGACTGGCAGGCCATGCGGCACCAGGCCGAGCAGGCGCGCCGGTCACTCAAGCGCCGCGCACCGGCCGCCGACGACGACTACCCCGCCGAGATCGATGCCTTTCTGGAATGGATGCTCGATGACCATTTCACGTTTCTCGGCTACCGCCGCTACGACCTCAGGCGCGGCAACGACAGCCTGCGGCTGGAGGCGGTGCAGGACACCGGCCTGGGGCTGCTGCGGCCCGCCCGCAACGCCGAACGGCTGTCGAGCAGCTTCGAGGCGCTACCGCCGGCGATGCGCGAGCAGGCCAGCGACCCCGACCCGCTGATCCTGACCAAATCCAGCCACCGCGCCACCGTCCATCGCCATGGCTACATGGATACCATCGGCATCAAGCGCTTCAACACCCGGGGCGAGGTGATCGGCGAACACCGCTTTCTAGGGCTCTACACCTCGGGCGCCTACAACCGCAATCCGCGCAACATCCCGCTGCTGCGGCGCAAGGTGGCGGCGGTGCTCGAGCGCGCCGGGCTGCGCGCCAACAGCCATGCCGGCAAGGCCCTGGTGCACATCCTCGAGACCTATCCCCGCGACGAGCTCTTCGAGATCGATTCGCAGACGCTCTATGAGACGGCCCTGGGCATCCTGCAGCTGCAGGAGCGCCAGCGAGTGCGCCTGTTCACGCGTCACGACCGCTTCGGGCGGTTCGTCTCGTGCCTGGTCTATGCCCCACGGGACCGCTATGACACGGCGACGCGGCAGCGCATGCAGCAGATCCTCATGGAGGCGTTCGACGGCGCACACTCCGAGTTCACCGTGCAGCTCTCCGAGGCGGTGCTTGCCCGCATCCATTTCATCATCCACTTCCGCGGCACCGAAGCCCAGACCCTGGACACCGACGCCCTCGAGGCACGTCTGGCGGCCACCACCCGGTCCTGGTCGGACGACCTGGCACAGACACTGCTCGAGCACTGCGGCGAGGCCCGCGGCACGCAGCTCCATCACCGCTATCGCGACGCGTTCAGCGCCGCCTATCGCGAGGATACCCCGCCCGGCACCGCCACCCAGGACATCGAACGCCTCGAGACCCTGGAGGCCGGCGACGGCCTGGTGATCAGCCTGTACCGCCCGCTCGAGGCACC
Organism: Spiribacter aquaticus; assembly: GCF_007625215.1. Taxonomy (NCBI): domain Bacteria; kingdom Pseudomonadati; phylum Pseudomonadota; class Gammaproteobacteria; order Chromatiales; family Ectothiorhodospiraceae; genus Spiribacter; species Spiribacter aquaticus. The sequence goes on along the minus strand of NZ_VMKP01000001.1, from coordinate 248,318 downwards.
GGTGGGCAGCCTGCGGCTGAAGCTCTATCACGCCAGCGAGCCCATGAGCCTGTCCGACGTGCTGCCGGTGCTCGAGAACATGGGCGTGCGGGTGATCGACGAGCGCCCCTACGGCATCCGTCCGGAGGGAGCCGGGCCGTGCTGGATCCATGACTTCGGCCTGAGTCACGATCCCGAACTTGACCTTGATACGGGCCAGCTGCGCGACGCCTTCCAGTCCGGGTTCGCCGCCATCTGGCGACGCGAAACCGATGACGACGGCTTCAACCGGCTGATCCTGCTGGCCGGCCTGACCTGGCGGGAGATTTGTATCCTGCGGGCCTACGCCCAGTACCTGCGCCAGGCAGGGATGGCCTACAGCCAGCCCTATATGGAGTCCACCCTTGCCGATCATCCGGCCATCGCCAGCGGCCTGATCAAGCTGTTCACGGCGCGGTTCGACCCGGATCACGCCGACGCCGGGCGCGCCGGCCGCCTGGCCGACGAGCTGGATGCGCAGCTCGAGGCGGTGCAGAGCCTGGATGATGACCGCATCCTGCGGCGCCTGCGCGATGCCATGCTGGCGACGCTGCGGACCAGCTTCTTCCGGCGCGACGCCCGGGGCCGGCCGCATCCCAGCCTGGCCCTCAAGCTGCGGCCCGAGCGGATCCCCGGTGTTCCCAAGCCGGTCCCGGCGTTCGAGATCTTCGTCAGCTCACCCCGAGTCGAGGGCGTGCACCTGCGCGGCGGCAAGGTGGCCCGGGGCGGACTGCGCTGGTCGGAGCGGCGCGAGGACTACCGCACCGAAATCCTCGGCCTGATGAAAGCCCAGATGGTCAAGAACGCCCTCATCGTCCCGGTGGGCGCCAAGGGCGGTTTTGTCTGCAAGCGCCTGCCCCGTGAGCGTCAGGCCCAGCGCGACGAGGTGCTCGCCTGCTACCGGCTGTTCATCCGCGCGCTGCTGGATGTGACCGACAATATCGTCGATGACGTCGTCCAGCCGCCGGCACAGGTGGTCCGCCACGACGATGACGACCCCTATCTGGTGGTGGCCGCCGACAAGGGCACCGCGACTTTCTCGGATGACGCCAACGCCATCGCCGACGAGTACGGCTTCTGGCTGCATGACGCCTTCGCCTCGGGTGGCTCCACCGGTTACGACCACAAGGCCATGGGCATCACCGCCCGCGGCGCCTGGGTGGCGGTCCAGCGGCATTTCCGCGAAGCCGGCCGCAACATCCAGATCGAGCCGTTCAGCGTTGTCGGCGTCGGCGACATGTCGGGGGATGTGTTCGGCAACGGCATGCTGCAGTCACGGACCACCCGGCTGATCGCCGCCTTCGATCACCGCCATGTATTCATTGACCCCGACCCGGACCCCGAGCGCAGTTACGCCGAGCGGGAGCGGCTGTTCGGCCTTGGCCCCTCCAGCTGGGCGGATTATGACACCGCGCTGATCTCCGAAGGTGGCGGCGTCTGGCCGCGCAGCGCCAAGTCCATCACCCTGCCGGAACCGGCCCGCCGGGCCCTCGGCGTCGAGCAGCAGCACCTGACGCCCACCGACCTGATCGCCGCCATCCTGCGCGCACCGGTGGATCTGCTCTGGAACGGCGGGATCGGCACCTACGTCAAGGCCCGTGCCGAAAGTCATGCCGAGGTGGGCGACAAGGCCAATGATGCCCTGCGGGCGGATGCCGAAGATCTGCGCTGCCAGGTGATCGGCGAAGGCGGCAACCTGGGAGTGACGCCCCTGGGCCGGGTCGCGTTCGCCCTGGCCGGCGGGCGGATCAACAACGACGCCATCGACAACTCCGGTGGCGTGGACTGCTCCGATCACGAGGTCAACATCAAGATCCTCATGAACGGCGGCGTCGATGATGGCGACCTCACCGTCAAGCAGCGCAACCAGCTGCTGGTCGAAATGACCGATGCCGTCGCCGCGCACGTGCTGGCCAATAACGACCGCCAGACCCAGGCCATCAGCCTGATGCAGGATCGGGCGGCGGCCCGGCTGGCGGAGCAGGATCGCTGCATGCGCCGGCTCGAGCGCGAGGGCCGGCTGGACCGGGCGGTGGAGCAGCTGCCCGATGATGAGGGCCTCGCCGAGCGGGCTCGCCAGGGGCGCGGACTGACCCGTCCCGAGCTGGCGATACTGCTGTCGTACACCAAGATCCGCAGCTTCGAGGAGCTGCTCGACTCGCCGCTGGTGCAGGGCGAGGAAAACCTCCACGAACTGGTGGGGTATTTCCCCGCGCCCCTGCGCGAGCGCTTTGCGACACGCATCGACCAGCACCCGCTGCGCCGCGAGATCATCGCCACCCACCTCGCCAATCATGTGCTCAACCGCATGGGGGCGACGTTTTTGATGCGCATGACCGAAGCGACCGGCGCCGATACCGCCGAGGCGGTGCGGGCCTATCTGGCGGCCCGTGACATCTACGGTCTGCGCGGGCTGTGGCACGAAGTGAACGGGCTGGGTGACGCGGTGGCCATCCAGCATCAGCAGTCCGCGCTGCACAGCATCCGCGCCCTGCAGGAGCAGGCCACGCGCTGGCTGCTCCGTCATCCGGGCGGCGGCGGCAGTGACGCCGGGGCTGGTATGGCGCCGATGCAGCAGGCGGTCGCCCGCCTCGACGAGGCCCTGCCGACACTGCTGACCGAAACCGCCGCCGGGCAGCTGGCCGCGGCACGCGACCGGCATGTCGAGGCCGGCGTCCCGGCACCCCTGGCCGAGCGCCTGAGCCGTCTGCCGCGGCTCTATCCCGCGCTCGATATCCATGCCGCGGCCTGCGTCGCCGACACCGAACTGACCGAGGCGGCCCGCGTGCATTTCCAGGCCAGCGACCATCTGGCGCTCAGTGACCTGCAGGCGGCCATTGACCGGTTCCAGCCCGAGGACGACTGGCAGGCGCGCTACCGGATCGGGCTCATGGAGTCGCTGCACGAGGAACACCGCCGGGTCACCGAAGCCATCCTCCGGCATACCGGTGACGGCACGGCGGCCAGCCGGGTGGAGGACGGACTCGCCGGCGAGGGCAACCGGGTCGACTATCTGCGCCAGATCACCGATCAGATCCGGGCCAGCGCCCAGCCCGACAGCGCCATGTTCGGCGTCGCGCTGCAGGCACTGCGGCATGTCGCCTCGAATGCCCAGGAGCGCCTGCAATGACGGATGCGGTGGAACTGCACTGTGCCGAAGGGGGTGACGGCCCGGCACTGGTCATGCTCCACGGCCTGTACGGCTCGGGTAACAACTGGCGCGGCATCGCCCGATCCTTCGAGGCGGGCCATCGGGTGCTGCGCCCCGATCTGCGCAACCACGGCCAGTCCCCGCATTGCCCGGGCATGGATTATCGCGCCATGGCCGCTGACGTCGTCGCCCTGCTGGAGGCAAGAGGCATTGAGCAGGCCGACATCATGGGCCACAGCATGGGCGGCAAGGTGGCGATGGCGCTGGCCCTGACCCGGCCGGACCGGCTGCGCCGCCTGATGGTGGTGGATATCGCCCCCATGGCCTACGACCATGAAGCCGAGCACGGCGGGCTGATCCGTGCCATGCAGGCCATCGATCTGGCGGCGGCGCCGGATCGCGGCGCGGTGGATGCGCAGCTGGCCACCGAGGTCAGTCACCCCATGATCCGGCAGTTTCTGCTCACCAACCTGCAGCGTCGGGGCGCGCAGTGGGTGTGGCGCATTCCGCTCGCCACGCTGGCCGAGCAGCTGCCGGTCATCCAGGGCTGGCCGGAAGGCCTGGGCACCCTGACGGAGCGGCCGGTGCGCTTCGTCCACGGCGGGGCGTCCGACTATGTCGGTGGCGCCGGGCGCGCCGCGATCGCCCGCCATTTTCCGGCCGCCGACGTGGTGAGCTATCCCGGCGTCGGCCACTGGCTACATGCCGAGGCGCCGCAGCGCTTCACCGATGAGCTGAACGATTTCGTGACCCAACCCCACCCCTGACCACGCAGAGAGACCGCCATGGCTGAGGACTTTAAACAGAACGCGCTCGACTACCATCGCAACCCGACGCCGGGGAAAATCACGGTCTCCCCCACCAAGCCGCTGGCCAACCAGCGCGATCTGGCCCTGGCCTACAGCCCGGGCGTGGCCGCCGCCTGCGAGGCGATTGTCGAGAACGAGCGCGAAGCCGCCAATGTCACCGCCCGCGGCAATCTGGTGGGCGTCATCACCAACGGCACGGCGGTGCTGGGGCTGGGGGCGATCGGCCCCCTCGCCTCCAAGCCGGTCATGGAGGGCAAGGGCGTCCTGTTCAAGAAGTTCGCTGGCATCGACGTTTTCGACATCGAAATCGACGAAACCGACGCCGGTCAGCTGGTGGAGACCATCGCCCGGCTCGAGCCGACCTTCGGCGCCATCAACCTCGAAGACATCAAGGCGCCGGAGTGCTTCGAGGTCGAGGCCCAGCTGCGCGAGCGCATGAACATCCCGGTCTTCCACGACGACCAGCACGGCACGGCCATTACCGCCGCCGCCGCCATCTATAACGGCCTGCGCCTGGTGGGCAAGCGCTTCGAGGACATCAAGCTGGTGACCTCCGGCGCCGGGGCCTCGGCGGTGGCCTGCCTGGATCTGCTGGTATCGATGGGCCTCAACCCGGCCAACGTCATCGCCACCGACCGGCAGGGCGTGATCTACAAGGGCCGGACCGAGTACATGGATGCGCGCAAGGGGGTCTACGCCAGCGACACCGACGCCCGCACCCTGGGCGAGGCCATCGATGGCGCGGATATCTTTCTGGGGCTGTCCGCCCCGGGCGTGCTGACGCCGGCGATGGTCAAGCGCATGGCGGACAAGCCCATGATCATGGCGCTGGCCAACCCCACCCCCGAGATTCTGCCCGAGGACGCCCTCGACGCCCGGCCCGACGCCATCATCTCCACCGGCCGCTCGGATTACCCCAATCAGGTCAACAACGTCCTGTGCTTTCCGTTCATCTTCCGCGGCGCGCTGGACGTGGGCGCGACCACCATCAACGACGAAATGAAAAAGGCCTGCGTGCGCGCCATCGCGGATCTGGCCACCATGGAATCCTCGGATGTGGTGCGGGCGGCGTATGGCGGCAGACCGCTGTCGTTCGGCCCCGAATACCTGATCCCCAAGCCCTTCGATCCGCGCCTGATCACGCGCATCGCCCCCGAGGTGGCCCGCGCCGCCATGGAAAGCGGGGTGGCCACCCGACCCATCGAGGATTTCGCCGCCTATCGCCGCCGGCTGTCGAACTATGTCTTCCAGTCGGGCCTGCTCATGAAGCCGATCTTCGAGCGCGCCAGTCAGAACCCGCGTCGGGTGGCGTACGGCGACGGCGAGGACGAGCGCATCCTCCAGGCGGTGCAGCTGGTGGTGGACGACGGTCTGGCGAAGCCCATCGTCATCGGCCGCCGCCGGGTGGTCAAAATGCGCATCCAGCGCCTGGGCCTGCGACTCGCCGTCGATGACGACTTCGAGCTGGTGGACCCCGAGGACGATCCGCGCTTCAAGGCCTACTGGCAGCTCTATCACTCGCTCATGGAGCGGCGCGGCGTCACCCCCGACCGGGCCCGCCAGATCGTGCGCACGCGCAACACCGTGATCGCCTCGCTGATGGTGCACCGGGGCGAGGCCGACGCCATGCTCTCGGGCGCGGTGGGCAAGTACCACCGCCAGCTCGACTATGTCACCGAGGTCATCGGCCGGCGCGAAGGGGTGGCCAATCTGGCGGCGATGAACGCCATCATCACCCCCAAGGGCACGCTGTTTCTGTGTGACACCTACGTCAATCACCACCCCAGCGCCGACCAGCTCGCGGAGATGACCACCCTCGCCGCCGATGAGATCCGCCGCTTCGGCATGGTGCCCAAGGTGGCGATGCTCTCGCACAGCAACTTCGGCACCTCGGACGATGCCGAGGCCGCCAAGATGCGCGAGGCCCTCCATCAGGTCCAGCTCCGCGACCCCTCACTGGAGGTCGAGGGCGAGATGCATGGCGATGCCGCCCTCAATGAGGAAATCCGCCGGCGCATCTTTCCCAACTCGCAGCTCGAGGGCGAGGCCAACCTGCTGATCATGCCCACGCTGGATGCGGCCAATATCGCCTTCAATCTGCTCAAGACCGTCACCGACGCCGTGTCGATCGGTCCCATCGTGCTGGGCATGGCCAAGCCAGCCCACATCCTCACGCCGTCGGTGACGGTGCGGGGCGTCGTCAACCTCACGGCCCTGGCCGGCGTCGAAGCCGGTATCGAGGGCGGCAAGGACGGGAGTCCGGCATGAATCAGGCCATCCGCATTGAATCCTTCGGCGGCCCCGACGAGCTACGGCTTGCCGACACCGCCGCTGTCACGCCCGGTCCCGGCGAGGTCCACATCCGCCAGACCCATATCGGCGTCAACTACATCGATGTCTACTTCCGCACCGGGCTCTACCGGCCCGCGCAGATGCCCTTTACGCCGGGGCTCGAAGCCGCCGGCGAGGTGCTGGCCGTGGGCGACGGCGTCGACACGCTGACACCCGGCCAGCGCGTGGCCTATGTCGGTGGTCCGCCAGGGGCCTATGCCCGCGAACGGGTGATCAGCGCCGATCGGGTGGTGGCACTGCCGGCGGCCATCACCAGCGAGCGGGCCGCGGCCATGATGCTCAAGGGCATGACCGCGCACATGCTGCTCGAACGGGTCCACGCCGTGGGACCGGGGGATCGGGTCCTGATCCACGCCGCGGCGGGCGGTGTCGGGCTGCTGCTCTGTCAGTGGGCCCATCACCTCGGGGCCACCGTGATCGGCACCGTGGGCAGCGCGGAGAAGGCCGAGCAGGCCCGCGCCCATGGCTGCCACCATCCGGTGCTCTACCGCGACGAGTCGGTCAGCGAACGGGTCCACGCCCTCACCGACGGCAAGGGCGTGCAGGTGGTCTATGACTCGGTGGGTGCGGATACCCTCACGGCATCCCTGGCCTGTCTCGCCAAGCGGGGATTGCTGGTCAGCTTTGGCCAGTCATCCGGCGCACCGCCGGCCATCGAGGTGGGCCAGCTGGCGGCGGGGGGATCGCTGTTTCTGACCCGGCCGTCGCTGTTCGACTACATCGGCACCCCGGCCGAACTGCAGGCGGCGGCCGACGCCCTGTTCGCCCGCGTCGTCGCCGGCGACCTGCAGATCCACATCGACAGCGAATGGCCGCTGGCCGAGGCGGGTGCGGCCCATCAGCGCCTGGAATCGCGCCAGAGCAGCGGCTCGATCATCCTGCGGGCCTAATCGCTCGGGGCGTCCATCCGCGGCAGGCTGTTGCCGATCGGGTCGAGGCCCAGGGCCTGGCGATAGGCCTGGCGGGCGCGGTCATGCTCGCCGAGGCGCTCGTAGAGCTCGGCAAGCAGCCGCGCCGTGGTCGGATTGTCATCGCGGGCGACGGCCGCCTCAAGGTGCCGCCGGGCCGGTCCCCAGTCTTTCGCGCGGGCCGCCTGACGGGCCGCCGCATAGAGCAGCGCCGGATCGTCGGGGCGCTCGTTGAGCCAGCCGGTGAGGCGGTTGTAGACCCGCTCGGCGGGCAGGGGCAGCTCGCCGTAGACTTCCACCAGCATCGGCTCCCAGCGCTGGCGCAGCCAGCGGCGCAGCTGGCGCTCGGCGGTGACCGGGCAGTCGGCGTCGATCAGCGCCCGCGCGTAGCGGGCCTGCAGGACCGGATCGCGGCGCCGGCTCTTGGGCAGCGACTTCCAGATGCGCCCCAGGCTGTCGGCATTGGCCGAGGCGCCCAGGGCATTGATCCGCTCGTCCAGGGCCCGCTGTTCGATGGCGGTGAGCTCGGCACTGGGCAGGGACTGCTCACGGCGCAGGTCCGGCAGCAGATCCATCAATCCGGCAAAGTCCTCCACCGCGCGCATGGCGCGTGCCTGCAGCATGAGCACGCGGTGGTTGCGGGGCGCTTTCTCGCGCAGCCAGCCCAGCGTTGCCAGGGCCTGTTCCCACTGCTCGGCATCGACCTGTAGCTGGGCCTGCAGCAGGCCCACCGCCAGCCGTGCCCGTGGGTTGGCCGAATCGGCCGCCACCAGCAGGTCGTCCCGGCGCTGCCACTCGCCACGGCGCTGGGCGGCGATGGCCGCGAGCAGATGGTGCATGAGCGGCTGCTGCGAAAAACCACTGGTGCCCTCGAGATGGCGCTCGGCCTGGGCATAGCGCCCTTCGGCCAGCTCGATCAGCCCATCGATCAGCTCGCGCTGGGCCCGGTGCGTGCGCCGGCTGGCGAGCCGCTCGCGCACCTGACCGGGGGCCCGGAGCGTCCGCCGCAGCAGCCCCACCGCCAGAGTCACTGCCGCCCACAGGGCAATGAAGCCGAGCACCGCCACGAACAGGCTGGTCTGGATGGTCCATTCGCCCACCCGGAGCATCAGAAAGCCGCCTTCGTTGGCGAACCACTGCGCCGCCGACACGCTGGCCAGCAGCAGCAGGACCAGAAGGATGAGCCGCCGGATCATGACTGGCCACCGTCGTTGAGCACGGGGGCGAGGGTCTCGCCGATGGCGGGCCGCTCAACCTTCACGGGCTCGTCCATCAGATCCGCGAGGCGCTCGCGGACCGCGCTCACCGACTCGGCGCTGGAATCAAAGTAGGCGCTCACCCAGTCGTCGATGCGCTTGAGGGCGTTGTCATAGGTGGCGGTCTCGCCCCGCAGGGCCGCCAGTCGCGCCGACTCGATCTGCAGGCGCAGGTTCTGCTGCAGCAGGAACCGGGACTCCGGCTCGGGCAGCGGCTCGACCTGGCGGTCGCGGCTGACGGTGACCAGCTCGCTGAGCCCCGTCATCAGCCGGTCCCCGGCACGATCCAGGCGTGCCTGCCAGCCCCCCGCCGGCGCATCGCTCCGCGCCCCGGCGGTGGTGTCGGCGGTCTCGAAGCGCTGGATACCGGCGGCCAATGGCAGCGAGCCGAGCTGATCCGCCACCCGGTCGAGCCCGCGGTTGATGGCCACCTGATCGATCCGCTCGACGTCCAGCAGCTGATCGACGGCACGGCCAATCGCCTCACGCCGGTCGATGCCCACGCCGCCCAGGCCGGAGAGCAGGACGTCGGCGGCCTCCAGCGCCTCGAGGGCACCGGCGATATCGCCGTTGAAGCGCACACGATGCACGGCCATACGGGCCAGATAGCCGGCCTCGGCAATGCGCCAGTCATCGGTCTCGGAGTTCATGCGGCGGTAGAGCTGATCCACCCGGTCGGCCAGTTCGCGGCGGGCGCTGACCTGATCGGCCATGCGGTTTTCGAGCTGGGCCAGCGACTGCAGGCGCGATTCGAGCTGTTCGTTGAGGTTGGTGACGCGGCCGTTGAGCTCGCCCAGGGCGGTCTGCTGATCGTCGCGCAGGGTCTCGAGTTCGCTGCGGGCGGCGAGGTCGGCCTGAGCGTCGGCAAGCTGCTGCATCTGCCAGATGAGATACCCCCCGCCCGCCGCCACGAGCAGCGCGACCAGCAGGGCCACGACCAACGCAAGCCGACCGGGCCCGCGCCCCGTCGCCGGTGCCGCGGGTTCGGCCGGGGCCGCCGTCGAGGCATCATCCGGCGCCGGGCCGTCATCGCCCGGGGTCGTCTCGAGGGCCTTCTGTGCGTCCTTGTCTGTCTTGCTCATCGCTCTCTCTCTGCAGCGCGGCACACACCGCCCGTGTAATTGCCTGATCGTCCGCGCCAGCGGCAATGCCGGGGGCATCCCATCCCGCGCGGACGGCGGCCATCGCGATGCGCTCGCTCACGGTGACCAGTCGGCTTTTCTGCAACCACTCTAGCGCGCCTGACCCCGCCATGCCGAGCAGGCCCGACAGGCCACTGGTGCTTGTCACAATTGTGCAGTCAAGCGGCCGGGCCTGCCACTCCCGGGGAATCGCCAGTCCACCGCTCGGCACCTCGCGCCGGTAGACCACCCACTCGTCCACCGTGGCGCCGCGCTCGCGGAGCGCCTCCGGCAGTCGGCGGCGTCCGCCTTCGCCACGAATGATCAGCACCCGGGCACCGGCGCCGGCATCGAACGCCGCTTCAGCCAACAGGTCATCCGCGCCACCACCCGACTGGGGCGCGGCACTGACCGCCAGCCCCTGGCGCCGCGCCGCCGTGGCGGTACCCGGCCCGACCGCGGCCACGCGGGCGTCCCCGCGCCGCTCCGTCGGCAGCCGGCCGACGCCATGCCGGACGGCGTTGGGACTGGTGAACACGAGCCAGTCCACACGGGGGATGGCCGGCAGCGCCGGCGCGAGGGCAACGATCTGCAGGGTGGGGCGGTGCAGGACCGCGGCGCCCGCGGCCTCAAGGCAGTGGATCAGCCCGTCGGCCTGGCCCTCGGGCCGGGTCACCAGGATCCGGCGGCCGGCCAGGGCGTCTGCGGTGGTCACTGAATATCGGCGAGGATCTCGCCGGCCCCCTGCGCGAGCAGGTCCCCGGCAACCGTATTGCCCAGGGCCCCGGCCCCGTGGCGGGGCGCGCGGCCCTCGGCACGCAGCACCTGGCGGCCATCGCGGCTGGCCACCAGGGCACGCAGCCACAGGTCGTCGCCCTCCAGCACCGCATAGGCGGCCAGCGGGACATGGCAGCTGCCCTCCAGCCGGGCATTGACCGCGCGCTCCGCCGCCACCCGGTCGTGGCTGTCCGGGTCGTCGAGATCGCGGATCAACGCATCCACCTCGGGATCGTCAGCGCGGCACTCAATGGCCAGCGCCCCCTGACCCACCGCCGGCAGGCTTTCCTCGGCGGGCATCGCCCGGGTGATCTGATCGGCCATGCCCAGTCGCCGCAGGCCCGAGGCGGCTAGCACGATGGCATCGAATTCGCCGGCATCGAGCTTGCCGAGCCGGGTCTGGACGTTGCCGCGCAGCGACGTCACCGTCAGGTCCGGGCGTCGGGCGCGGATCTGACACTCGCGGCGCAGGCTTGCCGTGCCCACGCAGCCGCCGGTGGGCAGCTCATCAAGGGCACCGTAGTGGCGCGAGACAAAGGCGTCGAAGGGGTCATCACGGGCGAGGATCACCGGCACCCGGAATTCATCCGGGACCTCCGCGGGGATGTCTTTCATGGAATGCACGGCGATGTCGGCCTTGCCCGCCAGCATGCCCTCCTCGAGCGCCTTGACGAACAGGGCCTTGCCGCCCACCGCCATCAGCGGCCGATCGGTGATTTCGTCGCCGCGGGTGGACAGGCGGACCAGCTCGACCTCGAGCCCCGGATGACGGGCCCGCAGGCGCTCAGCCACGTGCTCGGCCTGCCAGATGGCCAGTGGACTACGACGGGTGGCGATGCGCAGATGGGTGATGGACATGAATGCGTGGACCCGGGGCGAGCCGGGCGGTCAGTTGCGATAATGCGCAACGATACCGCCTGATCGCCCCCACGCAAAGCGTCAGCCCGGCGCCGCCGCGCCCCGCATCCAGCGCCGGACCGTGGGCAGGCGACGCCGGCTGACCGGCAGGGTCTCGTCGCTGCCCTCCACCCGGGCGAGGGTGCGACCCTCGACGTCCTTCTCCAGCCCCCGCAGGGCGTCCCGGGCCACCAGGGCACTGCGGTGTACCCGCAGAAAGCGTTGCCCGAACTCCGCCTCGAGACCGCACAGCGACTCTTCGATCAGATCCTCGCCGGCGTCATGCTGCACGCTGACGTACTTGTGATCGGCCACAAAGCAGCGCACGTCATCCACCGGAATCAGGCTCAGGCCGTTGCGCCGGCGGCAGAGGATATGCCGGCGCTCGTCACCGGCGCCCGGGGCCTGGAGGCGGACGATCTGGCCGGCGCTCAGGGGACGGGCGGCCTCGAGGGCGGCCCCGAAACGCGCCGGCTGGACGCTGTCCAGGACGTAGTCGATTCCGCTCGCCTCAAGCTGCGGGAGGATGGGGTCGGTCATCTCGCAGGCCAGCAGGATCGCCGGGGCCGGCGTGGCATTGGCCAGCGCCACCGCCGTGGCCAGATGCCGGGCATCGCGCACCCCCAGCACCACCGCATCCACCGGGTCACGGCGGTGACTGGGCGGGGCGTCCGCCGGGGTCTCGAAAACCCCACCAATCCGCCAGCCCGAACGGTTGGCGGCGAGTCGCGCCAGACGCTCGCGCAGGGCGGGCTGCTCGCAGGCAATCACAATCTTCATCATGTCGGTTCCTCCCGGGCGCTCATCAAGTGGAGGCTCGAGCATGGAAAACCGCGCCCGCGGCGTTCGCCAACCGGTTCACAGACCGGGCATCCGGCGCAGGCTGCCGGTCGGCTGCTATACTGCCGCGCTCAGCCGAGAGGAATGGATGGCAATGAGCGAGTCAGACGCCAAGGGTCTCTGGAGTGGTCGTTTCAGCGAAGCGACCGACGCCTTCGTGGCGGCCTTCAGCGCCTCCGAACACTACGATCGACGCCTCTACCGCGAGGACATCCGCGGCTCCCGCGCCCACGCCAGAATGCTCGCGGACTGCGGGATCATCAGTGCGGACGACGGCGCGGCCATCGACGCCGGGTTACAGGCCATCGAGGCCGAGATCGAGGCCGGCGGGTTCCCCTGGGATCCGGCCCTCGAGGATGTCCACATGAACATCGAGGCGCGCCTCACCGACCGCATCGGTGAGGCGGGCAAGCGGCTGCATACCGGGCGCTCGCGCAACGACCAGATCGCCACCGACATCCGCCTCTGGCTGCGCACGGTCATCGACGGCAACCTTGCGCTGCTGCGGCGCTTTCAGGCGGGACTGGTGGATCTGGCCGAGCGCGAGGCGGACACCGTCATGCCCGGCTTCACCCATCTGCAGGTGGCCCAGCCGGTGAGCTTTGGCCATCACATGCTGGCCTGGTACGAAATGCTGGTGCGCGACGAGTCACGGCTCCACGACGTGCGGCGGCGCGCCAACGAAATGCCGCTGGGCTCGGCGGCGCTCGCGGGGACGACCTTTCCCATCGATCGCGACCAGACCTGTGCGGCGCTGGGCTTTGATGCGCCCACCCGCAATTCCCTGGATGCCGTCTCGGATCGCGACTTCGCCATTGAATTCGTCTCGGCGGCGGCGCTGACCATGACCCACCTGTCGCGCATGGCCGAGGAGCTGGTGATCTGGGCGTCACCGCTGACCGGCTTCATCGATCTGCCCGACCGCTTCTGCACCGGCAGCTCGATCATGCCGCAGAAAAAGAACCCCGATGTCGCCGAACTGGTGCGCGGCAAGAGCGCCCGGGTGCAGGGCGCCCTGCACACCCTGCTGACCCTGATGAAGGGCCAGCCGCTTGCCTACAACCGCGACAACCAGGAAGACAAGGAACCGCTGTTTGATGCCGCCGACGCCCTGCGCGACAGCCTGCGGGCGTTTGCCGACATGGTGCCGGCGCTGACCGTCAACCGCGGGCGCACCCGGGCTGCGGCCCGCGAAGGCTTTGCGACGGCCACCGACCTGGCCGACTACCTGGTGCGCCAGGGCGTGGCCTTTCGCGACGCCCACGAAATCGTCGGCAGGGCAGTGGCCTATGGCGTGGCCGAGGGCCGCGATCTGGCGGATCTGTCGCTGGCCGAACTGCAGGGCTTTTCAACGGCCATCGGCGAGGATGTCTTTGGCGTGCTGACCCTGGAGGGCTCGCTGGCGGCCCGCGATCACACCGGCGGCACCGCCCCGGCGCAGGTCCGCCGGCAGGTGGCCGCCGCGCGCCGGCGGCTCGGCCAGGACAGCGACCGCTAGAGGGCCAGCACCCGGCGCAGCCAGGCGCCGATGTCGGCAATCTCTTCCATGCAGACCTGGTGCTCCATGGGGTAGTCGCGCCACTCCACGGGATACCCCAGCGCCTCGAGGGCGTCCCGCGAATCCGTGCCCAGCCGATACGCCAGCACCGGGTCGTGATGGCCGTGGGCCAGAAAGATCGGGGTATCGCGGTTGGCAGCGGCGCGGGCCTGACCCAGGTGATCGGCCAGCGGCAGATAGGTGGACAGCCCCATGATGCCCGCGAGGCCCTCGGCATAGCGCAGGCCGGTGTGCAGCGCCAGCGCACCGCCCTGCGAGAACCCGGCCAGCACCAGACGCTGGGGTGGGATCCCGCGGGCGATTTCGCGCTGGATCAGGGCCTCGATCCAGCCGGCGGCGGCGTCCAGACCGGGCTCGTCCTGCGGCGTGCCCGCGGACAGGCCGTAGATGTCGTACCAGGCCGGCATCGACAGCCCGCCGTTCAGCGTCACGGGCTGGGATGGCGCGTGCGGAAACACGAACCGCACGAGCGCCGGTGACGGCAGTCCCAGCTGTGGGACGATGGGCTCGAAGTCATGGCCGCTGGCACCCAGCCCGTGCAGCCAGATGACACTGCATTCCGGCGCCGGGCCGGCTGTTTCCACGGTCTCCAGCGGCTGTTCCGCCATTGCCTGTGTCCCCCTATACTGGTGTTCCACATGAAACCCTGAGTCTGCATGTCGCTACGTATCCTGCCTTGTCTGGCCCTGATCACGCTAATCCTGCTCACCGGCTGCGGGGTCAAGGGCGATCTCTATATGCCCGAGGCCGAGACCGCCTCCGACGCGGAGACCGCATCGTGATCCATCGCCCGGACGCCACCCTGGCCGTCGAGGACTGCCCCACCCCGGCGCTCGCCGAGCGCTTCGGGACGCCGCTCTACGTCTATTCACGCGCCGCCATCGAGTCGGCCTGGCGGGCCTATGACCAGGCCTTTGCTGGTTTTGATCATCAGATCTGCTACGCCGTGAAGGCCAACGGCAGCCTGGCGATCCTGCAGCTGCTGGCGCGGCTTGGCAGCGGTTTTGACATTGTCTCGGGCGGCGAGCTGGCGCGGGTCCTGCGCGCCGGCGGCGATCCCGCGCGGGTGGTGTTCTCGGGCGTGGGCAAGACCGAGGCCGAGATTGAGCAGGCGCTGGCGGCGGGCATTCTGGCGTTCAACATCGAATCCGCCGCCGAGCTCGAGCGGATCAACGCGGTCGCCGTGCGCAGCGGGCAGCGCGCGCCGGTGTCGCTGCGGGTCAACCCCGATGTCGACGCCCGCACCCATCCCTACATCTCCACGGGGCTCAAAGAAAACAAGTTCGGCATCGACATCCAGGCCGCCGAAGGGCTCTATCACCATGCCGCATCGCTGCCGGGCATCGCGGTGACCGGTATGGATTTCCACATCGGCTCGCAGCTCACCGAGCTCGAACCGCTGGTGGATGCCCTGTCGCGCAGCCTGGCCCTGGTGGACCGGCTGGAAGCCGACGGCATCCCGCTGGCGCATCTGGATATCGGCGGCGGTCTGGGCATCCGCTACGAGGACGAAACGCCGCCGACCCCCGCCGCGCTGGCCGAGCGCCTCGGCCCGCTACTCGCCGGCCGGCGCCAGAAACTGCTCATGGAACCGGGCCGGGCGCTGGTGGGCGAAGCGGGTCTGCTCCTGACCCGGGTGGAATACCTCAAGCCCGGCCACCGCGACTTCGCGATTGTCGATGCGGCGATGACCGACCTGCTGCGCCCGGCGCTCTACAACGCCTGGCAGCGCATCGAGACCGCCGAGCCGGTGGATGCCGATCCGCGCCTCTACGACATCGTCGGGCCGGTCTGCGAAAGCGCCGACACCCTCGGCAGCGAGCGCTCCCTGGCGCTGCGCCCGGGCACGCTGCTGGCCATTCATGCCACCGGCGCCTACGGCTTCGTCATGGCCTCGCAGTACAACGCCCGGCCGCGTCCGGCCGAGGTGCTGGTGGACGGCGACCAGGCGCACCTGATCCGCGAACGCGAACCCCTCGAAGCGCTGTGGCAGGGCGAGCACCTGCTGGAGTCGCCGTGAGCCTGGCCTTTTCCAAGCTGCAGGGGCTCGGCAATGACTTTGTCGTGTTCGACGCCATCCGCCAGTCCATCCAGCCCACACCGGAATGGATCCGCCGCATTGCCGACCGGCGCTACGGCGTTGGCTGCGACCAGGTACTGATGGCCGCGCCCGCCCGCCGTCCGGATGCCGACTTCCGCTACCGGATCTGGAACGCCGACGGCACCGAGGTGGAGCACTGCGGCAACGGCGTGCGCTGCATGGCGCGCTTTCTGCGCGACCAGGGGCTGCACGACGCCGACGCCCTGTGCCTGGAGACCGACGCCGGCCTGACCCGGGTGGAAGCGGTCGACGCCGATCGGGTTCGGGTCGATATGGGGGCGCCGATCCTCGAGCCGGCCGCCATCCCGTTCGACGCCCCCGGCCGCCAGGCTCGCTACCCGCTGGCCGTCGCGGGTGAGACCCTTTCGGTGGCGGCGGTGTCCATGGGCAACCCCCACGTGGTGCTGCGGGTTGACGACGTCCAGACGGCCCCGGTGGCCACCCTGGGCCCGCAGCTGGTTTCGCATCCGCGCTTCCCCAACCACGTCAACGCGGGTTTTCTGGCGGTGGACGATCGCGGCAGCGGACAGCTGCGGGTGGTCGAACGGGGCGTGGGCGAGACGCCGGCCTGCGGCACCGGCGCCTGTGCCGCGGTGGTGGCCGGTATTCTCAACGACTGGTTCGACCCCACGGTCCGACTTGCACTGACCGGCGGCGAGCTGGTGATACACTGGCGCGGCGAGGGCCACCCGGTCTGGATGACCGGGCCGGCGCAGCATGTGTTCGAGGGCAGACTGACGACAGGAGCGATATGAGCGGTCAGACGGGTGAATCAGCGATGCCGGCGCAGCCCATCGACGAGGCGCAGGTGCTCGATTACCTGCGCGCCGACCCGGGTCTGCTGCGACGCCACCCCGAGGTGCTCAAAGCCCTCGACGTCCCCCACGAAAGCGGCGCCGCCCGCTCGTTGATCGAATATCAGGTCTCGATCCTGCGCGAAGAAAACCACGCCCTCGCCGAGCGCCTCGACCAGCTGCTGCAGGTGGCCCGCGACAACGACCGGCTGGTCGAGCAGATCCACCGCTTCACCCTTGAGCTGCTCGCCGCGGATGACCTCGATGGCGTGCTGCTGGCGATCCGCGACGGACTGCGCCACGACTTCAGGGCGGATGTGGTCCAAGTCCTGCTGATCGATGACAGCCTGGCCACCGCCAGCGCCCCCATCATCGGCACGGATGATGCCCGGGCGCTGCAGCTGGAGGCGGCCTTCCCCGGCAATCAGCCGGTGCTGGGCGGCCTCGATGCTGAACACCTGGCACTGATCTTTGACCCTCAGACCGACGGGCTCGGCTCGGTGGCGGTCATCCCCATGGACGAGCCGCCCATCCGCGGCTTCATCGCCATTGGCAGTCGCGACCCGCATCGCTATCACGCCGAGCAGGGCACGGTGTTTCTCGGTCAGCTCGGCGCGCTGGCCGCCCGGGTCCTGCGCCGGGCCAGCGCCGGGGACTGACGGTGGCCGACGGCGCACGGCTGTGGGCGGACATTGAAGGTTTCCAGGCCCATCTGCGCGACGAACGCCGCCTGGCCGCCCTGACCCGTCAGCACTATGGCCGTGACCTGAGCGGGCTGGCGACCTACCTCGAGCAGGCCGACGTCGAGACCTGGGAGGCCGTGCGCAGCCATCACGTCCGGGCATGGATCAGCCGCGACCACCGCCGCGGCCTGTCGCCACGATCCCTGCAGCGCCAGCTCTCCGCAGTGCGCGGGCTGTTCCGTTATCTCCAGCGCGAAGGGCGCGTGGACACCGATCCCGCGGCCGACATCCAGGCACCGCGGGCGGCACGCAGCCTGCCGGCAACCCTCGATGTCGACACCACCGCCCAGCTGCTCGACCCACCGGCCGCCGCCGATCAGGCCGCCGGGCAGGCCGCGGATCCGCTGCAACGCCGCGACCGGGCGCTGTTCGAACTGATCTACGGGGCCGGCCTGCGGCTGGCCGAGGTGGCGGCCCTCAACCTCGATGATACCGGCCCCCGGCCCCGCGAACTGCGGGTGGTGGGCAAGGGCGCGCGCACCCGGATCGTGCCGGTGGGCCGCAAGGCCCGCGAGGCGATCGCCGACTGGGTGGCGGTGCGTCATACTCTGGCCGATGCCGAAGAGACCGGGCTGTTCGTCAGTCGCCGCGGCCGGCGGCTGTCGCACCGCGCCATTCAGACCCGACTCAACGACCGGGCGCGCCGGCAGGGTCTGGATCGGCCGGTGCATCCGCACATGCTGCGGCATGCCTTCGCCACCCATCTGCTCGAGTCCAGCGGCGACCTGCGCGCCGTCCAGGAGCTGCTCGGGCACGCCGACATCGGCACCACGCAGATCTACACCCACCTCGACTTCCAGCACCTGGCCGAGGTCTATGACCGGGCCCATCCACGGGCGCGACGAAAATAACCCTCGGGCGCCCGGCTGCGTTAACATTGCGGGGCGAACGATCGGTATCCAGCAACCTCCGGAGAGCAGTCTTGCAGCAGTTTGATGGCACCACCATCCTGGCGGTCCGTCGCGGCGGGCAGATCGCCGTCGGCGGTGACGGCCAGGTCACCCTTGGCAACACGGTCATGAAGGGCAATGCCCGCAAGGTCCGACGCCTCTACCACGATCAGGTGCTGGCGGGATTCGCCGGCGGCACGGCCGACGCCTTCACGCTGTTCGAGCGCTTCGAGGGTCAGCTCGAGCGCCACGGCGGGCGACTTACCCGTGCGGCGGTGGAAATGGCCAAGGACTGGCGCTCGGACCGGGCGCTGCGGCGTCTCGAGGCGCTGCTTATGGTGGCCGACGCCGAAAGCCTGCTGATGATCTCCGGCAATGGCGACGTGGTCGAGCCCGAGCGCGAGCTGATGGCCATCGGCTCGGGCTCGGGCTATGCCCAGGCCGCCGCCCAGGCGCTGGTGGCCGAAACGGATCTGGACGCCGCCACGGTTGTCCAACGCGCACTCGGCATCGCCGCGGATATCTGCATTTACACCAATCATACGCTGACCATCGAGACCCTCGGTGACGGGAAGGCCTGATGAGCGAGATGACCCCCCGCGAAATCGTCCAAGAGCTGGACAAGCACATCGTCGGACAGGGCGACGCCAAGCGCGCGGTCGCCAATGCGCTGCGCAACCGCTGGCGGCGGCTGCAGGTGGACCCGGCGCTGCGCCCCGAGATCACGCCCAAGAACATCCTCATGATCGGCCCCACCGGGGTGGGTAAGACCGAAATCGCCCGGCGTCTGGCACGGCTGGCGAACGCGCCGTTCATCAAGATCGAGGCGTCGAAGTTCACCGAGGTGGGGTATGTCGGCCGCGACGTCGAATCGGTGATCCGCGACCTGACCGACAACGCGCTGCGGATGATCCGCGAGCAGGAGATGCAGCGTCAGTCGAGTCGTGCCGATGACGCCGCCGAGGAACGCATCCTCGACGCCCTGCTGCCGCAGGCCCGGGGCAGCGACAATGAGGACCGCAGCCAGGACAGCACCCGCCAGAAGATGCGCAAGAAGCTGCGCGAGGGCGAACTCGACGAGCGCGAGATCGAGATCGATGTCCGCGGCCAGCAGTCGGGCATGGACATCATGGCGCCGCCGGGCATGGAGCAGCTCACCAGCCAGCTCCAGGGCATGTTCCAGAATCTGGGCAATCAGCGCAGCGAGCGTCAGCGGCTGACCATCGCCGAGGCCTGGCGGGTGCTGCGCGAGGAAGAAGCCGCGCGGCTGGTCAACGAGGAAGAAATCAAGCAGAAGGCCATCGAGTCCGTCGAGCAGAGCGGCATCGTGTTCATCGACGAGATCGACAAGGTGGCCCGGCAGACCGAGCAGAGCGGCGGCAGTGGCGGCGGCGACATCTCCCGCGAGGGGGTCCAGCGCGACCTGCTGCCCCTCATCGAGGGCAGTACCGTGTCGACCCGCTCGGGCATGGTGAACACCGACCATATCCTGTTCATCGCCTCGGGGGCCTTCCACGTCTCCAAGCCCTCGGACCTGATTCCCGAGCTGCAGGGCCGGCTGCCGATCCGTGTCGAGCTGTCATCGCTGGCGGTGGAAGACTTCGTGGCCATCCTCACCGATCCCGATGCCTCGCTGGTCCGCCAGTACCAGGCGCTGCTGCGCACCGAAGGGGTCGAGCTGGCGTTCACGGCGGACGGGGTTGATCGCATCGCCCGAATGGCCTGGCAGGTGAACGCCCACACCGAAAACATCGGCGCCCGGCGGCTGCACACCATCATGGAGCGCCTGCTCGAGACCATCTCCTACAGCGCCGCCGATCACAGCGGCCAGACGGTCAGCATCGATGCCGACTATGTGGATGCCCAGCTCGCGGATCTCGCCGGCAACGAAGACCTGAGCCGCTACATCCTCTGAGGTCGCCATGAAACGCCCCGAGCGCCGCAACACCGGCCGTGTGCCCACGCAGATCCATCTGCACCGTCAGTCCCGCACCCTGGCGGTGAGCTTTGACGATGGCCGCCACTTCGATCTGAGCGCGGAGTATCTGCGGGTCCACTCGCCATCCGCGGAGGTGCGCGGTCATGGCCCCGGGCAGGCGATCCTGCAGGTGGGCAAGGAAGCGGTGGGCATCGAGCGCATCGAGCCCGTCGGCCAGTATGCCCTGCGTCTCCACTTCGATGACGGCCACAACACCGGGCTCTATTCCTGGGACCTGCTCTATGATCTGGGCGAAAACGCCGACGACTACTGGCAGGACTATCTCGATTCACTGGCGGCCGCCGGTTATCAGCGGGACGCGGGAGACAGCGCATGACAGGCTCCGATCCGGATCGACACGATGAAACCCACTTCGGCTACCAGCGTGTGCCGGTGGCGGAAAAGGCCCGGCGCGTGGGCGAGGTGTTCAGCTCGGTGGCCAGCCGCTACGACGTCATGAACGATCTGATGTCGGCGGGCCTGCATCGGCTCTGGAAGCGCCAGGCCCTGCGGCTGATCAACGCCCGGCCCGGCCAGCGGGTGCTGGACCTGGCCGCCGGCACCGGCGATCTTGCCCGGGGGCTTGCCGATCAGGTGGGGCCCGAGGGTGAGGTGATCGTCTCGGACATCAATGCCGCCATGCTCGAAACCGGCCGCGACCGGCTGCTCGACGAGGGCGTCACCGGCAACCTCGAGTACGTGCTCGCCAACGCCGAGCAGCTGCCGTTCCGGCCGCGCCAGTTCGATCGCATCAGCATCGGTTTCGGCCTGCGCAACGTCACCCGCATCCCCGAGGCCCTGCAGGCCATGCGCGAGGCCCTGCGACCCGGCGGGCAGGTGGTCATCCTCGAGTTCTCGTCGCTCTATCTGACCCCGCTGCAGCCGGTCTACGACCTCTACTCGTTCCGCATGCTGCCGCTCATGGGCCGTCTGGTGGCCCAGGATGCCGACAGCTATCGCTACCTGGCCGAGTCGATCCGCCAGCATCCCGACCAGGAGACGCTGAAGATGATGATGGAGGCCGCCGGCTTCGAGGATGTCGATTACATCAACCTGAGCGGAGGGGTGGTCGCGCTCCACCACGGCCATGTCTACTGAGTGGCTGCCGCTGGCCCCCCTGGAGACGGGCATCAACCGCATCCTCGCCCTCGACCCCGGCACGCCGGCGCGGCTGGCGCCACTGGACGGCCGCGAAATGGGGCTGCGCCTCACCGACCCGGCGGTGGCGCTGCGGGTCACCTTCAGTGACACCGGTGTGACGCTGATCAGCGACGCCACCGACATGAACGACTGCGACGTGGTGCTGGAGGCCTCGCTGGCCGGACTCACCGGGCTGGTCCTGTCGCGTGGACAGCGCAGTCGCGAGGTCTCCTTCCGTGGCGATATCGGCACCATCCAGGAGGTCCGCACCCTGTTCAGCGAGCTCGATGTGGACCTCGAAGCGCAGCTGGCACGCCTGGTGGGCGAGGCCGGCGCCGCACGCATGGCCACCGGCCTGCGCGAGGGCAGCCGCTGGGGTCGCGACACTGCCGACACCCTGCTGCGCAACGCCGTCGAGCTTGCCACCGAAGAGCGTCGCTGGCTGCCCACCGCCGCCGAGACCCGGCACTTTCTCGACGATGTCGACCGGATCCGCGAAGGCGTGGACCGGCTCGAGGCCCGGCTGCGGCGGCTCGAACGCCGCGGAGGCCGGCAATGACGCGTCGTATCCGCCTGCTGCTGCGCCTCGCGCAGATCAACATCGTCCTGCTGCGCCACGGCCTCGATGAGGTCCTGTTCGCCACCCGCTGGTTCCGGCCGTTCCGCTTCCTGCGGGTCTTCATGCCCTGGACCTGGTTCACCCGCCGCCAGCGGCCGCGGGGTGAGCGCATCCGCCTGGCGCTGGAGGAACTGGGCCCGATCTTCGTCAAGTTCGGCCAGATCATCTCCACCCGGCGCGACCTCCTGCCGCCGGACATCGCCGCCGAGCTGGCCCGCCTGCAGGACCGCGTCCCGCCGTTTCCCGGCGAGACCGCGCGGGCGATCATCGAGGACGAATACCAGCAACCGGTGGATGCCTGGTTCGCGCATTTCGACACCGAACCCATGGCCTCGGCCTCCATCGCCCAGGTCCATGCCGCCCGTCTGCATGGCGGCGAGGATGTGGTGGTCAAGGTCGTGCGCCCGGGCATCGAACAGGCCATCGGCCGCGATCTGGGCGTGCTCTATCTGTTTGCCCGACTCGCTCAGCGCTACTGGGCCGAGGGCTTCCGCCTGCGCCCGGTGGAGGTGATCCGCGAGTTCGACACCACCCTGCACGACGAGCTCGACCTGATGCGCGAGGCGGCCAACGCCACCCAGCTCAAGCGCAACTTCCGCGACTCGGACCTGCTCTACGTACCCGAGGTGCACTGGTCGGGCACCCATCGCCGGGTGATGGTCATGGAGCGCATCCACGGCGTGCAGATCAGCGATATCGAGGGTCTGCACCGCGCCGGCGTCGACATGAAGGCGCTGGCCGAGCGCGGTACCGAAATCTTCTTCACCCAGGTGTTCCGGGACAGCTTCTTCCACGCCGACATGCACCCGGGCAATGTCTTCGTCGACGTGCGCGACCCCGCCAATCCGCGTTATGTGGCCGTGGACTTCGGCATCATGGGCTCGCTCAACCCGGTGGATCACCGCTATCTGGCCGACAACTTCATGGCCTTTTTCAATCGCGATTACCGGCGCGTGGCCGAGCTGCATGTCGAATCCGGCTGGGTCCCGGCGGATACCCGCATCGATGCCTTCGAGAGTGCCATGCGCACGGTCTGCGAACCGATCTTCGAGCGGCCGCTGGGCGAGATCTCGCTGGGCGCACTGCTCATGCGGCTGTTCCAGACCGGGCGCCGGTTCGATATGGAAATCCAGCCCCAGCTGGTGCTACTGCAGAAAACGCTGCTGGCCATCGAAGGACTGGGCCGCCAGCTCTACCCCGAGCTGGACCTGTGGGACACCGGCAAGCCCTATCTCGAGCGCTGGATGCGCGAGCAGGTCGGCCCGGCGGCGTTCCTGAAAAAGGCCCGCCAGGAGCTCCCCCACCTGGCCGAGACCCTGCCGACGCTGCCGCGGCGGGTGGACGAGGCCCTGGGCGAGGTCACCCGCACCCGCGAGCAGATCGTCGAGCAGCAGCATCAGCTGACGGCCCTGCGCCAGGAAATCCGCCACAGCGGCCGCCGTGGCTTCGCCACCGGGGTGGGTGGCGCGCTGGTGGTTTCGGCATTCATCGTTGCCGGTCTGGATGGGCGCAGCCCCACCATGCTGGGGGAGGCGCCACTGATCAGCTGGGTGATCGGCAGCCTTGGCGTGGTGATCTGGGTCGCGGCCTGGCCGCGGGACTAGTCGCCGAGGATGGTCAGTCCCTTGAGCAGATTGAGCGCCTCGGCCAGGGCATAGTCGCGGGTGGCCAGCGCCGACTCCGGCGGCTCCTCCGCGTCGCCGGCGTCCCCGCCGCCATCGCCGAGCAGGTGACGTGGCAGGTCCGACTCACGCAGCGTACCGCCGGGGGCTTCGGCGTCGCGCACCTGGAGGTTGGCCACCTCGACGTCGGGCTGGATACCCTCGGCCTGGATCGAACGGCCACCCGGCGTGTAGTAGCGGGCCGTGGTCAGTTTGACCGCCGCGCCATCGCGCAGCGGCAGGATGGTCTGGACCGAGCCCTTGCCAAAGGTGGCCTCGCCCATGATGACCGCGCGCTGATGGTCCTGCAGCGCGCCGGCGACGATCTCGGCGGCGGAGGCCGAGCCGGCATTCACCAGCACGACCATCGGCGCGCCATTGAGGGCGTCATTGGGCGTCGCCGTGAAGGCATCCCGGGACCGCGCCACCCGGCCACTGGTCGAGACGATCTCGCCGCGGCTGAGGAACGCGTCGCTCACCGCCACCGCGGCATCGAGCACACCGCCGGGGTTATTGCGCAGATCGAGCACCAGTCCATCGAGGGGGCCGGCCTGGTCACGCAGCCCGTCGATGGCCTCGAGCACATCCTCGCCGGTGCGTGACTGGAACTGGCTGACCCGCAGATAGCCGAAACTCGACTCGAGCACCCGGGCGCGGACACTGTCGACCTGGATGACGGCGCGCTCGAGGGTGACCTCGATGGTGGTCTCGGCATCGTCGCGCAGAATCCCCAGCGTCACCTCGCTGCCGGGCTCGCCGCGCATGCGCTCCACCGCCGCCTGCAGCCCCAGGCCTTTCACCGATTCGCCATTGACCCGCATGATCAGGTCACCCGGGCGGATGTCCGCGGCGTCCGCCGGCGTCCCGTCGATGGGGGCGATCACCTTGATCAGGCCATCCTCGCTGCCCACCTCGATGCCCAGGCCACCGAACTCGCCGCGGGTGCCTTCCTGGAGGCGCTGATAGGCGTCGCGGTCCAGGTACGCTGAATGCGGATCCAGCCCCGAGAGCATGCCGCGGATGGCATTGCGGATCAGCCGCTCGTCATCCACCGACTCGACATAGTCGCGCTGGATGCGCTCGTAGACCTCGGTGAAGCGCTGGATTTCGGCAAGCGGCAGGTCATCATCGGACGCGGCCGACGACTGCGCGGTGACGGTCTGGACGTTGGCGATCAGCAGGGCGACCAGCACCCCGGCCGTCAGGCCCTGCAGCAGTCCGGATAGGCGCATCATTTGATCCTCAATCGTCGTCGTCGCGCGACTGGAGCCAGCTCATCGGATCCACCGGCTTGCCCGCCGCGCGCAATTCGAAATAAAGCGCCGTCTCGGCCCGTCCACCACTGCGGCCGACGGTGGCGATCACGTCGCGTGTTGTCACCCGGTCACCCACGTTGGCATAGAGCGCCTGGTTACGTCCGTAGAGACTCAGATACCCGTTGCCATGGTCAATGATGAGCAGCAATCCGAGCCCGCGCAACCAATCAGCGAACACCACCTGCCCGGCCGCCACCGGATTCACCGGATCACCCGCCGCGCCGCCGATCAGCAGGCCGGTCCAGTCCAGATCCGCCGCCCGCTGACTGCCGTAGCGCGCCAGCAGCGGCCCCTGATGAGGCCAGACCAGCCCCCCCTCGGCGATGTCCACCGTGGCATCCGCGCCCGGCCCGGCGGCGGCGAGTCGCTCGCGCAGATCCTCGATCAGCTGGTTGAGCGATTCGGCCTCGTCGCGGCGGCGGGCCAGCTGCTCGTCCTGCTCGCGGATCCGTTCGCGGGTCGATGCCAGCAGGGCATCGCGCTCGTCGAGCTTGGCCTGCAGCGCCTCGAGCCGCTCCTGGCGGCGGGCGCGGTCGGCCTGTTGGGCCGCCAGGGCATCCGCGCGCTCGGCGCGCTGATCACGCAGTTCACGGATCGCCGATTCCGCGGCCTGCACCGCCTCGGTCCGGGCACCGGCAAGGCGCGACTGATACACCAGCAGCCGCTGCAGGCGGGCCGGTTCGCCGGCGTTCAACAACAGCCGCAGGGCGGGCGTGCGGCCCTGGCGATAGGTGGCGCGCAGGCTCTCGGCGAGCTGCTGGCGATGCGCCGTGGTCCGCTCGGCGCGACGCGCAATATCGGCTTGCAGTTGGCGAATCCGCTCACGGCGGCGCTGGATACCCGCCTCGAGATCGCGCAGGGTCGTGCGGGTTTCGCCGATGCGCCGCTCCAGGCGACCCAGTTCGGCCTCCAGACCGCCGGCGCGCTGGCGGTCCTCCGCCAGCCGGTCCTGCAGGGCACCGATCTGCTCGCGCAGCGTCTCCAGCCGCGCCTCGCGCGACGCCAGTTCATCGGTCTGCCCGCTCGCCGCGGCGATTGGCAGCACCAGACAGGCGATCAAAAGGCATCGGTTCATCGGCGTGGCGTCTCGGCTGGTATACTATTCGGCTCAATACGCATCCTAACAGCGCCGGGTCATGGATAGAGTCATAGAATTCAGCACCAATCATCCGCTGCTCATTGCATCGCTGCTCGCGGTGCTGGCCGCCCTGGTGGCCAACGAGTATCTGAACTACCGGCGCAGCCGTCAGGCCATCGATGCCACCGACGCGACGCGGCTCTACAACCAGGACGCGGCGGTGTTCATCGACGTCCGCAACGAGAACGCCTTTCAGGCCAGCCATCTGCCCGGGGCCGTGAATATACCCATGGCCTACATCGACCAGCGCCAGGACCGGCTCAAGCGCTTCAAGCAGCGTACGCTGGTGGTGTACTGCGACAATGGGCAGCGCACCCTCAAGGCCATCCAGGCCCTCGAGGGCCAGGGCTGGTCGGACGTCCGGCAGCTGCGCGGCGGGATCAATGCCTGGCGCGAGGCGAGCCTGCCCACCGAGGGGCGCGGCTGAGCCACCCACTCACCATCGATCAGGACCCAGGAGATACCATGGCCGAGACAGACAACGCCGGCGCGGGCAACGGCCAGGCCGCCAGCGAAAATGCCAACCCGCAGCAGTTCACCATCCAGAAGATCTATCTCAAGGACGGCTCGCTGGAGACCCCCGGCGCCCCCGAGGTCTTTACCCAGTCCTGGAAGCCCGAGGCGCGGGTCGAGCTCAATACGCGTCGCAATTCCGTCGGCGAGGGCCTGCACGAGGTGGTCCTGACGGTCACCGTGACCGCCACGGTCGAGGATAAGACCGCCTATCTCTGCGAGGTGCACCAGGCGGGGCTGTTTACCGTCACCGGCTTCGAGGACAACGCCACCGACCAGCTGCTCGGGGCATACTGCCCGGGGGTGCTGTTCGCCTACGCCCGCGAAGCGGTGAGCGACCTGACCGGTAAGGCCGGATTTCCGCCCATGACCCTGTCACCGGTCAACTTCGACGCGCTCTACGCCCGCCAGCGCCAGCAGAACGCCAACGCCCAGGCGCAGACCGGCGGCGAGGAAGCCGGCACCCCGGAGTAGCGCGGTGGCGGATTACGCGGTGCTGGGCGCCGGCTCGTGGGGCACGGCGCTGGCCCTCGTGCTGGCGCGTAACGGCCATGCGGTCCGCCTCTGGGCGCATGATCCGGACACCGTGCGGGCCATGGCGGACACCCGGCGCAACCCGCGCCATCTGGGCGACCATCCGCTGCCGGCGGCCATCCGGCCGACCGTCAGTCTGAGCGCTGCGGTGGACGGCGCCGACACGGTGCTGATCGCTGTGCCTAGTCATGCCTTTGCCGCCACGGTCCAGACGCTCGCGCCGGTCATCACCACCGGGACCCCGGTGATGTGGGCCACCAAGGGTCTCGACAACGCCAATGGCGGACTGCTCCACGACGTGGCGGCCGCCGCCCTGCCGGACCGGCCGCTGGCCGCACTGTCCGGGCCGAGCTTTGCCGGCGAGGTGGCCGCCGGCCTGCCCACCGCCGTGGTCCTGGCCGGCCGCGACCGGGCCGTCACCGAGCGCCTCTGCGACGACTTCCATGACCCGCGTTTCCGCGTCTACCGCAGCGATGACCGCATCGGTGTGGGGTTGGGTGGCGCGGTCAAGAATATCCTCGCCATTGCCACCGGCATTGCCGACGGCCTGGGTTTTGGCGCCAATGCCCGCAGCGGGCTGGTGACCCGGGGACTCGCTGAAGTGCGCCGGCTGGGGGCGGCGCTGGGCGCGGATGACCGCACCCTCACCGGGCTCGCCGGCCTGGGCGACCTGATGCTGACCTGTACCGATGATCAGTCGCGTAACCGCCGGATGGGCCTGGCGCTGGGGCGGGGCGAGTCCATTGACGCCGCCACCGCGCGCATCGGCGAAGTGGTCGAGGGCGTGCGCACCGCCGTCGAAGTGGGCGGGATGGCGCGACGGCTGGGCGTGGAGCTGCCCATCTGCAGTGCGGTCGAGTCGGTGGTCGGGGGCACCTGCACCCCCATCGATGCGGCGACGGCGCTGATGGCCCGGCGCCCCGGCCCGGAGTTCGACGACCTCGGGACCTGAATCAGTCGATCGCGACGCTGCCGGCAAAGTCCTGCTGTCGCCACGCCTCATAGACCGTGACCGCCACGCTGTTGGACAGATTGAGGCTACGGTTGCCGGGCTGCATTGGCAGGCGCAGCCGCTGCTCAGGCGGAATGCGCGCCATCACCGCCTCCGGCAGGCCCGCGGTCTCACTGCCAAACAGCAGCGCATCATCGGGACGGTAATCCGGTCGATCAAAACGCACCCGCCCACCCGTGGTCAGCGCCCAGACCCGCGCCGGCGCCACGGCGGCGAGAAACGCCGCATAGTCGGCGTGCACCTGCAGGCGGGCGAATTCATGGTAATCGAGTCCCGCCCGGCGCATGCGCCGGTCGTCGAGCACGAACCCCAGCGGCCGGATCAGATGCAGACGGGCGCCACTGTTGGCGCAGAGCCGGATGACATTGCCAGCGTTGGGCGGGATTTCGGGGCTATGCAATACGACATGGGGCAGCATGCGCGGGATTATACCCGCATCTGAAGATCCCGGATCTTGCGCGTCAGGGTATTGCGCCCCCAGCCCAGCAGCCGGGCGGCATCCTGGCGACGTCCGCCGGTGCGACGCAGGGCGGCCTCGATCAGCACCCGCTCGAGGCGGCCATGGGCGGCGGCCAGCGCGCCATCATCCTGCCCGGCCGCCTGCTGATCGGCCCAGCGCGCCAGCGCGCTTTCCCAGTCGGCGGGGCCATTGGCCGGCGCCGGATCATCCACCCCGGCAAGCTCCGGAGGCAGGTCCTCCATCTCCACCCGGCGGCCGCTGGCCATGACCGTGAGCCAGCGGCAGGTGTTCTCCAGCTCGCGGACGTTGCCGGGCCAGGGCAGGGCCTGCAGCCGGCGCTCCACCTCGGGGGTCAGCTGTTTGGGCTCGACGTTGAGCTCGCGCGCCGCGCGGCGCAGAAAGTGATCCGCCAGGCCGGGGATATCCGCCTGACGCTCGCGCAGTGCCGGGCAGTGGATGCGGATGACGTTGAGCCGATGGAACAGGTCCTCGCGAAAACGGCCATCCGCGACCAGGTCGTCCAGGTTCTGGTGGGTGGCGGCGATGATGCGCACGTCCACCTGCATGGGCGTATGCGCACCGACGCGGTAGAACTCGCCGTCGGCCAGCACGCGGAGCAGCCGGGTCTGGAGTTCGGCGGGCATGTCGCCGATCTCGTCGAGAAACAGCGTCCCGCCGTTGGCCTGCTCGAAACGCCCGCGGCGGACCTGATGGGCGCCGGTGAACGCGCCCTTTTCGTGGCCGAACAGTTCCGACTCCATCAGATCGCGGGGGATGGCGGCCATGTTCAGGGCAATGAACGGCTTGTCGGCCCGCGGGCTGTGGCGGTGCAGCGAGCCGGCCACCAGCTCCTTGCCGGTCCCCGACTCGCCGTTGATCAGCACCGTGATGTTGGAGCGTGACAGACGCCCGATGGCCCGGAACACCTCCTGCATGGCCGGGGCCTCGCCGATGATCTCGGGCATCCGCCCGCCCGGTTCGTCCGCCGGTGCACTGCTGCGCACCGCGGCGGCGGCACGCCGCACCAGGTCGATGGCCTCCTCGACATCGAAGGGCTTCGGCAGGTATTCGAAAGCCCCGCCCTCGTAAGCCGACACCGCGGCATCCAGATCGGAGTGCGCGGTCATCACGATCACCGGCAGCTCAGGATCCACGCCATGCACCCGTTTCATCAGCGCCAGCCCATCCAGGCGAGGCATGCGGATGTCGGTGATCAACACATCCGGCGGATCCGACTCGAGGGCGGCAAGCGCCGCCTCGCCGGTCTCAAAATCCACGGCCTGCATACCGTCCCGCTCAAGGGCCTTTTTCAGGACCCAGCGGATGGAGCGGTCGTCATCGATGATCCATACATTGATCGCGTCAGCCATCAGGCGTCCTCCAGGGGTAACCAGACAGTGAAAACGGTGTGCCCCGGCTCGCTGGTGCACTCGATCAGCCCGCCGTGCTGATTCACCAGGTTCTGGGCGATCGGCAGCCCGATGCCGCTGCCCTCGGCGCGTCCGGTCACCATCGGGTAGAAAATCTGATCCTGCATGGCCGGGGTGATACCCGGTCCGTCATCCACGACATCAATGCGCGCCACCAGCCGATGCTGCCGGTCGCCGATGGTGAAGCGCCGCTGCGTGCGGGTCTGCAGCGTGATCGTGCCGGTCTCGCCCAGCGCCTGCAGGGCGTTGCGGACAAGGTTGAGCAGCGCCTGGATCAGCTGATCGCTGGCCGCCCGCGTCACCGGAATGCTGGGGTCGTAATCGCGCCGGATCTCGACGCCGGCCGGCGCCTCCACCACGGCCAGGCTGCGCACATGCTCGAGCACCTCGTGGAGATTGGTGGGGGCATGCTCGATGCGCGAATCCGGACCCAGCAGGCCATTCACCAGGGTGCGCAGGCGATCCGCCTCGCTGATGATAATGCGCGTGTACTCCCGCTGATCCTCGTCCGAGAGCTCGGATTCAAGCAACTGGGCGGCGCCGCGCAGGCCCCCCAGCGGGTTCTTGATCTCGTGGGCCAGGCCGCGGATCAGCTCGCGGATGGCCTGGTTCTGGGCGATCAGCCGGTTCTCGCGGGAAATCCGCAGGTGCCGGTCGAGCTGTTCAAATTCCAGCAACAGGACATTGACCGTTTCCAGCGGAGTGATCGCGCAGTCGACGGTAATGGTGCGATCCGGGCCCAGGGTCAGCCGCATCTCGCGCTCGGTGTAGCTGGCCGCCTGGGAGAAGGCCTGTTCGATGGCCTCGTCCAGGACCTGCAGCGCCGGCAGGAACTGCATCAGCGGTTCGCCCAGCGCCTGACGGCTGCTGACGTGCAGAAGCGATTCGGCCGCGGCGTTCATGCGCACGATCCGGCGCTCATCATCGATCGCCACCACCGCCCGGGTCAGATTATCGAGAATCTCACGGGCATCGATTGGCATCGCATCCGTCATCATCGACCTCATTAAAGAAAAAACCCCCGCGGAGGCGGGGGTCTTCATGCGACCGTCTCCGCGATCGACGCCGATCAGACGCTGTAGTAGAGATCGAACTCGATCGGGTGCGTCGTCATCCGCAGCTGCTGCACGTCCTCGCGCTTGAGGTCGATGTAGCCGTCGATGGAATCGTCGGTGAACACGCCGCCGACCTTGAGGAACTCACGGTCCTTGTCGAGCGCGTCCAGGGCCTCTTCCAGCGAGAACGCGACCTTGTCGATCTCGGCCTCTTCCTCGGGCGGCAGATCGTAGAGGTCCTTGTCCATGGCATCGCCGGGATGGATCTTGTTCTGAATGCCGTCAAGGCCGGCCATCAGCATCGCGGCAAAGCACAGATACGGGTTGGCGGTGCTGTCCGGGAAGCGCAGCTCGATCCGCCGGGCCTTGGGATTGGCCACCCAGGGGATGCGCACCGACGCCGAGCGGTTACGGGCCGAGTAGGCCAGCAGCACCGGCGCCTCAAAGCCGGGGACCAGACGCTTGTAGCTGTTGGTCGAGGCGTTGGCGAAGGCGTTGATGGCCTTGGCGTGCTTGATCAGGCCACCGATGTAGTAGAGCGCCGTCTCGGACAGGCCGCCGTACTGATCGCCGGCAAACAGCATCTCGCCGGTCTTGCCGATGGACTGATGGACGTGCATGCCGCTGCCGTTGTCACCCACGACCGGCTTGGGCATGAACGTCGCGGTCTTGCCGTAGGCCGCGGCCACGTTGTGCACCACATACTTGAGGGTCTGCACCTCGTCGGCCTTTTTCACCAGGGTATTGAAGCCGACACCGATCTCGCACTGCCCGGCGGTGGCCACCTCATGATGGTGCACCTCGGTGGTCATGCCCACTTCGGTCAGGCACTCGAGCATGGCCGAGCGCATGTCGTGGAGGCTGTCCACCGGCGGGACCGGGAAGTAGCCGCCCTTCACGCCCGGGCGATGGCCCATGTTGCCGTCGGGATAGACCTTCTCAGTGTTCCAGTCGGCTTCCTCGGAGTCGATCCTGTAGAAAGAGCCGCTCATGTTGGTGCCGTAGCGCACGTCATCAAACACGAAGAACTCGTTCTCGGGCCCGAAGTAGGCCACATCACCGATGCCGGTGGACTGCAGATACGCCTCGGCGCGCTGGGCGATGGAGCGCGGATCCCGACCATAGCCCTGCATGGTGTTGGGCTCGATGATCTGGCAGACCAGCGTCAGGGTCATGTCGTCGAAGAACGGGTCGAGCATGGCGGTATCGGCATCGGGCATGAGGATCATGTCCGACTCGTTGATGCCCTTCCAGCCATCGATTGACGAGCCGTCGAACATCTTCCCCTCGGTGAAGAGATCGGCATCCACGGCGTGGGCCGGCAGCGTCACGTGCTGCTGCTTGCCCTTGGGGTCGGTGAAACGCAGATCCACGAAGCGGACCTCGTTGTCCTTGATCATTGCAAGAACGTCGTCGGCGGTGTGAGCCATCGTTCGGCCTCCAGTCATGTTCATTGAAAAGTCCCACGGGGATAAGCATTTTCCGTGCCAACCCGCCGAAGTGCACCAAAACGGGCCCTGCCGTGACCGATTCCGGGCATCATCCGGGTGCATGCACCACCTTAACGCGTTTGGTGGTGCAAACGCACCAATACCGTGCATCAGGCGCCGGCGGGCTGCCTGACAGGGATGGCGCGGGCGGGCTATACTTTCCGCTTTCGCCGCTTTGCTGGAGAGCATCGATGACGTTTCAGGCGCTGATTCTCGCGCTGCAGAAGTACTGGGCCGACCGGGGCTGCGTCCTCATGCAGCCGCTCGACATGGAGGTGGGCGCGGGCACCTTCCACCCCGCGACCTTCCTGCGGGCCATCGGCCCCGAGCCGTGGCGCGCCGCCTACGTCCAGCCCTCCCGCCGGCCCACCGACGGCCGCTATGGCGAAAACCCCAACCGCCTGCAGCACTACTACCAGTTCCAGGTGGTGCTCAAGCCCTCGCCCAAGGATATCCAGGAGCAGTATCTGGGCTCGCTCGAGGCACTGGGCCTCGACCCCCTGGTCCACGACATCCGCTTTGTCGAGGACAACTGGGAGTCCCCCACGCTGGGCGCCTGGGGCCTGGGCTGGGAGGTGTGGCTCAACGGCATGGAGATCACCCAGTTCACCTACTTCCAGCAGGCCGGCGGCCTCGACTGCCGGCCGGTGATGGGCGAGATCACCTACGGGCTGGAGCGCATCGCCATGTACCTCCAGGAGGTGGAGAGCGTCTTCGATCTGGTCTGGAGCGAGGGCGTGGACGGACCGGTGACCTATGGCGATGTCTACCTGCAGAACGAGCGCGAGCAGTCGCGGTACAACTTCGAGGAGGCCGATGTCGAAAGCCTTTTCCAGGCCTTCGACACCCACGAGCGCGAGGCGCTGCGCCTGGTGGAGCAGGGTCTCGCGCTGCCGGCCTATGAAATGACCATGAAGGCCTCGCATGCCTTCAACCTGCTCGACGCCCGCCACGCCATTTCGGTGACCGAGCGTCAGGGCTACATCCTGCGCGTGCGCACCCTCGCCCGGGCCTCGGCCCAGGCCTATTACGATTCGCGGGAGGCACTCGGCTTTCCGCTATGCCGCGACACCGGGTCGGATCGGAGCGTGGCATGAGCGGGGCAACGGCGACGCTGCTTTTTGAGCTGGGCATGGAAGAGCTCCCGCCCGGCGCCCTCGATACCTTGAGTGACCGCCTGGCCGAGGCGTTGGCCGATGGCCTGGACCGGGCCGGGGTCAGCCACGGCGAGGTCCGCGCCTTGGGCGCACCGCGACGGCTGGCGGTGCAGATCGAGGCGGTGGCCCGGCGCCAGCCCGATCGCGACTTCGAGCGGCGCGGCCCGGCGCGGGCGGTGGCCTTTGATGAAACGGGGGCCCCCACCCGCGCGGCGGAGGGGTTCGCCCGATCCTGCGGGGTGGACGTCGATCAGCTCGAGACCCTTGAGACCGACGAAGGCGCCTGGCTGGTCCACCGTGGCACCGAAACGGGGCGGGATACCGACGCGCTGCTGCCGGCGCTGATCGACCATGCCCTCACCCAGCTGCCCATTCCCAAGCGCATGCGCTGGGGGGATCAGAGCAGCGAATTCGTGCGCCCGGTGCACTGGGTGGTGCTGATGCTCGATCAGGCCGTGGTACCGACGGAAGTCTTCGGTGTCGCCAGCGGCCGCGACAGCCGCGGCCATCGTTTCCATCACCCCGGCCCGGTCAGGCTGGCCGATGCCGGCGACTACACCGCCGCCATGCGCGCGGCCCATGTACTGGTCGATCGCACCGACCGGCGCGATCACATCCTTGAGGGTGTCCGGGCCGAGGGCGAGGCAATCGGCGGCCATGCGGTCATCGACACCGAGCTGCTGGATGAGGTGAATGCCCTGGTGGAATGGCCGGTGGTGCTGTCGGGCAGTTTCGACGAGGCCTTCCTGCGGGTCCCGCCCGAGGCGCTGATCTCGAGCATGCAGGGCCACCAGCGCTACTTCCCGGTGCGTGACGCGGAGGGGCATCTGCTGCCGCGGTTCATCACCGTCGCCAACATCGACAGCCGTGATCCGGCACGGGTCATCGCCGGCAATGAGCGGGTGATCCGGCCACGGCTCGCGGATGCGGCGTTTTTCTGGGATCAGGATCGGGCCCGGACGCTGGAATCGCGCCTCCCCGCCCTGGAACAGGTGGTGTTCCAGAAGCAGCTCGGCAGCATCGCGGAGAAGTCCGCCCGGGTGGCGGCGCTGGCGGCTCGGTACGCCGAGCGCTTCGAGACCGACGCCCATCAGGCCCAGCGTGCCGCCCGGCTGGCCAAGGCCGATCTGCTGACCGAAATGGTCGACGAATTCCCCGAGCTGCAGGGCGTGATGGGACGCTATTACGCCCGCGAAGACGGCGAGCCGGCAGCCGTGGCGGCGGCGCTGGATGAGATCTATCAACCGCGCTTTGCCGCCGACGCCGTGGCCGCCTCGCCGCTGGGGCGGCTGCTGGCGGTGGCGGAACGCGCCGACACGCTGGTGGGCATCTTCGCCATCGGCAAGGTGCCCACCGGCGCCAAGGACCCCTTCGCGCTGCGGCGCGCCGCCGTGGGTCTGCTGCGCAGCCTCATTGAGGGCGAACATGCCATCGACCTGGCGGCGCTTTTTCAGGCCGCGGCGGCGCAGCAGCCAGCGGCGCTGGCCGCGGCCGAGCAGGTCGAGCCGCTGGTGGAGTTCTGCCTCGAGCGGCTGCGCGGGGTCTACCAGGAAGCGGGTTACGGCGCCGAGCTGTTCGAGGCGGTGCGCTCGGTACGCGCCCCCGGAACACTGACGCCGGTGGATTTCGACCGCCGCCTGCGGGCCTGCCATGACTTTGCCCGACTGCCCGCGGCCGGCAGCCTGGCAGCGGCCAACAAGCGGATCCGCAATATCCTGCGCAAGGCCGGGTCTGAAATCCCGGCGACGGTGGACAAGACACGACTGTATGAACCGGCGGAGCAGGCATTGGAGAGCGCCCTGGAGTCGCGGACCCCGGCAGTGGAGGCCCTCATCCAGCGCGGCGCCTACAGCGAGGCACTGGCGCAGCTGGCGGAGCTGCGCGAGCCCGTTGACCGGTTTTTTGACCAGGTCATGGTGATGAGCGACGACCCGGCCATTCAGGCCAACCGTCTGGCCCTGCTGCAGCGGCTCCAGGACCAGTTCCTGGCGATCGCCGATGTCTCGGCCCTGCCGGAGTCGGCTTGAGCCGTGCGCCCGCACTGCGTCCTGCTGGATCGCGACGGCGTCATCAACCACGATTCCGACGCCTACATCCTTGGCGTCGATGAGTGGGAGCCCCTTCCCGGCAGCCTGGCGGCCATCGCCCGGCTGACCCGGGCGGGCATTCCGGTGGCGGTCTGCACCAATCAATCGGCCCGCGCCCGGGGGCTGATCTCGGCCGCCGGCCTGGCCGCCATCCACCGGCGCATGACCGCAGCCATCGAGACCGCCGGCGGCCAGCTCGCCGGGGTCTTTGTCTGCCCCCACGGACCGACGGACGACTGCGACTGCCGTAAGCCCGCGCCGGGGCTGCTCCATCAGGCCCTTGAGGCCCTCGGCTGCGCGCCCGAGAAAGCGCTGTTCATCGGGGACAGCCGCCGCGATCTGGACGCCGCACGCGGGGCCGGGGTGACGGCCTGGCTGGTGCGCACGGGCAATGGCCGCCGGACCGAGGCCGATGGCGGGACAGCGGTGCCGGTATACGACGATCTGGCGGCGGCGGTGGAGGCGCTGCTCCAATGACGGCGCCGGCTGGCGGCGCGGTGGGTCGGGGCAGTCTCATCCGGGGCGTCCTGTTCCGGATCGGCCTCACGATCACCGTCATCCTCTGGGCGCTGATCAGCCTGCCAAGCTTTCCCCTGCCACTGCGCTGGCGCTACTGGTGGATCACCCGCTGGTGCGCCATCGTCGCGGTTATGGTTCGCTATATCGGCGGAATCCGTATAGAAATCAATGGCCTGGAGAACCGATCGGCTTCCCCGGGGGTCATCATGGCCAAGCACCAGAGCGCCTGGGAAACCCTCAATCTGCTGCCCTGGTTCTACCCGCAGAGCTGGGTGCTCAAGCGCGAACTGCTCAGGATCCCGGTGTTTGGCTGGGGGCTGGCACGGCTTGATCCCATCGCCATCGACCGGCGTGCCACCCGCGAGTCACTGCGTCAGGTCGTGCGTCAGGGCACTGAAAAGCTCCGCCAGGGGCGCTGGGTGGTGATTTTTCCGGAAGGGACACGGGTGGCGCCGGGTGAGCGGGGCCGATATCAGCAGGGCGGCGCGCTGCTGGCGTGTCAGGCCGGCGTCGATGTGACACCCATCGCCCACAATGCCGGCGAGCACTGGCCGAGAAAGGGATGGCGGATGAACCCCGGCATCATTCAGGTGGAGATCGGCCCCCGCATCCCGACCGCCGGGCGGACGCCGGCGGCCGTCAATCGTGATGCCGAGGCCTGGATCGAGTCGGCAATGCAGCGGCTGAGCGCGTCTAGACGTCCAGGTTACTGACCTGGAGGGCGTTTTTCTCGATGAATGCCCGCCGGGGCTCAACATGGTCGCCCATCAGGGTAGTGAAGATGTCATCGGCGCCCACCACATCCTCAATCCTCACCTGCAACAGGCGACGGGTCTCCGGGTCCATGGTGGTTTCCCAGAGCTGATCGGGATTCATCTCACCCAGCCCCTTGTAGCGCTGCACGGACAGGCCGCGGCGGCCCTCCTCCATCAGCCACTCCACGGCCTGCCGGAAGTCGCTGACGGACTCACTGCGCTCGCCCCGACGGATTTCCGCCCCTTCGCCGATCAGGGTTTCCAGTGCTTCAGCCAGACGGCGGATGCTTTCGTATTCCCGCGACAGGAAGAATGCCGCCGGGAATGAGTATGGATAGAGGATGCCGTGCATGCGCTTGGTGATGACCGCATCCTGAAAACCGCCATCCGGACCGGTCTGTACCTTGACCCGATACTCGGTGCCGGTGGGGAGACCCTGGTTGATCTGCTCGCCCAGTGCGTCGAACCAGCCCTGCAATGCCTCGCCATCGCGCAGGCTGTCTTCGTTGAGCGGCGGCCGGTCGACCATGGCGCGCAGGATCACCGGATCCGAGCGCCGCCCCAGGTGGTCGATCATTTCCATGGTATCCAGATACTGGCGGATCAACCGCTCCAGCGCTTCGGGACCGATGACCGGTGCATCCGATGACGGCAGCAGACTGGCACCGGAGAGTGACAGCTGCAGCAGATAGTTGGTGAGCTCACGCTCGTCCTTGACGTAGTGCTCCTGCTTGCCGCGGCGGACCTTGTAGAGCGGCGGCTGGGCGATATAGACGTGGCCCCGCTCCACCAGCGCCGACATCTGCCGGTAGAAAAACGTCAGCAGCAGCGTGCGGATGTGCGAGCCGTCGACGTCGGCGTCGGTCATGATGATGATGCGGTGGTAGCGGAGCTTTTCGGGATCGAATTCCTCGCGACCGATACCGCAACCCAGGGCCGTGATGAGGGTGCCCACTTCGGCGGAGGACAGCATCTTGTCGAACCGCGCCTTCTCGACGTTCAGGATCTTGCCCTTAAGGGGCAGGATCGCCTGGGTCCGCCGGTCGCGCCCCTGCTTGGCGGAGCCGCCGGCGGAGTCACCCTCCACCAGATAGAGCTCGGACTGCGCGGGATCCTTTTCCTGACAGTCGGCGAGCTTGCCCGGCAGGCCCGCTACATCCAGCGCCCCCTTGCGGCGGGTCATCTCGCGGGCCTTGCGCGCCGCATCGCGCGCCCGGGAGGCATCAATCACCTTCTCGACAATGGCGCGGGCGTCATTGGGGTTCTCGTAGAGGAAGGCATGGAGCGCCTCGGACAGGCTGGACTCGACGACGCCCTTGACCTCGGAGGACACCAATTTTTCCTTGGTCTGGGACGAGAACTTGGGATCCGGCACCTTCACCGAGATCACCGCGGTCAGCCCCTCGCGGATATCATCACCACTGGGCGTGACCTTGAGCTTTTTACTGAAGCCCTCGGTCTCCATGTACTGGTTGAGCGTGCGGGTCAGAGCCGCCCTGAACCCGGCCATGTGGCTGCCGCCATCCTTCTGCGGGATGTTGTTGGTGAAGCAGAAGATCGCCTCCTGATAGGAGTCGCTCCACTGCATGGCCACTTCCACCAGGATGTCGTCGCGGTAGGTGCTCAGAAAGAACACCGACGGGTGCAGTGGCGTCTTGTTCTTGTTCAGGTGCTCAACAAAGGCACGGATCCCACCGGCGTATTCAAACGCGTCCTCGCGCTCGCTCTGCTCGTCCTTGAGGACGATGCGCACGCCGGGGTTGAGGAACGAGAGCTCGCGGAACCGCTTCGCCAGGATGTCGTAATTGAAGTCGATATTGGTGAAGACTTCCGGACTCGGATGAAAGGTGATCCGGGTGCCGGTCTCTTCCGTTTCGCCCGCCACCTTGAGCGGGGCCACGGGTTCGCCGGCGCTGTATTCCTGCATGTACAGCTTGCCGTTCTTGTTCACCACCAGTCGCAGGTGATCCGACAGCGCATTGACCACCGAGACACCAACGCCATGCAGCCCACCGGAGACCTTGTACGAATTATTGTCGAACTTACCGCCGGCATGCAGCACGGTCATGATGACCTCGGCGGCCGACCGGCCCTCCTCCGGGTGGATATCCACCGGCACACCGCGTCCGTTGTCCTTGACGGACACCGAATCATCGCCATGCAGAATGACCTCGATCTCGGAGCAATGCCCGGCCAGCGCCTCGTCGACGGCGTTGTCCACCACCTCGAAAACCATGTGATGGAGGCCGGTCCCGTCATCGGTATCGCCGATATACATCCCGGGCCGCTTGCGCACGGCATCCAGCCCACGAAGCACCTTGATCTGGGAAGAATCGTATTCGCTGTTTGCGCTCATCGGATGACCTTTTCGAACAAGGGACCAAGTATAACCGATATCGGCCGGCAACAGGCGAATAGGGACTAACCGCCCGTCGCCTCCACCCGGCCCTGTTCCACGTGGAACCATCGGGCATGCCCCCCCACCGGCAGCAGATCCCCCTCGATGGCCGTGAGGAAAACCTGAGCCCCACCCGCTTCAAGGCGGCGGACCAGATCGGCCCGGTGCGACCGATCGAGCTCCGCCGGCAGATCGTCCACCAGCAACAGCGGCCGCTGAGTGGCCTGCGCCGTCCAATGGTCGGCCAGCGCGACCTTGATCGCCGCCACCAACAGCTTCTGCTGTCCTCGACTGAGATAACTGGTCGCCTCGACGCCATCCGCCGTCACCCGAAACTCCGCCCGATGCGGACCGTGCAGACTGAACCCTTGGGCCAGCTCCTGATCCCGGGACGCCGCCAGGATGGCGTCGAGCGCCTCACCTGCCCGCCAGCCCGTCCGGTAACGCCAGTCCAGGGTCGCGTCAGGCAACCACTGCCGCGCGATTTCGAGCGCATTGGGAAGCACGGCTTGCAGAAACCGCTGTCGCCGGGCATCAACGGCGGTGGCGGCGGCCGCCATCTCCGGCTCCCAGGCCTGTGCCAGACGACGATCCCCCGCCCTGAGCGCCACATTGCGCTGGCGCAGGGCGCGCTGATAACGCCGCCACTCTTCCCGATAAGCAGGTTCCACGTGGAACACTCCCCAGTTCAGGAAGGCACGACGCGTCGCCGGGCCATCGGTCAGGAGCCGCTGCGCCTCGGTGTTGAGCACCTGAAGGGGCAGCAGCCAGGCCGATTCAGAGAGTGCCGTCACGTCCCGCCCATTCAGCCGGACCCGGGTTTCACCCGAACGGTGCTGAACACCCAGCCGGTGAAGCTGCCCGCCAGCCTGCACCCGTCCACTGACCAGCGCCTCGGACTCGCCGCTGCGGATCAGCCGGGCAGTTCGGTGGGTGATGAAGCTGCGTGAGCGCGCCAGAAAATGGATCGCTTCCAGCAGGCTGGTCTTACCGGCGGCATTCGCCCCCTGAAAGATATTCAGTCGCGGATCCGGGTCAATGGATCCCGCGACCAGATGGCGGACGGCCTGCCAGCGACAGTGGGTGAGACCGTCCACACCCCCTGACCCGTCCATCCCTACAGGCGCATCGGCATGACGACGTAGCGGGCATCGCGCAGGGTCTCGCCGAGAATGAGGGCGCTGCTGTTGGCGTCCCGCACGTACAGCTGAACCGTGTTTTCATCGATCGCCGCCAGCGCGTCGAGCATGTAACTGGCGTTGAAGCCGATTTCCATGGCCTCACCGTTGAACGAGGCGGGGACCTGCTCCTCGGCTTCTTCCTGCTCGGGGTTATTGGACTGTATGCGCAGCTGATCGGCCTCAA
Source organism: Spiribacter aquaticus (assembly GCF_007625215.1). Taxonomy (NCBI): domain Bacteria; kingdom Pseudomonadati; phylum Pseudomonadota; class Gammaproteobacteria; order Chromatiales; family Ectothiorhodospiraceae; genus Spiribacter; species Spiribacter aquaticus. Next base: position 207,476 of record NZ_VMKP01000001.1, on the reverse strand, counting down.
ACCCAAACCGCACGCCCCGATACTTCTCGTTGGACAGGATCGATGCGCGGACCAGTGCCTTGCGCAGTGTCTCGCGATCAACCACTGCAAAGCTGCCTTCCTCGGCAGGGATGACCCGCTGATAGTCCGGGAAGCGCCCATCGATCAGCTTTGAGGTAAACCGGATGCCGGAGAGCGTCACCTGGATATGGCCGGGGCCCAGATCCAGTTCCACCGGTTCCTCGTCATCGTCCAGCAGCCGCAGCATCTCCTGGATGCCCTTGCGCGGCACGATCACCTGGGTGGTCTCGACGGCATCCTCCGTGGACGGCACCGCCGCAAGCGCCAGGCGATGGCCATCGGTGGCCACCGCCCGCAGCTGCCGGGGCTCAAGCTCAAGCAGCAGTCCGTTCAGGTAGTAACGCACATCCTGCAGCGCCATGGCGAAGTGGCTTTTCTCAATCAGCCACTTGAGCTGCGACTGCGGCAGCGAGAATCGCTGCGCCGGCTCCACATCATCGGCGGTGGGGAAGTCTTCTGCCGGCAGTGTCGCCAGAGAAAACCGGCTCGGCCCCGCCTTGACCACGATCCGCTCCTGCTCCTGGCGCAGATTGACCACGGCATCATCCGGCAGATTGCGGACAATGTCCATCAGCTTACGTGCCGGCACCGTAACCTGCCCGGGCTGACCGCCTTCAAGCGGTGTGTCGGTCTTCAGCTCGACTTCGAGATCAGTCGCTGTCAGGCAGAGCCGATCGTCAGTCTTCTCAATGAGCACGTTGGCAAGGATTGGCAGCGTCTGGCGCCTTTCGACAACGCCGATGATCGCCTGCAGCGGCCGAAGAAGGGTTGCCCGTTCAATCTGGAATTCCATGGCTGGTCTCGTTGTTCTCTTATTACAAGAGTGTGTATTAAAGACTGTTGTAGTGACAAGGCCGGCCCAGTGCCTTGGATAACCGTCTCAGGTTACTGATTGATAACACTTTTTATCGAATCACATCCTGTTCATTAAAGCCGCTGAGACGGGGATGGAAGCTGCATAACCTGTGGACAGAATGGGGCCTCTTTTTTGTTAACCGGTTATCCACATCATGATGACAGGGTTCTCGACAGGTTGTGATAGTCCTCATCAAACCGGGCGTCCGATTCGCGGAGTGACTGCACCTTGCGGCAGGCATGCAGCACCGTGGTGTGATCACGGCCGCCAAAGGCATCACCGATTTCCGGCAGGCTGTGGCTGGTCAGCTCCTTGGCGAGCGCCATGGCCATCTGCCGGGGTCGGGCGATGGAGCGGCTGCGCCGTTTGGAGAGCAGATCCGAGACACGCACCTTGTAGTACTCCGCCACGGTCTTCTGGATGTTCTCGGTGGTCACGAGCTTGTCCTGCAACGCCAGCAAGTCGCGCAGGGCCGACTTGGCAAAGTCCACGGTGATCGGCTCGCCGGTGAAATGCGCATTGGCCATGACCCGGCGCAGGGCGCCCTCGAGCTCACGGATGTTGGAGCGGATCCGCTTGGCGATGAAAAACGCCACCTCAGGGGGCATGTCGATGCCGGCCTGATCGGCTTTGCTCAGCAGGATCGCGACCCGGGTCTCAAGCTCGGGCGGGTCGATGGCAATGGTCAGCCCCCAGCCAAAGCGCGACTTCAGGCGTTCCTCGAGACCGTTGATCTCCTTGGGATAGCGATCGCAGCTCATCACCACCTGCTGATGGCCTTCGAGCAGCGCATTGAAGGTATGGAAGAACTCCTCCTGCGAGCGCTCCTTGCCGGCAAAGAACTGGATATCGTCGATGAGCAGCGCGTCGACCCCGCGGTAGTGGCGCTTGAACTCGTTGATGGCGTTGTGCTGCAGGGCCTTGATCATGTCGGCGACGAAGCGCTCGGAGTGCAGATACAGCACCCGTGCATCGGGCCGGCCGTTCATCAGTGCATTGCCGATGGCGTGCATCAGATGGGTCTTGCCCAGGCCGACACCGCCGTAGATGAACAGCGGGTTGTAGGCCTGACCCGGGTTGTCCACCACCTGCAGGCTCGCCGCCCGGGCCAGCTGGTTGGATTTGCCCTCGACAAAGGTGTCGAAGGTGAAGTCGCGGTTCAGGTTGGCATTGTGCGGCGTCGAGGCGGGCGCGCTGGTGCGGGCCCGGGACTCGCGCTCATCGCTCGCCGCCACCCGGGGGGCCGTGGGCTGGGCGCCGATGCTCATGATCAGCTGGGGCGGTGAGTCGGGGTACTGACCGGCGAGCAGTTCCTCGATGCGGGTCGAGAAATGCTCGCGCACCCAGTCGAGGACAAATCGGTTGGGCGCGTACAGACGCAGCTGATTGCCCTGCTCCTCGGCCTGCAGGGGCCGGATCCAGGTGTTCAGCTGTTGGTCGGGGAGTTCTTTCTCCAGCCGCTGCAGGCAGCCCTTCCAGAGTGATTCGGACAAGAATGCGCTTCCTTCAAGATCGTCGCGGGTCGCGATCGAGTCTATCGTCTGGCCTGATCCTGTACCAGCAGCGCTGCGTCGACGGCCCGCCGCGGCAATTGACAGGCCGCTGGCCGCGACAGTACATTTCACGGCTGTTTATCTGCTAACCACTTTGATAAGGCGGTCCCGTCATGAAGCGGACGTTTCAACCCAGTGTGATCAAGCGCAAGCGCAATCATGGTTTTCGCGCCCGGATGGCGACCCGGAACGGGCGCAAGGTGCTTGCACGGCGTCGGGCCAAGGGACGCGCACGGCTGACGCCCTGACGTTGGATCCGGCGACGGCGGGCAGCGAGCGGTTTCCCCGCGCTGCGCGGCTGACGCGGTCCCGTGACTTCCGGGCCGTGTTCGCCGATGCCCGTCGCCACGGCGACCGCCATTTCACCGTGCTCGTGGGACACGGCGGCGCAGACACTGCGCGCCTCGGGCTGGCGGTTTCAAAGCGCGCGGCGCCACGGTCGGTGGACCGGAGCCGACTGAAGCGACTGATTCGAGAGCGGTTCCGCCACCATCTCGCCCGGCTGCCCGCGGTGGATGTGGTGGTGATGGTTCGACCGGTGGCGCGGCAATGCGACAATCCGGTCCTGATCCGGTCACTCGATAAACTCTGGCAACGGATATCCGGTCCATGCGAATCATCCTGATCGGCCTGCTTCGCGCCTATCGCACCGTCATCAGTCCGCTGTTCGGCCCTTGTTGCCGGTTCCATCCGACCTGCTCGTGCTATGCCATCGAAGCGGTCGAGCGCCACGGCGCACTGCGCGGCAGCTACTACGCGATCCGGCGGGTCCTGCGCTGCAATCCCTTCCACCCCGGCGGCGTCGATCCGGTTCCGGGCAGTGAAACCACGAGTCGTCACTCATGATGGACAACCAACGCCTTTTTCTGGTCGGGGCGCTCGCCCTCGTCCTGTTGCTGATCTGGACCACCTGGCAGCGCGATTACAGCACCCCGCCGCCGCAGGCCGAGTCCACCGAGGCGGCTTCCGATTCCAGCGCACCCGCCCCGGCCGCCGAGGCACCCGAGGCCGCTGCGGATCCGCAACCGGCGGATGCTCCCGCCCGCGAGCCCGGCGCGGAGGGGGATGACCCGACGCGCACTGACGGCGACGTGATCCGGGTCGAGACCGATACCCTGCTGGTACAGATTCCGCTGCAGGGCGGCAACATCGTTCAGGCCCGCCTGCCCCGGCATTCCGTATCCGAGGACAACCCCGCGCCGTATACCCTGCTGAGCCCCAATGATCCGCTGTTCATGGCCCAGAGCGGTCTGGTCAGTGATGAGGGCAGCGCGCCTGACCACCGGGCCCGGTGGAGCGCGGGCGCCGAGCGCTATGTCCTCGAGGACGGTCAGGACCGCCTCGAAGTGCCGCTGACCTGGAGTAACGGCGACGGCGTTGAGGTGATGCGGACGTACATCTTCGAGCGGGACAGCTATGTCGTGCGCATGGTCCAGAGCGTGGAGAACACCAGCGATACGCCGTGGCGGGCCTATCAGTACAACCAGCTGCGCCGCTCCTCGGAAACCGAGGGCCCGGGGTTTCTGGGCGCGGCGAGCTACACCGGCGGGGTGATCTACAGCCCGTCGGAGAAGTACGAGAAGATCAGCTTCGGCGACATGGAAGACAGCAACCTGTCGCGCGACATTGACAACGGCTGGCTGGCCATGATCCAGCACTACTTTCTGGCGTCCTGGGTGCCACCGCGCGATCGTGAACTGCGTTATTACAGCCGCTTCGAAAATGGCGAGTATGTGCTGGGTCAGAGCTCGTCCTGGCAGACCGCCGAACCCGGCGAAACCGTGTCCTTCGAAAACCGCCTGTTCGCCGGTCCCAAGGAGCAGAGCCGCCTGGACGCCGTCGCGGAGGGCCTGGAGCTGACCGTCGACTATGGCTGGCTGACGATCATCTCCAAACCGCTGTTCATCGCGCTCAGCTGGATCCACGGCGTGGTGGGCAACTGGGGCTGGTCGATCATCCTGCTGACCCTCGGCATCAAGCTGGTGTTCTACAAGCTCTCCGAAACCAGCTATCGCTCGATGGCGCGCATGCGCAAGCTCCAGCCCGAGATGCAGAAGCTGCGCGAGCGCTACTCCGAAGACCGTCAGCAGATGAACCAGGAGCTCATGCAGCTCTATAAAAAGGAGAAGGTGAACCCGCTGGGCGGCTGTCTGCCCATCCTCATCCAGATCCCTGTGTTCATCGCCTTGTACTGGGTTTTGCTGGAGAGTGTCGAGCTGCGCCAGGCGCCATGGATCCTCTGGATCCAGGATCTGTCGGTGCGTGATCCGTTCTACGTGCTGCCGCTGCTGATGGGCGCGTCGATGTTCCTGCAGCAGAAGCTCAACCCGGCGCCCATGGATCCGATCCAGCAGAAGATCATGATGGGACTGCCCTTCGTGTTCACGATCTTCTTCATGTTCTTCCCGGCCGGGCTGGTGCTCTACTGGGTGACCAACAACAGCCTGTCGATCCTGCAGCAGTGGTTCATCACCCGCCAGATCGAGGCGGGCGACAAGAAGGCGAATGCCTGACGGGACCATCTGTGCGGTGGCGACGCCGCCGGGTCGCGGTGGCATTGGTGTGGTGCGGCTCTCGGGGCCCGATAGCGCGGCGCTGACCGAGGCGGTGGCCGGCCCGCTGCCGGCGCCCCGGCGGGCGAGCATGCGGCGGTTTGCCGGGGAGGACGGGGCCGCCATCGACGAGGGGCTGGTGCTCTGGTTTCCCGGCCCGCAGTCGTTCACCGGCGAGGACGTGGCCGAGCTCCATGGCCACGGTGGCCCGGTGGTCATGGACCGGCTCCTGCAACGCCTGCTGGGCCTAGGCGCCCGGCTGGCGACGCCGGGGGAGTTCAGCCACCGCGCCTACCTGAACGGCCGCATCGACCTGACCCGGGCCGAGGCCATCGCCGATCTGATCGAGGCGGGCAGCGAGTCCGCGGCCCGGGCCGCCATGCGCTCGCTGCAGGGCGAGTTCGCCGCGACCATCGACGCCCTGGTGCAGCGTCTGACCGACCTGCGGGTGCATCTGGAGGCCGGCATCGACTTTGCCGACGAGCCCCTCGAGGGGCTGGCGCTGCAGGACGTCACCCGCCAGGTGGAAGCGGTCGCCGCCGAAGTGGCCTCGACCCGTCGCGCGGCCAACCGCGGGCAGCAGCTCCAGGAAGGCCTGAGCGTGGTGATCGCGGGCCGGCCGAACGCCGGCAAGTCGAGTCTGCTCAATGCCCTCGCCGGCCGCGACGCGGCCATCGTGACCGACCTCGCCGGGACCACCCGGGATGTGCTCGAATCGTACCTGCATATCGATGGCCTGCCGCTGCGGGTGCTGGATACCGCCGGCCTGCGCGAAGGCGGCGATGTGGTGGAGCAGGAGGGCGTGCGGCGCGCCCGCCGGGCGATGGCGGCGGCCGACCGCATCCTGATGGTGGTGGACGACAGCGATGCGGGCGATGACCCCGCGCTGCCCGCGGAATGGCCCGATCATGTCGCGGTGACCACCGTTTACAACAAGATCGATCGCAGCGGTCGGGCCGCCGGCGGGTCGGCGGCGGGCCTCGCCGTCTCGGCGCTGACCGGCGAGGGCATGGAAGCGCTGCGCGATCACCTGCGTGCCTGTCTGGGCGCGGATGACACTGAGGCGGTTTTCATCGCCCGGCGGCGGCATCTGCAGTCGCTGGACGCCGCCGCCGGGCACATCGACGAAGCCCTCACGGCGGCCCGGGCCGGCGCGGGGGAAGAACTGATCGCCGAGTCGCTGGCCGCGGCGCAGGCGTCGCTGGGCGAGATCACCGGGGCAGTGACCACCGAGGACCTGCTGGGCCGGATCTTCTCGACCTTCTGTATCGGTAAATAACGGGGTGGATGCGGCTATGCAATTCGATCAAGGGTATGACGTCATCGTCGTGGGCGGCGGCCATGCCGGCACCGAGGCGGCCCATGCGGCGGCGCGCATGGGCGCGCGCACCCTGCTGCTCACCCAGAGCCTCGAGAGCATCGGCCAGATGAGCTGCAACCCGGCCATTGGCGGGATCGGCAAGGGCCATCTGGTGCGCGAGATCGACGCCATGGGCGGTGTCATGGGCCGCGCCGCGGATCGCGCCGGCATCCAGTTCCGCACCCTCAACCAGCGCAAGGGCCCGGCCGTGCAGGCAACCCGCGCCCAGGCCGACCGCAGTCTCTATCGCCAGGCCGTGCGCAGTCTCCTCGACGAGGTGCCCGCCCTGTCGCTGTTCCAGGACACGGTCCATGACCTGATCGTCGAGCATGATCAGGTCTGCGGCGTGGTGACCGGCATGGGGCTCGAGCTGCGGGCCGCCGCCGTGGTCCTCACGGTGGGGACGTTCCTGGGGGGCACGATCCATATCGGCGATCACAACCGCCGCGGTGGCCGCGCCGGCGATGGTCCGTCGATCGCCCTGGCGGAGCGGCTGCGCGCCATGCCGCTGCGGGTCGGCCGGCTCAAGACCGGGACCCCGCCGCGCATTGATGCGGCGAGCATTGACTACCGATCCCTCAATGCCCAGCCCGGCGATGATCAGCCGGTATGCTTCTCGCGCTGGAGCCGGGGGGACGAGCACCCGCGCCAGGTGCCCTGCCACATCACCCACACCAATGCCGACAGCCACGCGATCATCCGCGCGGCGCTGCACCGCTCGCCGATGTACAGCGGCGAAATCGACGGGGTCGGACCCCGCTACTGCCCTTCCATTGAGGACAAGGTGGTGCGCTTTGCCGATCGCGACGGCCACCAGATCTTTCTTGAGCCCGAAGGTCTCGACACCCGCGAGGTCTATCCCAACGGCATCTCCACGAGCCTGCCGTTTGATGTGCAGATCGCCATGGTGCGGAGCATCCAGGGCCTGGAGCAGGCCCATGTCACCCGCCCGGGCTATGCCATCGAGTACGATTATCTCGACCCGCGCGACCTGCACCCCAGTCTCGAGAGCCTGCAGCTGCCGGGGCTGCTGCTGGCCGGGCAGATCAACGGCACCACCGGCTATGAAGAGGCCGGAGCGCAGGGACTGCTGGCCGGGATCAACGCCGCGGCGCGCGCCGGCGGCCTGACTCCATGGGTGCCCCAGCGCCACGAGGCCTACATCGGTGTGCTGGTGGACGACCTGACCACCCGCGGCACCCGCGAGCCCTATCGGATGTTCACTTCGCGGGCGGAATATCGCCTGCATCTGCGCGAGGACAATGCCGACCTGCGTCTGATGCCGGTGGCCCGCGCCTACGGCCTGATCAGCGATGCCGCCTGGCGCGACTTCGCCACCTACCGTGACGCCATCGAGGCCGAGCGCCGGCGGCTGGAGAAGACCTGGATCCGCCCGGTGGATCTGGGTGACGACCATGGCACGCGCCAGCTCGGCCAGCCCCTGCGCCGCGAGCAGTCGCTGATGAACCTTTTGAAGCGCCCCGAGATGGATTACGCGACGCTGCTGTCGCTGCCGGGGGCGGGCCCCGGCCCGGTCGATCCCGCCGTATGCCGGCAGGTGCTGATCGGCGCGCGCTACGAGGGCTATCTCAAGCGCCAGTCCGACCAGGTCGCCCGGCAGGCCCGCCACGAGGACGAGCCGCTGCCCGCGGATCTCGACTACCACAGCGTCGCGGGGCTGTCCGCCGAGGTCTGCGAAAAGCTCCATCACCACCGCCCCGCCACCCTGGGTCAGGCGGGCCGCATCCCCGGGGTGACGCCGGCGGCGGTGTCGCTGCTGCTGGTCCATCTGCGTCGCGGGCGGACCCGCCAGAGCGCCTGAATGGCGGCCGACGGCGATCGCGACGCGGCGCGGCTGCGCGATGGCCTTGCGCGGTGGGGGCTCGACCCCGCGGTGGTGCCGGCACTGATCGCCTATCGTGATCTGCTGGCGCGCTGGAACCGGGTGTATAACCTGTCCGCGGTGCGGGATCCGCAGGCGATGATCCCGCGTCATCTGCTCGACAGCCTTGCCGTGGTGCCCTGGCTGCCCGAGGGGGCGCTGCTGGATATTGGGACCGGTGCCGGGCTGCCCGGGCTGCCGATCGCCATCGCCCAGCCGCAGCGCCCGGTCACCCTGCTTGAACCCAATAACAAGAAGGTCCGGTTTCTGCGTCAGGCCTGCCTGGCACTCAAGCTGGACAACGTCACCCTGGTGGCCGAGCGCATCGAGGACTTCGACCCGCCGCAGCCATACGCCGCGGCGATCTGCCGGGCGTTTACCGACGCCGCCGGTTTCTGGGCGGTGGCGGCGCCGCGGGTCGCCGACAACGCCCCGGTGATCGCCATGAAAGGGCGCCCCGAGGCGGAATCATTGGCGGGCCTGGAAGCCGCCGGCGTATCATGCCGGCGACAGCCGCTGGAAATACCCGGGCTTGATGCGTCACGCCATTTGCTCATCATGGAGCGATCGATCGCTGCCACAGGGATGATCCGATGAATCAGACACTCGCCATCGCCAACCAGAAAGGCGGCGTCGGCAAGACCACGACCTGCGTCAACCTGGCCGCCTCGCTGGTCAGCAGCGGGCGTCGTGTTCTGCTGGTGGACATGGACCCGCAGGCCAACGCCACCGTGGGAGCCGGCATCGACAAGGATGCCGTGCGGGCCAGCAACTACGAGCTGCTCATGGGCGAGGCCACCGCCCGCGGGGTGCGCTGCCGGGAGGTGCACGGCGGCTTCGACCTGCTGCCGGCCAATGGCGATCTGACCGCCGCCGAAGTGGGCCTGATGAGCGTCGGCGAGGGCCGCGAAAAGCGCCTGCAGAGTGCGCTCGCGCCGTGTCGCGAGGAATACGATCACATCCTCATCGACTGTCCACCGTCGCTCAACCTGCTGACCATCAATGCCTTCGTCGCCGCCGATCACGTCCTCATCCCCATCCAGTGCGAGTACTACGCGCTTGAGGGGCTGACGGCGCTGCTCAATACCATTGAACGGGTCCGGCAGACCGTCAATCCCGATCTTGAGATCGAGGGACTGGTGCGCACCATGTTCGACGGCCGCAACAACCTTTCCAACCAGGTCGGGGCGCAGCTGCTCGCGCACTTCCCCGGTCAGGTCTATCGCACCCAGATACCGCGTAACGTCCGTCTGGCCGAGGCGCCCAGCCACGGTCTGCCGGTGCTGCAGTACGACCGCAGCTCGCGCGGCGCGGTGGCCTACCTCGCGCTCGCCTCGGAGCTCCTGCGGCGCCAGCCACGCACAACCGCCGAGGCGGGAGGATTGTCATGAGTAACCGACGCAAGGGCCTGGGCCGGGGCCTGGACGCCCTGCTGGGCGAATCCGGGGGTGCCGACGGGGCCGGAACGGATGATCTCCGCGATCTGCCGCTGGATCAGCTCGAGGGCGGTCGCTACCAGCCCCGCCGCGAGTTCGATCCCGCCGCGCTCCAGACCCTTGCCCAGTCGATCCGCACCCAGGGCGTTGTCCAGCCCATCGTCGTGCGCACCCTGCCCGATGGCGAGCGCTACGAGATCGTCGCCGGCGAGCGGCGCTGGCGGGCGGCACAGCTCGCCGAGCTCGAAACCATTCCCGCCATCATCCGCGAGATCTCCGACGACCGTGCGGTGGCGGTCGCGCTCATCGAGAATATCCAGCGCGAGGACCTCAATCCGCTGGAAGAGGCCAATGCCCTGCACCGGCTGACCGAAGAGTTCGGCATGACGCATCAGACCATCGCGGAGGCGGTGGGGCGCTCGCGGGTGGGGGTCTCGAACCTGCTGCGCCTGCTCGAGCTGGCCCCCGAAGTGAAGGCCCACATCGGCGAGGGGGCGCTGGAGATGGGGCATGGCCGGGCCCTGCTGGCGCTGGATGCGGCCACCCAGGCCCAGGCCGCGGCGCGCGTGGTCCAGCGCGGCCTGACGGTTCGCCAGACCGAGGCGCTGGTGCGCCAGCTGCTGGCCGGTGACAGCGCCGGGGCCGCCGAGCCCGAGAAAACCGACCCCAACATCCGGCGCCTGCAGGATGACCTGGCCGACCGGCTGGGTGCCAATGTGCGTATCGAGCAGGGCCAGCGTGGCAGGGGCCGGCTGGTCATCCGCTACAACAGCCTGGATGAGCTCGATGGCATTCTCGAGCACATCCGTTGAAGGCCATGGGTGAGTTCATTATACTCCGAGCACTTTTGCAGTCCCGCGCCGTGGCCGTATGCCGCTGAAGCGCGTGGCGGTGCAGGTCATCCGCTGGCAGATCGCCATCGGGCTGATCGCCGCCGGCATCTGGACGCTGGCCAGTGGCAGTGATGCCGGGCTGGCCGCGATCGCCGGCACCGGGATCAGCGCCTTCATGACGTTCTACGTCGCGATGCGCTGGGGCCTGAGAAGCGCGACCGAAGACGACCCGAGGGCGATCCTCGGGGCCTTCTACCGCGCCGAGATGATGAAGCTGCTGCTCGGGACGGTGCTGATCGTGATGGCCGTCTACGCCTTTCAGGACGAAGCGGCGGCACTGGTGACAACCCTGGCCCTGACACTGGCCGCCTACGGCCTGGTGTTGCTGGGCGACATTGACTGAACGCTGACAGAACGGGACAGAAACGACTATGGCAAGTTCGGCCACGGAATATGTCACCCATCACCTTGAGCACCTCACGGTGGGAGACGGGTTCTGGACGCTGCACATCGACACGCTCATCGTGTCGTGGGTGCTGGGCCTGATCTTTCTCGGGCTCTTCTACGCGGTCGCCCGCAAGGCCAGCGTCGAGTCGCCCGGTGGGCTGCAAAACATCATCGAGAGCTGTGTCGAGTTCATCGACCAACAGGTCAGCGACAGCTTCAACGGGCCCAAGGACTTTGTCGCGCCGCTGGCGCTGACGATCTTTGTCTGGGTGCTGTTCTGGAACCTGATGGATCTGATCCCGGTGGACCTGTTCCCCGAGATCATGAAGCTGTTTGGCGTCGAGTACGTGCGCATCCTGCCGTCCGCCGACATGAACGCCACCTTCGGCCTGTCGCTGACGGTGCTGCTGCTGATCATCATCTACAGCATCAAGGGCAAGGGCGCGAAGGGCTTCGGCAAGGAGATGTTCTGCCATCCGTTCGGCTCGCATCCGGCGCTGTGGCCGGCCAACCTGCTGCTCAACATCGTCGAGATGATCGCCAAGCCGGTGTCGCTCGGCATGCGACTGTTCGGCAATCTCTACGCCGCTGAGATCATCTTCATCCTGATCGCGCTGCTGCCGGTCTGGGCGCAGTGGGTGCCGGGTGTTGCCTGGGCGATCTTCCATATTCTGGTGATCCCGTTGCAGGCTTTCATCTTCATGGTGCTCACCATCGTGTATCTGAGTCTTGCTTATGAGAGTCACTGAGGGGTCGGCCCGGCGCCACCCAACGAACCGCTTTTAACCCTTAAACGACCCCTGTATTGGAGGAACCATGGAAGCAATCGCCCAGGTCCAGGCATTTACCGCCATCACCATTGGACTCATCTTCGCCTTCGCCGCCGTCGGCACGAGCATCGGCTTTGGCCTGCTCGGCGGGAAGTTTCTCGAGGGCATCGCCCGTCAGCCCGAGGTTGCCGGTGTCCTGCAGGTGCGCATGTTCATCGTCGCCGGTCTGCTCGACGCCCTGTCGATCATCGGTGTGGCCTTCGCGGCGCTGCTGATGTTTGCGAACCCGCTGCTCGGCGCGCTGAGCTGATTCCCTCGGACGTCACGACAACCTGCCATTCACCGGCAGCCATCGGAGAGTAGACCGTGGGCATTAACGCAACGCTGTTCGGACAGATGATCACCTTCCTGGTGTTCATTCTGTTCACCATGAAGTTCGTCTGGCCGCCGATCAAACAGGCCATGAGCGAGCGGCAGAAGCGGATCGCGGACGGTCTGGCTTCGGCCGAGCGCAGCCAGCACGAGCTGGAGCTCGCCAAGGAGCGGGCCGCCGAGCACATCCGCGAGGCCAAGGCGCAGGCGGGTGAGATCATCGAGCGGGCCAACCGCCAGGGTGCATCGATTGTCGATGAGGCCCGCGAGGAGGCTCGCACGGTCGCCGAGCGCGAGAAGGCGGCGGCCGAGGCGCGCATCGAGCAGGAAGTCAGTCAGGCGCGGGCCGAGCTCCGGCGCGAGGTCTCGCAGCTGGCCATCACCGGCGCCAGTCGCATCCTCGAGCGCGAGGTCGACCCGAAGGCTCATCAGCAGATGCTCGATGAGCTGGCCGAGCAGGTCTGAGGCAGAAGGATATGGCGCAGGAAACCACCGTTGCCCGTCCCTATGCCGAAGCGGCCTTCCAGCTTGCCCAGGCGTCCGGGGCCCTTGCCGGCTGGAGTGACGGTCTGGCCATGGCGGCGGCGGTCGTCGCCGATGACCGGGTTGCCGCGCTGCTGGGTCACCCGCGGGTCGATGACGAGCGCAAGGCGGGGCTGATCATCGACGTCTGCGGGGAGGCCCTGGACGATCAGCAGCGCAACTTCGTGCGTCTGCTGGTGCAGCGCGACCGGATCGGTGTGCTGCCGGAGATCAGTCATCAGTACGATCGGCTTCGGGCCGAGCACGAGAAGACGCTCAGTGCCCAGCTCATCACCGCCCAGCCCGTCGACGACGCGGTGCGCAGCCGGCTCGAGGCATCGCTTTCGAAGCGGCTCGAGCGCGTGGTGAGCCTGGACACCCAGCTCGACGAATCGCTCATCGGCGGTGCGGTGATCCGCGCCGGCGACCTGGTTATCGATGGCTCGGTGCGCGGTCGGCTCAACCGACTGACCAGCGCCCTCAGTCGCTAAGAGGACAGATTAGATGCAACTCAATCCCACGGAAATCAGTGACCTGATCAAACAGCGCATCGAGGGCTTCGAAGCCGTCGCGGAAGCGCGCAACGAAGGCACGGTGGTCAGCGTCAGCGACGGCATCGTGCGCATCCACGGCATCAGCGATGTCATGCAGGGCGAGATGCTGGAATTCCCCGGCGACACCTATGGCATGGCGCTCAACCTCGAGCGCGACTCGGTGGGTGCGGTGGTGCTCGGCAACTACTCGCACCTCAACGAGGGCGACACGGTGCGCACCACCGGACGGATCCTCGAGGTGCCGGTGGGCGAGGCCCTGCTGGGCCGCGTGGTCAACTCGCTGGGCGAGCCCATCGACGGCAAGGGCGCGGTGGCCACCGAGCAGACCGCGCCGGTCGAGAAGGTGGCGCCGGGCGTCATCGACCGCCAGTCGGTGGATCAGCCGGTGCAGACCGGTCTCAAGGCCATCGACTCCATGGTGCCGGTGGGTCGGGGTCAGCGTGAGCTGATCATCGGCGACCGCCAGACCGGCAAGACCGCGGTGGCGGTGGACGCCATCATCAACCAGAAGAACACCGGCATTAAGTGCATCTACGTGGCGGTGGGCCAGAAGGCCTCGTCGATCGCCAACGTGGTCCGCAAGCTTGAGGAGCATGGCGCCCTCGATCACACCATCGTGGTGGCGGCCTCGGCGGCCGAGTCGGCGGCGCTGCAGTTCATCGCCCCGTACGCCGGCTGCACCATGGGCGAGTTCTTCCGCGATCGCGGCGAGGATGCGCTGATCGTATTCGATGATCTGTCCAAGCAGGCGGTGGCCTATCGCCAGGTCTCGCTGCTGCTGCGCCGCCCGCCCGGCCGCGAAGCCTTCCCGGGCGATGTGTTCTACCTGCATTCGCGGCTGCTCGAGCGGGCCGCCCGGATCAACGAGGCCGATGTCGAGCGCCGCACCAACGGTGAGGTCAAGGGCAGGACCGGTTCGCTGACTGCGCTGCCGATCATCGAGACCCAGGCCGGCGACGTCTCGGCGTTCGTGCCGACCAATGTCATCTCGATCACTGACGGTCAGATCTATCTCGAGACCGACCTGTTCAACGCGGGCATCCGCCCGGCGATCAACGCCGGTCTGTCGGTCTCGCGTGTCGGTGGCTCGGCCCAGACCAAGATCATCAAGAAGCTCGGTGGCGGCATCCGCCTGGCGCTGGCGCAGTACCGGGAGCTGGCGGCGTTCGCACAGTTCGCCTCGGACCTGGACGAGTCCACCCGCAAGCAGCTCGAGCGCGGCCAGCGCGCCATGGAAGTGCTCAAGCAGGGCCAGTACGCGCCGCTGTCGGTCGCCTTCATGGCGGTTTCGCTGTTCGCCCTCAACGAGGGCTACCTCGACGACCTCGACAACAAGAAGGTCAGCGACTTCGAGGCGGCCCTGCATCAGCATGTCGCCAACAATGCGCCCGAGCTGATGAACGCGATCAACGAGTCCGGGGACTACACCGACGAGATCAAGAGCCAGCTCAAGGCGGCGCTTGATGACTTCAAGGCAACGGGGACCTGGTAACGGGTCACAAGGGTAGTACGGTATGTCCGGCGCAAAGGAAATACGCACTCAGATCAAGAGTGTCGGCAACACGCAGAAGATCACCACGGCCATGGAGATGGTCGCGGCGTCGAAGATGCGCGGCGCTCAGCAGCGCATGCAGGCGGCCCTGCCCTATGCCGAGAAGATGCGTCAGGTGATCAGTCACCTGGCGCTGGCTAATCCGGAATATCGGCACCCGTTCCTGACCACGCCCGAGACCGACGAGCGCGTCGGCTACATCGTGGTCTCCAGTGACCGCGGGCTCTGTGGCGGGCTGAACAACAACCTGTTCCGCTCGGTGCTCACCGATCTGCGTGACCAGGAGGCCGCCGGCCGCGAGGTGCGGCTGTGCACGGTGGGCTCCAAGGCCATTCAGTTCTTCAGCCGCCTGCCCCCGGCGATCGTCGCCGAGGTCTCTCAGCTGGGTGACCGGCCGGCGCTGCAGGACATCATCGGGACCGTGAAGGTGATGATGGACCAGTACGCCAGCGGCGAGATCGACCGCGTGGTGCTGTGCTACAACCGCTTCGTCAATACCATGACCCAGAAGCCGACGGTGGAGCAGCTGCTGCCGCTGCCGGCGCCGGAACAGGATGACGGCACCCGCTCGGCGCACAGCTGGGATTATCTCTACGAGCCGTCCGCGGGCGAGGCGCTGGATCAGCTGCTCGAGCGCTACATCGAGTCATTGGTGTTCCAGTCCGTGGTCGAGAACATCGCCTGCGAGCAGGCCGCACGCATGGTGGCCATGAAGGCCGCCTCCGATAACGCTGGAAAACTGATCGACGACCTGAACCTTGCCTACAACAAGGCGCGCCAGGCCGCGATCACCACCGAGCTCTCCGAGATCGTGGCCGGCGCCGAGGCCGTCTAGCGTGAACGGCAAACCCCAACCGAATAAAACGCTTTCGCGAAGAGGAACCGCGCTATGAGTTCAGGAAAGGTCGTCCAGATCATCGGTGCCGTGGTGGACATTGAGTTCCCCCGCGACGCTGTCCCGAAGATCTATGACGCACTCGATATCAAATCCAACGGGCTGGTCCTCGAGGTGCAGCAGCAGATCGGCGACGGGGTCGTTCGGGCCATCGCCATGGGCAGCACCGACGGCCTGCAGCGCGGTGTTGAAGTGACCAACTCGGGGGCAGCGATCTCGGTGCCGGTGGGGGAAAAGACCCTCGGCCGCATCATGAACGTCCTCGGCGAACCGGTGGACGACGTCGGCGAGATCGGTGCCGAGACGCTCTGGCCGATCCATCGCGAGGCGCCCTCCTATGAGGAGCAGGCGGGTTCCACCGAGCTGCTCGAGACCGGCATCAAGGTCATCGACCTGCTCTGCCCGTTCGCCAAGGGCGGCAAGGTCGGCCTGTTCGGCGGTGCCGGTGTCGGTAAGACCGTCAACATGATGGAGCTGATCCGCAACATCGCCATCGAGCACTCGGGCTATTCCGTGTTCGCCGGCGTCGGTGAGCGGACCCGCGAGGGCAACGACTTCTACCACGAGATGAAGGACTCCGACGTCCTCGACAAGGTCGCCCTGGTCTACGGGCAGATGAACGAGCCGCCGGGTAACCGCCTGCGCGTCGCGCTGACCGGCCTGACCATGGCCGAGTACTTCCGTGACGAAGGCCGTGACGTGCTGATGTTCATCGACAACATCTACCGCTACACGCTGGCGGGCGTCGAGGTCTCGGCGCTGCTCGGCCGGATGCCGTCGGCGGTGGGCTACCAGCCGACGCTGGCCGAGGAGATGGGCGTGCTCCAGGAGCGCATCACCTCCACCCGCAAGGGGTCGATCACCTCGATCCAGGCGGTCTATGTGCCGGCGGACGACCTGACCGACCCGTCCCCCGCGACCACCTTCGCGCATCTGGACGCCACCATCGTGCTGGCGCGCTCCATCGCGGAGCTGGGCATCTATCCGGCGGTCGACCCGCTCGACTCCACCTCGCGTCAGCTCGACCCGCAGGTGGTCGGCAAGGAGCACTACGACACCGCGCAGGACGTCCAGCAGGTGCTGCAGCGCTACAAGGAGCTGCAGGACATCATCGCCATCCTGGGCATGGACGAGCTCTCTGAAGAAGACAAGCAGAGCGTGACCCGGGCGCGTAAGATCCAGCGTTTCCTCTCGCAGCCTTTCTTCGTCGCCGAGGTGTTCACCGGCTCCCCCGGCAAGTACGTGTCGCTGAAGGAGACCATCCGCGGCTTCCGGGCCATCGTCGACGGCGAGCATGATGACCTGCCGGAGCAGGCCTTCTACATGGTCGGCACCATTGACGAGGCCGTCGAGAAGGCCCGCAACCTCTAAGGGAGGGCCGCTATGGGCATTACCATGCATATCGACATCGTCAGCGCCGAGGAGTCGATCCACTCCGGCGCCGCGACCTTCATCGTGGCGCGTTCGGTGGGGGGCGAAGTGGGCATCTACCCGCGCCACGTCCCCATGCTGGTGCAGCTGAAGCCGGGCGAAGTGACGGTGCGCGACGAGTTTGGCGAAGAGCAGTTCTACTATGTCTCCGGCGGTACCATGGAGGTGCAGCCCGATGTGGTCACGGTGCTCGCGGATGCCGCGACCCGCGCCCATGACATTGATGAAGCCGCCGCGGAACAGGCGCGCAAGCGGGCCGAAGAGGCCCTCGCCAACCGCACCAGCGAGGTGGATTACGCCCGCGCCCAGGCCGAACTGGTCGAGGCCGCGGCCCAGCTGCGAACGGTCCAGAAGATCCGCAAGGCCGCCAACCGGACCTGATCCCGGCTGGACGGCCCCTGGCGGGCGGGAAGGAGTCCCATGTCCAGTCCCCCCTTAAGTGTCGTTGTCCTCGCCGCCGGCGAGGGCAAACGCATGCGCTCCCACACCCCCAAGGTGCTGCACCCGGTGGCCGGCCAGCCGATGCTGGCCCATGTCCTCGAGGCCGCGCGCACCCTCGAGCCGGCTGCGATCCATGTCATCCATGGTCATGGCGGCGAGGCCGTCCGCGCCGGATTGCCCGATGCCGACCTGCACTGGGTCCATCAGGCCGAGCGCCTTGGCACTGGCCACGCTGTGCGTCAGGCCCTGCCGCATATCCCCGATGACCATCAGGTGCTGGTGCTGTGTGCCGATGTGCCCCTGATCCGCGCCCGCACGCTGCGCAGGCTGGTGGACGCTGCCGCGGACGGGGTCTCGGTGCTGACCGTGAGCCTTGGCGATGCCACCGGTTATGGCCGGATCCTGCGCGCCGCCGACGGGCGCATCCAGGGCATCGTCGAGGAAAAGGACGCCACGCCGGCCCAGCGCGCCATCCGCGAGGTCAACACCGGCCTGCTCTGTCTGCCGGCGCGCGCCCTGCGTGGCTGGCTCGAGGCCCTCGACACGGGCAATGCCCAGGGGGAGTACTACCTGACCGACTGCATCGCCCTCGCCCACGACGCCGGGCTCGCCGTCGTGCCGGTGGTCTGTGACGACCCCGACGAGGTCCAGGGCGTCAATGACCGGGGGCAGCTGGCCGCCGTCGAGCGCGCCTGCCAGCGGCGCCAGGCCGACGCCCTGATGCGCGACCAGGGCCTGGGGCTTGCCGATCCGGCGCGCTTTGACCTGCGTGGCAGCCTGCGTGTGGGCATGGACTGCTTCATCGACGTCGACGTCATCATCGAGGGGCATGTCACGCTGGGCGACGGCGTCCGGGTGGGCCCCTTCAGCCGTCTCAGGGACTGCAGCATCGGTGCCGGCAGCGAGGTGCTGAGCCACTGTGAGCTGGTCTCGGCGACCCTCGCCGAAGACTGTCGGGTCGGCCCCTACGCGCGGCTGCGACCGGGGACCGAACTGGAGACGGCGGCCCGGGTCGGCAATTTTGTCGAGGTCAAGCAGGCCCGGGTCGGCGCCGGCAGCAAGATCAATCACCTTTCCTACATCGGTGATGCCCGCCTCGGCCGGCATGTGAATGTGGGCGCCGGGACCATCACCTGCAACTATGACGGCCGGCAAAAACACCTCACGCAGATCGGTGACCGGGTGTTCATCGGCTCCAACACCGCGCTGGTGGCCCCCGTGCATGTCGGCGCCGGTGCCACCGTGGGGGCCGGCACCACCGTGCGCGAGGACGTGGCCGAAGACAGCCTGGCGGTGGATCGCGGCCAGCGCCGCGAGATCAGCGGCTGGCGCTCCGGGCACAACGACCACTGACAAGGGAGACGCTGGATGTGTGGAATCGTTGGTGCGATCGCGGAACGGGACGTCGCCCCGATCCTGCTGGAGGGGCTGCGGCGACTGGAATACCGCGGCTATGACTCCGCCGGCCTGGCGCTGCTGACCGCCGACGGATCGCTGCAGCGCCATCGCGCGGTGGGCAAGGTCGAGGCCCTGGCCGCCGCCCAGGCGGCCGCGCCCCATCATGGCCCGGTGGGTGTGGCGCACACGCGCTGGGCCACCCACGGCGCGCCCACCGAAGCCAACGCCCATCCCCATGTCGCGCGTGACGACGTGGCGATCGTGCACAACGGCATCATCGAGAATCACGAAGCCCTGCGCGAGCGACTGACCGCGGCGGGTTACCACTTTGAGTCACAGACCGATACCGAGGCCATCGTCAACGCCATCCACGAACGCCTTGATCTGGGCGATGACCTGCTTGCGGCCACCCGCGCCGTCATCGCCGAGCTGACCGGCGCGTTTGCGCTGGGCGTGATCTCGCGACGCGACCCCCAGCGCCTGATCGTGGCGCGGAGCGGCAGCCCACTGGTGATCGGGGTGGGCATTGGTGAGCATTTCATTGCCTCGGACGTGGCGGCGCTGCTGCCGGTGACCCGGCAGTTCATCGACCTCGAGGAGGGCGATGTGGCCGAGCTCACCCGCTCGGCGGTGCAGGTCTATGATGCCGACGGCCGGGCCGTGGAGCGCGGGGTACGGACCTCGACGCTCACCGCCGACGCGGTCGAGCGCGGCGCCTTCCGGCATTTCATGGCCAAGGAGATCCATGAGCAGCCCGCCGCCATCGCCGAGACCCTCGAGGGCCGCGTCAGTGACGACCGGATCCTGCCCGAGGCGCTGGGCCCCGACGCCAGCCGCCTGCTGGCCGATGTCCGGCGCGTGCAGATCGTCGCCTGCGGGACGAGCTACCATGCCGGGCTGGTGGCGCGTTACTGGTTCGAGTCGATCGCGGGTCTGCCCTGCGATGTCGAGGTGGCCAGCGAATTCCGCTACCGGGCGCATGTCGTCGCCCCGGACACGCTGTTCGTGACGCTGTCGCAGTCAGGCGAGACCGCCGACACCCTGGCGGCGCTGCGCGAGGCGAAGACCCTGGGCTATCGGGCGACGCTGGCGATCTGCAATGTGCCCGAGAGCTCGCTGGTGCGGGAGTCGGACCGGGTGATGATGACCCGGGCGGGGCCCGAGATCGGGGTTGCCTCGACCAAGGCCTTCACCACGCAGCTCGCCGCGCTGCTGCTGACCGTCATCGCCGCCGGCCGGGCCCATCAGCTGGGTCGCGACGAGGAAGCCCGCCTGGTGCGGGCCCTGCGTCAGATCCCGCGCCAGATCGAGACCGTGCTGGGGCTGGAGCCCCGCATCGAGACACTGGCCGAGGCATTCATCGACAAGCACCACACCCTGTTCCTGGGGCGCGGCACTCAGTATCCAGTGGCCATGGAGGGGGCGCTCAAACTCAAGGAGATCTCCTACATCCATGCCGAGGCGTATCCGGCCGGTGAGCTCAAGCACGGCCCGCTGGCGCTGGTGGACGCGGATATGCCGGTGGTCACCGCCGCGCCCAACAACGACCTGGTGGAAAAGCTCAAATCCAACCTCCAGGAGGTCCGCGCGCGCGGTGGCCGGCTCTATGTGTTCGCCGACCCGGCCGCGGCCCCGGCGGCCTCCGACGACTGTCAGGTGATCGCCCTGCCATCGGTGGACGAGGCGGTGGCTCCGCTGCTTTACAGCGTGCCGCTGCAGCTGCTGGCCTATCACGTGGCGGTGCTCAAGGGCACCGATGTCGACAAGCCGCGCAATCTGGCGAAATCGGTCACGGTGGAGTGACCCCCGAGCAAAGGAGATCAATCATGCGTCAATCAATCACCGCGCTGTTCGTCGCCGGGATACTCAGCGTCGCCCCGGCCCTCGCTTCGGAGGAGTCGGCTCAGATGCCGCCGGCCGAGCGCTTCCTCGGCGTCTGGGACCTGAACGGCGATGGCACCGCCACGCTCGAGGAGCTCGAGACCATGCGTGGACGGGTGTTCAACAGCTTTGACCGCAACGGCGACGGCGTCCTCGACGCCAGCGAATACGAGGCCTTCGATGCCGCGCGGGAAGGCGACGTGGCCGGCTACGAGGGCGAGGCCCGCGAGCTGATGGAGCGGATTACCGACGGCATGAGTCTGCCGGCCTCGGATGCCAACGGCGACGGCCGGGTCCAGCGCGCCGAATTCATCAATGGCACCGAAGCCTGGCTGGATGACCTGGATCGCAACGACGACGGAGTGATCACCGCCGACGATCTTGCCCTTTAAGCCGGTCCCGGCCACGGTCGCGGGGCTGGCGCTGACGGCCTGCATCGCGCTCAGCGCCGTCGCCAGTCTCACCGGTGTGGTGCCGCTGCTGGCCGCCGGGCTGCCGGCCTGGCTGGCCGGTGTGATCCTCTGGCGCGATGTGCCGCGCCGGGTCCGCATTCAAAGCAGTGTTCTACTGGCCGTCGGGGCGCTGGGCCTTGGCGTTGGTTTTTTCGCCGAGGGGACAGTGGACTGGCGCACGGCGGTGGCCGGTAATGCCCTGTTGATCGCGATGCTGGGCGCGGTGAGTTTTCTGCGCCTGATCGCCGTGCCACCCGCCGCCGCCTCGGCGCAGGTGCCGCTCGGCCGGCGCAGCCTTGCCACCACCCTGGCTGGGGTGCACCTGTTCGGATCCGTGGTCAATCTGCCCACCGTGTTCATCATGGCAAGGCGCATGAGCGACGGCCGCACCCTCAGCCGCCAGCAGGCCATCACCCTGGTGCGTGGTTTTGGCAGCGCGGCGTTCTGGTCACCGTTTTTTGCCGCCATGGCCGCCGCGCTTACCTACGCCCCGGGCGCCCGCCTGCCGACATTGCTGGCGTTTGGTGTGCCCCTCGCGCTGGTCGCCCTGCTGATCACCTTCCGCGATGTCAGCGCGCTGGATGCCGAGGGCTTTGTCGGCTATCCGATCAACTTCAGCAGTCTCTGGCTGCCGGGGTTGCTGGCCCTGGCCATCCTGCTGGCCCACAGCTGGCGGCCCTCGCTGTCGGTGCTGGGCCTGATCGCCCTGCTGGCACCCACCGTCACCGCCGCGGCGTTACTGATCAATCAGCGGCATCCGGCGCGGACACTGGCTGATCATGTCCGCAGTGGTCTGCCGGCGATGCGCGGCGAGCTGGTGCTGTTCCTGTCCGCGGGGGTGATGGCGGCCGGGTTGATGAGTCTGGTGGCGGTGACCGGGCTGGCGCTGCCCTTCGAGCGGTTCGGCGGCCCCCAGGCGGGGCTGTTGCTGGCGCTGCTGGTGGGGTTGGCCATTGTCGGGGTGCATCCGGTGATCGGCGTGGCCGCCGCAGCGGCGGTGGTGGCGCCGCTGGACCCCGACCCCAGTCTGCTGGCCAGCTGTTTCCTCGCCGCCTGGGGCATCGGCGTGGCGGTCAGCCCCCTGTCGGCCCTCAATCTGGCCCTGCAGGGGGCGTATGCCCTGCAGCCGCTACAGATCCTGCGCTGGAACCTGCCCTACGCCGCGATCATGATCGCGGTGGCGGCGGGGCTTTTCATGCTTCATCCGGGCGGTTGAACAGCGCCGCCATGCGATCGGCCTCTTCGCGGGCAGTGACGATGGGCGTGATGTCGTACTGAACGCCCAGGTAGTAGATCAGCTGGCCGTTTTCGTCATGCAGCGGCTGTACGGTGAGCTGGTTGTGGAACATCTCGCCGCTGCGCCGGTAGTTACGCAGCACCACCTCGACCCGCGACTCGGTGCGCATCGCTTCGCGGATCGATTCGAGTCCGGGCTGGTCCCGGTCGTCGCCATGCAGAAAGCGGCAGTTGCGGCCGATGATCTCCTCCTGTGGGTAGCCGGTCATGTCCTCGAAGACCTTGTTGGCGAACACGATCGGGTTGTCCGGCTGATCCGGGTCCGACAGGGTGATGCCGTTCACACAGGTATCCAGGATCTGGGTGAGCATGTTGGGGATGAGGCCGGTGTCTTTTTCGGGGATGAATGCCATCACTGCTCTCCTGAGGGGGCACGGGCGGGGTCGGGCGTTTCCGATTCCACGAGGTGCTTGAGATTGCGGGCGACCCGGTCGACGCCGGTCTGCACGGCGTGGGTGATGAGCTTTTCGAACGGCCGGAACGCCATGCCCAGCTGGCCGAGCTCAAAACGGAAGGTCAGCCGCGTGGCCTGCCCGCCCTCGTCGCTGAAGTGGAAGTCGATGAAATACGGATCCTTCACACCCCTGAAGCTGATCCGCTGCGGCCGCTCGAGGGCGGTCACCTCGAAATCGGTGGTGGTCTTCCGGCCCTGGTCGACGCGCATCTGCCGGCCTTTCCAGCCCAGATCGAGGGGGCCCTCCGTCAGCGCCTTGAGGCTTTTCACCTCCGGCGACCAGCGGGGATAGTTGTCGATGAAGCCATCGACCACGAACGCGAACACCACGGGGCTGGGTCGGCGGATCATCGCGGTGGCGCTGGTTTTGACCATGTCTCTCCCGGTGGGCGTCAGCCGCTGCGTTGATTGCACTCTAACCCGATGTCGAAGAATATCGGAAGCGTGTTGTCACAGGGTGTGTACCCGATTTAGAGGATGATTCGCCATGTTGGTTTCGCGATTCCGTCAGGGCCTGAGCGCCGGTCTGCTAATGGCCGGGCTGGCCGGGCTGGCCGGGCTGGCCGGCGCCAGCGAGCCGGCGGTACCCGGTCCGGATCTGGCCGCCCGCGAGGTGGTCCGCATCCAGCTCGACGCCCTCAGTGACAACGACAGCCCCACCCCCAACGCCGGCATCGAGCAGGTCTGGGCGTTTGCGCATCCTGACAACCGCGCCGTCACGGGCCCGCTGCCGCGTTTCAAGCGCATGCTCAAGGGCCCGGGTTACGGGGTGCTCATTAACCACAGCCGTGCCGAGATCACCCCCGTGGGCGAGGGCGATGAGCGTGCCGTCTATCGGGTGCGGGTGGTGGCCCGGGACGGCGGGTTCTACCGCTTTCGCTGGCAGCTGAAGAAGGCCTCGCTGGAGGCGGGCCCGGCGTGGATGACCACTGGTGTGACCCCGGGCCGCGATACCGGGGAGAAGATGCTGTGAGCGACCCAGTGATCCCACTGCCGCCGCGCTGGATGCTGCCGGTGACCGGTGGGGGTGGCTTTCCCGTGCGGCGGGTGTACTGCGTGGGGCGCAACTACGCCGATCATGCCGCCGAGATGGGTCATGACCCGAACCGCGAGCCGCCGTTCTTTTTTCAGAAAAACCCGGAGAACCTGCGCACCGACGGGCTCTTCCCCTATCCGGCGGGCAGTCGGGACGTGCAGCACGAGATCGAGTTGATGGTGGGGCTGGGAGAGGGCGGTCGCGACATCCCCACCGCCCGGGCACTGGGCTGTGTCTGGGGCTATGGCGTGGCGCTGGACATGACCGCCCGCGACCTGCAGGCCCAGGCCAAGGCCCGGGGTCGGCCGTGGATTGATGCCAAGGCCTTTGATGACGCCGCACCCTGCTCGGCGCTGACGCCTGTGGATCAATGCGGGGACCATGCCGAAGGGGCCATCGAGCTGGCGGTCAACGGCGAGTTGCGTCAGCGGGGCAACCTCAATCAGCAGATCTGGTCACTGCCCGAGGTGATCGCCGCCCTGTCGGCGCGGTTCACGCTGGCGGCCGGGGACATCATCCTCACCGGGACGCCGGCCGGCGTGGCACCGGTCATCCCGGGGGATCGGCTGGTCGGTCACATCGAAGCCATGGGCTCGGTGGATGTGACCGTCACCCGCGGCTGAAGGCCCTCAGGCGATGGTCGTGGTGACGTCGATATTGCCCTGCGTCGCGTAGGAGTAGGGGCAGACCACGTGGGCGGCCTCGACCAGCTTCTCGGCGTCGGCGCGGTCCACGCCCGGCATCTCCACCGACAGGTCCACGCCAATCGCAAAGCCCTGGCCATCATCGCGCTTGCCCAGTGCCACGTCGGCGGTCACCTTGGTGTCGGCCGGCACCTGAATGCCCGCCTGACCGCCGGCGAACTGCATGGCGCCCAGAAAGCAGGCCGAATAGCCGCAGGCAAACAGCTGTTCGGGGTTGGTGCCCTCGCCGCCCGGGCCGCCGAGCTCTTTCGGCGCGGTCAGCTTGACGTCGAGCGAGCCGTCGCGGGTCGCTGCGTGGCCATCGCGACCGCCGGTGGCGGTGCCCGTCGTGGTGTAGAGAACGTCCATGGTTTGGCTCCTGTTGTCTGATGAATCCATTGGGATCACCCCTGACCATACACGCCCGGCGGCCTGCGGATCAGCCTTGACTTGTCAGTCCGGCGAATCCTGCCATGCTGACGGCCATGACCCGGGACGAGAAGGAGACAACCGTGGGACGCGGGACGCGACTGGTGCATGGCGCACGACCGCCCTATGTGGACGGCCGGCGACCGGTAAACCCGCCGGTGGTGCGGGCGGCCACCGTGGATTTCGCATCGATGGCCGACATGGCCGCCGCCCAGCAGCCCGGCAGCGCCGGCGCGCAGTCATTCACCTACGGGGTGCGGGGCACGCCCACCGGTTTCGCCCTCGAGGATCTGATCACCGACCTTGAGAACGGCCACGGCACCAAACTCTACAGCTCCGGGCTCGAGGCCATCGCCGCGGTGCTGCTGGGGTTTCTGCACCCCGGTGACCATCTGCTGGTGGTGGACACGGTCTATGCACCGGTCCGCCAGCTGCTGGACCGCTTCCTGCACGAGCGCGGCATCCGCTACGACTTCTACAGCCCCCGCGAGACCGACCTGGCGCGGCTGCTGCAGCCCACCACGCGGATGATCTACACCGAAACCCCCGGCTCGGTGACCATGGAGCTGCAGGACATCGCCGGCATCGCCGCCATCGCCCACGCGCACGGTGACGTCCTGGTGGTCTGCGACAACACCTGGGCGTCGGGATACTGCTATCGGCCGCTGGAGCACGGCGCCGATCTGTCCATCGTTGCCGGCACCAAGTATCTGGGCGGGCACTCGGATGTGCTCATGGGCTCGGTCACCGCCACCGCCGCGACCTTCGAGGCCCTCCACGAGGCCAGTGTGCTGCTGGGGCTGGCGGTGTCCGCCGATGACTGTGCGCTGGTGCTGCGCGGCGCGCGGACCCTGCATATCCGCTATCCCGCCCATGCCGAGCGGGCGCTGCGTCTGGCGGACTGGCTGAACGCCTGCGACCAGGTGGCGGCGGTGCACTATCCGCCCCTGCCCGATAGCCCCGACCATGCCCGGTGGCGGGCCGAGTTCGACGGCGCCGCGGGGCTTTTCAGTATCGAGCTGGCGCCCGGCGTCGCCCACCGCGCCGCCGCCTTCGTCGATCAACTGGAACTGTTCGGCCGCGGTGCCTCGTGGGGCGGATTCGAGAGCCTGGCGCTGCCCTGCAGCCTGCAGGATACCCGCAGCCTTGAGACCGGCGCGGATCGCGGGCCGCTGGTGCGCCTGAGCGTGGGGCTGGAAGACCCGGACGACCTGATCGATGACCTGTCCCGGGCGCTGGACGCGACCCGGGCCGTCACGCCGCCGGCCCCGGGGAGTTAGATCTCGCCGGTGACGTCGTACTGCACGGCGACGTGGTGGGTGACCCGCCCGTCCTGCCGGACCGGGATCACTTTCCACTCAAGGATGAACTCGCGGCCGTCCTTGCGGTAGTTGACCGTCTCGCCATGAAACACCTCGCCGCGGCGGATCTGCTCACCCAGACGCTGCAGCACGGCGGCCTCGGTCTTGGGGCCCTGGAGCATGCCGGGCGTCTGGCCGACGACCTCCTCGGCGGTGTAGCCGGTCATCTCGGTGAATGCCGGGTTGACGTAGATGATCGGCCCGGCACTGCCATCATCGGCCGCCTCGGTGATAGTGATGGCGTTCAGGGAATGATCGGCCGTGGCCTTGAAAAGCGCATGGCCGAGGGATTCATCAATATGGGGAATATCCATTCCAGCGTGCTCCGTTGTGGGTGTGACGATGGCCTTCACGCTCCCAGCCCCACCGTGCCGTGTCAAACCGCCCGATGGCGGCCCGGTAGGCTGCGCGCCAGACCGGCCAGCAGCGCGAAGAGCGTGGCCGATACACAGACGATGGTCGGGCCGGTGGGCGTGTCCCACTGCCACGACCCCCACATGCCACCCAGCACCGCCAGCGCCCCCAGACCGGCCGCCGCCATTGCCATGCGCTCGGGCGTGCGGCTGAACGGCCGCGCGGTGGCGGCGGGAATGATCAGCAGCGCCGCGATCAGCAGCACCCCCACCACCTTGATGGCCACCGCCACCACAATGGCCAGCGCGAGGGTCAGGATCAGCCGCTCGCGCGACGGATCGAGGCCCTCGGCGTAGGCCAGGTCGGCATTGACCGTGGTCAGCAGCAGCGCCTGCCAGCGCCACAGGGTCAGGCCCAGCACCAGCAGCGAGCCGCCCCAGATGATCGCCAGGTCGCCGCGCCCCACCGCCAGGATATCGCCGAACAGGTACGCCATCAGGTCGATGCGCACGTCGCTGAGAAACGACACGGCCACCAGACCGAACGCCAGCGACGAGTGCGCCATCACCCCCAGCAGGGTATCCATGGCATAGCCGCGGTCGCTCAGCAGACTGACCGTCACCGCCATCAGCAGCGAGACCGCCAGCACACCGACGAAGATCGACATCGACAGCGCCAGTGACAGCGCCACGCCCAGCACCGCGGCGTGGGCGGTGGCGGCGCCGAAAAAGGCCATCCGCCGCCACACCACAAAGCAGCCGAGCGGTGCCGCGGCCAGCACCACACCCAGCCCCGCGAGGGTGGCGCGGACCAGAAAGTCATCCAGCATGGTCGGGCTCCGTGTGGGCATCATGGGGATGGTGATGGGGGTTATGCCGGAACAGCGCCAGCGCCGTGTCGTCATCGGTGCCGAACAGGGCGCGGTATTCCGGCGCGGCGGTCACGGCCTCGGGCCGGCCCTGGCAGCAGATGTGGTGGTTGAGGCAGATCACCCGATCGGCGGCACGCATCACCACATGCAGGTCATGGCTGACCAGCAGGATCCCGCAGCCCAGGCGGTCGCGGATGTGCTCGAGCTGGCGGTAGAACTCGGCGGTGCCGGCCTGATCCAGCCCCTGCGAGGCCTCGTCGAGCATCAGCAGATTGGGCGCGTCGATGAGTGCCCGGGCCATCAGCGCCCGCTGGAACTGCCCGCCGGACAGCGACGTCAGGGCACTGTCGGCGCGGCCGGGGATTCCCGCCTGCTCCAGCGCCTGATCAATGGCCTGCCGCGAGTGGCGGCGGGGCAGGTTCAGGAACCGCCGGACGCTGAGCGGCAGCGTCGGGTCGATGTGCAGGCGCTGCGGCACATACCCCAGACGCAGGCCGGACGCCCGGGTGATGCGCCCGCTGGTGGGCCTCATGGCCCCGATCAACGCGCGCAGCAGCGTCGACTTGCCCGACCCGTTGGGCCCGACCACGGTGACGATTTCGCCGGCGGACAGGCTCAGCGTGATGTCCTGCAGGATCGGGTTGTCGTTGATCCGCAGATTGAGGCTGTCCGCCTGTATTAAGGGAGTCTGTGGATTCGGCATCTTTCAACCCGGTGAAGTGATGTTATAGTATATCGTTACATAAACAGCCTGCGAAGGAGAGTTTCTCATGAAACGCCGGTCCACTTCCGCCCTACCGCGACCCCGTGCCGCCCTGCTGGGCCTGATTTTCGGCGTCATCGCCGCGCCGGCGCTAGCGGCACCGCGCGTCGCCACCGACGTCGCGCCGGTGCAGTCGCTGGTCACCCAGGTGATGGCCGGGGTGGCCGAGCCGTCCATGGTCATCCAGCGCGGCGCCTCGCCCCACAGCTATTCGCTGCGCCCCAGCGAGGCCGCCACGCTTGAAAACGCCGACATCGTGTTCTGGGTGGGCGATGAACTGACCCCGTGGCTGACCGGTGCGCTGGACAACCTGGCGGGTAACGCTGATTCAGTGGCGCTGCTGCACACCGACGGGACGCTGCGCCATGGCTTTCGTGACCGTGTGCTGGCCGAGGCCGGCCATGACGGGCACGAAGGCCACGAAGGTCACGAAGGTCACGAAGGTCACGAAGGCCATGAAGGCCATGAAGGCCATGACGATCACGAAGGGCATGACGACCACGAGGGCCATGCCCACGAGGGGGTTGATCCGCATGCCTGGCTGGACCCGGTCAACGCACAGCACTGGCTGGGCGTGATCGCCGACACCCTGGCCCGCCATGATCCCGCCAATGCCGAGCGCTACCAGGCCAACGCCGACGCCGCCCGGGATCGGATCGACGGGCTCATCCGCCAGGTGCGCGGCGAGCTCGAGGGGGTCCATGACGAGGCGTTTATCGTCTTCCACGACGCCTATCAGTACTACGAGCGCCGCTTTGACCTGAACACCGTCGGCGCCATCTCGCTCAGTGACGCCCGCGATCCGGGCCCGGCGCACATCGCCGAGATCCGCGACATCGTCGCCGAGCGGGACGTGCAGTGCGTGTTCGCGGAGCCGCAGTTCAACCCGGCCATGGTGGACACCGTGCTGAGTGGCACCGGTGCCCGCACCGGCGTGCTGGATCCGCTGGGCAGCGAGATCCCCGCCGACGGGGATTACTACACGACGCTGATCAATCAGCTCAGCGAACGTCTGGTGACCTGCCTGTCGGCGGGCTGATTCGCGCATCCGGGGTAATCCCGCGCTAGAATAGGGGTTTTCCGGATATCCCTCGGGATGCGCCCATGAACCACGTCAACTTTCGCGATCTGCGCTATCTCGTCGCCGTCGCCGACCATCAGCATTTTGGCCGGGCGTCGGCGGCGTGTTTCGTCAGCCAGCCCACCCTGAGCACCCAGATCAAGAAGCTCGAGGCCTATCTCGAGGTGCAGCTGGTGGAGCGCACCAGCAAGCGGGTGCTGGTCACGCCCATCGGCCGCATGATCACCGAGCGGGCCCGGCAGATCCTCGACGAGGTGGACGATCTGGTCAGCGTCGCCCGCGCCGCGGGGGACCCGATGAGCGGGGATCTGCGCATCGGCATCATCCCCACCCTGGGGCCTTATCTGATCCCGCATCTTTTCCCGATCCTGCAGGCGCGCTATCCCAAGCTGCGGCTGCTACTCCATGAGGAACGCACCCGCGGGCTCATCGACCGGCTGCGCGAAGGCACCCTCGACGCCGCCATCATGGGCGCGCCCGTGCCCGACGAGGGGCTGATCGCGCAGCCGCTTTTCAGGGAGCCGTTCGAGGTGGCGCTACCGGAGTCGCACCCGCTGGCCGCCCGGGCCGAAATCAGCCGGGACGACCTGGACGCCACGCCCATGCTGCTGCTCGAGGAAGGCCACTGCATGCGCGATCAGGCCCTTGACTTCTGCTCGCGGGTGGGCGCGCAGCAGCATCAGGACTTCCGCGCCACCAGTCTCGAGACCCTGCGCCAGATGGTCGCCACCGGTGCCGGCGTGACGCTGCTGCCCACCCTGGCGGTGCAGGCGGCGGGCAATGCCACCGACGGGCTGGCGGTGCGGCCCTTCGCCGGCAGCCCGCCGGTGCGCGAGCTGGCCATCTATCGCCGCCGCGGCTGTGCCCGCGAACCGGTGGTCAGTGCGCTCGCCGAGCTCATCCGTGATCTGCCGCCGGTCAGGGCGCTGCCGACCCCCTAGTCACCGGGCGCGCTGATATACTCCGGCGGCATGGATGTCTCTGATCTCATCGATCCGCTCAACCCCGCCCAGCGCGAGGCCGTCACCGCCCCGCAGGGGCATGCCCTGGTGCTGGCCGGCGCCGGCAGCGGCAAGACCCGGGTCCTGACCCACCGCGCCGCCTGGCTGGTGCGGGTCGAGGGTGCCACCCCCTGGAACCTGCTGGCCGTGACCTTCACCAACAAGGCCGCCGCCGAGATGCGCGCGCGCATCGAGTCGCTGCTCGGCATCAATGGCTCGGGCCTGTGGGTGGGCACCTTCCACGGCCTCAGTCACCGGCTGCTGCGCCTGCACTGGCAGGAAGCGGGCCTGCCCCAGGGCTTCCAGATCCTCGACAGCGAGGACCAGCGGCGTCTGGTCAAGCGCGTCATGCGCGATCTTGAAGTCGATGAAAACCGCTGGCCGGTGCGTCAGCTGCAGGGCTTCATCAATGCCCGCAAGGACGCCGGCGAGCGGGCCGAGGACCTCGACAGTGCCGATCCCTACAGTGGCGAGATGGCGCGGGTCTACGCCGCCTATGAGCAGGCCTGCCGCAGCGCCGGGGTGGTGGACTTCGCCGAGCTGATGCTGCGCACGGTGGAAATGCTCCAGAACCACCTCGAGCTGCTGGGCCACTACCGGCGGCGTTTCCGCCATGTGCTGGTGGACGAGTTCCAGGACACCAACGGCATTCAGTACGAGTGGCTCAAGCTGCTCGCCGGGCCCGAGTCGGACGTGTTCATCGTCGGTGACGACGATCAGTCGATCTATGGCTGGCGTGGCGCGCGGGTGGAAAACCTCGAGCGCTTCCGCAACGACTACTCGCACACCCGGGTGCTGCGGCTTGAGCAGAACTACCGCTCGACCCGCACCATCCTCGACGCCGCCAACACCCTGATCGCGCGCAACAGCGACCGGCTGGGCAAAAAGCTCTGGACCGAAGGCGAGGCCGGCGAGCCCATCGCCCTATATGCTGCGTTCAACGAGCAGGACGAGGCCCGGTTCGTGGTCGAGCGGCTCATGGCGATGGTCGAGGAACAGGGCCTGGCGCGCAGCGACGTCGCCATCCTCTACCGCTCCAACGCCCAGTCGCGCACGTTTGAGGAAGCCCTGATGGCGCGCCGCATCCCCTACCGGGTCTACGGTGGGCTGCGGTTTTTCGAGCGCGCCGAGATCAAGGACGCCCTGGCCTATCTGCGCCTGCTCGCCAATCGCGATGACAGTGCCGCGCTGGAGCGCATCATCAACACCCCCACCCGTGGCATCGGCAACCGCACGGTCGAGACCCTGCGCCTGACCGCCCGCGATCAGGGGGTCAGCCTGTGGGCCGCCGCCCGCGAACTGGTAAGCCGGCCGGGCGGGCTGCCGGCCCGGGCCGGCAACGCCCTGCGCGCGTTCGTCGAGCTGATCGACGGACTCGACCGCGAGACCGCCGACGCCGCCCTGGCCGACCGCATCGAGACCGTCATCACCCGGACCGGGCTGCGCGGGCACCTGGGCAAGGACGGCTCTGACCGGGCCCAGGACAAGCTTGAAAACCTCGACGAACTGATCACTGCGGCCGGCAACTTCGAGCAGGACAACACCGCCGAGGCCGAGATGGATCCGCTGACCGCGTTCCTCGCCCACGCCGCGCTGGAGGCCGGAGAAGGCCAGGCCGGTGCCTGGGAGGACTGTGTGCAGCTGATGACCCTGCACTCGGCCAAGGGCCTGGAGTTTCCGGTGGTGTTCCTGGCCGGGCTCGAGGAGGGGCTGTTCCCGCATCGCATGTCGGTGGAGGAACCCGGCCGGCTCGAAGAGGAGCGCCGCCTGGCCTACGTCGGCATCACGCGGGCGCGTCAGCGCCTGCTGATCACCTATGCCGAGCGCCGCCGCCTGCATGGTCGTGACGACTTCGCCATTGCCTCGCGGTTCATCCGCGAGCTGCCCCCGGCGCTGGTGGACGAGGTGCGGGCGCGCTTCTCGGTGACCGGCCCGGATGCCGCGGGCAGCGGCCTGGGCGAGAGCCCCGCCACCCAGGCCGAGTTCGGCCTGGGCGAGCGGGTCCAGCACAGCCGCTTCGGTGAAGGCGTGGTCCTCGACTGCGAGGGCAACGGCCCCAACGCCCGCATCCAGGTCAACTTCAACGATGCGGGCACCAAGTGGCTCGTCGCCGCCTATGCCAACCTCGAACGGATCTAGACTGCCATGAGTGACCCCGACAAGCGCCTGCTGCTGGTGGACGGCTCGTCCTATCTGTACCGCGCCTATCACGCCCTGCCGCCGCTGACCAATAGCGCGGGCGAGCCCACCGGCGCCGTCTATGGGGTGATCAGCATGCTGCGCCGACTGATCGAGGACTATCGCCCGGTGCACATGGGGGTCGTCTTTGACGCCCCGGGCCGGACATTCCGTGACGAACTGTTCGCCGAGTACAAGGCCAACCGCCCGCCCATGCCGGATGATCTGGCCGCTCAGCTCGAACCCCTCAAGGCGGTGGTGCGGGCCATGGGCCTGCCACTGATCGAAGTCGGCGGCGTCGAGGCGGACGACGTCATCGGCACCCTTGCCGTGCGCGGCCGGGATGAGGGGCTGACGCTGCTGATCTCCACCGGTGACAAGGACATGGCGCAGCTCGTCAACGGCGAGGTCACCCTGCTCAACACCATGTCCAACACCACCCTCGACCGCGATGCGGTCATCGACAAGTTCGGCGTGCCGCCTGAGCAGATCATCGATTATCTGGCCCTGGTGGGCGATACCTCGGACAACATCCCGGGCGTCCCCAAGGTGGGACCCAAGACCGCCGCCAAGTGGCTGACCCAGTACCAGTCCATCGATGGCATCCGTGCCCATGCCGGGGAGATCGGCGGCAAGGTGGGCGAGAGCCTGCGCGAGCACCTCGACGAGCTGGACCTCTCGCGGCAGCTGGCGACCATTGACTGCGACGTCGATCTGCCGCTTGAGCCACTCGCCATCCGACTGGCGGACCCCGATCGCGACGAACTGGCCCGCCGCTACCGGCATCTCGGGTTCAACACCTGGCTGCGCGAGGTCGAAGCCGATGGCGATGGCGACGACCCGCCGCCGGCGGTCACCCGGCATGATCCGGCCGACCCCCAGGCGGACTACGAGTGCATCCAGGATGAGGACCGCCTTGATCAGTGGCTGAAGCGGCTGGCGGCGGCACCCTGCTTTGCCTTGGATCTGGAGACCGACAGCCTTGATTACATGCGCGCCCGCATCGTCGGTGTGTCGTTTGCCGTCACCGCGGGCGAGGCGGCCTATCTGCCACTGGCGCATACCGGCCCGGATCAGCCCCGCCAACTGGATCGCGAGGCCACGCTCGCGCGGCTCAGACCGCTGCTTGAGGACCCCGAGGCCGGCAAGCTGGGGCAGAACCTCAAATACGACATGAGCGTGCTCGCCAATCACGGCATCACCCTGCGCGGCGTGGTCCACGACACCATGCTCGAGTCGTACTGCCTGGATGCCACGGCGGCACGCCACGACATGGACTCGTTGGCGCAGAAATACCTCAACTATCGGCCCATCGGCTATGAGGCGGTGGCCGGCAAGGGCGCCCGGCAGATCACCTTCGATCAGGTCGGCCTGGATCAGGCGGTGGATTATGCCGCCGAGGACGCCGACATCAGCCTGCGCCTGCACGAGTCGCTGTGGCCGTCGCTGGCCGAGCGCAGCGGGCCGCGATCGGTCTACGAGACCATCGAGCTGCCGCTGCTGCCGGTGCTCTCGCGCATCGAGCGCACCGGCGTGCGGGTGGATGCCGGACTGCTGGCCACCCAGAGCCGCGAGCTCGCGGAGACCATGCAGCGGCTCGAGTCGCAGGCCCATGAAGCCGCCGGCGGGCCCTTCAACCTCGGCTCGCCCAAGCAGATCCAGGAGATCCTCTACGAGCGCCAGGGCCTGCCGGTGCTGGCCAAGACCCCCAAGGGCGCCCCCTCCACCGCCGAGTCGGTCCTCGAGGAGCTCGCCGCTCAGGGTCATGACCTGCCGCGCCTGATCCTCGACTATCGCGGCGTCTCGAAGCTGCGCTCGACCTACACCGAAAAGCTGCCCGGGCTGATCAACCCCGGAACCGGGCGGGTGCATACCTCCTACCATCAGGCCGTGGCGGCCACCGGACGGCTGTCATCGTCGGATCCCAACCTGCAGAACATCCCCATCCGCACGCCCGAGGGCCGGCGCATCCGCCGCGCCTTCGTGCCCGCGCCGGGCTATCGGCTGATGGCGGCGGACTACTCGCAGGTCGAGCTGCGCATCATGGCGCATCTGTCCGGCGACGACGGGCTGCGCCGGGCGTTTGCCGAGGGCCTGGATATCCATGCCGCCACCGCCGCCGAGGTGTTCGGGGGTGAGGCCGCAGCGGTCAGCGACGACCAGCGCCGCGCCGCCAAGGCCATCAACTTTGGCCTCATCTACGGCATGTCGGCCTGGGGGCTCGCCCGCCAGCTGGGCATCGAGCGCGGTGAGGCGCAGAGCTATGTCGATCGCTATTTCGAGCGCTATCCGGGTGTCCGCGCGTTCATGGATGCGACCCGCGCCCGGGCCCACGAGCAGGGCTATGTCGAGACGGTCTACGGCCGGCGGCTCTACCTGCCCGAGATCAACAGCCGCAACACCCAACGCCGTCAGTATGCCGAGCGCACCGCCATCAACGCCCCCATGCAGGGGACGGCCGCCGACATCATCAAGCGCGCCATGATTGCGGTGGACGACTGGATCACCCGCGAGCAGCCCGACGCGACGCTGGTCATGCAGGTCCACGACGAGCTGGTGCTGGAAGTGCCGGCGGGCGAGGAAGCCGCGATCGGCGAGCGGATCCGCGGTTTCATGGCCGATGCGGCGGATCTCGACGTGGCGCTGGAGGTGGAGGTCGGAGTCGGCGACGACTGGGACACCGCGCACTGAACTTCGCCGTGGCCGGCGCTGTCATTATAAATGCGTCAGTGCCCGGCGCGGCCCGCGACTCCCTCCCTTGAGCGCGGGTCAGTCTGGCCCGGTCAT
Source organism: Spiribacter aquaticus (assembly GCF_007625215.1). NCBI lineage: Bacteria > Pseudomonadati > Pseudomonadota > Gammaproteobacteria > Chromatiales > Ectothiorhodospiraceae > Spiribacter > Spiribacter aquaticus. Next base: position 171,935 of record NZ_VMKP01000001.1, on the reverse strand, counting down.
TCACCCCCCTATGACCGGGCCAAACGTCCCCGGCATCCACCCCCCCTGGATGCCGGGGTTTTTTATGTCTGCAACCAGCGGTCGAGCTGCTCACGGGCGGCGTCCACACCCTGGCGCGTCTGTGCCGAGAACAGTTGCACCGTCGCCATGGCGCAGTGCCCGCCGGCGTCACGTCGGACCGCCTGCAGGGTGTTGCCCGCCGCGCCGCGGCGCAGCTTGTCGGCCTTACTGAGCAGGATATGCGCGGGCAGCCCGGCGGCATCGCACCAGGCCAGCATCTGCTGATCCAGCGGGCCCAGCGGGTGGCGGATATCCATGATCAGCACCAGACCGCGGAGGCTCTCGCGACCTTCGAGATACTGCGGCAGCACCTGCTGCCAGTGGTTACGGACCGAGGGCGGCGCTTTGGCGTAGCCATAGCCGGGCAGATCCATGAGGCGCGTCGCCGTGACATCGTCGGTCAGCGGGAAGACGTTGATCTGCTGGGTCCGCCCGGGCGTCTTGCTGACCCGGGCGAGTTGCTTCTGGTCGGTGATGGCGTTGAGTGCGCTGGACTTGCCGGCGTTCGAGCGCCCGGCGAAGGCTACCTCGGCGCCCCGGTCGGGGGGCAGTTGCTCGAGCTGTGCGGCGGACAGAAGGAATTGCGCACGGCGGTAATCTAGTGTCATTGTCTCAACCAAGACCGCTGAATTGACCCCTTCGGGGGGCGTTGGTATAAAGCCATTCTATCCAAGAACTGTCGGACATCATGATCGTTAAGTTGTTATCCGCGCTCGCCGCGCTGTGCCTGATGAGCGGGGCGGCCCAGGCCCAGCTCGAAAACGCCGACCCGAAACGCGGTGAGGCCGCTTCCGCCACCTGTGTCGCCTGCCACGGGGCGGATGGCAACAGTGTCGTGCCCAACTACCCCAACCTGGCCGGGCAGCACGCGGACTATATCTACGAACACCTGCAGTTCTACAAATCCGGCGAGCGCGAGAACGCGATCATGCTGGGCCAGGCGGCCGGGCTCGACAAGCAGACCATGGCCGATCTGGCGGTCTACTTCTCGGAGCTCGACGCCGAGCTGGGTGAGACCCCCGAAGAGCTGCTCAGCACCGGGCGCAGCATCTACATGGGTGGCATCGCCGAGAAGGGCGTGCCGGCCTGTGTCAGCTGTCACGGCCCCGGGGGCATGGGCGTGCCCAGCAGCGGCTATCCGCGGCTGAGCGGCCAGAAGGTCGAATACACCATCGAGCAGCTCGGGCTGTACCAGTCCGGCAAACGTTCGGGCTATGGTCAGGCCGGGCTGATGAACGACATCGCCTCGAAGCTCGATGACGAAGAGATCCAGGCTGTCGCCAACTACGTGCGCGGCCTCTACCCGACGGATATTGCAGCCGAATAGTTCGCGACCGATGGCAAATCCCCCGTTGGCGGATGGTTAAACCCACCGCCGACGCGCGGTAATATAATGTCGATAGCGAACAGGTGGGCATTCAATGGTCCAGAATGCTGCGACAGTGACAGACAGCCCTACGGGCGGAAAGCGACGCGACAGGCGGCGCTCCGGCAGTATTTGGCTTGAATTCCTGGGGTCGATGAACCTCGCGATCACCCTGCTGGTGGTGGTCAGCATCGCTTCGATCATCGGCACCGTCCTGCCCCAGAACAACCCCTATAACGAATACCTCATCCAGTTCGGACCCTTCTGGTTCGAGGTCTTCCGCATGCTCAACCTCTACGACGTCTACTCGGCGTGGTGGTTTCTGGGCATTCTCGGCTTTCTCATCCTGTCCACCGGGGTCTGTGTCAGCCGGCATATTCCCGGCGTCTGGCGCGAAGTCACCCGCTATCGCACCCATGTGCGCGAGCGCTCGCTGCTGGCGCTCTCCAACCACCGGCGCTGGCAGGTCGGGGCCGATGCGGAATCCGCGGAGATGCTCGCCGATTCGGCGTTCCGCGGCTATGGCTACCGCACCCGGCGCGAGGTGCGCGGTGACACGGTAATCCTGGCCGGCATGAAGGGCGGCGCCACCCGGGCGGGCTATGTGCTCACCCATGTCGCCGTGGTGGTGATCGCCGTGGGCGCGCTGATCGACGGCAACATCAACCTCAAGATCCGCGAGATGACCGGCGATCTGGCCATCGAGACCCGCGATCTGCCGGTCTCCCAGGTGCCCGGTGAGAGCTGGCTGCCGCCCGAGAGTGGGTCGTTCCGCGGCAACATCACCATCCCCGAGGACAGCAACAGCAGCGTGACCTTCCTCCAGGTCCGCGACGGCTATCTCGTCCAGGAGCTGCCATTCGAGATCTATCTCGAGGACTTTCGCATCGACCATTACCCCAATGGCATGCCGAGCAGCTACGAGAGTGACCTGGTCATCCATGACCCCACCCTCGAAGACCCCATCCGCAAGACCATCTCGGTCAATGAGCCGCTCACCCACCGCGGCCATACGCTGTACCAGGCCTCGTTCACCGATGGCGGCACGGCGCTGGACCTGACCGGACACATCCTCGATGGCTCCGGCGCCTCCATGCCCGTGGACGGCCGGGTGTTCGAGAACCTGCGCCTGCAGCTGGGCGGTATCGAGCGCACCCTCGAGATTGACGACTTCTCGCTTTTCAACGTCAATCCGGACCCGCGGGCCGTCGAGCGGACCGGCGCCCGGGACGAGTTCCGTAACGTCGGGCCGTCGTTCAACTACACCATGCGCGACGACGCCGGCCAGGCGCGCGAGTTTCATACCTACATGGCGCCGGTGGAAATCGACGGGCGCTGGTACTACCTGCACGGCGTGCGCAGCAGCCCCGGCCAGCCGTTCCAGTACCTGCATGTGCCGGCCGATGACGACGCCTCGATGAAGACCTTTCTCGACTTCTACGCCGCACTGGACGATCCCAACCGCGTGAAACAGGCCTCGCGGCGGGCCGCCGATGGGCTGCTGGCGCAGATGGGCGTGGCCAACCCCGAGCTGGGTGCGCGGGTGGCGGGCACCGCCGATGACATGATCGCGACCCTGCTGGACGGGGGCTTCGGTGCCGTCAACCGACAGCTCGAAGACCGTGTGGCCGGCTCCAACCGCCCCGAGATGCTGCTGGAGTTCTCCCGCTCGGTGCTTCAGCGCACCCTGTTCGAGATTTACCGCGAGGTGCTCGCCGCGCGCGAGGGTGTGCAGCTGTCGATGGTGCAGACCGATGCCGATCAGCGGGCATTCTTCGAGGACGCCATGAACGCGGTCTCCACCGTCTCGGATTATGGCGCGCCGGTGATCTTTAGTATCGATCACTTTGATCACCGTCAGGCCACGGGCCTTCAAATCACCCGTGCCCCGGGCAAGAATGTGGTCTATGCCGGCTCGGCAATGCTCACGATCGGGGTGTTTCTGCTTTTTTATGTCTCGCATCGGCGCGTCTGGGCGCTGATCACCCCGCGGGACAACGGTGGTGCCGACCTGTTGATGGCCGGTGCCAATCAGCGCCAGCCCGAGGCCTTTGCGAAGGAGTTTGGAGAACTGGCGGATGCGGTCGACCAACAGCTCGAGCGCGACAACACGGATCGAGGTTAAGGAAATGGTAGCGTCCCGCGAAGAAATGATGCGTCAGATGCGCCGCCCGTCCCTGTGGCAGCGGCTGACGGTGAGTGACTGGGCTTGGGCGGCCCTGGTCGCGGTGGCCACCGCCGGCACCTTCCAGGTGCTGGGCGATGTCATGAACGGCTACGAGGTGGTGATCACCCTGTTCACCGCCGGGGTGATGATCGGCATCGGCTGGCACTGGGGCGAGTCAAAGATCTACATGGCCGCGGTCTGCCTGCTGAGCCTGTTCGCGGTCATGCGCTACCCGGCGCTGGGGGCCGCACAGACGGATTTCTTCCTGCAGTACCTGCTCTCCAGCCAGTCCGCGATCATGTGGATGAGCGCGCTGTTCCCGGCCGCGACGCTGGTCTATGGCGTCTCGCTATTCACCGGCCACCGCTTCACCGGCCAGGTGGCCTCGACGCTGACCTGGTTCGGCGCCGGCGCCGGGCTGGTGGGCCTGCTGGTGCGCTGGCACGAGACCCATCTGTTCGCCGGGGGCATCGGCTATATCCCGGTCAGCAACCTCTACGAGGTGTTCGTGCTGTTCGCGGTCATCACCGCGCTGATCTACCTCTACTACGAAAAGGCCCAGCAGACCTATTCCATGGGGTTTTTCGTGCTGCTGGTGATCACCGCCTCGGTGGGTTTCCTGCTCTGGTACCACTTTGACCGGGGCGCCTCGCAGATCGAACCGCTGGTCCCGGCGCTGAAAAGCTACTGGATGAAGATCCACGTGCCCACCAACTTCATCGGCTATGGCTGCTTTGCCATCGCCGCGATGCTGGGTGTGGCGTATCTGATCCGCGCACGGGTGCCCGATGACAGTAAATGGGCCGACCGGCTGCCCACCCTCAAGCAGATCGACGATGTCAGCTATCGCAGCATCGCCCTGGGCTTCGCGTTTTTCACGGTGGCCACCATCCTTGGCGCCCTGTGGGCGGCCGAGGCCTGGGGCGCCTACTGGTCGTGGGACCCCAAGGAGACCTGGGCGCTGATCGTCTGGCTCAACTACGCGGCCTGGCTGCATCTGCGCTATACCAAGGGCCTGCGCGGCACGCCCATGGCCTGGTGGGCGGTGATCGGCCTGTTCGTCACCACCTTCGCCTTTCTGGGGGTCAACATGTTCCTCTCGGGACTGCACTCCTACGGCGAACTGTAGGATGATGGACGTCATGACTTTCAACGGAGCCGATTCATGCGACTGACTTTCTCGATGGGCCGTTGGGCCCCGGCGGCGCTGCTGCTGTTTGGCCTGGCGGCCGCACTGATCACCGGGCCGGCCGCCGCCCAGCAGGGCTATTCGGTGCTCGACAACCCCCAGCCCACCGACAGCACGGGCGACGCCGTGCAGGTGCGCGAGTTCTTCTCGTATGGCTGTCCGCACTGCGCCGACTTCGAGCCGGTCCTCAGCGACTGGGTGGCGGAGAACCAAGGGCGAGTCGATCTGGTGCACACACCCATCACCTTCGGCCGCGACAGCTGGGCCGTGCTGGCTCGGGCCTACTACGCCGCCGATGCGCTGGGCATCCTCGATCAGACCCATCGGGCCATGTTTGATGCGATCCACGAGCAGGGTCGCCAGTTTCAGAACCATGCTGATGTGGCGGCCTTCTATGCCAGCTTGGCCGACGTGACCGAGTCCGAGGTGATGGATGCGCTGAACTCGTTCGCGGTCAGCTCCAGCCTCAACCGCGCCGAGCGTCTGGCCGGTGCCTACGGGGTACGCGGGACGCCGTCGCTGGGCGTGGCCGGGCAGTACTTCGTGGATGTGCGCCAGGCTGGTGGCCAGCGGGGCATGCTGGACGTGGCCGATTCGCTGGTGGCCGACGAAGCGGGTGAGGGCTGAACCGCCCGGGGCCCGAGACCATGGATCGATTGCCGGCCCGGCTGCGGCTGATGAGCTTCAACATCCAGGCCGGCATCGAGACGCGTTACTACCACCAGTATTTCACCCGCGGCTGGCGTCATGTGCTGCCGGATACCGCGCGCATGCCCAACCTGCGGCGCATCGCCGAGACCATCCGCGGCTTTGACCTGGTGGGCCTCCAGGAACTGGACGCCGGCAGCCTGCGCAGCGGCTTCGTCGATCAGACCGCATTCCTGGCCGAGACCGCGGCCTTCCCGCATCGCTATATCCAGACCAACCGGCCGCTGGGGCGGCTCGCCCAGCACAGCAATGGCCTGCTCGCCCGCTGCCCGGCGACAACGGTGAGCGAGCACCGCCTGCCGGGGCGGATCCCCGGCCGCGGGGCGTTGATGGTGCGCTTTTCCACCGCGCGGGATGATCTGCTGGTGGTGCTGCTGCACCTGGCGCTGAGCCAGCGCGCGCGACTCAATCAGCTGGCCTACATCGCCGAGTGCATCGCCGATGAGTCGCATGCCATCGTCATGGGGGATCTGAACTGCCACTCGAGCAGTCCCGAGCTGCGCTATTTATGCGCCGAGACGGGCCTGCGCGAACCGGCCAGCACCGAGCCCACCTATCCCAGCTGGCGGCCGGCCCGCAATATCGACCATATCCTGGTCACCCCCAGTCTGGCCGTGGAGGCGGTCGAAGTGCTGGACGCCCCGCTGTCCGATCATCTGCCGATGACCATGACGGTCAGCCTGCCGGCGAGCCTTCAGGGTCCGATTCAAGCAGCGGGGCGAGCCCCGACCATACCGTCTGAAGGATGATCGGCTGGGCCTTTGCATTGGGGTGAATGCCGTCCGACTGCATCAGTGACGGATCCTCGGCCACGCCGTCGAGCAGCATCGGAATCAGGCGCACGCCGGTGCGCTCGGCGACATCGCGGTAGACTTGGCGGAACCGCTCAATGAATGCGGTGCCATAATTGGCAGGCAGGCGCACGCCGGCCAGCAGCACCCGGGCGCCGGCCGCCCGCGAGCGCTCGATCATCGCGAGCAGGTTGTCGCGCATGGCGGCGGGTGAGATGCCGCGCAGGCCGTCGTTGCCGCCGAGCGCGATGATGACGATGGACGGCTTGTGGCGCTCGAGGGCCGCGGGCAGACGGGCCCGGGCGCCGGCGGTGGTCTCGCCGCTGATCGCCGCGTTGATGACCCGGCCGTCGGGGCCGAGGCGCTCGGACAGCCGCGCCACCCAGCCCGACTCGGTGGGCATGTTATAGGCGGCCGAAAGGCTGTCGCCCAGGACCAGGACCCGCTCGTCAGCGGCGCCGGCGCCCATGGCCGGCCCCATCACCAGCAGGGTCAGCCACAGTAAACACGACGCATGCAGGAGTCGACCGCGTATGCCCCAACCCATGGAATCCTCCCGTCAAGACCCGCCGATGCTTGAAGCGAGCGCCCTGGCGATGCGCTTCGAGGCCCCGGAAGGCCGGATCAGCCTGTTCGAAAACCTTGATCTTAGCATTGATGCCGGCGACTCCCTGGCGATTCTGGGGACATCGGGCTCGGGCAAGTCGACCCTGCTGGGCCTGCTCGCGGGACTCGACCTGCCGAGCGGCGGCCGGGTCAGCCTGGCCGGAGAGGATCTCACCGAGCTGGACGAGGATCAGCGCGCCGCCCTGCGCAGCGGCCGGGTCGGATTCGTGTTTCAGGCCTTCCACCTGCTGCCCGGCCTGACCGCCCTTGAAAACGTCATGCTGCCCGCGGAGCTGGCTGGCGAGCGCCAGGCCCGCCCGCAGGCCGCCGCCGCCCTGGAACGGGTAGGCCTGGCCGATCGCACCGCCCACTACCCCGCCCAGCTGTCGGGCGGCGAGCAGCAGCGCGTGGCCTTGGCCCGGGCGTTCGTCAGCCGCCCGCAGATCCTGTTTGCCGATGAGCCCACCGGCAACCTTGATCATCACACCGGCGAGCAGGTCATTGATCTGCTGTTCGCCCTCAATCGCGACTACGGCACCACCCTGATCCTGGTCACCCACGATCATGCCGTTGCCGCGCGCTGCGCCCGGGTGCGCTACCTGCGCGATGGCGCACTGGCCACGGAGGCCGGCTGATGCTGGCGCTGCGGCTGCTCTACCGGGACTGGCGCGGCGGCGAACTGCGCCTGCTGGCGCTGGCGCTGATCATTGCCGTGGCCGCCGTCACCGGCGTGTCGTGGCTGGCTGACCGGGTGGCCGGTGCCACCGAGGCGCGCGCCGCCGACCTGCTGGCCGCGGACCGGGCAGTGGAATACCCGCGCCGCATCCCCAATGACTGGCAGGCCGACGCCGAATCCCGGGGCCTGACCACGGCGCGCACGGCGGTCTTCCCCACCGTGGTCCTCAATGACGCCGCCAGCCGGCTGGTCTCGGCCAAGGCCGTCAGTGACCGCTATCCCCTGCGCGGCAGCCTGCGTATCCAGCCCCGGGCGGGGGCTGAAGAGGTCGTCCCCGACGGCATTCCCGCCCCGGGTACGGCCTGGATCGAGTCGCGCCTGCTGGGGCTGCTGGATGTCTCGGTGGGCGATACCCTTGAGATCGGCGCCCAGACCCTGGAGGTGGCCGGGATCCTCAGTTTTGAGCCCGACCGCGGTCAGGGCTTTGGCGGGCTGGCGCCGCGGCTGATGTTCAACCACGCCGATCTGGCCGCCACCGAGCTGATCGGCGAGGGCAGCCGGGTCCGGCATAAACTGCTGCTTGCGGGTCCCCGCCCGGCGCTCGACGGGTTCACCGATCAGCTGGTGGCCCGTGAGGGCAATGCCGTGGAGATCGAGCGACCCAGCGAGCAGGGCCGCGGCGCCTCGGAGGTCATCGAGCAGGCCAAGCGCTTTCTGGGCCTGGCGGCACTGCTGACGGTGATCGTGGCCGGCGTGGCGGTGCTGCTGACCGTGCGCCACTATGCCGAGCGCCAGATCACCGGCGTGGCCGTGATGCGCGCCATTGGCGCCACCCGGCGACAGGTGCTGGCGCTGATGATCGGCAAGCTGTTGTGGCTGGGACTGTTCGCCGGCGCCATTGGCGCCGGGCTGGGCTATCTGCTGCACCTGGGCATGCTGGCACTGGTGGCCGAGCTGCTCGACACCCGACTGCCGCCGGCGGGCTGGCAGCCGCTGGCCACCGGCTGGCTGACCGCTGCCGCGGCGCTGGTGGGGTTCGCCCTGCCCACCCTGGCGCGCCTGCGCAATGCCCCGCCCATGCGGGTGCTGCGCCAGGACCTGGGCAGCGGGCTGCTGGGCGCCGGCGTACCGCTGCTGGCGGCGGCCGGCGTCATCATCGCGCTGATGGCCTGGCAGGCCGGCGATCCGCGGGTGACGCTGAGTGTGCTGGGCGCGGTGACCGCCACCCTGGCCCTGCTGACCGCGGTGGCCGCGGCGGTGGTCTACGGCGCCCGGGCCTGGTCGCGGCGCGGCGGCAATCGACGCCTGCTGTGGCTGACCGGCTTCACCCGCCGGCCAGTGACCGCGGTCATCCAGATCGTGGCAGTGGGCGTGGGCCTGATGAGCCTGTTTTTGCTGGCGGTGGTGCGCAACGACCTGCTGAGCGCCTGGGAGAGCGAAATCCCCGCCGATGCCCCCAACCAGTTCCTGATCAACATCCAGCCCGATGAGCTGGACGGCGTCCGCTCGCGGCTGGCCGAGGCGCAGATCGACACGCGCTTCTACCCCATGGTGCGGGCGCGGCTGACCGGACTGAACGACGCGGCGGTGCAGGCCGGCGACTACGAGAGCGCCCAGGCCCGCCGCCTGGCGCGGCGCGAGTTCAACCTGTCGTGGACCACCGAGCTGCAGTCGGACAACCGCATCGTCGCCGGCGAGTGGTGGGGCGATGTCGACGACCCGTCGCCGCAGCTGTCCGTGGAAACCGACTTTGCCGAGGAAATCGGCGTCGAGCTGGGCGATCGCATGACCTTCAGCTCCGGCGGTCAGCGCGTCACCGCCCGGGTCACCAGCCTGCGCGAGGTGCGCTGGGAGAGCTTCAACGTCAACTTCTTCGTGCTGGCGTCGCCCGGGACCTTCGACGACCTGCCGGCGACCTGGCTGACCAGTTTTCATCTGCCGTCGGACCAGGGGCAGGTCCTCAACGACCTTGTCCGCGCCTATCCCAGCGTGACGCCGATTGATGTCAGCAGCGTACTGCGCATCGTGCGCACCATCATCGACCAGGGATCGAGCGTGGTGGAGCTCATGGCCCTGCTGACCCTGGCGGCGGGCGTGCTGGTGCTGCTGGCGGCCCTGCAGATCACCGGCGAGCAGCGCCGCTTTGAGAGCGCCCTGCTGCGGGCCCTCGGCGCCAGCGGCCGACGCATCCGGCGCATGGCACGGCTGGAGTTCTGGCTGGTGGGCCTGGTGGCGGGCAGTCTGGCCGGCCTGGCCGCCACGGCCGCCGGCATGGTGGTCGCCGAGGTGCTGTTCAGCCTGGACTACCCGTTTCGGCCGCTGACCCTGGTAGTGGGCGCGCTGGTGGGACTGGTCACCGTCTGGGCCGCCGGCGCCCTGGGGGCGCGGCGCTACTATCGGGCGTCGCCGATGCGGTTACTGCGGGAAGGGGGATGAAACACCGCGCGGGGCGGTGGTGGTGGCGCTCCCGTCACCCTGAATCGGGCTCGCGCGGGACGCGGGGCGATTCACGCAGTGGATCCCACACACCACGGCGCCCCGAGGTCGCCCGATCCAGGGTAACGGGATCGCCAATGCAGGGTCCGCCACCGGATCCGGGGATTGCCGATTCCGTCCCCTTTCACCGTGCGATCTCGAGGCGCTCCGCATCGTGTGAGCGCGGGGAAAGGGGACGGAAGCGGCACCGCGCTGTCCCGCGCGAGCCCGATTCAGGGTAATGGGAGCGCCACCGCACACCACCACACCGACGAATGGAACGTACTGCCGCCCCCCCGAGCCCAATGGTGTAGAGCCGCACGAAGGGAAGCGATATGACACGACTGGACCACGCGTTCTCCGAGCAGGTCACCGACCCCGTGGCCTGGGATCGACTGCTGCACGCCATGATCGGGCGCATGACCGGCGGGATTTCGCCGACCGCCCTGCAGCTGGCGTTTTTTGACTGGGCCGGGCATCTCGCGCTCAATCCCGGCCGCCAGGGCGCGCTTCAGGAAAAGGCCCTGCGCAAGGCGCTGCGGCTTGCCGCCTATTCCGGTCACTGCCTTGCCGATGATGAGCAGACCCGCTGTATCGAGCCACTGCCCGACGACCAGCGATTCGAGGCCCCGGCCTGGGGGAACTGGCCGTTTTCGTTCATCCACCAGGCATTCCTGCTCCAGCAGCAGTGGTGGCATGTGGCGACCACCGGGGTGCCGGGCGTGAATCCGCATCACGAGGAGGTGGTCAACTTCACCGTCCGGCAGATGCTGGATATGGTCTCGCCGTCGAATTTTCTGCCCACCAACCCGGAAGTCCTCGAGCGGACCGTCAACGAGCGCGGTGCGAACCTGCTCCGCGGCGGCTCGAACTGGCTTGAGGACGTGCAGCGCGAGCTCGCCGGGCGGCCGCAGGCAAGCGACGAGGATTATCAGGTCGGCCGCGATCTGGCCGTGACGCCGGGCAAGGTGGTCCATCGCAACGCGTTGATGGAGCTGATCCAGTACCAGCCCACCACCGACACGGTCCACCCCGAGCCGGTACTGATCGTGCCGGCCTGGATCATGAAGTACTACATCCTCGATCTACAGCCGGGCCGGTCACTGATCGAATACCTGGTCGGTCAGGGTCACACGGTGTTCGTGGTGTCGTGGAAAAACCCGGGGCCCGAGGACCGCGGCATGGGGATGGCCGACTACCGGCGTCTGGGCGTGAACGACCCGCTGGACGCGGTCAACCACATTGTTCCCGATCAGAAGGTGCACGGCGTGGGTTACTGCCTGGGCGGCACGCTGCTGACTCTGGCGGCGGCGGCCATGGCGCGTGACGGCGACGACCGGCTGGCCACACTGTCACTGCTGGCGACGCAGACCGACTTTACCGAGCCGGGTGAGCTGGATCTGTTCATCGACGAATCCCAGGTCTCGTTCCTCGAGGATGTGATGTGGGCCCGCGGCTACCTGGGCCGGGACCGCATGGCCGGCGCCTTCCACCTGCTGCGCTCCCAGGACCTGGTGTGGTCGCGGATGATACGCCACTACCTGATGGGCGAGCGCGATTCGACGTTTGATCTGATGGCCTGGAACGCCGACGCCACGCGCCTGCCCTATCGCATGCACAGTGAATACCTGCGCAGTCTGTTCCTTCATAACGATCTGGTGGAGGGCCGTTACGACATCGACGGGCAGCCGGTCTCCGTCGCCGACATCGATATCCCGATCTTCTCGGTGGCCACCCAGAAGGACCACATCGCCCCGTGGCATTCGGTGTACAAGATCACCCGCCTGACGCGCACCGACGTGACTTTTCTGCTGACCCGGGGCGGGCACAACGCCGGCATTGTCAGCGAGCCGGGCCATCCGCGCCGGCACTATCAGATCAGGCACTTCAAGCCGCTGGAGCCCACCTATCCGGCGGAGCGCTTCGAGCGCGAGATGCCGCAGCAGGAAGGCTCGTGGTGGCCGGCCTGGCAGGACTGGCTGGCGCAGCGCTCGGGGCAGGCCGTGGCACCGCCGACCCTCGGCGCGCCGAGTCAGGGCTACGCCCCGGATGTCGAGGCCCCGGGTGAGTATGTGTTGATGCCGTAACACCGCTGGGGCGGTGCGGTGGCGCTCCCCTTGCCCTGAATCGGGCTCGCGCGGGACGCGGGGCGATTTACGCAGTGGATCCCACACACCACGGCGTCCCGAGGTCGCCCGATCCAGGGCAACGGGATCGCCAATGCGGGGCGCGCCACCGGATCCGGGGATTGCCGATTCCGTCCCCTTTCACCGTGCGATCTCGAGGCGCCCCGCATCGTGTGAGCGCGGGGAAAGGGGACGGAAGCGGCACCGCATCGGGACGCCGTTTAGCGCTCCTCCACCGGCAACCCGTCAAGCGCATCCGCCCAGGGCCACTGCGGGTCGCCGATGACCACGAAGTTGGGATTAAGCGTCGACGCCTTGGTGTTATACCGCAACGGCGTGCCATCGGGGCGGATGACCGCGCCGCCGGCGGCCTCGACGATGCACTGGGCGGCCGCGCTGTCCCACTCCGAGGTGGGGCCGAAGCGCGGATAGCAGTCCGCCTCGCCCTCGGCGACCAGGCAGAACTTGATGGAGCTGCCCATGGAGCGGGTCCGGTAGGCGGGCAGGCGCTGGAGCAGGGCCTCGACCTGCGGGTGGCGGTGCGAACGACTGACCACCAGGGTCAGGTCGGTGGGTGGGGTGCGCCGGGTCTGGATGGCGTGCTGACCGTCAGCGTCGTGGCGCCGCGCCCAGCCTAGGGCGGTTTCGCCGTCGCGGGCCGGGCGGTGGACGGCCTCCCACGTGCATTCAAGCACTGGCGCGTGGACCACACCGAAGATGGGGCGGCCGGCTTCGATGAGGGCGATGTTGACGGTGAACTCGCCGTTGCGCTTGACGAACTCGCGGGTACCGTCCAGCGGGTCCACCAGCCAGTAGGTGGTCCAGCCCTGACGCTCGGCATAGTCGGGCAGGCCGCCTTCTTCGGAGACCACCGGAATGTCGGGGGTCAGCGCCTTCAGGCGTTCCGCGATCAGCTCGTGGGCGGCGTTGTCGGCGGTGGTCAGCGGCGAGTCGTCGGCCTTGGCCTGCACGTGGAAGCCGTTGGCGTAAATGCCAAGGATCGTGCGGCCCGCGGACTCGGCGATGGCGACGGCCTGTTCGGCCAGGCGGGGCAGTGTCTGAGTGTCCATAACGCCTCAATATACACGTCATTTGACACCGGCGAATCAGGGGACTAGCCTTCGACGTACAAGCCCTTTCGGGTGATGTCCCCTTAGCCATTTTCATTGATTTGACGGGCGATCCGTTCGACCGGCCCGATCTCGATCAGCGACCGATATCCCTTTGGAGGAATGCTCCGTGAGCGACAATATCGTCCACGTGTCCGACGCCAATTTTGAATCCGAAGTCGTCAATGCCGACCAGCCGGTCCTTGTGGACTACTGGGCGGAGTGGTGCGGCCCCTGCAAGATGATCGGCCCGATCCTCGAGGAGATTGCCGGTAGCTACGAGGGCAAGCTTCGAATCGCCAAGCTCAACATCGACGAGAATCCCGAGACCCCGCCCAAGTACGGGATCCGCGGTATTCCGACGCTGATGCTGTTCAAAAACGGCGGGGTCGAGGCCACCAAGGTGGGCGCCCTGTCGAAGGCGCAGCTCTCCGCGTTCATCGACAGCAACCTTTAACCTGCGGGACCCCCTCGGGGTGCGCCCCTCCCACCAAGGCAGCGGCCGTCCGTCGGGCGGCCCCTCAAGCAAAAATGAATCTCACCGAACTCAAGCATAAGCGCGCCGCCGAGCTTGTCGAGCTGGCGCAGTCCCTCGGCATCGAAAACATGGCCCGTTCGCGCAAGCAGGACGTCATCTTCTCCCTGCTCAAGGCGCACGCCAAAAAGGGCGAGGACATCTGGGGCGACGGCGTCCTCGAGATCCTCCAGGACGGCTTCGGCTTCCTGCGGACCGCCACCAGCTCCTACATGGCCGGGCCCGACGACATCTACGTCTCGCCCAGTCAGATCCGGCGCTTCAGCCTGCGCACCGGCGACACCATCTCGGGCAAGATCCGCCCGCCCAAGGATGGCGAGCGCTACTTCGCGCTGCTCAAGGTCGATCAGATCAACTTCGAGAAACCCGAATCGGCCAAGCACAAGGTCCTGTTCGAGAATCTCACGCCGCTGTTCCCCAAGGAGCGCATGACGCTGGAGCGCGGCAACGGGTCCACCGAGGATCTGACCGCCCGGGTGATCGATCTGAGCGCGCCCATCGGCAAGGGCCAGCGGGCGCTGATCGTCTCGCCGCCCAAGGCCGGCAAGACCATGCTGCTGCAGAACATCGCCCAGTCCATCACCTCCAACAACCCCGAAGCCTACGTCATCGTCCTGCTCATCGATGAGCGCCCCGAAGAGGTGACCGAGATGGAGCGCACGGTGCGGGGCGAGGTGGTGTCGTCGACCTTTGACGAACCGGCGAGTCGCCATGTGCAGGTGGCCGAGATGGTCATCGAAAAGGCCAAGCGCCTCGTTGAGCATAAGCGCGACGTGGTGATCATGCTCGACTCCATCACCCGGCTGGCGCGGGCCTACAACACCGTGGTGCCCAGCTCCGGCAAGGTGCTGACCGGTGGTGTCGACGCCAATGCCCTGCATCGCCCGAAGCGCTTTTTTGGTGCCGCGCGCAACATCGAGGAAGGCGGCAGCCTGAGCATCATCGCCACCTCGCTGATCGAGACCGGCTCGCGCATGGACGATGTGATCTATGAGGAGTTCAAGGGCACCGGCAACATGGAGGTGCACCTGGATCGGCGCATCGCCGAGAAGCGCATCTACCCGGCGATCAACATCAACCGCTCCGGCACCCGCCGCGAAGAGCTGCTGATGACCCCGGACGAGCTCCAGAAGGTCTGGATCCTGCGCAAGCTGCTGCATCCGATGGATGAGCTGGCGGCCATCGAGTTCCTGCTCGACAAGCTCAAGGACACCAAGACCAACAACGAGTTCTTCCAGGCCATGAAGCGCTAGAAAGCGCTAGTCAGCCGCGGGCTGGCGCTCCCAGACTTCAAAGTCCATCGCCCAGGCATGCTCGGCATCCGCCGGGTGATGGGTGAGTGCGGTCCGGGTCCATTCCGGGCCCTCGAACACCGGCAGCCAGGTATCACCCTCCAGCTCGGTGCGCACCCGAGTCAGCTCGATGCGATCGGCCCGCGGCAGGAACGCCGCATAGATGTCGGCCCCGCCGATCACCATCAGCTCGGGCACATCCCCGGCCGCCGCGATGGCGGCTTCCACCGAATGCACCGCCTCGACCCCGTCCGCCGACCAGTCCGGCTGGCGGGTCATGACGATGTTCTGACGGCGCGGCAGCGGCCGGCCGATGGAGGCGTAGTTGCGGCGGCCCATGACGATCGGCTTGCCCCGCGTCAGCGCCACGAAATGGCGCATGTCGTCGGGAAGCCGCCAGGGCAGGTCGTTGTTCCGGCCGATGACACGGTTTTCGGTCATGGCGACCACCAGGGTTATCTGCATGGCTGAACGCTCCTAGACGGCGATGGGCGCGGCGATGCGCGGGTGCGACTGATAGCCGGTGACGTAGATGTCCTCGAAGCGGAAGTCGAAGAGATCATCCACCGCCGGGTTGAGCTCGAGGGTGGGCAGCGGCAGCGGCTCGCGGGCGAGCTGCGTGTCGGCCTGCTCGAGATGATTCAGGTAGAGATGCGCGTCCCCCAGGGTATGGATGAACGACCCGGGCCGGAGCCCGGTGACCTGCGCCACCATGTGGGTGAGCAGCGCGTAGGAGGCGATGTTGAACGGCACGCCCAGGAACAGATCCGCGCTGCGCTGATAGAGCTGGCAGGAGAGCCGCCCCTCGGCCACATAGAACTGGAACAGCACATGGCAGGGCGGCAGTCCCATGCGATCCACCTCGGCCGGGTTCCAGGCGGTGACGATATGCCGGCGCGAGTCGGGGTTGTGCCGGATCTGCTCGACGACCCGGGCGATCTGGTCGATCTGCCCGCCATCGGGGGTCGGCCACGAGCGCCACTGCACGCCATAGATCGGGCCCAGATCGCCGTTGGTGTCGGCCCACTCATCCCAGATGTGGACGTCGTTGTCCTTGAGATAGCGGATGTTGCTCTCGCCCGCCAGAAACCACAGCAGCTCGTGGATGATGGCGCGCAGGTGCAGTTTTTTGGTGGTCACCATGGGAAAGCCGTCGGCCAGGTCAAAGCGCATCTGCCCGCCAAACACCGAGCGCGTGCCCACGCCGGTGCGGTCGGATTTTTCGACACCGTGGTCGCGGACGTGGCGGAGGAGGTCGAGATACTGCTGCATGGCGGTGACGGGCTCCGGGTTGGGCTAGGACGAAGGGGAGACGGCCGGGCGGCGCCAGGCCCAGGCCAGCAGTGCGAGGCCGGCGATGATCATGGGCACGGACAGGAGCTGGCCCATGGTCAGCCACCCGCCCCATAGATAACCGATGTGCGCATCGGGCAGGCGGATGAACTCCACCGCCAGCCGGGCAAGACCGTAGCCGGCCAGGAACAGCCCGGTGACCGCCCCCATGGGCCGCGGCCGGCGCGAGTAAATCCAGACCACCGCAAACAGCACCAGTCCCTCCAGGGCCAGCTCATAGAGTTGCGAGGGATGGCGGGGCTCGGGACCGAGCGGTGGGTAGACCATGCCCCAGGGCAGAGTGGTCGGCGCGCCCCAGAGTTCGCCGTTAATGAAATTGCCGAGCCGCCCGGCGGCGAGTCCCGGCGGGATCAGGGGCGCGACGAAATCCCCCAGCGCCAGCGGCGCGATGCGGTGGCGCCAGGCATAGACCGCCATCATCACGATGACCCCGATCAGCCCGCCGTGAAAGGCCATGCCGCCTTCCCACAGGCGCAGCAGCGACAGCGGATCGGTCAGCAGATCGCCGCCGCTGTAGAAAAGCGCATAGCCCATGCGCCCGCCAACGACCACGCCAATGGCGCCGAACAGCAGCAGATCATCCATCTGCGCCGGGGCGACGGGGCTGTCGGGGCGGGTCGCGCGACGCCGGCCCAGCCACCAGGCCAGACCAAAGCCGATGGCATACATCACCCCATACCAGTGGATGTCCAGCGGCCCCAGCGAGATGGCGATCGGATCGATGGCGGGATAACGGATCATGGGCGCATTGTGACCCAGCCGGCGGCAATGGCAAAGGCGCCGGGTGTCCCGCGGCCAAGGCGTCAGCTAGACTGCCGGTTTGATGATTGATTGAACCAGGGAGGCTTGGGTGCGGCATTCGAAACGGGCAATGGGCAGGGCGCTGGCGCTGGTTGGGCTGATCGCCGCGGCCATCGCCGGCAGCGGCATAGCCATGGCGCAGACCACGGCGTATGTCACCGACGCCCTCGAGATCACCCTGCGCAGCGGCCAGGGCAATGACTACCGCATCCTGCGCTTGCTCGAGTCCGGCGAACAGCTGGAGGTGCTGCAGCGCGGCGAGACCTGGACCCGGGTGCGCGCCGGCAACGACGAGGGCTGGGTGCGCAGCGTCTACCTGGATGCCGAGCCCGGCGCCGCCGCGCGGCTTGAGCAGGCGGTGAGCCAGCGCGACTCGCTGCGCGACGAAAACCGTGACCTGAGCGAGCAGGTCGCCGCCCTCGAGTCGCAGGTCGAGAATCTGAGCAGCGAGAACGAGCGGCTGCGCGAGGACAACCAGCGCATGACCGAGCGCCTGCAGGAGGCCGACGAGGGCCTGCAGCTGGCCGACGAGAACCAGGCGCTGCGCAAGGAAGTCCTCGATCTTGAGCGCCAGGTCAACGACCTGAGCCGCGAGGCCAACCGGGCCGCCGATCAGGAAAGCCGCGACTGGTTCATCGCCGGGGCGGGCGTGATCGTCTTTGGCATGCTGCTGGGCATCCTCGTCACCCGCATCCCCTGGCGGCGGCGCAGCAACTGGAGCGAGCTCTAGGGGGCGCCGATCATGACCGACCGCCTTGACGCCTGGGTGGACTGGTTCCGCCAGAGCTCACCGTTCATCCACGCCCACCGGGGCCGCACGTTCGTCATCAGCGTCGGCGGCGAAGCCCTCAGCGAGGGCACCGCGGCGGCGCTGGTCCATGATCTGGCGCTGCTCAACGGCCTGGGGATCCGCCTGGTGCTGGTGCCCGGCGCCCGCCCGCAGGTCGAGGAACGGCTCAACGCCCGCGGCGCGGCCATCCGCTACGCCAACGGCCTGCGGGTGACCGACGCCGAAGCGCTGGATGCGGTGGTGGACGCCGTGGGCAGCGTGCGTCTGGCCATCGAGGCGCTGTTCTCAATGGGCCTCGCCAACTCGCCCATGGCGGGACTGCGACTGCAGGTGGCGAGTGGCAACTTCGTCACCGCCCGGCCGCTGGGTGTGCGTGCGGGGGTCGATCATCTGCACACCGGCGAGGTGCGGCGCATTGATACCGCCGCGGTGCGCCAGCGCCTGGATGACGGCGCGGTGGTGCTGATGAGCCCGCTGGGCGTCTCCCCCACCGGCGAGCAGTTCAACCTGTATGCCGAGGACGTGGCGGTGGCGGCGGCCCGGGGGCTGCAGGCCGACAAGCTGCTGTTCCTGCACGAGGGCGAGGGGCTGATGAATGCCGACGGCACGCCACTGGGGGAACTGACCCTGGACGAGGCCCGCGAGCGCTTCGAGGCCGCCCCGGCCGATGCCGGGCCGCTTCACGCCCAGGTCAACCGGGCCATCGCCGCGTGTCGGGGTGGGGTGCCGCGGGTGCATCTGCTGCCCCGCCAGCGTGACGGCGCCCTGCTGGGGGAGCTGTTCTCACGCGATGGCGTGGGCACACTGATCATGCCCCAGGCCTTTGAGCGCCTGCGCGCCGCCGGCATCGACGACATCAGCGGGATCCTGGCGCTGATCGCGCCGCTGGAGGCGGATGGCACCCTGGTGCGGCGCACCCGCGAGCGGCTGGAGACCGAGATCGACGATTTCACCGTGATGGATCGCGAGGGCACGGTGGTGGCCTGCGCGGCACTGCACCGCATTGACGGGACGAGCGCCGCCGAGATCGCCTGCCTGGTGGTGCATCCGGACTATCGCGATGGCCACCGCGGCCGTCAGCTGCTCGCCCGCCTTGAGCGGGATGCCCTGGCGGCGGGCTGCGACCGGCTGTTCGTGCTGACCACCCGCACCGCGCACTGGTTTCGGGAACAGGGCTTTGCGCCGACGGCGACCGAGTCGCTGCCGGCCGAGCGGCGCGCGTTCTACAACCTGGGCCGGGGCTCCAAGGTGCTGGTCAAGGCCCTCGTCTAGCGCTGCGCCACCCGCTCGGCCAGGGGCGTGAGGCGCACATTGGCCACCCGTTGGCTGAGCTGGTTGGTGGTGATCATGGCGCGCACTTCCCTGACGTAATCCCAGCCACGCTGCGAGTACTTCTCGAGCCCGCCGGTCATCTCCGTCGGCGTCATCGCGCGGCCCGCCGCCTGCGCCCGGGCGCGCAGCGAGCGGAACCGGGCGTAGGCGGCGTGGGTGTTGAGGTTATTCAGGTAGCTGCGCACCGAGGCGCGCAGGTTGGTGAACCGCCGTACGAAGTGATCCGTGTCAGCGGCGGCGTCGCGCGGTGTCATGCCCTGGCTGGCATCCCATGTCCACTCGCCGAACAGGTTGTTGCCCTGGCGGGCGAAGCGCGACGTGCCCCAGCCGCTTTCCTTGGCCGCCTGCGCCAGGGCCAGGGCCGGCGGCACGGTGTTGACCCGGGCCTTCAGCGCGGCCTGGGTGGCGGGGGCCAGCGGATCCCCCTTGACCCCGTACTCGTCGGCGAGCCGGCTCAGGATCTCGCGCCGGCGCTCGTCCGGCAGGCCTGACGGCGCGGCCCGGGCCAGATCCTCGCGCTGCGCCTCGATGCGGGCGTTTTCCGCCAGCACCAGCGGCAGCAGGGTGCGGAAGAACAGCGACTTTTTGGTGTCGGTGACGGTCTCGGCCAGATCCGGGGGGAAGGCCTGGACGCTGACCGGTGGCACCTGCTGGGCCGGCCAGCCATAGCCATAGCCGGCGAAGGCGCGCTCAAGCGCCACCGCGGTGCGGGTCTCGATGGGCTGCAGCGGCGGCACCTCGCCATCGCTGTTGGCCACATCCGGCCAGCTCAGCCATGCCAGCGCGACGCCGAACAGTGCGGCGGTCAGCGGCAGGGCATCGATCAGGGCGCGCCCCCGACTGACGAAGGTGGGGGCGTTATCGGTTGCTGGGGTCATCCTGCTTTTCCATTTCAAGGATATGCTGCCACTGCGCCTCGGTGACCGGCATCACGGACAGGCGGTTGCCGCGCTGGACGAGCCGCATGTCGGCGAGTGCCGGGTCGGCCTTGAGCTCGGCCAGCGAAATCAGCCGGTCGAGGTGGCGCACATAGCGCACATCCACCATCAGCCAGCGCGGGTTGTCGGGGTCACTCTTGGGGTCGTAGTACTTTTCGTCGGGGTCAAAGGCGGTGTGGTCGGGATACGCCTCGCTGACCACCTCCATCACGCCGACGATGCCCGGCACCTTGGTGTTGGAGTGATAGAAAAACGCGAGATCGCCGGGCTGGAACTGATCGCGGAACAGGTTGCGGACCTGATAGTTGCGGATGCCGTCCCAGTGTTCGACCCCGTCCGGTTCGGCGGCGAGGTGATCGATGCCATAGACATCCGGTTCCGATTTCATGAGCCAGTAAGCCATTGCTGCGTCCATCCGCAATGTTCAACGTTTATTTCCCCATGCTACCAGACATGCACCGTGCGATCCGTGACGACCCGATCGAGGCGCTGGTCCCACCGATCATGGGGGATGGCCGGATGCTGCTGGCAGGCATAGGCCAGGCCCACCCGCAGCGGGCGCCGGCACCGGCCGCGCCCCGCCAGTGTGCGGTCGTAAAAGCCCCCGCCCATACCCAGCCGATGGCCGGCGGCATCAAAGCCCACCAGCGGCATCACCAGCAGGTCGAGTCCGGCCAGCCGGCGTTGCGGGGCCCGGGCGCGGGGCGGGATCGGCAGGCCGAAGCGGCCGCGTTGCAGGGGGTCGCCGGGCCGATGGCGGCGGAAGGCCAGATCCCCGGGGGATGAGCGGATCACCGGCAGATAGACGTGCTTGCCGGCCCGGGTGGCGGCCGCGATCAGGGGGCGGGTGTCGATTTCGCCGTCCGCGGGCCAGTAGATCCCGATGTGCCGGGCGCGCTGCCACCCGTCGAGGGCGGTCAGCCGCCGGGTGGCCAGTGCGGCGGCCCGGCGGGCGGCCCGGCCGCGCAGGCGACGGCGTCGGGCCCGCAACCGGCGGCGCAGGTCCGACTTGGTGTCAGGGTGGGTCCCCATCATGCCGTTCGGGCAACGCCCTTGAACCCTTCGGTTCAGGTCGGGGAGGTCGAATGACGTCTTAGGCTTTCCGCCCGTAGCGGACCTGCACACCAACGGCATTACGCCACCTCCCCTGAGGCGCATGATTGTAGGGTCAAGAATGCAAAAGCCCGGTGTCGAACATCACAGGAACCCAACACCCAGTCTGCCTACCGGGTCGAGCCGCGTCTAGCGCCGGCGCAGTTCGGCGGGGATGTCGACATCGGCCAGATAGTCACTGATGCGGGCATCCAGCGCCTGCAGCCGCTCGGCCGTTGCGGTGTCGTGGTGGACCTGGCTCTGCGCCTCGAGCAGCTCATGCATGAGGTTGAGCGCGGCCATGATAGCGATGCGGTCGGTGCCCACCACCCGGCCGCTGTCGCGGATATCGCGCATGCGGGCATCCAGCTGCCGGGCCGATTCATGCAGGTCGGCCTGCTGCTCGGGCGGGGCGGCGACCATGAAGTCGCGATCGAGAATGCTGACCTTGACCGGCTCGCTCATCCGTCCTGCTCCAGGGTCTTGAGGCGGCTGATCATGGCCTCGATGCGGGCGCGGGCGGTCTCGTTTTTCTCGAGCAGGGCGGCGCGCTCGGCATTGAGGGACTCCTGGGCGCGCAGCAGCACGCGGTTCTCGTCGCGCAGCTGCTCGCAGAGCTGAATCAGGCGCTCCACGCGGTGCTCGAGTTGTGCTGCCTGTTCGCTAACGGAATCAACCACTTGTCCCATCCTTTTAGACTGCCGCTGAGTCTAGCAGCAATGCTAGACTGATGCCCATGAATGAATCCGAACGCTATACCGATGTGGTCGCGGCGCTGGCGGGCGTCGAGGCCGAGGTTTCCGCCGCCGAGGCGCAGGGCATGCTCTGCGGTCTTTTCTGCAGCACCGAAACGCCCGAGCCGGCGCAGTGGATCGCTCAGGTGCTTGATGGCCTGTCGCCCAAGGGCGAGCCGGCCCGCGAGGTGCTCGAGGCGCTGAGCGCCCTCTATCAGGACACCCGCGACCGGCTGGAGAACGACAGCCTCGAGTTTGAGCCGCTGCTGCCCGATGACGACGCGCCCCTCAGCGACCGCGCCACGGCCCTCGGCCACTGGTGCGAGGGGTTTCTGTTTGGCATCGGCGTGGCGGGCAGTCACGACCCGGTCAAGCTGCCGCGCGAGGCCAACGAGGTGATCAACGACCTCACCGAGATCGCCCGCATCGACCCCGAGGCCGAGCTGGACGAGGACAACGAGATCGCCTACACCGAGCTGGTGGAGTACCTGCGCGCGGCCACCCTGCTGGTGCGCGAGCACACCGCATTGCCCTCCTCGGCCCAGCCGGCGGTCGGCGGGGATCGCGCCGACCCCGATGTGCTGCATTGAGCGGAGCCGCCCACGCCATGGATGCCACTGAATACGCCCGCCGCCGCGCCGCCCTGATGAGCCGCATGGGCGATGACGCCATCGCCGTGATCGCCGGGGCCGGCGAGTGCCCCCGCAACCGCGACGTGGACTATCCATTCCGCCAGTCGAGCGACTTCCGCTATCTGACCGGCTTCATCGAGCCCGATGCCGTGGCGGTGCTGGCCCCGGGGCGGGCCGAGGGGGCGTTCATCCTGTTCTCGCGCGAACGCGACCCGCTGCGCGAGACCTGGGAGGGGCGCACCATCGGCCAGGCCGCCGCGCAGTCGGACTACGGCGCCGATGCCGCTTACCCCATCGATGAACTCGACGCGATGATGCCCGGGCTGCTGGCCGACCGGCGCTCGCTGGTCGGTGACCTGGGGGCCGATGAGACGTTCGATCAGCGGCTGATCGCCTGGCTGGGTCAGGCCCGCGCGCAGGTGGGTGAGCGCGCCCCGCAGGCGGTGGAGACGCTGGCCCCGCTGCTGCATGCCGAGCGCCTGATCAAGTCCCCGGCCGAGGTTGAGCAGCTGCGCGCCGCCGCCCGGATTTCGGCGGACGCCCACACCCGGCTCATGGCCACGGTAGAGCCCGGGATGATGGAGTATCAGGTCGAGGCGGAACTGCTCTACGACTTTCGCCGTCACAACGGCGAGCCGGCGTACCCGATCATCGCCGGTGGTGGCGCCAACGCCTGCGTGCTGCACTACATCGCCAACCAGGACGCGCTGCGTGACGGCGACCTGCTGCTGGTGGATGCCGGGGTGGAGCTCGCGGGCTATGCCGCCGACATCACCCGCACGCTACCGGTCAACGGCCGCTTCAGCGCCGAGCAGCGCGCCGTCTACGAGGTGGTGCTTGCCGCCCAGCAGGCGGCCCTCGAGCGGGTGGGCCCGGGCGAGTCATTCAATGCCGCCCACCAGGCCGCCACCCGGGTCCTGGTCGAGGGCATGGTGGACCTGGGTCTTCTGACCGGCGATGTTGACGCGCTGATCGACTCGGGAGACTACCGGCGCTATTTCATGCACCGCACTGGCCACTGGCTGGGCATGGACGTGCATGATGTCGGGCCCTATAAAGTGGACGGCGACTGGCGCACCCTGCAGCCGGGCATGGTGGTCACGGTTGAGCCGGGGCTCTACATCCCGCCGGGCAGTCCGGTGGACACCCGCTGGCAGGGCATTGGTGTGAGAATCGAGGACGACTGTGTGGTCACCGACAGTGGCCACGACAACCTGACCGCGGCGGTGCCGAAGACCGTCGAGGCGATTGAGGCGGCCATGGCCCATGACAACGGATGACACCTTTGATGTGCTGATCGCCGGTGGCGGCCTGGTGGGCGCCAGCCTGGCAGTGGCCCTGCGTGACAGCGGCCGGTCGGTGGCGGTGATCGAGCCGGTACCGGCCAAAGCCGACGGACAGCCGAGCTTTGACGAGCGCCACACCGCGCTGGCGCCCACGTCACGGCGGTTCTTCACCCACCTGGGGTTGTGGCCCGCCATCGAGGCCGGTGCCGAGCCCATCCGCCGCATCCACGTCTCCGACCGTGGCCATGGCGGCTTCACCCGCCTGACCGCCGAGGCCGAGGGGCTGCCGGCGCTGGGGCATGTCGCCCCTAACCGGGTGCTGGGACAGGCGCTGCGCCCGGCGATGGCCGCCGCCGCCACGGTTCACTGCCCCGCCCGTATCATCGACACGTACCCCCAGTACGCCGGCGGCGGCAGTGACCAGCCCGCCCGCCTGGTGGGCCGTCGGGTGCGCATTGCCGATGACCGGGGTGAACACACCCTGACGACACGGCTGCTGGTGGTGGCGGATGGCATGCGCTCGACGACCCGCGCGGCGCTGGGGATCGACACCCGCGAGCGCGATTATGGCCAGAGTGCGATCATCGCCAATGTGCGGGCCGAACGGGCCCACAACGGCATGGCCTATGAGCGATTCACGCCCGAAGGGCCGCTGGCGGTGCTGCCGGCCGCCGACGGGGCGGTTTCGATTGTCTGGCCGCTGCCCACCGAGACCGCCGAGTGGATGGCTCACGAGGCCAGTGACGCGACCTTCCTTGCGCGCCTGCAGGCGGCCTTCGGCTGGCGTCTGGGCCGGCTGGAGGCGGTGGGCAGCCGGGCGCTCTACCCGCTGACCGCGGTCACCGCCACCGACTTCGCCGCCGACCGCGCGGTGGTGCTCGGCAATGCCGCGCACGCCCTGCACCCGGTGGGTGGCCAGGGCCTGAACCTGGCGCTGCGCGATGTCGCGGCCCTGGTCGAGGCCCTGCGCGAGGCCCCCGACCCCGGCGATGCCGATGTGCTGAGCGCCTATGCCCGCTCCCGCGAGGGCGATTACCGGCGCACCTATGCCTTCACCGACGGGCTGGTGCGGCTTTTCAGCAATGACTGGCCGCCACTGGCGGCGATCCGCAATATCGGCCTGACCGCGCTGGACCTGTTCCCCCCGGCCCGGCGGCTGCTACTCAAACAGGGGACCGGAGCGGCCGGCGATGTCCCGCCGCTGTGTCAGGACTAAGAGGCGATCATCATGAGCGAGATTCCTGCCGACCTGCGGTATGCCAGCAGCCACGAATGGGTGCGCGATGATGGCGACGGCATGGTCACCGTCGGCATCACCGATCACGCCCAGGCCGAACTCGGGGACCTGGTGTTCATCCAGCTGCCCGGCGAGGAAGGCGCCGTCGAGGCCGGTGCGGCCTGCGCCGTGGTGGAGTCGGTGAAGGCCGCCTCGGACATCTACGCTCCGCTGGATGGCGAGATCGTCGCCACCCACGACGAATTGGCCGACGACCCCGAGCAGGTCAACACCGACCCCTATGGCGAGGGGTGGCTGTTCCGCCTGCGCGTGGTGGACCAGGCCGCGCTGGATGAACTGCTGGACGCCGACGGCTATGCTGAGCTGATCGACGAGGCGGGATAACCGAAACACCATGACCACGGACGGCCCCAACCCCCCTTCCCTGCTCGACCGGGCCCGGGCCTGGCGCGATGCCGACCCCGACCCGCAGACCCGGGCCGAGCTGGACGCCCGCATCCAGCGCGGTGACGTGCGCGATTGCTTTGACCCGCCGCTTGGCTTTGGCACCGCGGGGCTGCGCGGCCTGGCCGGCCCCGGCCCGGCGCATATGAACCACCGCCTGATCCAGCGGGTGACCGCGGTGCTGGCGGACCTGCTGCGCGCCGAAGTGCCCGACGCCGCCGAGCGCGGCGTGGTGATTGGTTATGACGCCCGCCACGGCTCGGCCGCGCTGGCGGAAACCGCGGCGCAGACCATTGCCGGGGCGGGGCTTGGGGTGCATGTGTTTGACACTTATGCGCCGACACCGCTGGTGGCGTTCGCCGCGCTTGAGCTGCAGACCGCCGCCGGGCTGGTGCTGACCGCCAGCCATAACCCGCCGGAGTATCTGGGCTACAAGGTCTATGGCGCGCGGGGGGTGCAGATTGTCCCGCCCACCGACGAGCGCATCGCCCAGGCTTTGGGCGCCCTGCCCGCGGGGGTGGAGATCCCGCAGATCGCCGCCGCCGAAGCCGAGGCCAGCGAGGTCTGCCCCTACTGGCGGGTGCACGGCGATGCCTTGCGCGCGGCCTACCGGCAGGCCATCGCCCGGCCCGTGGCCGACCCGACTCCGCCGCTGCGGGTGGCCTACAGCGCCATGCATGGGGTGGCTGGTGATCTGGTCCGCGGCGTGCTCGCCGACCAGGGCGGGATTGAGCTGGTGGAGGTCGAGGCCCAGGCCGCGCCGGATGGCGACTTCCCCACTGTGCGCTTTCCCAACCCGGAAGAGCCCGGGGCGCTGGATCAGCTGACCGCCCGCGCTGCGGCGGTCGATGCGGAGGTGGCGCTTGCCACCGACCCCGATGGCGACCGGCTGGCCGTAGCCCTGCCCGACGGGCACGGCGACTGGCAGGTGCTGATGGGGGATCAGACCGGCGCGTTGATGGGGGATTACCTGATGCGCCAGGCCGACGTGGCCCGCGGCTTTGTCATGAACACCGTGGTCAGTTCGCGCCTGCTGGGGCGTCTGGCCGCCCACCATGGCGTGGGTTACGAGCAGACGCTGACCGGGTTCAAGTGGCTGTGGAAGCGGGCGCTGGAACGTGAGCAGGACGGCGATCACCTGCTGTTTGCCTACGAGGATGCCATCGGCTTCTGCCCCACCCGGCGGGTGCGCGACAAGGACGGCATCGCCACGGCGGCGGTGGTCACCGAGATGGCCCGCGCCGCGAAGGCCGCGGGGACCACGCTGTATGCCCAGCTGCAGGCGCTCTACCGCCGCCATGGGCTGTCAGTGAACCGCCAGGTCAGCCTGAAGCTGAGCGGCGATGATGCCCGCGAGCGCATGAACGGCCACCTGCAGGCCCTGCGCCGCGAGCCACCGGCCGCGGTGGCCGGCCTGGCGGTGGAGCGCGTGCACGACTATGTGGCCGCCCAGCGTCATGCCCCGGACGGCCGCGATGCCGAGCCCATTCCGCTGCCGGCATCGGATCTGATTCAGCTGGATCTGGCCGGCGGGTGCCACGTCAGCATCCGGCCGAGCGGCACCGAGCCCAAGCTCAAGATCTATCTGGAGTATCTGGGCGCGCCGGGCAGCGACGATCTGGCCGCCGAGCAGGCGCAGGCGGTGGAGCGGTTGGAAGAAATTGCCACCGATCTGGAAAGTATGCTGACTGATCAGACCTGATAGTAGCCCCGGTACCAGTCCACAAAGCGGCGTACCCCGGTCTCCACCGGGGTTGAGGGCTGATAGCCGACGGCGTCCTTGAGGTCGTCGGCACTCGCCCAGGTGTCGGGCACGTCGCCGGGCTGGAGGGGGCGCATCTGCATCTCGGCGCGTCGGCCGAGGCACTCCTCGAGGACGCGGATGTAGTCGAGCAGCTGCACCGGCTGGTTATTGCCGATATTGAACAGCCGCCAGGGCGCGGCGCTGGTGGCCGGGTCGGGGGCGTTGCTGTCCCAGTCCGGATTGCCGGTGGCCGGCTGGTCGCAGGCGCGGATCACGCCCTCGGCAATATCCTCGACAAAGGTGAAGTCGCGCTGGTGGTGGCCGTGGTTGAACACCTCGATGGGCTCGCCGGCGAGGATCTTGCGGGTGAACAGGAACAGCGCCATGTCCGGTCGGCCCCAGGGGCCATAGACGGTAAAGAACCGCAGCCCGGTGCAGGGCAGGCCAAAGAGGTGCGCGTAGCTGTGGCTCATCAGCTCGTTGGCGCGCTTGGTCGCGCCGTAAATGGCCAGCGGATGGTCGGCCGGCTCATGCTCGGTGAACGGCATGTGGGTGTTGGCGCCATAGACTGAACTGGTGGAGGCATAGACCAGGTGCCCGACGCCGGTGTGCCGACAGCCCTCGAGCACGTTGACGAACCCGGTGACGTTGCTGTCGACATAGGCCTGGGGGTTGTCCAGCGAGTAGCGCACCCCCGCCTGGGCGGCCAGGTTGATGACCCGATCGAAGCCCTCGCGCTCGAACAGCGCCCGCATGGCCGGCGCATCGGCCAGATCCAGCCGCTCAAACCGGAAACCGCCGGGCCCGTCGTCCTCATGGGCCATCAGACGCGCCAGGCGTGCCTTTTTAAGGCTGACATCGTAGTAATCGTTGAGGTTGTCGAGCCCCACCACGGTGTCGCCGCGGGCGAGTAGCTGTTCGCAGGTGTGATAGCCGATGAATCCCGCGGCGCCGGTGACAAGAATCTTCATGGCCGAAACGATACCCGGTGACGGTCGCAGTCGCCAGTGAGGGCTGGCGGGCCGAGGGTGGGGGTTGTTATACCGCCCGTCGGTGGGCATATTCGTGTCTCAACCTGTTCACGGATTGAACGCGGAGGGGGATCACGCGTGAAACGCTGGTATGCCATCTACTGTAAACCGCGCGAGGATGAGCGCGCCGAACTGCACCTCGACCATCAGGCGTTCGAGGTATTCCGGCCCAAGCACCGTGTTCGGCGCAAGCGCCGGGGGGCGATGACGACCCTCATTGAGTCGCTGTTCCCGCGCTATCTGTTCATCCACCTTGATGACGTCAGCCAGAACTGGGCGCCCATCCGCTCGACCCGGGGCGTCGCTGGCATGGTCCGCTGGGGCGATCACGTCCCGCCGGTCCCGGAACCCGTCATCGACTGTCTGCGCCGCAATGTCGATGAAGTGGGCTGTATCCCGACGCCCCAGGCCGACTATCAGAAAGGTGATCGGCTGGTGATCCAGGAAGGGGCGTTCGCGGGTCACCAGGGGCTGTTCTATGGCCGGCGTGGTGAGGATCGGGTCATGCTGCTGCTTGAGGTCATGAAACAGCCGCAGACCATGGTCTTCCCCGAGGCGTCGCTGGCGCGGGGTTAGCATCCCATCGGTAGGGGAGCTCCAGGGCCAGGCGTTTCCTGGATCAGACGCTCCCGGCGTAGAAGTGCAGCGCCGAGGTGGACTCCGCCTACGCGCGTTGCCTTCTAGCATTGGCGGGGTAGCCCTTTGATCCGAGCCTATGAATGCGTTCACACTCTGATTTGTCGCCTCAAAAAATCGATGAGCGCGACTTGGCGGTAGCGTGCCTGACTACCTCCTCTTTCTCAGAAAAGCAATTAAAAAACAGTGACTAACAAGACCACTTCGCTCGACGATGCGTTGCCCCTGCGGGCGCTTCAGGCGCTTGAGTCCGATCCCAACCTGAGCCAGCG
Organism: Spiribacter aquaticus; assembly: GCF_007625215.1. Taxonomy (NCBI): domain Bacteria; kingdom Pseudomonadati; phylum Pseudomonadota; class Gammaproteobacteria; order Chromatiales; family Ectothiorhodospiraceae; genus Spiribacter; species Spiribacter aquaticus. Next base: position 142,513 of record NZ_VMKP01000001.1, on the reverse strand, counting down.
CGCCCTGGCCCGCGAGCTGGGTGTAAGCCTGGGCAGGACGAACTATTGCCTGCACGCGCTGATGGACAAGGGTCTGGTCAAGCTCCAGAACTTCCAGCACAACCCGCGCAAGATGCGCTACGCCTATCTGCTCACGCCCGAAGGCATCGAGGAGAAAACCCGCATGACCTGGCGGTTCCTGCGCCGCAAGGAGGCGGAGTACGAGGCGCTGCAGGCTGAGATCGCGGAGTTGCGCCGGCGCGTGGCTGCAGATCCCGAGTGGAGTTAATCCCGTGAATCTACCAACGCATCCTCGCATCGCCGTGATCGGCCTTGGCTACGTCGGCCTGCCGCTGGCGGCGGCGTTCTCGCAGGCCTATCCCGTGGTGGGTTTTGATGTCGATGCACGCCGCATCGCCGAGCTGGAAGCGGGCCGGGACCGGACCGAAGAGCTGGATGCCGACGAGCTGGCGACCGCCGCTGGGAATGGCCTGCGCTACACCAGCGACCTTGAGGCGCTGCGCGGCTGCAATGTGTTCGTGGTCACTGTGCCCACGCCCATCGACGCCAGTCGCCGACCGGACCTCACTCCGCTGCTGAAGGCCAGTGAAACGGTGGGTCAGGTCATCCAGCCCGGCGCCGTGGTCATTTATGAGTCCACCGTCTACCCCGGTGCCACCGAGGAAGACTGCATCCCCGTGATTGAGCGGGTATCCGAGCTGACCTATGGCGAGGACTTCCATGCCGGCTACAGCCCCGAGCGCATCAACCCCGGCGACAAGGCCCATCGAGTGGCGGATATCGTCAAGGTGACCAGTGGCTCCTCGCCGGCCGTCGCTGACTTCGTCGACGGGCTGTATGCCCGGGTCATCACCGCCGGCACCCACAAGGCCCCGAGCATTGCCGTGGCCGAGGCCGCCAAGGTCATCGAAAACACCCAGCGGGACGTAAACATCGCGCTTGTGAATGAGCTGGCGATCCTGTTCAACCGCCTGGGGCTGGATACCCAGGCCGTGCTGGAGGCTGCCGGCACCAAGTGGAACTTCCTGCCCTTCCGTCCGGGCCTGGTGGGTGGCCACTGCATTGGCGTGGACCCTTACTACCTTACGCACAAGGCCCAGGCCGTGGGTCATCATCCGGAGATGATCCTGGCCGGCCGGCGGCTGAACGATGGGATGGGCGCCCATGTCGCCCACGAGGTGGTCAAGGGCCTGATCCAGCGCGGTGTCTGCATCCCCGAGGCGCGCATCCTCGTGCTGGGCCTGGCGTTCAAAGAAGACACTCCGGACCTGCGCAACACCCGCGTGATCGACATTATTCGGGAGCTGGAGGACTACGGGGCGAGCGTGGTCGTGCATGACCCGGTGGTGGATGCAGCGGATGCGAAGGCCGAGTTCGGGGTGACGCTGGTGGATGAAGAGGCACTGGCGCGCGACGACGGTTATGACGCGGCGATCCTGACGGTGGCGCACCGTGCGTTGGTTGAGCGGGGTGCCGCGGGGATCCGGGAGTGGCTGAAGCCTGGTGGGTACCTTTTTGATGTTAAGTACGCGTTGGCGGCGGGTGATGTGGACGGGCGGTTGTAGGGTGACGCAGGCACCGTGGGAGTGGAGCGAGTTCTGTATGTTAGCCGTACGATAGACCCGCCAGGGAGATAAACCCACGCCACATAAGAAGCACACCCACGGCATTAAGCGGGATATTCTCGACGAGCTGATCCGCGAGTGTGACGCTGGCGGCGCGGCGGACGGACTTCGAGTCACCAGCTGGCGAACTCAAAAAGGCGCTGGCCGAGCGCATGCTCAACGCCGAGATGCATGTTTATCTGGATGGCGATGATGAGGCCGACCCAACCACACGAGCCGGAGTATCCTAAGAGTCATGTCCCTCAGCATTGCCGTTTACAATCTGCAGACCCCCGCGACCGGGCGCGATGACCGCGACAGGCTATGACGGATGCGTCAACACCGATCCTCGTCACCGGGGCCAGCGGGTTCATCGGCCGCGCGCTTATGCCCGCCCTTGCCACGGCGGGTTATCCGCTCACCACGCGCCTGCCCCGACCGGCAGCCGACACGGACTGGACCGATTGGCTGGTGCCCGGCGGCGCGGTGGTCCACCTCGCCGCGAAGGCCCATGAGCAGGCGGCTGGGACGGGGCTTGATGGGCTTCGTCCAGCGAATGTCGCGGCTACCGTCAATCTGGCCCGTCAGTCCCAGGCCGCCGGGATCCGGCATTTTATCTTTTTGAGCTCCATCGGCGTGCTTGGCTCGGCGAGCAGAATACCGCTCACCGAGGCCGATCCACCCGCGCCGGCGAGCCCTTACGCGCAGAGCAAGCATGAGGCGGAGACCGCGTTGTACCAGGTCGCCACGGGCAGTGACATGCGCGTTACGATCATTAGGTCGCCCCTCGTTTACGGACCCGGTGCGCCGGGCAATATCGGCCGGCTCCTGCATTGGGCCTGTTCTGGGCGGCCATTGCCGCTGGCCGCGGCGACGACCAACCGTCGTCACCTGCTTGGCCGTGACAACCTCGTTGATTTCATCGAGCATGCCCTCATGCATCGCCAAGCCGCCGAGGGGGTCTTCCACGTTGCTGATGATCGAGCTGTCTCGACCCGCGAGCTACTGACGGTGCTCGCCGCAGGCGCGGGTCGTTCGCCGAGGCTCTTCAATGTCCCGCCGAGGCTGCTGTGGGCGAGCGCCCGGCTGATTCGACGTCGCGACCTCGCCGAGCGGTTGCTCGGATCACTGACTGTCGACACGGCACGAGCACGTGAGCGGCTCGGCTGGGTGCCGCCGCGCCCCGTCGAGGCGGGGCTGCGCGAGGCGGTCCTGCGGTCCAGCGCCCAAGGCGAGTCGAAATGATCCAGCGTGGGACCATCCGCGCGTTGGATCTGACGTTGTCAATGATCGGCGGTCTGGTCCTGTCACCGATTTTCCTCGCTGTGCTCCTGGTTGGCTTCGCAGAAACCGGGTCGCCGCTGTTCCGTCAGGTGCGGGTCGGTCGACATCAACGGCCCTTCACACTGGTGAAGTTCCGCACCATGCGCCTGGATACACCCTCGGTCGCTACCCATCTGGCCGATACCTCGGCCGTGACCCGACTGGGTGGTTTCCTGCGCCGCACCAAACTCGATGAACTGCCGCAGCTCTGGAACGTGATCAAGGGCGACATGAGCCTGGTCGGACCCCGCCCCTGTCTGCCCGAGCAGCGCGCCCTGATCGAGGCGCGCGCGGCGCAGGGCGTATTCATCCATCGCCCCGGGATCACCGGGCTTGCCCAGATCCATGGCATCGATATGACCGAACCTGAACGACTGGCCGAGTGGGACGCGCGCATGCTCCGCTCGTTCTCATTGCCGGCGTATTTCCGCTACATTGTGCGGACGGTGACCGGCGCGGGACGCGGGGACCGGATCCACTCAAGGGATTGATACGCAGGGATTGAACAATGGGCCGACCGAAAAAACGCGCCACCATGCTGGTCGGGGATGCCCTGATGATGGCATTCGTGGTCTGGGCGGCGTTTGCACTGCGCATGGGCGAGGGGTTCTCGGTCAAGTTCTACCAGTTCTGGTACCTGCACCTCCTCCTGCCGGCGATCAGCCTGCCGCTTTTCTACATCTCTGGGATGTACAACTCGGTCCTTCGGCACATGGGCCCCTCCGATGTCTGGTCAGTGGTGCGCGGGGTGACCCTCTCGACCCTGGCGTTCATCCTGATCGTGGTGCTCGGTGACCTCGTCGCCGTTCCGCGGACCACCCTCACGATCTACTGGCTGATTGGCCTGCTGTTCATCGGCGGCAGCCGTTTTCTGGTGCGGGCGTGGCATCAGCACTATGCGCGCTCGCGCGGCAATCAGGAGCCCGTGGCCATCTATGGCGCCGGCGCGGCCGGGCTGCAGTTGGTGAGCTCGCTGATGGCCACGGGTGAACATATCCCGGTCGCCTTCATCGATGACAACCGCCAGCTCCATGGCACGCTTGTGCGCGGCGTGCCCGTGTACCCGTCGAGCGAGCTGGATCGGCTGATCCGGCGCCTGAGCATCCACTCGGTGCTGGTGGCGTTACCGTCGGTTTCTCGCCAACGCCGCCGCTCCATCATCAAGGCACTCGAGCGCTATCCGGTGCATGTCCGCACGATTCCCAGCATGACCGATCTAGTGACCGGCTCCGCGCGGCTCCGGGATGTGCGCGAGGTGGATATCGAGGACCTGCTCGGTCGCGATCCGGTCGACCCGGATCAGCAGTTGCTCGAGGGATCGATCACCGGACGCTCGGTCATGGTGACCGGCGCGGGAGGCTCCATTGGGGGTGAGCTCTGCCGCCAGATCATCCAGCTTCGCCCCCGGCGCCTGGCGATCTTCGAGCGCTCGGAGCTGGCGCTCTATCGCATTGACCGCGAGCTCCGCGCCCTCGCCAAGACCCATGGCCATGACTGCGAGATCATCCCGCTGCTTGGATCGGTGGTGCATCGCCGGCGCATGACCGAGTGCATGCGCAACCACGGCATCGAAACCGTCTATCATGCCGCCGCCTACAAGCATGTCCCGCTGGTGGAGGCCAACCCGCTCGAGGGGATCCGCAACAACGCCTTCGGGACCTGGCATACGGCGGCTGCGGCCGAGGCGGCTGGCGTGCGGTCGTTTGTCCTGATCTCCACGGACAAGGCCGTCCGGCCGACGAGCATCATGGGCGCGACCAAACGCATCGCTGAGCTCGGTGTTCAGGCGCTGGCCGCAGAGGCCTCGACAACGGTCTATAGCATGGTGCGGTTCGGCAATGTCCTTGACTCCTCGGGCTCGGTCATCCCGCTGTTTCGTGAGCAGATCCGCGAGGGTGGGCCGGTCACCATTACCCATCCCGATGTCACACGCTATTTCATGACCATCCCCGAGGCGGCGAGCCTGGTCATTCAGGCCGGCTCGCTGGCGAAGGGTGGCGAGGTGTTCGTGCTGGATATGGGCGAACCGGTCCGTATCCATGAGCTGGCGCGACGGATGATCCAGTTGAGCGGCTTCACGGTTCGGGACCGGGAGAACCCGCACGGTGATATCCCGATCGAGTATATCGGCCTGCGCCCGGGCGAGAAGCTCTTCGAGGAGCTCCTGCTCGGTGAAAACTGTGAGCACACCGATCACCCGATGATCCAGCGCGCGCGGGAGGAGTGTCTGCCCGTCGGACGCATCGTCGAGTGTCTGGAGTGCTTGGAGACGGCTTGTCGGGAGCAGGATGTGGAGGCGGCTGAGCGGATGCTCGGTGAGTGCGTGGTGGGTTTTGAGCGTCAGGACGCGCGGGATTCATTCGCATCGCTGACAGCGCCGACCAGCACGGCCGTCATAAACGCATAGACCATCACGCCGATATTGTGGTTGAAGTTCACCTGCGTCATGCCGGTCGCCATCAGACCGAGCGTGAAGATGAGCCCGGCGGTGGGCAGGGCGATTCGGCCGGCGAGTCCCTCACGGCGGTCGCGTTCACCTCGCCGATACACACCGCTGAAGACAATGAGGGGCGACAGGTAGAGCCCAAGCAGGATCGTGGCGCCCACAATGCCCTTTTTCGCCATCACGTTCAGCCATTCGTTATGGGCATGGGTGAAGTCGGCGGCGACCGGGTCGATCACGCCCGCCGCTCCCAGGGAGCCGGTCTTGCTTACGTAGCCAAGCTCGCCCCAGCCCAGCATCGGCCGGGCCTGGATCAGCTGCCAGGCGCCTTTCCACATCTCCAGTCGAAGCTCGACACTGCGGGCGCGGACCGCGGGAGCGAGGGGATGCTCGGGTGCCGCGGCGGCTGTGGTGTCCGCCGTGTTGCCGGGAGGCGGGGTGTCGGTGCTGGCGGTGGACAGGAGATAGGTGGCGGCGGTGGTGAGCAGGATCATCGTCGCGGTTATCAGCATGAGGCGTCGCCCGCGCCCCAGTGACCCGGTGACCCAGAGCCCGATGAGCAGTGCAGGGGCGAAAGCGAGCCAGGCGCCGCGGGTGCTCGGCAGCAATGCCCCGATCAGACCGCCGCCAGCCCCGACTATAAGGGTGACGATGAGCAGCGTTCTCTGGACGTTTGGACGGTTGTGGTCGGTGGGCAGGCGCATCGCCCAGAGAAGGCCGGCCATGCACATCAGACCGATGAGAACGCTAGCGTTGCTGAACTGAATGATCTGCGAAAAGCCCGATGGGCGCGGGATGCCCTCGATCATTCGCTGCCATAACGCAACCCCTCCGGCACCGATGCCTCCCACCGCCAGACCCAGCCACAGCGCGCCCTGCTGGATACGCGCCCGGGCGAAGACGCTCAGGCAGAACGCCGCGAGCAGAAAGCGGCTGGGCCGGTCAAACTCGCGTACACCCTCGCCGCGCAGGGCCGCGTCACCCATCCAGAAGAGCGCGTAGAGGATCATGAACGCGATCACCGCCCTGACGGCACCCGGCAGGGGCGGGTGTTGTGCCCAGGTTCGACGGTTGGCGACGAGGTGGGTGATCGCCGCGATGAGCAGTGCCACCGCGCCGATGGAGTAGCCATCCGGCACGGTGAGTGCCAGCGCCGGGAACAGGAACACCGCGGCGGTGATGAACTGCTCGCTGCGGGTGAGGGGTACCGTCGGCGGCGTTGGTGTGGGTGGGTTGGATGTGTTGGTGGTGGTCAATTCATGGGTCCGGTCGTCGGTGATCAGCGCGTAATGTACCGACATTAGTGCTGTGACACATCTTTCGGGAACATGGCCGGTCATCGGATTGGCCAGCCTGTTGCCCGCAGCGGCGATTAGAAAAGCGCCTCAATATCCTGCGGCTGCCATTTTGAGCGCTCAGCGACCCTGAGCTCGAGATCGAGTGCAGCGAGAACAGCGAGGATCGAAGAGAGCTTTGAGGCCTTTGCCCCATTCTCGATGATGGATATCGCCAATATGTGATGGAGCGCATAAAGTGCAGATATGCTTTATAGGTCATATCCTTCAGTTCGTCCCCATTGACGCGCCAGTGATCGCTGCCACCGCCCGTTGCACCGCGCCAAACGCGATCCGCTCCTGTTCAAGGCGCAGGCAGTCGCCCAGCGTATTGTCCCGAATCGCCTGATAGAGGGTCTGCTCCTCCGCGGTGAGATGCTCGAGCCAGCCGGTGAAGCGCCGCGAGGCCGGTTCCTGGCCGCAGAGTGCCCAGTGGGTGTCCAGCGTCTCCCGGTCCATGAGCAGCGACCGCGTCTGCGGGAGATGATGGCGCAGCCGGTTGAGAATGGCAAAGCCGTGGGTATCGATATCCCCCCAGTAGTCGATGCGCCGCTCCTGCAGCCAGGGAACGGCGCTCAATGCCTCCACCCCGTAGCCCAGCCCAAAGATGACCAGACCGCCACGGCAGGCCGGGAATGCCAGCCCGTTGATCTCATTTTCAGTGATGAACACAGGCCCCGGCGGGATGGATAGCGCGGCGAAGTCATCCACCGGAACGCTCAGGTCGGTCAGACCAGCGATGGCGAGTGATGGGTCAAGCACGCGAAAGCGGATGAGCGTCGGGCGCTGGCGCAGGCCATAGCGCTGCGTAAACCCGTTCGCACCGGTGGCGCTGGCGTCAATGGCGGCCGGCGGTAGCACCGCGTCGAGTAGCTCGCCGAGCAACCGGCGCCGCTCGCCGATGAACTTGGTGTCGACACCAGGGATATCAAGCTGGCGTTGATAGACGCCGGGCCGCGGGTTCGCGACGAAATAATCGAGGATCGCGAGCAGTCGGGGCCACTCGTCGGCATGCGCCAGGGCCGTGAGCGGGCGGCGCATGAGCCAGTCCGAGAGCCGCGGGTGGCGATTGAGCATCTCATCCCGCAACGCACAGAAGCGCTCGACGTCGCGGCGCCGGCCGATGAGCGCGAGCCCATCGGCCTCCGTCGGCACGCTGATGCCCGTCGGCAGATCGTTCGCGCCCTGGACACGGTTGGTCACCCGTTGCCAGGTGATGGCATAACCGCAGCCGCGATGTTCCCGGCTGCCCGCCCGCAGGGCGCGGACCCAGTCGCTGACCGCGCCGAACTGCTCAGCGATGTCCCGGGCGGCCGGGCGCCTGAGTCGCAGCTCAAGGGGGAACAGTGGCTCGCCGGTCACGTGAGCGGCGAGCCAGGTCCCCTTGTCCCAGAAGCGCTGGAGCTGATCGCGGAGATCGGCGGGTTGGGTCCACTTGGCTGTCATGACCTGGATCGTCGAGCATCCCGCTCGGCCCGAAAGGCCTCGATGGTGAGGTTGCGAAGGACGGACTCGTGACGCTCGTTGGCATGAACGAAGCTCACGCTTGCCACGAAGGGTTCGATGATGTGGAGCTTTTGCATCGGTGTGACGATGAGGAGCTGCAGGTTGAGCCGCTGGAACAATGCCAGCCCATAGCGCGCCGATTCGTCCGAGCCGCGGCCGAAGGCCTCGTCGATGACCACGAACCGGAATGAGCGCGAGCGCTCGGCATGCCACTCCAGGCCGAACTGATAGGCGAGGCTCGCCGCGAGCACCGTGTAGGCGAGCTTTTCCTTCTGCCCGCCGGACTTGCCTCCGGAGTCGGCATAGTGTTCGGCCTCGGAATCGTCTTCACGCCAGCGTTCGGATGCCGCGAATACAAATGCATTGCGTACGTCCGTGACCTTGCGTGTCCAGCGCTGATCGGCCTCGCTCGTCCCCTCGCGGCCGCGGAAGCGCTCGATGATGGCCTTGACCTGAAGGAATTTCGCCTCCGAGTACTGTTCATCCTCTGAGCCGGTCATCGCCCCTTCGGTACAGGCCCGCAGAGACTGGCGGAACTCACGGATATCGGCGTCGATGGCCGGTTCGGCGAGGAGTTTGATGTAGCGGCCGGGGTTGTACTCAATCGTGTGCAGCGATCGGTTGATCGTCTCGATGCGCTCGCGGATCATTTCGCTCTGGCGGTTGAGCTCGCTCTGGAGCGCGGCGATTTCGTTGATTGTATTCTCATTGAGCAGCGCCTTGAAACGCGCCTCAAAGCGGGGCAGATCATCGGCCTGACGCTGGGTGAGCATGGTCCGGTATTCCGCCACCGCTTCGATGCTCGCATCCACCTCCCGGGTCTCCAGCGGCCAGGCATTGTTGAAATCCCGCATCCCGCCGACGATACGATCGCGCAGGGTCCTCACGCGTGCTTCGCGCGCATCGATCCGTTGCTGCAGCCAGTCACGCATGTCCCGCTCGCGGTTGTCGCAGGACTCGACCGTGAGGGTGTGCTCGCCCAACGCCTCATCGCGCATCGCGGCGAGTTCAGGGAAGTAGGTGGTCTGCGCCGTCTCAGGTGTCGCGGCCAGCAGCGTCTCGCAGTCCGCCTTGAGGGTTTCGGCCTGCTCGCGCTTCTGCTCGATGGCACTGTGCTCGCGATTGGCCGCATCGATGGCGGCATCGGTCTCGGTGATCGTCTGCTCGAGCGCGTCGAACTGTTCGCGCAGGATGCGCAACCGATCTGATTGCGCCTGCAGGGTCTCGTATTCGGCCTCGAGCCGCTCGATGGCTGTGGCCAGTGGCTGCCAGTCGATCTGGCCGAAATCGGTGAATCGCGCGAGTGCCTGAATGCTGTCGCGGCGCGCCTGCAGCGCCTGCGCCTCCCGCCGGTGCGCTTCGATCTGCTCATCGAGCGACTGCATGCGCTGCGAGAGCGCGCCCGCGGTGTGCTCGAGGGCCTCGATCTTGTTCTGATTACTCCAGCCGAGGATGAAGCGGGTGCGGTCATCGATCCGGTGGCGGTCGTCTTTCTCGTGGCGCTCGCCACCGGCCTTGATCTGACCGGCGCGCGTCAGTGCATGGGTCTCACGCCTGAAGGCCTGGAGCTCCGTACAGCAGGCATAGTCAAAACGCCGTGCGAGTGCCTGCTCAAGCCATGCGTAGAATCGCGACTCAGGCTGAATGGCGAGTTTGTGGACCAACGAGTCGGGCCGCAGATCCGCGTGGCCGCTCGACGCCGCATCGCGGACGCGATAGTAGACCAGCCGCCCGCGCAGATGGGTGCGCTCGACCCAATCGGCAACCGCTGGATACCGCTGATCCGGTACCAGCAGCGAGAGGCCGAAGGGATGCAGGACCCGCTCAATGGCCCCTTCCCAGTCGCGTTCGGCGTCGCGGACCTGAATGAGCTCACCGACGAACGGCACCTCATCGGCGTCCAGGCCGAGCCCCTCGCACAGCCGGTCGCGGATCGAGAGGATGGCCGCCGGTAGGTTGGAGCGGCGCGCCCGCAGTGACTCAAGCTCGCTGGCAATGGCCGCATGCTCGTCGGCGAGCTGGCGACGCTTGACGCTCGCCTCGGTGATCGCCTCCTGCACTTGCGCCGCGTCGGACTCGACGGCGCTCAGCACTGAGTCCAGGGCCTGTCGGTTGGCGGTGAATGTCCCGCTATCCTCGGCATCCGGCAGGTCCAGGCGATAGGCGAGGGCGCGATACTCGCGGGCGTAGGTCTGGCGCTCGTCGCGCTCGGCCCGTTTGCCCGCGATTTCGGTTTTCAGCCGCTCCAGCCGGTCACCCCCATTATCCGAGATGGCCTGGCGGAGCTCGTCACGCCGGGCGCGCTGCTCGCTCCGTTGCGTACCCAGTGTTTCGAGGCTGTGTTCAGCGCGGGCGATCGCCTGCGCGAGATGTCCCAGGCGGCTATCGAGCAGCCCGCCCTTAAGGCTCGCGAACCACGGATGCAGGGCCTCGCGACAGGCCTTGAGCGCCTCCACCTCATCAGTGACGTTGGCATGATCATCGGCGTCCGCCATGAGCGGCGCGAGCTGCTCGATCTGTTGACGCGCCGTGCGCACGGCCTCGTAGGCGCGGTTGAGATCATCGAAGTGCTCGATCAGCGCGCGGATGCGCTCATCAATCGGGAAGGCCTCGAGCATGTGCTGACGCACAAAGTCGGTGAGATTGCCGACGGACTTCATCGACACCGTCTGGCTGAACAGCATCAGGGCCTGTTCCGAGCTGATCCCGAAGCGCCGCCGGAATGCGCCGCTGTACGGCGGAAAGGTGTCGAAAACCTCAACGCCGGGCGTCTCGCGCAGGCGTTTGCGCAGGGCGTTCAGGTCGCTGCCAAAGCCGGCGAAGTCTTCGGTGATCGCCAGCGGCCGGTCGGCCACGACATAGAAGCGCTCCGGTTGCCCCTGTCGTTCGCGGAAATAGAACACCTGCGCGAGCGTGACGCTGAGGTCGAAGCCCTCGTGGTGGAACCGGGCGAGAATCACCGAATAACTGTTGTGATCGCGCAGTGACACCGGTCGGTTGCCGCCATCCGTCTCGCCGCGTTCGGATTTGTAGTAGCCCAGTACATACGAGCGCAGGCTGCGCTCCCGTGCCTCGGCGCCGGCGGCCTTGTTGTAGGTGATCCGCTGGGCGGGTACGAGCAGTGTGGTGAGCGCGTCCACGAGGGTGGACTTGCCCGAGCCGATGTCGCCGGTGAGCAGGCTGTTATCGCCGTTCGGGTCAATACACCAGACCCGGTCGTGGAAGGTGCCCCAGTTGTAGACGGCCATCCGGTGTAGCCGGAAGCCGGCGCGCCCGGCGTGGGATGCAAAATCGAGGGGCTGTGATTCCATGGGGTGTCAGTCTAGCCGTTGGCAGTCATGGCGGGGAATAACCGCCGATGTCGTACCGGCCTGCGGCCTGCCGTTATGCCTCGTCATCCGCCACGTGCTCACGGTAGGCGGCCAACTGGGTATCCAGATCGGCCAACCACTGGGCGTCGACGAATGATTTGAGGATACGGCGGACTTCGAACTGATTCGGCTGGCCGCGCAGCCGGCGGAGAAATCCCAGTTCCACCACGCGGTTGAGGTCCGAATCGATGCGGTTGACCTGTTTGGCCTCATTCGCGGATGCCGGCAGGAACACGCGAACCATGTCGACGATGTCGTCCCGCGAGACGATCAGTCGCGGATCGCCGCCGGCGGTGTCGTGCTCGGCGAGCTTTTTGCGCAGCAGCGCGAGTAGCAGGCTGACCGGATAGGCGAGCTGCCGGCGCGGGACCAGCCGCGGCCGTTCCTCGGCCGGATCATCCGGCTCACGGTGGCGCAGGAAGGCGTAGCCCTCCGCCTCGTCGAGTGTCAGCTCCAGACCAAGCACCCGGACGTAATCGCGTACCCGTGCGACGTGGTCGAGCAGTGTCTGCCAGTACTGCGGGTGCTGATCCTGGTAGAGCACGCCCTTGAAGAGCGTGATCAGCATGCTTGAGAAGCGGTTATCGGAGTCGTTGCCGGTCGGGGAGTCAGTCATGGCGCTCACCGGGTAAATAGAATGAGGGGGAGGCGCGCGCGTCGCGGCACGCCGCTCGCATCGGTCCAGGTGACGGCCTGTTCACGGTCGCTGTCGATCGCGGCATCGGCGTCGTCCGTTGCGAGACTGACGTAGGTGATGAGCTCCGCGAGTCCCTGTTCGAGGGGGTAGGTGTCGAGGAGTGCGGCGAGACTGATCTGGTCCCGGGTCTGCAGCGCGTGGCGGATGTTGGCCTGGAGCCGCTGCCGGTCGACGTACGCCTGTTCGAACAGGGCATCGGTGGCGACAGTCTCCTCGCCGACCGCGAGCGTATCGGATTCCACGACCGGCCTGGCGGGCGGTGTGAACAGGCGTCGTTCCATCGCGAGCTCCACCCGCGGTGCCGGCTCGTCGATGCTGAGCGATAACGCAGGCGGTTGATGCCGCACGGCCAGCGCGTGCTGCTCGACCCCGCGGATCACGGTCATGATCCGTTTGTCCTCCAGCCAGGCCTTGTCGTCGAGATAGCGCCGCAATTGCTCGGAGAGCCGGGCGACGGTGCGTTGTGTTGCCTCACCCGCGGCGAGCCAGTCGTAGTGGATGCGCCGCAGTCGCTCATCCGGCTCGAGCGCACTGATCGGTTCCAGTGCGAGGGCCTGGTCGAGCTTATCGACGAATGCCTCCTGCTGAGACGGCGACATGAGAAAGTCCCAGAAGGCGCGGAAACTGCGTCCCTGATCGGAATCGGTGATGGCGTCGCGCTCGCCGAGGACGTCTTCAAGCACGTCGGCCTTACTGCCCTCCCAGGTTGTGATGCGTTCACGCACCTCGCGGTCGAGGGCGCGGAAGTTCTGCTCGACCTGTCGGAAATCGCTGAGCAGACCGCGTGCGGTGGCGGCCATCTGCAGGAATCGCTCGCGGATCTGGGTGTCGTCCATTGTGGCCATACGGCCGGCGCGGATTTCGTCGATTTCCTGATCGATTGCCGCGCGCCGCCGCTCGAGGTCGCGGATGCGGGCCGCCGGATCGGATTCGGCCCCCCGGACGAGCTGATCGAGCAGATCGAATACAAGCTTGAGCCGGGATTCCGCCCCGACGAATGCCTGTTCCTCGAGACCCGAGAGCCATTGGATGGCCCGTTCGGTCGCGGGTGTTAGGTCGTAGTGCGGTTCATCGCTGTTCGCCGGATAGTACTTGCGCAGCCAGCCGCGCTCATCGCCGGCCCAGTCCGAGAGATAGTCCAGCGCGGATCTCGGGAAGGCCGACTCGCCGACCGTCTCGCGCAGGCGATAGAGCGTGTCATCGAGCTGCGTGGCGATATCCTGTTCGGGCAGGCTGCGGATGTTGGGTGCGATGAAGCGCTCGTGGAGGAAGCTGATGACCAGCGGGGCATGATCGGCGAGGAGCAGGCGCCAGGCCGGATGCTGACGCCGCAACGTCTCGAGATAGGCGTAGTCCACGGCAGCCTCTGTGTGTGTTCGGTGCATCGTGGATTGTACACGCCGGTTGCAGGATCGCGGGATCGTCAGTGCCTGTTACCCGTTTGGGTAATGCGTTAGCGGAATAAAGGTCATGAAACTGACCAATGCGCTAAAGCTTCTTGGCGAACAGGCTGCTGATGGGCGGTTTGTCTTCACCCGCCGTGACCTTGAGCGGATGATGCGCGTCGACCGCCCGTCCAACAGGGCGGCGACGCTAAAGCGCTTAGTCCAATCCGACTGGCTGCGACCCGCCGCCCGCGGCGTGTATGTCTATCCCGCAGGCCAGCGCAACGATGGCTATGATCTCGAGCGGATCGCCCGGGCCATTCGCCGCGGTGACTATAGCTATGTAAGTCTTGAATCGGCGCTCTCGGAGTGGGGAGCGATCTCGCAGGTCCCGATGGGTTATCTCACGCTCATGACAACCGGGCGCAAAGGGGTCTTTCGAACGCTATGGGGCACGATTGAGTTCACGCACACGGCAAGACCGCTCGAGGCAGTCCTGGCCGCGACGGTGAGTTCGCCGGACCGGCCGCTTCGACTGGCTACACCGGAGGCGGCGTGGCGTGACCTGAAGCGCGTGGGACGCAATTGCGACATGGTCGACCGGCAAGCGCTTGAGGAGATCATCGACGAGGGGTGCGCGGTATGAAGCTCGATGCTCTGGTGGTCGGCTGAGGTATATGCCCTGAAGGCTCAATGCACAATGCACCGTACAGGTGCCTCTTTGTGTTAAATGTGCCAAATCTTTAGAAAATGGCATATCATGCACCCCGTGGTTTAAGGAGGTCTGATGGCCCTATCAAACAACGAGATCCAGCTCGGGCCTCAAGGGCGCCTGGTTGTGCCGGCCGCGTTACGCCGCCAACTTGGCCTCAATACGGGTGAACGGCTGCTGATTCGCGTTAAGGACGGCGCGTTAATCCTGGAGCCGCGCGGGGTTGTTGAACGTCGGCTGCGGGATCGATTTTGCACGGTCGATCCGCATATCAGCCTGGCGGACAGCTTGATAGCGGATCGCCGCGCCGAAGTCGCTCGGGAAGAGGTCCCGGGAGACGACAAAGCTTGAAGAATTCGGCGTATGTGATCGATGCGTCCGCGTTATTGGCTTATCTACATGGTGAGCCGGGCGGCCCGCGAGTCGGTGATTGTCTGGACGGGGCGCTGCTGTGCAGCGTCAACCTTTGCGAGATTCTTCAGAAGGCGAAGCAGTTCGGAGTCGATATCAAAGGGCTTGAGGAGGATCTCGCCGAATTGGGTATCCGTATCGAGCCGTTCACAGCGCAGCAAGCTTGGATTGCAGCCAACTTATGGGAAAGTACCAGAGCGGGTGGACTATCGTTGGCTGACCGCGCGTGTCTCGCCCTCGCCATAGAGTCAGTGGCGCCAGTGCTAACCGCAGACCGGGCATGGCAAGCACTTGATTTATCGGTGGTGATTGAAACGATAAGATAGAATGACAGATTGATCACATTGCCACCAGCAATCGATCAATCATCCCCTCCGCTTCTCGGGCATACGGCCCACCGAACAGATTCGCGTGATTGAGGGTGTGGTAGAGCTGATAGAGCTCGCGGCGGACGGGATATCCCGCATCCAGCGGCCACACCGTCTCGTAGGCCGAGTACGCAGCCGCCGGCAGTCGGCCGAAGAGCTCGGACATCGCCAGATCACTCTCGCGATCGCCAAAGTACACCGCCGGGTCATAGAGCACCGGCGCGCCCGACCCATCAAACGCGACATTCCCCGACCAGAGATCACCATGAAGCAGTGAGGGAAGCGGGGTGTAGTCGCTGAAAAACGCCCCTAACCGTTCCGCCAGCGCCTCGCCGCGATCCTGCAACCGCCCGCCAAAGCCATTGCGACGTGCGAGGTCGAGCTGAAACCGCAGTCGATGCTCGCGGTAGAACGCCACCCAGTCGCGTTCCCAGGGATTGACCTGATGGGTGTCGCCGATGGTGTTGTCGCGATCCCAGCCGTACTGGTTCGCCGTCACTGCGTGCATGTTCGCCAACGCGTGGCCCAGCGCCGCTGCATCCCCGCGCGGACGCAGATCGATCCATTCCATCACCGCATAACTGCGATTGCCTGCGACGCCGGTCGTCAGTGGTCGCGGCACGCGCGGACCTTCGGCTGCCTCGGCGATGGCGGCGAGCCCTGCCGCCTCGGCCTCGAACATCCACAGCCGATCGGCGCGGTTGAGCTTGACGAACCAGCGTGCCGTCGGCCCCTCCAGCCGATAGGCGGCATTGATGTCGCCACCACCAACCGGTGTACGCCGCATGGGCGCGGGTGCATGACCGGATGCCTCGGCGATGGCCTGCTCAATGCGAGCCCAGCAGTCGTCGTTCATTTCATGCCCCGTGACGTGTCGCTGGTGTTAAATCGCGCACCATCCTCGCTGTCACTGCGATTCGCATCAATGCGTTGCTGAGCGCGGCAACGGCGACTACCTTGAACGGAACAATGGTCACCAAGCGGTACATGACGATGGATGCCGGTTGCATAACGCTCTCCAAGGCCAAGGCACATCTACATGAGCTGGCGGATCGTGCCGAACGGGGTGAGTCGGTGACGATCACTCGGCACGGACTGCCAGTTGTCCGACTTGTCCCCGTCGAGGTCGAACGCCAGCCCATTAATGCCGACAGGCTGCGCACGCTGACTGATCAGATGCCGATGGCTGTAGAGGAACTCGGTTCGTTCATGCGTCGGGCGCGGGAGAGTGAACGTTTTTAGCGTCGATAAGCTCAGCGTGAGCGCGCGATCACCCTTTTGCTAGACTCTATCGCATGAAAATCCTCATCACCGGTGGCACCGGGTTCATCGGCTCGGCGCTCATCCGCCAACTTCGCAGTTACCGGCGGGCCGAAATCGTCAACGTCGATGCCCTGACCTACGCCGGCAACCCCGAGTCACTCCCCGGGCTCGAGCATGATCCCGGGTATCGGTTCGAGCGGGTGGATATCCGCGATCGCGAGGCCCTCGAACGGGTCTTCCGCGAACATCGCCCGGATGCCGTGATGCACCTTGCCGCCGAGAGCCACGTCGACCGCTCGATCCTTGGGCCCGGCGTGTTTGTCGACACCAATGTGGTCGGCACCCAGAACCTGCTCGACGTCGCCCGCGCTTACTGGGAGGGCCTCGACGACCGCCCCGACGCCAGTGGCTCGAGCCCGCGCGAGCGCTTCCGTCTGCATCACATATCGACGGACGAGGTCTTCGGTGACCTGCCGCCCGACGCGCCGGCGTTCACCGAGGCGACGCCCTACGCACCGAGTTCGCCCTACGCTGCTAGCAAGGCCGCGAGCGATCATCTGGTCCGCGCCTGGCACCGCACTTATGGCCTGCCGGTGGTGATCACCAACTGCTCGAACAACTACGGGCCCTATCAGTTTCCGGAAAAGCTCATCCCGCTGATGATCCTGAACGCGCTTGCCGGCAAGCCTCTGCCGGTCTACGGCGACGGCGGCCAGATCCGTGACTGGCTGCATGTGGACGATCACGCGGAGGCGCTGTGGCAGGTGCTGCAGCACGGGGAGATTGGCCGGACTTACAACATTGGTGGGGACGCCGAGCGCACCAACCTGCAGGTGGTGGAGGCCCTATGCGAGACGCTTGAGATGATCCAGCCCACGGACATTGGCAGCGGCTATCGCGCCCTCATCACCTCGGTCACCGACCGGCCCGGTCATGACCGGCGTTATGCGATCGACAGCCGGCGCATTCAGCATGAGCTCGGCTGGCGGCCGGCGCACAGCTTCGAGCAGGGCCTGCGCGAGACCGTCCAGTGGTATCGGGATCACCCGGAGTGGGTCGCCCGCGTTCAGTCGGGGGCCTATCGCGAGTGGATCGAGGCCAACTATGCGGACCGTTAGATCGATGTGGCACCTGGGATAAGGAGGTGGCGATGGACGCGATCAGTTACACAAAAGTGAGGGCCAATCTAGCCGGCACAATGGATCAGGTGTGTGAGGACCACTCACCGGTCACAATCACACGAAGCCGTGCGTCATCGGTGGTCATGATGTCGCTTGAGGACTATGAGTCGTTGCAGGAAACGGCCTGGCTCCTTCGCTCGCCGGCCAATGCCCGGCGACTACTTGAATCGGTCGCTGAGCTGGAAGCGGATACTGAAACGCATCAACCATAAGAATCAGAACCTTCTGATCAAGGAGCACCCCATGAGAATCGCTCCAACGATTGCTGTACTGCTCACGCTGCTACTGGGAGGAATCGCCATGGCGTCCACGGCCACCGCCGGCACGGACTGGCTTGATCACGACATGCGCCGGCTGCACTCGAGTGAAGTCGTCAACGTGCAGGATCTTGCCGCGGATGCGCCGGCGGTATTGCTGGTCAATACCGCCAGTCACTGCGGCTTCACCGGTCAGTTCGAGGGATTGGAGGCGCTGCATCAGACCTATGCCGATCGTGGGCTCAAGGTGATCGGGTTCTCGTCGGATTCCTTCAATCAGGAGGCGGATGACGAGGCGGCCGCCGCGGAGACCTGCTTTGTGAACTTTGGGGTGAGCTTCGACATGATGGCGACCGTGCCCGTCCGCGGTGGTGATGCCCATCCGGTGTTCGCCGAACTGGCGCGTCAGTCCCGCGCCCCGCGCTGGAATTTCAACAAGTACCTGATCAATCCCGACGGCGAGGTGGTCGAGGTGTTCGGGGCGATGACCCGACCTGGCTCGGATAAGGTCAAGCGCGCGATCGAGCGGTTGTTGTAGATGGGAGGTTCGCTCGGTCGCCCGTGGCCGCGATACCCTTAACCTTATGACTGAAACCGACGACGGCGTCGCGTATCAACGGCGGATGCGCGCAGAGTGGCGCAGGGATAGCGTGTGTTCTTTTTCACAAAACTCGCCGGCGCGCTACTAAAGCCACTCAGCCTGGTCGTGATCGCCCTGCTGGCAGGGCTGCTCCTGGCCGCGTTCACGCGCTTCCGGCGTACCGGTCTGGCGCTGATGGGGGTGACAACGCTGGCGCTCGCCTTGATCAGTTGGTGGCCGGTGTCGAACAGCCTGATGGCGCCGCTGGAAGGCGTGTATACGCCCATTGAGGTGAGCGCACCCGACGGAGCCGTGGGCCAGGTACCGCCCAGCGACGTCGCAGCCATCGTGGTGCTGGGCGGCGGCGCCGTGGATGATCCCTCGCTGCCGTTGAGCGCGCAGCTCTCGGCGACATCCCTGCAGCGACTCATCGAGGGCATTCGGCTGTGGCGGATGCGGCCCGACGCCTTGCTGGTGACCAGCGGCGCCCTGCCACGCGGCCGGTCCCAGGCCGCTATCGCCGCGGATATGGCCGTGGCGCTGGGCGTGCCGCGGGGGCAGATCCGGATGCTGCCGGCGGCCCGGAATACCGAGGAGGAGGCGGCGGCTTATGCCGAATGGGTGAACACCCGCGATGACAACACGGCGGGCTTGCGCCAGCCCCTGCTGGTCAGCTCGGCGAGTCATCTGCCGCGGGCCATCGCCGCGTTTGATCACGAAGGCATTGAACCGCGACCGGCCCCGACCGCCCATCGGGCCATCCCACAGCAGTTCGCCCGCCCGGGTGACTTCGCGCCGAGCGCCGATGACCTGCGCACCACCGAGGCCGCCTGGCATGAGTATCTGGGCCGGGTGTGGGCGTGGCTGCGGGGTCGGGAATAGAGCCTTCAAGCGGAAGGTAAACCGATCGGTAAAGCGTGCTATTGTGAGCACTAACGATAGAACTGGAGTTGAGTGATGAGTGAACTCACGGCTAACGAGTTGAAAACTCGTGGCGTGTCCGCTATTGAGGATGCGCTGAAAAGTGACGATGAGGCAATGGTCTCAGTGCGCGGGGAGCGCCGGTATGTGGTTATGGACATGACTCAGTACACACACCTGCGCGAATGTGAACTCGAGGCGGCACTCGCGGAGTCACGCGCGGATCTTGGGGCTGGGCGCTTTGTCCGGGAATCAGCAGAGGCCCACGTGGAGCGGTTGAGCAGTAAAGGGTGAGCTATCAGCTTGTCTTCACGCAGAGTTACGAGCGGCGGGCTGCGAAATGGCTTAAACGGCATCCGGATCTTAAACGCCAGTACGCTAGGACTTTGAGTTTACTGGAGGCTGATCCGTTTCACCCTTCCTTACGTCTTCATGCGCTTCGCGGGCGTCTTGATGGACTCTATGCGGTCTCGATTAATCTCTCCTATCGCATAACGCTGGAGCTGTTCATCGCAGATGAGGAAGTAGTTCTGGTCAATATCGGTAGCCATGATGCGGTTTATCGGTCGGGGTGAGGGCTGGGCGCAGCGGCGATCCCAACCGCCGCCACCAGCGTCTGCCACGCGTCTAACGCCGCAGCCACCAGATAACCACTGACACCACGATGCTGACGATGATCGAGGTGGTGATCGGGAAGTAGCCGGTGAACCCCTCGCGGCGGATCACGATATCCCCCGGCAGCCGACCGAGGCCGAGTTTGCTGATCACCGGCCAGAGCAGACCGATGATCAGAATCGCGATACCGAGGGTGATCAGGGCCTTTTGCATGCCGCTCAGGCGGCGGTGAAACGCTGGACGCCGGTGTCGGTGCCGACCAGCAGTTCATCCGCCGGGCGGGCGGCGAACAGGCCATTGGTGACCACGCCGGCGATGTTATTGAGCGCGCGCTCCAGCGCAATGGGCTCCGCGCAGTCCAGACCCTGCACATCGAGGATGACGTTGCCGTTATCGGTGGTGAACCCCTCACGCAGCGTGGGCCGCCCGCCGTGCTTGAGCAGTTGCCGGCCGACGTAGGAGCGGGCCATGGGGACCACTTCCACGGGCAGTGGGAAGTCGCCGAGCGCCCGCACCCACTTGCTTTCATCGACAATGCAGACGAACCGCCGGGCGATGGCGGCGATGACTTTCTCGCGGGTCAGCGCGCCGCCGCCGCCCTTGATCATCTGCAGGTGGCGGGAGATCTCGTCGGCGCCGTCCACGTAAATGCTCAGTTCGCTGACGCTGTTGGCGTCGCGGACTTCGATGCCGTGGTTGCGCAGGCGCTCGGCGCTGGCCTCGGAAGCGGCGACGGCGGCCTCGATCCGCGTGTCGCTGGCGGCGAGGGCGTCGATGAACTGATCGACGGTGGAGCCGCTGCCCACGCCAATCACACTGCCGGGCTCGATGCGCTCGACGGCGGCTTCGGCGGCGGCGCGTTTCTGGGTGTCGACGCTCATGGCTTGTCTCTCCTGTACACTGTTGCCCTTTGGGGCAAATTCCCGGTCGGGCATGCAATCCTATCTTCAACGTATTCTGACAGCGAGCGTCTACGATGTCGCTGAGCAGACGCCGCTTGTCACTGCCACCAACCTGTCGCGGCGCCTGGATAACAATATCCTGCTCAAGCGCGAGGACATGCAGCCGGTGTTCTCGTTCAAGATCCGCGGGGCGTACAACAAGATCGCGAGCCTGAGCCAGGCCGAACGGGACAAAGGTGTGATCTGCTCGTCCGCCGGCAACCATGCGCAGGGGGTGGCGATCTCGGCGCAGAAGCTTGGCATCAAGGCGACCATCGTCATGCCTCGGACCACGCCGAGCATCAAGGTGGACGCGGTGCGCAACTTCGGCGGTCGGGTGGTGCTGCATGGCGATAACTACGATGCCGCCAAGGCCCATGCCGCCAAGCTGATCGAGGAGCGTGGGCTGACGTTCATCCCGCCCTATGATGACCCGGACGTGATCGCCGGGCAGGGCACGGTGGGCATGGAGATCCTCAGTCAGCATCCCCAACCCATTGATGCGGTGTTCGTGCCGGTGGGCGGTGGCGGTCTGATCGCGGGGATTGCGGCGTACATCAAGCAGTTGCGCCCGGACATCCGCATCATCGCGGTGGAGCCCGAGGACGCGCCGACACTCGAGCGGGCGATGGCCGCGGGCGAGCGGGTCACGCTGGATCAGGTGGGCATCTTCGCCGATGGCGTGGCCGTGCGCCAGATCGGTGAGGAGACGTTCCGGATCGCCCGCGAGCTGGTGGATGAGTGCATGCTGGTGAGCACCGATGAGATCTGCGCCGGCATCAAGGACATCTTCGAGGATACCCGCACGGTGATGGAGCCGGCCGGTGCGCTGGCGGTGGCGGGGATCAAGAAGTACATCGAGCAGCGCGGTGTGACCGGCCAGACGCTGGTGGGCATCAACTGTGGCGCCAACATGAACTTCTCACGCCTGGGGCACGTGGCGGAGCGCGCCGAGCTGGGCGAGCATCGCGAGGCGGTGCTGGCGGTGACCATCCCGGAGCGGCCGGGGAGTTTTCGTGAGTTCTGCGAGACCATCGGCAACCGCGCCATCACCGAGTTCAACTATCGCTTCGCGCATGCCGATGAGGCGCATGTATTCGCCGGGATCGGCCTGAATGATGGCCTCGCTGAGCGCGATGAGGTAGTCGAGGCGCTGCGGGCGAAGGGTTATCCGGTGCTGGATCTGACCGATGACGAGATGTCGAAGGTGCATGTGCGGCACATGGTCGGTGGCCGCGGACATAACGTCGATCACGAGGTGCTCTATCAGGTGCGCTTCCCGGAGCGCCCTGGCGCGCTGCTGAACTTTCTCAAGCGCCTGGGACGGCGCTGGAATATCTCGCTGTTCCATTACCGCAACCATGGCGCGGACTATGGCCGGGTGCTGGTGGGAATCCAGGTGCCGCCGGAGCAGCGGGAGAAGTTTGAGGAAAGCCTCGATAAGCTGGGCTATCCGTATCGCAATGAGTCGGATAATCCGGCGTATGGGTTATTCCTGAGCTAGCGTGACGCGCCGGTCACCGCTGGGGCGCTGTCAGTCGGCGCAGTCGATGCACAGCGTCGCGGCGGGATCCACCTCAAGCCGCCGCGGGTTGATGAGCTCGCCGCAGCGCAGGCACTCGCCGTAGGTGCCGTCATCGCAGCGTTGCAGGGCTGAGGTGATGCGCGTGAGCGTGAGTTGCGCGCGCTCGTTGGTGGCCTGGGCCATGGCCTGCTGTTGAAGGGCGTCCATGCGCGATAGCCGTCCCACGCGGGTCTGATCCAGCTCCACGGTCGCCCGCGAGTCGTCGCGAGCCTGCGCCTGTCCTTCGATTTCAGCACGCATCTCGTGCAGCCGCTGCCGGAAGTGGGGGATGTCGATGTCTTCGTCCATGGGGGGACGTTAGCACGCGGGGGCCTGGGCTGGGCGCCTGGGTTTTGTAGGGTCTTCCGGAGACGAATTGACGCACTCCGTCCTCCGTTCTCAGTGACGACGGAGCGCGTCAAGACGATCGCAACGACCCATGCGCTCCAGCGGCCCCAAACGCGGATGCGCGGCGGTTATTCCAGACACTCCCGCTGCCCGTGGCGTGACGTGTGACGTCGAGTGTAATAACGATCTCCGTCGCGCGTCACTTCGTGTCCCGAAGACCCCACAACGCCCCTCCTCCCTTACCGGCATCCGCCGCCCGCATCCGTCGCCCGCTCATCGCGCGGCACAGGCCACGAATCGGCCAGCGCCACCCGGCCCGACGGCCGGTGCCCCGCGCCGCCGCGCGGTATGGTGGACTGAGCGTCAAGCCTCATCCCGGCAAGGAATCGCCCAATGATCAAGACCTTCGCCTCGCCCCGCCTGCGGATGATCTGGTGGGGGCGGCCACCCCATTCCACGCCAGCAAACCTCGCCACCGTGCTGCGTCGTGATCTGGCGCTCCTCCACGCCGCCACTGACGCGGAGGATCTGCAACAGGCCTGCGGCAGGCGCCTGCAGCCCATGATTGATGAGTCGATCCCGTTCGACGCCCCCGCCACCGATTCCGATCTACCCTCCGACCTCGACTCCGATCCCGACCCCAACGACCATCAAGACCGCTATACCCTGCGTGTGGGCTATGGCTGGTGGCTGCTCTTTCGCTTTACCGCCGGCGAGGCCCATGGCGTCGCCCTCGACGAGGCGCCGGGCCCATGAACCCGCAGGATGACTGGGAAGCCCCGATGCCGCCCGGCGACGTGCTCGGCCATGAATTCATGATCGCGCGCGGCCTGAAGCCCGCGTCCCTGGCCCGGGCGCTGCGGGTGCCGGTTAACCGCATCACTGATATCCTCGCCGGCAAACGTCGCATCACGGCCCCGACCGCCCTGCTGCTCGCGGACTACTTCGAGACCTCGCCGGAATTCTGGCTGCGGCTCCAGATGGACTATGACCTGCGTCTGGCCCGGCGTAACCGCCGGCAGCACTCGGCGTTCAAGACCATGATGAACAGCAGCCGGGCGCCGTGATTTGTCCTTCAAGTTGGGTTTCTGGTAGAACATGACCCCAACATCTTGTGGAGAAATCATGAGCGCATCGTCACCCTGCATCAGCATCTGCGAAGTCGATAATGGCCGCTGCATCGGCTGCGGACGCACCGAGACCGAGATCGTTGAATGGCGCGACTATCCCGAAGACAAGCGCCTGGCCATCATGGATCGGCTCGAGCGCGAGGCCGCCAATGGCGGCTGGCTCGCCGATGATGCCTTCAGCACCGCAACCCGCCCCGGCGCGGCGCGAAGCTCAACCCCGCGAAGCTCAACCCCGAATGCCTGATCATGAGCCCAAGCGCTGTCCCCGCTGCGGCAACGACTTCGAGTGCCGGCTGGGCACGATCCACCGCTGCCAGTGTGTCGACATTACCCTGAGCGATGATATGCGCGAGGCGGTGGCTGCCACCTATGACGACTGCCTGTGTCGCACCTGCCTGCTGGCGCTCTCGCGTGACGACACTCCGGCGGTTTCCCGCTACCATGCAGTTTCCCAGGGATTGAGGAGACGCTATTCGTGACTGCCATGATCGAGGACCGGGACGCCGCCGTCGCTCAGGTGCAGGGGCTGATCCGGGACATTCCCGACTTCCCCAAGCCGGGAATCATTTTCAAGGACATCACGCCGCTGCTCGGCGATGCCGAGGGCTTTAAAACGGCCGTGGATCTGCTGGCGCAGGACCTGCAGGGTCCGATGCCGGAGTACATCGTCGGCACTGAGTCACGCGGGTTCATCTTTGGTGCCGCGCTCGCTTACCGTATTGGCGCCGGCTTCATCCCCGTGCGCAAGCCCGGCAAGCTGCCGTCCGACGTTTACGCCTGCGAGTATCAGCTTGAATACGGCACCGACGCGCTTGAGGTGCATCGCGATGCACTGGGTCAGGGCGCCCGCACGCTGATCGTGGACGATCTGCTGGCCACCGGGGGAACGGCCCGGGCCACCGGTGACCTGCTGCGTCGCCTGGGGGCGGAGATGCTCGGCTACAGCTTCATCATCGAGCTGGGTTTTCTCAACGCCCGCGAACACATGACCGACGCGCCGGTGCACTCGCTGATCCAGTATTGAAGCGAGATGGATAGTTGAATATCCTTATAAAAGACTTTTGGATATTCAGAGATCCACTCTATGGCCGCCAGGCAAAGAGTCTATTCACCGCACACCCGTGAGGCGGTCGCGCTACTGGGCCGGCTTGTGCGCACCGGCCGGATCGAGCGGCGCATTACCGCATCCGATGTGTCCGAGCGCGCAGGCATTACGCGTGTGACACTGCGGCGCATTGAAAACGGTGACCCGGGCACTGACATCGGGCTTTATTTCGAGGCCGCTACCATTGTGGGTGTGCCGCTTTTCAGTGCGAGCCCGGCAGAGCTGCGACGCGCCAATCGTGAAGCCGTGGATCGACTGACGCTCCTGCCACGTCATGCCCACTCCCCCAGAGTGGATGATGATTTCTAGCGCCGAGCAGCCGCTGGGCGCCTACGTCTGGATCTGGCTGCCGGAGCGCACAGAGCCGGTCAGCGGATCAGCCGTCGCCGCGCCAGGG
Source organism: Spiribacter aquaticus (assembly GCF_007625215.1). Taxonomy (NCBI): domain Bacteria; kingdom Pseudomonadati; phylum Pseudomonadota; class Gammaproteobacteria; order Chromatiales; family Ectothiorhodospiraceae; genus Spiribacter; species Spiribacter aquaticus. Next base: position 117,057 of record NZ_VMKP01000001.1, on the reverse strand, counting down.
CCGCGCTGATCCAGTAGCTGCCCACCGCATAGCCCAGGATCACCGCCAGATGCAGCACCGGTGCGTCGACGACCGTGCCGGTCATCAGCGGGCGGACCAGCATGACCACATGCGCCAGCGGCAGGAACTGCGCGCCGATGCCCACCGCATCGGGCAGCCCCGATAGCGGAAAGAACACGCCCGAGAGCAGCAGCATCGGCGTCATGACCAGCGTGAAGTAGTACAGGAAGAAATCGTAGCTCGGCGAAATCGCGGTGACGATCATCGCGATGCCGGCAAACGAAAACCCCGCGAGCAGGATCACCGGCAGCACCAGCAGCGCCTCGGGCCCGGCGACCAGACCCAGCACGGCGGCCACCAGCACGATGGCGCTGGCGTTGATCAGCGCCTTGGTGGCCGCCCAGGCGATCTCGCCCAGCACCACATCATCGACATTCATGGGGGCGGCGAGCATCGCCGCCCAGGTCTGCTGCTGGGTGAGCCGGGTGTAGGCGGAGTAGAGCGCCTCGAAGGTGGCGCCGGTCATCGCCGCCGAGCAGACGATGCCGCTCGCCAGGAACACCATATAGGGCATGGATTCGACCTCGCCGACGAACTGCCCCAGCCCATAACCGAGTGCCAGCAGATACAGCACCGGCTCGCCGAAGTTACCCAGCAGCGAGGGCAGCATGAGCTTGCGCCAGACCCGCAGGTTGCGCAGCCACACGGCAATGAACCGGCCACTGAGCTGTGGGCCGGTCTTCAGATGATCCGCAACACTCGCACTCATCAGTCGCGCAGCTCCCGTCCGGTCAGGCGCAGAAAGACATCCTCAAGGCTTGCCGGTCGATACAGATACCCCGGACCGATCAGGGCCTCAATGCGCTGGATCAGGGCGTCACGGTCGGCGCCGTAGATCAGCACCGTCTCGCCCACCGGCTCCACCCGGAATCCGGCCGCGGTCAGCGGCTCGAGGCCGCTGCCGACGCCGGCATGACCGCGCACCTCGGCGTCGATGTCGCCGGCGGCGTTCATCCGTCCCATCCACTGCATGGCCTGATCGCCGCGCAGTTCCACCACGTGCGGCTCGATATGCGCGGCGATCAGCGCCGCCGGGCTGTCGCAGGCGACGATGCGGCCGTGATCGATGATCGCGGCGCGGTCGCAGAGCCGCTCGGCCTCTTCCATGTAATGGGTGGTCAGCAGCAGGGTGCGGCCCTGGCGGCGCAGCGTGTGCATGCGCTCCCAGATGTGCTGGCGGGCCTGGGGGTCAAGACCGGTACTGGGCTCGTCCAGGGCGAGCAGCTCCGGGTCGTTGACCAGGGCCCGGGCAAGCGTCAGGCGGCGCTTCATGCCGCCGGACAGCCCCTGGATGGGGTCATCGGCCCGCTCGGTCAGCTCAGCGAAGGCGAGCAGCGAGTCCATCCGCGCCTCCACCGCCTTACGCCGCGCGCCATAATAGGCGCCGTAGGTGATGAGGTTCTCGCGCACACTGAAGTCGGGGTCGAGGTTGTCGAACTGGGGCACGATGCCGGCGCGCTCGCGCATGGCCCGGGCCCGCTTCGGGATGGGCTCGCCGAGCACGGTCACCTCGCCGCTGCTGGGGGGTGTGAGCCCCAGCAGCATGCGCAGTGTGGTGGTCTTGCCGGCACCGTTCGGCCCCAGCAGCGCAAAGCACTCACCCGCCTCGATGGTCAGGTCAATGCCATCCACCACCGTCGTCGTGCCGTAGGTCCGGGTCAGCCCCCGGGCCGTCACCGCCGCCATCAGGCCGCTGTCGCCTCCGACTTGTGGGCGTTGTGGTCCTGCCCCAGCACCAGGTAGAAGGCGGGCAGCACGAACAGCGTGAACAGCGTGCCGATGCCAAGCCCCGTGGCGATGGTCAGACCGATCTGGAAGCGGCTGACCGCGCCCGCGCCGGTGGCGATGAGCAGCGGCACCATGGCCATGATCAGCGCCAGCGAGGTCATGATGATCGGCCGCAGGCGGATGGTGGCCGCCTGTTCAACCGCCGCGCGCTTGCCGAGGCCCTGCTTGATCTGCAGGTTGTTGGCGAACTCCACGATCAGGATGCCGTTCTTGGCGACGACACCGATCAGCGTGATCAGCCCCACCTGGGTGTAGATGTTCACCGTGGCGAAGCCAAGGGTGATGAACGCCAGCGCCCCGGCAATACTGAGCGGCACCGAGACCAGGATGATCGCCGGATCGCGCCAGCTTTCGAACTGTGCGGCGAGCACCAGATAGATCACCAGCATCGACAGGAAGAACGTCAGCACCAGCGCGCCGCCCTGATCGGCGAACTGCCGCGACTGGCCGGTGTAGTCGACGTTATAGCTTGCCGGCAGGACCTGATCGGCGGTGGTCGCGAGGTAGTTGAGTGCATCCCCCAGCGGCACGCCCGGCGCCGGGATCCCCTCAAGCGTCACCGAGTTGAGCTGCTGGAACTGGTTGCGTGAGCTCGGCACCACCGATTCCTTGAGGGTCACCAGGCTTGAGAGCGGCACCGATTCGCCCTGAGGGGTCTCGATGTAGTATTCCTCGAGCATCGCCGCATTGGCCCGGAACGGGCGATCAACCTGGGGGATGACCTTGTAGCTGCGGCCGTCCAGATTGAATCGGTTGACGTAGCCGCCACCGAGCATCCCGGACAGGCTGCTGCCGAGCTGCTCCATGCTGATGCCCATGTCGGCCGCCTTGTCGCGGTTGACCTCGACCGTAGTCAGCGGTCGGTCGAACTCCACGGACTTGCGCAGGAACAGGAAGTTGCCGCTGCCCATGGCCTGGCCGATGAAATCGGTGGCGACGTTATCCAGCGCCTCGTAGCCGGCCGAGGTGGTCAGCACGAACTGCACGGGCAGCCCGCCGCCCGAGCCCGGCAGACTGGGCCGCGGGAACACCGCGGTGTCGAGCCCCGGGTTGGGCGTGAACTTGGCGGTCACATCCTGCTGCACCTCGGTCTGGCTGCGCTCGCGCTCGCTGGTGGGCACCATCTTGACGCCGCCGAACACCGTATCCGGCGACAGGCCGCCGAGGATCATGAACGTCTCGCTGTACTCGGGGATGCTCTCCGCTTCGGTCTGGTAGCGCTCGGCGAACGTCGCCAGATAATCGAAGGTGGCGGTGCGCGGTGCGGTGCCCTGGAAGAACAGGATGCTCTGATCCTCGGTGGGCGCCAGCTCGCTCTGGCTCGTGGTGAACATGAAGTAGTTCGAGGCCAGCACGATCACGCCGAACACGATGAGCACGCTCTTGGTGTCGAGCAGGCTGTGCAGGCTGCGCTGATAGGCGGCGGCCAGGCCGTTGAACATGCGCTCGACGAACTGCTCGAACCGCCCGGCCTTGCCGCCGGGCTTGAGCACGGCGGCCGAGACCATGGGCGAGAAGGTCAACGCGATGATGCCCGAGATGAGCACCGATCCGGCCAGGGTGAAGGCGAACTCGGTGAACAGCGTCCCGATCAGCCCGCCCATGAAGCCGATGGGCGCGTAGACCGCGAGCAGGGTCGTGGTCATGGCGATGATGGGCACGGCCAGTTCGCGCGCGCCCATGATAGCCGCATCGACGTTGGAGTAGCCTTCCTCGATATGGCGGTGGATGTTCTCGACAACGATGATCGCGTCGTCCACCACCAGCCCGATGGCGAGCACCATGGACAGCAGCGTGAGCAGGTTCAGCGAATAGCCCAGCGCGATCATGATGGTGGCCGCGCCCACCAGCGACAGCGGCACCGCCAGCGACGGCACGATGGCCGCGCGGATCGAGCCGATGGTCAGGAAGATCACCACGAGCACGATCAGCACCGCCTCGGCGATGGTCTTGAACACCTCGTTGATGGAGTCCTCGATGAACTTGCTCGCGTCATACGGCAGTGCGAGCTGCATGTCCTGCGGTAGCTGGCTGCGCAGGTTGGGCATCGTCTGCTGGACTTCGCCGGCCACATCCAGCGGATTGGCGCCGGGGGCCTGCTCGACGGCGATGAACACCGAGGGCTGGCCCTTGTACCAGGCCGCCGAGGCATAGGTCTCGGAGCCGAAGTCCGTCGCGGCCACATCATCAAGGCGCACCACGGTGCCGTTCTCTTCGCGGATCACCAGACGCTGGAAGGCGTCGGGATCGCTCACATCAGTGGTCACCGACAGGTTGATGCGGGTATACGGCCCCTTGGTATTACCGATGCCGGCCTGATAGTTGTTGGCGCGCAGCACGTCGCGGACTTCGCTGGCCGTGACGTTGAGCGCCGCCATGCGCTGCGGGTCGAGCCAGATGCGCATGGCCGGCGAGCGCCCGAACACCCGGGCCTTGGCCACCCCGTCCAGCGCCTGGACCTGGGGCTGGATGACGCGGTTCACGAAATCGGTGATCTCGGGGATCTTCACCGACTCGCTGTAGATCGCCAGATACATGAGCGCCGTCTGATCGCCGGTGCTCGACTCGATCACCGGGTCCTGGGCGTCGGCGGGCAGCACATTGCGCTGGCTGGCCACCTTGGCCTGTATCTCCGAGACCGCCGCGTTGGCGTCGTAGTTGAGGGCCATGTTCACCTCGATGGTGGACTGGCCCTGACGGCTTTCCGAGGTGATGTAGTCGATGCCACCGGCCTCGGCGATGGCCTGCTGCAGCGGCTGGGTGATGAAGCCCTGCACCAGCTCGCTGTCGGCGCCGGGGAAGGTGGTGGTGACGGTGACCACCGTGTTCTCGGTGGACGGGTACTGGCGCACCTCGAGCAGGTCCAGCGAGCGCACACCGGCCAGCAGGATCAGCAGGCTGATCACCGTCGCCAGCACCGGGCGATGGATGAAGATGTCGGTGAATTTCATCGACCGGTCACCTCGTCCGGATTCAGCGCGATGGTGTCATCAATGGTGACCGGCTGGCCGGGGCGGACCTTGACCAGCCCGGCGGCCACCACGCGATCGCCCTTGTCGAGGCCGTTGGTGACCTCGACCCGGCCGTCGCGCACCTCGCCGGTCTCAATCTGCACGCGCTCGGCTACCAGACCATTGTCGTTCTGATTGATGCGCAGCACGAAATCGCCATAGGTGTTAAAGCTCACCGCCGTGCGCGGGATGGTGAGCAGCGTGCGCTCCATGGGCTCGAGCACCGTCACCTCGGCGAACATGCCGGGTCGCAGTCGACCGTCGGGATTGTCCAGCGTGGCGCGCACCGACACGGCGCGGGTGTTCTCGCGGATGGCGCTGTCGATGGCGGTGATGGTGCCGTTGAAGGTGTCCTCGAAGGCGCTGGTGTTTACCTCGATGGACTGGCCCTGCTCGAGGTCGGTGAGAAACCGCTCGGGCAGGGTGAAGTCGGCATAGATCGGGTCGAGCCGCTGGATCTCGACAATGTCACTGCCGGGGGCCAGATACTGGCCGACGCTGACCGTGCGCAGACCGAGAATGCCCGGGAAGGGCGCGCGGATGGTCTTCTGCGCCAGTCGCGCCTGCTGGGTGTCCACGGCCGCGGTGGCGCTGTCGAGCCGGGCCCGCGCTTCGTCGAACTCGGACTGGGAGATGGCCTGCTGGGGGAGCAGATCCTCGGCGCGGTTGAACGCGATGCGGGCCAGCTCGGCCTCGGCCTGAAGGCCCTGCAGTTCGGCCTCGTCAACATCGGTGTCCAGGGCGACCAGCACATCATTGGTGTCGACGCGCTCACCCGAGTCGAAGTTGAGCGACTCGATGGTGCCCGCCACCTCGGTGCTCACGGCGACGCGATCCACGGCGGTCAGACTGCCGACGCTGCTGCGCTCGCCCTGCCACTGCTCGCTGGCGACCGTGGTCGCGGTGATGTTGGCCGGACGCGGGCCGCCCGGGCCGCCGCCCTGCATCTGGACAAAGTATTTGTAGCCGAAGATGCCACCAAAGATTCCGCCCAGCAGGAGAAGGGCGATAAGCAGACGGATAAAAACTTTCATGACTGACCGACAAGCTGTTGGCGTAAAAGTTGTGATTGTATCAGGACTCTCCGCGGACTTAGCCTGTTCCTGACAACAACAGGCCAAGGGAGAGGGGATCATGATTCGCTCGATCCTGCTTTATCTGCACAAGGACGGCCACGAGGCCAATCACGTCGCCGCCGCAGCGGCCCTGGCAGGCGCCCATGAGGCCCACCTGACTGGCCTGGCGGTGGCCGAGCCGCTGGCCGCCCATGCCGAATACCTGCCGCCCGAGGCGCTGGATCGCTACCGCGAGGCCTGGCAGACCCGTAACGCCGGGCTGGCGGCGATCTTTGAGTCCCAGGTGGCGCATCAGGCGCTCAGCACGGAATGGCGCTCGGTGGAGGATCTGCGCGTTGACCGCAGCACTGTGGATGTCGTCGCCCAGCAGGCGCGCTATTCCGATCTGCTGGTGCTGGGCCAGGTCGACCCGGATCGGCCCGCCGACCTGGTGCCGGCCGATCTGCCCGGCCAGGCGGCGGTCATGGCCGGGCGTCCGGTGCTGGCGCTGCCCTATGCCTGGCAGCGGCGTCCGGTGGGGCATCGGGTGATCGTCGGCTGGGATGGCGGTCGCGAATCGGCCCGGGCGGTCAGTGATGCGCTGCCCCTGCTGTGCCGGGCCGACGAGGTGCAGGTGGCGGTGATCGGCACCGAGGCGCCGGGCCTGCGCGGAGCGGGGACCGATCTGCCCGGGGCCGATGTCGCCGCCTACCTGGCCCGGCACGGTGTGCGGGTGACCGCGACCCACCAGGGCAGTGTCGACATCCCCGTGGCCGACGCCCTGCTGTCGGCGGCCGCCGACGCCGATGCCGATCTGCTGGTGATGGGGGCGTACGGGCGCTCGCGGTTCCGGGAGATGGTCATGGGCGGGACCACCCGCCGGATCCTGGGCGAAATGACCCTGCCGGTGCTGCTCTCACACTGACGCGGCGGCGACGTCAGCGTCAGCCAAGCACGGTGGCGGCGGTGCTGAGGGCCAGGAACACCAGCACCGCCCCGGTCAGCCGCTCGATCCAGACCTGCCGGCGCCGCAGCCAGGCGGCACCGCCGCTGGCGGACAGGCCCGCCGCCACCAGCGCATACCAGCCGGCATCCACCACGGTGGCGGTGCCGGCCAGCAGGGCGATGGTCGGCGCACCGGCGCCGGGTGTGACGAACTGGCTGAACAGGGCCAGAAAGAACACCGCGATCTTGGGGTTGAGCAGCGCCATGGTCAGGCCATCGCGGGCCGCCGCCGCGCCGCGCCCGGGCATGACATCGGCGGGGGCGGGCCCGGCACCCGCTTCGGCGCCCGGGTGGCCCGCGCGCATGGCACTGGCCCCCAGCCACAGCAGGTAGCCGGCGCCCGCCAGGGTGATCGCGCTGTGCAGGGTCTCATGGGTGGCGATGACCGCCGCCAGCCCCAGCGCCGTCGCCAGGGCATAGACGCCGACGCCCAGGCCGTGACTGACGGCGGTGATCAGCCCCGCGCCGCGTCCGCGGTTGACCGTGTTGCGGATGACCAGCGCCAGGCTGGGGCCCGGAGACAGGGCGCCGAGCACGCAGATGGCAAGCAGTGACAGCCAGGCGCTGACGGTCATGGGGCCGCCGGCGGTGTCAGTCCCGCTGGGCGGTCATGGTCAGCGAGACCGAATCGGCGAAGCGCAGGGCGTGGGGCTTGTCGACCTCGACCTCGGCATACTGCACCGCCGTGTGCGCCATGATCAGCTCGACCAGATCGTTGACCAGCTTTTCGAGCAGCAGAAACCGGTTGTCCTCGATATGGGCGATGATCTGCTTGGTGATGGTCTTATAGTCCAGTGCCTCGTCCACCACATCACCGCGCGCGGCGGCGAGGGCGTCGTAGTCGATGCGCAGGTTGACGACCACATCCTGGCGCTTGCGCTGCTCCTCGTCGTTGAAGCCGATGAACGTGCGCAGCCGCAGGTCCTTGACCCGGATGCGCGACAGGGGCCGCTGGATACCGCCGCTCATGCCGGCCGGCGACGGATGAGCTGGAGGAATTCGTTGCGCGCCGAGACCGACTCGCGGAATGTGCCGAGCATCACCGAAGAGCTCATCTCCGCGTTCTGCTTGCTCACCCCGCGCATCATCATGCACATGTGTTGGGCGTCCATCTGCACGGCCACGCCGCGCGCCTGGGTGACCTGCTGAATGGCCTCGGCCACCTCGCGGGCGAGGTTTTCCTGGATCTGCAGGCGGCGGGCGTACATGTCGACGACGCGGGCGATCTTCGACAGGCCGATGACCCGGCCGTCGGGGATGTAACCGACCTGGGCGTGGCCGAAGAAGGGCAGGACGTGATGCTCGCAGAGCGAGTAGAATTCGATGTCACGAACAATGACCATTTCGTCATTGTCGGATTCGAACATTGCATCGTTGACCAGCTCGTCGAGCGACTGGTGATAGCCCTGGGTGAGGTATTCCATGGCCCGGGCCGCGCGATAGGGCGTCTTCTCCAGGCCGCCACGGCTCGGGTCCTCACCCAGGCCCGTGATGATCTGCTCGAAATGGTGGTCGAGATCCGGATTCATCAACGATCTCCGTTGGAATGAAAGTCTTGAGGTTGTATCGGCAGGTCGGACAGAACTTTTACACAGATGTTTCAGAAATTCGAGCGATAGGGCACCGATAGATGCGATTGATGGCGTTAATGAGGTGGCTGCCCTGGCGCTGGGTGGTGCGCCGGGCGGCCCGATCGCAGGGGTTCATGGACCCGCTGGCGGTGATGGCGCGGCTGCGGCGCTTCGGCCAGCCCTCGGAGGTGGCCGAGCCCATCGAGCTGCTGCGCGCCGGGATGATCTTTCATGCCCGGGGACTGATCAACACGCGGGTCATCCAGCACAACCTGGACTGGATCTGGCCGTACTGGATCGAGCAGCAGTTCGACCCGCACAGCCCGGCGTTTCTGCCCCGGGCGTTCAGCATCACCCACGTCAATCTCACCCACCGCAACTGGACCGCGGTGGGCCGGCCGGACTGCGCCGCGCTGCCCATCATTGACCCGCGCGGGCTGGTGACACCGCTCATCGACGGCGGCTCGGTGGATGCCTGGGTGCGGGGGGCCGATGGCGAGTGGCTGATCCCCTCGCGTCTGCCCGCCGTCGATCAGCGGCTGGACCGCGGCGACGATGACCTGAGCGTGACCACCACCGCCGAGACCGGCGGCCTGCAACTGGTGAGCCGCGCCCGGGTGGTGGCCGCTGGCGATGGCCATCGCCTGGAGTGTCGCTACACCGCCACCGCCGCGGCGGGTGGGCGCCTGGCGCTGGCGCTGCGCCCCTATAACCCCGAGGGCATCAGCTTTATCCAGCGGCTTGACCAGGCACTGGGCGAGTCGCCGGCGGCCGCGTGGCAGTGGCGGGTGTTTGACGAGCAGCATGTAATGCAGCCGGCGCGGTTCGACTTTGACACCCATCCCGAGCGCATCGATACCTCCGATTACGAATCAGGGGATGTCGCCCAGCAACTTGCCGGCGAGTCGGCCGATGGCGGTGATGCGGGCGTCACCCCCGGGCGTCTCGACTGCGACACCGGGCTGCTGACCGCCGCGGCGCAGTTCGACCTGGCGCCCGGGGAGTCGCGCAGCGTGACCCTGTCGGTGCCGCTGCCCGAGCCCGCCGATCCAGTGGCCCCGGCCTCGTGGGCCGAGGCACTGGCCCCGGCGGCGCAACTGGATGTGCCGGATGCGGACTATCAGGCGCTTTACGACACGGCGCTGCGTACGCTGCTGCTGCACTCCGTCGAGGACATCTATCCGGGGCCCTACACCTATAAGCGCTTCTGGTTCAGGGATGCGGCGTTCATCATCCATGGGCTGTTCAATGCCGGGCTGCTCGAGCGCGGACGCCGCTCGCTGGCCCGCTTTCCGGGGCGCCAGACCCGCGCCACCGGCTATTTCCACAGCCAGGAGGGCGAGTGGGATTCCAATGGCCAGGCGCTCTGGATCATCGCCCGCCACCACGCCCTGACCGGCGAGTGGCCTCCGGGCGCGGACCGCGATGAGTGGCTGCGGGTGATCCGGCGCGGTGTCCAGTGGGTGGCGCGCAAGCGGCTGCCAGCGGACAGTGACCGGCCCGAGGCCGGGTTGCTGCCGGCGGGCTTCAGCGCCGAGCATCTCGGCCCCAACGACTATTACTACTGGGACGATCAGTGGGCCCATGGCGGTCTGCGGGCGGTGGCCGAGCGGCTGCGCGCCGACGGCGAACCGGCGCTGGCCGATTGGGTGGACGACGAGGCGGCTGATCTGGCGGCGAGCCTCGAGCGGGCCTACGCCGCCGATGGCGGGCGACTGGGCCGGCCGGTGATGCCGGCCTCGCCCCGGCGGCGCATGGATGCCGGGGCGATCGGCTCGATTGCCGCGGGGTTTCCGCTGCAGACCCTGGCCGCGGACGATGCCCGTCTGCTGGGCACGGTCGGGTATCTGCTGGACGCGCATCGCGTCAACGGCGGCTTTTTCCAGGAAATGATCCACTCCGGCGTCAATGCCTATCTGACCCTGCACCTGGCGCAGGTGCTGCTGCGGGCCGGTGACGCCGATGGCCTCGCATTGATGGACGCGGTGGCCCGACTGGCGAGCCCCACCGGGCAGTGGCCCGAAGCCATCCACCCGCGCACCGATGGCGGCTGCATGGGGGATGGCCAGCACGTCTGGGCGGCGGCCGAATGGGTGTCGATGATGCGCAACGCGTTCGTCCGCGAGGAAGGCGATGGCTTGGTACTTGGCGCCGGTGTCCAGCCGCGCTGGCTGGCGGCGCGGACCGGGTTCGGTTTCGGCCCCACGCCCACGGCGTTCGGCAGCGTCCGGGTGCGCTTTGAACCAACGCCCGAGGGGCATCGTGTCGACTGGCGGATCGATGGCCCCGGGCCGGCCTGGATCCGCCTGGCGGTGCCGGGACAGCCGCCCATCGACCGCGCCGGCGACTGCCGGTCGCTGGAAATGCCGGAGGCACCGGCATGAACATCGTCATGATGACCAACACCTACACCCCGCATGTCGGCGGCGTGGCCCGGTCCGTCTCGGCCCTCACCGAGGGCTGCCGCGACCGCGGGCACCGGGTGCTGGTGGTGGCGCCGGTGTTCCCCGATACCCCGGCGGACGAGCCCGATGTGGTGCGCATCCCCGCCATCCAGAACTTCAATGGCAGTGACTTTTCGGTGGTGCTGCCGGTGCCGGGCAAGCTTGATGAGGCCCTGGATGCCTTCGAGCCCGACATCATTCATGCCCACCACCCGTTCCTGATCGGCTCCACCGCCCTGCGCGTGGCGGCACGGCGGGCCTGCCCGCTGGTGTTCACCCATCACACGCTCTACGAGGCCTACACCCACTACGTCCCCGGCGATTCCACGGCGCTCAAGCGGTTTGTCGTCGAGCTGTCCACGAGCTATGCCAACAGCGCCGATCAGGTGTTCGCCCCCAGCGAGAGCGTGGCGGATCTGCTGCGCGAGCGCGGGGTGGAGTCACCGCTGGCGGTGGTGCCCACCGGCATCGACCGGGCGGCGTTCAGCGGCGGTGACGCCCACGCCGGCCGCCAGCGTCTGGGCATTGATCCGCAGGCGCGGGTCATCGGCCATGTCGGCCGGCTGGCCGAGGAGAAGAACCTGGATTATCTGGCCCGGGCGCTGGTCGAGGCCGCCCGGCAGGACCCGGCGGTGATCTGCCTGGTGGTGGGCGACGGGCCCGCCGGCGCCGACATTGATGCCCGCTTTGCCGCCGCCGGCCTGGCCGATCGGCTGGTGCGCCCCGGCGCGCTGGCCCTGCCGGCGCTGGCCGATGCCTATGCCGCGATGGATGTGTTCGGCTTTGCCTCGTTCACCGAAACCCAGGGCCTGGTGCTGGCCGAGGCCATGACCGCCGGGGTGCCGGTGGTGGCGTTGGATGCATCGGGTGCACGTGAGGTGGTGAAGGGGGATAATGGCCGATTACTGGATGATGATGCCCCGCCGGCGGCGTTTGCCGAGGCGCTGCTGGGCATGCTGTCACTGAGTGGAGCGGCCCGGGCGCGGATGCGTCAGGCGCTGGCGGAAACGGCGGATGCGTATTCGCTGTCAAGCTGTGTCGACCGGGCGCTGGCGCTCTACGCGGGTTGCCGGGCCGAGCGGCCCGACCGGCCCGTGGCGTTCCGTGACGAGGCGCGCGCGGCCTGGCAGCGGAGCCTTCGCCGTGTGCACGCGGAATGGACCGTGATCCGCGGCATGGCGCGGGCGGCCGGCAAGGCGCTGGGGCCGGATAACGACCCCGACGAACTTTTCTGAGATAACAAGAGGATCAAGGGTATGAGCCGTATTCTGGTGGTTTATTACAGCACCTGGGGGCATGTCGAGACGATGGCCGGTGCCATTGCCGAGGGCGCGCGATCGGTGGAGGGCGCCGAGGTGGTCGTCAAGCGGGTGCCCGAGCTCATGCCCGAGGACGTGGCCCGGGCGGCCGGCGCCAAGCTCGATCAGGCCGCGCCGCTGGCAAGCCCGGATGAGCTGGCCGACTACGATGCCATCCTGTTCGGGACCCCGACGCGGTTTGGCAACATGGCCGCGCAGATGCGCAACTTCCTCGATCAGACCGGGTCGCTGTGGGCCGGCGGCAAGCTGATCGGCAAGGTGGGCAGCGTTTTCGCCAGCACCGGCAGCCAGCATGGCGGTCAGGAGACCACACTGACCTCGTTCCACACGACGCTGTTCCACCAGGGCATGGTGGTGGTGGGTGTGCCCTACTCCTGCCCGGCGCTGACCACCATGGACGAGATCACCGGCGGCACGCCCTACGGCGCGACCACGCTTTCCGATGGCGATGGCAGCCGCCAGCCGAGTGACAACGAACTCGAGATCGCCCGTTTTCAGGGGCGCCATGTGGCGGAAATCGCCGGGCGTCTCGCGACTTAGGAGCCAGTACAATGGGATTGCTCGTAGACGGCGTCTGGCACGACCAGTGGTATGACACCGAATCCACCGGCGGGCGCTTCGAGCGGCCCGAGACGGTGTTCCGCAACCCGATCGATCCGCAGGGCGATCACCCGCCGGAATCGGGCCGCTATCACCTGTATGTGTCGCTGGCCTGCCCGTGGGCGCACCGCGCGCTGATCGTCCGCCGGCTGAAGGGCCTCGAGCCGCACATCGGGGTCTCGGTGGTGCATCCCTACATGGGCAGCGGCGGCTGGCATTTCGATGACAGCTACCCCGGGGCCACCGCCGATGCGCTGTTCGGCCTCGAGTATCTGCATCAGATCTATCAGAAGGCCGATCCGCACTACACCGGCCGGGTCACGGTGCCGGCGCTCTGGGACCGGCAGCGTGAAACGCTGGTCAACAACGAGTCGGCGGATCTGGTGCGCATTTTCAACCACGCCTTCAACGACCTGCCGGGGGTGGCCGACGATCTGGATCTCTACCCCGCCGATCGGGCCGAGACCATCGACGCCCTCAACGCGCAGATCTATCACGCCGTCAACAATGGCGTGTACAAGGCGGGCTTCGCCACCGCCCAGACGGCCTATGAACAGGCCGTGAGCGAGCTTTTTGCCGCCCTCGACGAGCTCGAGGCCCGGCTGGGCGATCAGCGCTACCTGGCCGGCAACGCCATCACCGAGGCCGACTGGCGGCTGTTCACCACGCTGGTGCGCTTTGACCCGGTGTATGTCGGTCACTTCAAGTGCAACCTGCGCCGCATCGACGACTATCCGCACCTCAGTGGCTATCTGCGCGATCTCTACCAGCAGCCGGGCATCGCCGGGACGGTGAGCATCGATCACATCAAGCGCCACTATTACACCAGCCACCCGATGATCAATCCCACCGGCATCATCCCGGCCGGCCCGGTGATCGACCTGGACGCGCCGCATGGCCGTTGAGTCCAGCGCCCGCGAGACCGGTCAGGCCCGCCTGCCGACGCGCTGGGGGACGTTCCGCATCCACGGCTTTCAGGCCGACAACGGCGGCGAGCATGTGGCGCTGGTGATGGGGGATCCGGCCGCGGCCGAGGCGCCGCTGGTGCGCGTGCACTCGGAGTGCCTGACCGGCGATGCCCTGTTCAGCCAGCGCTGTGACTGTGGCCCCCAGCTTGAGGCGGCCATGCAGCGGATCGGCGAGGCCGGCGAGGGCGTGCTGGTGTACCTGCGCCAGGAGGGGCGGGGCATTGGCCTGCTCAACAAGATCCGCGCCTATGGCGTTCAGGATGAGGCCGGCGCGGATACCGTCGAGGCCAACGAGGTGCTGGGCTTTGCCGCCGATGCCCGCGATTATGGCGTGGCCGCCTCCATGCTCGGCGCGCTGGGCGTGACAGCGGTGCGGCTGATGACCAATAACCCGGCCAAGGTCGAGGGCCTTGAGGCCGCCGGCGTGCGGGTGATCGAGCGGCTGCCGCTGCTGGCCGGGCGCAATCCCCACAATCACGCCTATCTCGAGACCAAGGCGGCCAAGTTCGGGCATCACTTCGAGCCATGAACCTCCGGTCGTATCTCCTTGCCCTGGCGGCGGCGCTGGTCGTCGGCACCTGGATGCTGAGCGGCCAGATCGGCGAGCGTGCCGATGCGCCGTCCGCTGACCGTGATGCCGGGGCGGCGGCGCCGGTCATGGACGTGGCGGTCACCGAGCTTGAGGCCGAGCGCGTCGAGCGCTTTCTCGAGAGCCAGGGCGATACCGTGGCTGACCGCGATGTCCAGTTGCGTGCTGAAACCGGTGGCCAGGTGGAGGCGGTGCAGGTCGAAGCCGGTGACACCGTCGCCCCGGGGGATCCCATCGTCGAGCTGGCGATGGGTGATCGCGAAGCCCGCCGTACCGAGGCACAGGCCCGGGTTGACCAGGCCGAGGCGGATTTCGAGGCTGCCCGGCAGCTCTCGGGCGATGGCTTTCAGTCGCAGATCGCCGTCACCGAGGCGCGCGCGGCGCTGGAATCGGCCCGCGCCCGGCGCGCCGCCATCGAAGAGGAAATCGACAACACCCGCATCACGGCACCCATCGCCGGCCAGGTGGAATCGCGTGGTGTGGACACCGGCGACTACCTGGCCGCCGGCGAGCAGGTGGTGCGGATCATCGATGTCGACCCGTTGATCGCCATCGGCCATGTCGCCCAGCAGTCCATCCGCCAGGTCGAAACCGGGCGCGAGGTGCGCATCGAGCTGGCCACCGGCGACACCCTGACCGGCACGGTGCGGCGCATCGGTAACGCCGCCGAGGCGGGCTCGCGCACCTTTCGGGTCGAAGTCGAGGCGGCCAACCCCGACGGTCTGCCGGCGGGCGTCAGCGCCACGCTGCGCATCCCGCTGGAGACGGTGCGCGCGCATTTCCTGAGTCCGGCCTGGCTGGCGCTGGCGGCGTCGGGCGAGGTCGGTGTGAAAACCGTCGACGATGCCGATCAGGTGGCCTTTGCCCCGGTGGATATCGTGCGCACCGAGCGCGACGGCGTCTGGGTGACCGGGCTGCCGGATCGGGTGCGCCTGATCACCGTGGGCCAGGGCTTTGTCCGCCCCGGCGACACCGTGAATCCGGTCCCGGCCGACGCCTCCGCCAACGGCGGCTGAACCGATGCGCGCGCTGATTGATGCCGCGTTGAGCCGCAGCCGCTCGGTCACGCTGGTCCTGCTGCTGATCGTGGTCATGGGGGCCGTGGCCTACCAGACCATCCCCAAGGAGGCGGAGCCCGACGTCAACATCCCGGTGGTCTACGTCTCGATGGCCTACGAGGGGATCTCGCCCGAGGACGCCGAGCGGCTGCTGGTGCGCCCCATGGAGCGCGAGCTCGCGGGCATCGAGGGGCTCGATCAGATCAAGGGGACCGCCACCGAGGGGTTTGCCTCGGTGCTGCTGGAATTCGATGCCGGCTTTGACGCCGACCGGGCCCTGGATGACGTGCGCGAGGGGGTGGATATCGCCCGCTCCGAACTGCCCCAGGGCGCCGAGGAACCGCGTGTCGACGAGGTCAACGTGGCACTGTTTCCGGTGCTGACCGTGGCGCTGTCCGGCGCGGTCCCCGAGCGCGCGCTGATCGATACCGCCGAGGCCCTGCAGGACCGCATCGAATCGCTGCCCGGGGTGCTCGAGGCCGACATTGGTGGCAATCGCGAAGAGCTGCTCGAGGTATCGGTGGACGACCGGGTCATGCAGACCTATGACGTCTCCTATGCCGATCTGTTCGCCCGGGTGGAGCGCAACAACCGGCTGATCGCCGCGGGCGCACTGGACACTGGCGCCGGGCGGTTATCCGTGAAGGTCCCCGGCGTCATCCAGGACATGGACGACGTCCTCGGCCTGCCGGTCAAGGTGACCGATGATCGGGTGGTCACCTTCGGTGATGTGGCGAGCGTGCGGCGCACCTTCAAGGACGTCGACGAGTTCGCCCGGGTCAACGGCGAGCCGGCGGTCACGCTGGAGGTCTCCAAGCGGGTCGGCGCCAACATCATCGAGGTCAACAACCGCATCCGCGGGATCGTCGCGGCCGAGCGCGATAACTGGCCGGCGGCCATGCAGGTGACCTATCTGCAGGATCGCTCCGAGGATATCCGCACCATGCTGCGGGATCTGCAGAACAACGTGCTGACCGCGGTGGTGCTGGTGATGATCGTGGTGGTAGCGGTCATGGGCTGGCGGCCGGCGCTGCTGGTGGGCCTGGCCATCCCGGGCTCGTTCCTGGCCGGCATTCTCGTGATCAATGCCATGGGCTACACGCTGAACATCGTCGTGCTGTTCAGCCTGATCCTGGTGGTGGGCATGCTGGTGGATGCGGCCATCGTGGTGGTGGAGCTTGCCGAGCGCCGCCTGGCCGAGGGGGCGTCGCCGCGTGAGGCCTATCGCTACGGCGCCTGGCGCATGAGCTGGCCGATCATCGCCGCGACGGTGACGACGCTGTCGGTGTTCGTGCCGCTGCTGTTCTGGGGCGGGCTGGTCGGTCAGTTCATGAAGTACCTGCCCATTACGGTGATCGTGACGCTGACCGCCTCGCTGGCGATGGCGCTGGTGTTCATCCCCGTGCTGGGCGGCTGGCTGGGCCGGCGTAAGGCGCATCCCGGCGGGCATCATCGCCGCATTGAGATCGCCGAGACGGGGGATCTTGACACCCTGGGCGGGGTGGCCGGCGGCTATCATCGGCTGCTGCGCGGGGCACTGCGCATGCCGGGCACGGTGCTGCTGGTGATTCTGGCGGTGGTGGTCTCGACGTGGATCGCCTATGGCCGCTTCGGCGTCGGCGTGGAGTTCTTCCCCGCCACCGAGCCCGACTATGCCCGCGTGCAGGTCCAGGCCCGGGGGGATCTGTCGATCCATGAAAAGGACGCGCTGGTGCAGACGGTGGAGGCGCGTCTGGCCGGGTTCGACGAAGTCGACTTCGCCTATGCCCGCACCTTCGCCGATCCCACCCGCACCGGCGGGCAGTCGCTGGCCCGCGATGCCATCGGCGTGGTGCAACTGGAATTCATCGACTGGACCCGGCGCCGACCGGCGACGGCGATCATTGAGGACATCCGCGCCGCGCTTGCCGATATCCCCGGCATCCGCATCCAGATCGCCGAGCAGACCCAGGGACCGGGTCAGGCGAAACCGGTGGAGCTGCAGGTCTCGGGCGATAAGGATCGGCTCGCGGCCGGGGTCGAGGCGCTGCGCGAGCGCATGCACCGGTTGGGGGGCTTTGCCGATGTCGAAGACAACCGCCCGCTGCCGGGTATCGAGTGGGCCCTGCGCGTGGACCGCGAACGGGCGGCCCGATACGACGCCGATGTCCAGCGCGTGGGCAATGCCGTGCAGTTGGTGACCAACGGGATACTGATCGCCGACTATCGCCCGGACGACGCCGATGACGAGGTGGACATCCGCGTGCGCTACCCGCTTGAGGATCGCAGCCTCGGCAGTCTGGGCGAGCTGCGGGTGCCGACGCGCCACGGCCAGGTCCCGGTGAGCCATTTCGTCGACTTTGAGCCCACCCCCCGGACCGGCACGCTGGAGCGGATCGACCGCCAGCGCGTGCTGACCGTCAATGCCGATGTCGAGGCGGGCCGGCTGGTGGATGACCGGGTCGCGGCGCTGCGCGCATCGATTGCCGAGGATCCGCTGCCGGCCGGCGTCAGCGTGGCGTTCAAGGGCGAGGACGAGGACCAGCGCGAGGCGCAGTCGTTCCTGTCGACGGCCTTTGTGGTGGCGATTGCGCTGATGTGCATCATCCTGCTCACGCAGTTCAATAGCGCCTACCAGACGCTGCTGGTGCTCTCGGCCATCGTGCTCTCCAGCGCCGGGGTGCTGCTGGGGCTGATGGTCACCCAGCGGCCGTTCGGCATTGTCATGGGCGGGGTCGGCGCAATCGCCCTGGCCGGCATTGTGGTGAACAACAACATCGTGCTCATCGACACTTACAATGGCCTGCGGGCCGAAGGCCTGCCGGTGCGCGAGGCCATTCAGCGGACCGCCGTGCAGCGTCTGCGCCCGGTGCTGCTCACCTCGGTGACCACGGTGCTGGCGCTGATGCCCATGGTGCTCAAGCTCAACGTCGATCTGCTGGGCCGCCGCATCGAGTTCAACGCGCCGTCCACCCAGTGGTGGGCGGAGCTCTCGGCCACCATTGCCGGTGGCCTCACGTTTGCCACGGTGCTTACCCTGGTGCTGACGCCGTGTCTGCTGATGCTCGGGCATAATGTGCATCAGGCCGTATCCAACCGGGGGGTAGGCAGCCGATGAAACTGTTCACATCACCGACGTCGCCGTACGCCCGCCTGGTGCGGGTGACGCTGCTGGAAAAGCAGCTCCAGGACCGGGTGGACTATCGCTTCGTCGATCCCTGGGCGTCGCCGGCGGAGCTGGTCGCGGTCAACACCCACTCGCGTGTCCCCACGCTGGTCATGCCCAGTGGCCAGGTGCTGTGCGAGGCGGCGGTGATCGCGCTGTTTCTCGAGCGCCGCTATCCCGAGCCGCGCCTGATGCCGCGCGATGCCGTGGAGTCGGTGCATGCGCGGCTGGGTCAGGCGATTGGCTGCATCGACAATGGGGCCGGGGTGATCACGGAGCGCCGCCATGGCGATCCCCACACTCCGCTGGCGCGGCGGCGCTTTGACGCCCTGGAGCGCGCCGCCAACGCATTGGCGGTGGGCGTCGAGGGGCAGGCGCCGGCGGAGGATCCCGATCTTGGGGATCTGGCGACGGCGGTGGCCCTGGCCTGGGTGGATTTTCGCTTTGGCGGGGAGATCCCCTGGCGGGCGGCGCAGCCGGCGGCCGGCGAGTGGCTGGCGCGCATGCTGGAGCGGCCCTCGTTCACGGCAACGCCGCCGCCGGTGGTCTGAAGGCGCCGGGATGGCATCCGCCCGTCAGCAGGCGTTCAGTGATGGCCTGAAGGCCGTCGCGCCCATGGTCGCCGCGATCGTTCCGTTCGGGGTGACCGCGGGGGTGGCGGGTCTGGACGCCGGGCTGGGCGCGGCGCTGACCCTGGGGATGTCGCTGATCGTGTTCGCCGGCGCCTCGCAGCTCGCGAGCATTCAGTTGATCGACGCCGGTGCCGCGGCGCCGCTGGTGGTGCTGACCGCGCTCATCATCAATCTGCGCATGCTGATGTACAGCGCCCATCTGGCGCCGCATTTCCGGCATGTGGGGGCGGGCAGTCGATCGCTGATGGCCTATATCCTCACCGATCAGGCCTATGCGCTGACCATCTCCCGGGTCATGACCCGGGGCGGCGAGCGCTTCAATCACTGGTTCTATTTTGGGGTGGCGCTGCCGCTGTGGGGGGTCTGGCAGCTTGCCACGGCCTTTGGCTACTGGGCGGGGACGGCGATGCCGCCGGCCTGGGAGCTGGGCTTCATCGTGCCGCTGATCTTTCTGGCGCTGCTGGTGATGTCGATCAGCAGCCGCCCCGGCGTCATCGCTGCGCTGGTGGCCGGCTCCCTGTCGGTGCTGGGGCGTGATCTGCCCGCGGGGCTGGGGCTGACGCTGGCATCGCTCGCCGGGATCGTCGCTGGCGTCGTGGCCGAGGGGTGGCGTCGTGGTTGATCCGCTGTGGTGGATGGTGGCGGCGATCGGCGTCGGCACGTTCATCTGGCGCGGCGCCTTTCTGGTGTTCGGTCACGGGCTGCAGATGCCCGATCTGGTGCGTCGCGGCCTCAGCTATGTGCCGCCGGCGGTGTTCGCCGCGCTGGTCCTGCCGGGGCTGGTGCAGTGGCAGGGCGACGGCAGTGTCGACGCACCACGGCTGCTGGCCGGGTTGGTGGCCGGGGGAGTGGCCTGGAAAACCCGGGCCACCCTGCCGACCCTGATCCTGGGCATGATCGCCCTGTGGAGCCTGCGCGCGCTGCTCCCCGCCTAGCGGGCCCGGGGCAGTCCGTAGCGGCGGGCCTGGCGCTCGGCGAGCTGCTCGCGCAGGCCTGCGACCATCGACTGGCAGGCGCCACTGCGATAGGCGCTGTGAATGATCTCGGCCTGGCGAAGGGCCGCTGCGGGGTCGATCTCTCGATTGCTGCGAATGGGCATGGTTGATCTCCTGGGCTATGGTGACGTTGTATTGGATTGTATGCTGTTCCCCGTAAGAGGTAATAATCCGAAACAGCATTTCATTAGTGACGGATAGGAATAGGTAAGCGATGGATCGGGCGGCGGAAATGCACATGTTCGTGCGGGCGGTGGATCGGGGCAGCTTT
Source organism: Spiribacter aquaticus (assembly GCF_007625215.1). Classification (NCBI taxonomy): domain Bacteria; kingdom Pseudomonadati; phylum Pseudomonadota; class Gammaproteobacteria; order Chromatiales; family Ectothiorhodospiraceae; genus Spiribacter; species Spiribacter aquaticus. The sequence continues at coordinate 96,546 of NZ_VMKP01000001.1, read as the reverse complement.
TCGTCGGCGGCCCGCGATCTCGACCTCACGCCGTCGGCGGTCAGCAAGCAGATCCGGCGTCTCGAGGACCGGCTGGGCGTGCGGCTTTTCAACCGCACCACCCGGCGGGTCAGCCTGACCGAGGTGGGGCATGCCTATTACGAGCGCTGCGCGCGGATCATCCAGGAGATCGAGGAGGCCGAAGAGGCGGTCACGGCGCTGAACGAGAACCCCCGGGGGACGTTGAGGGTGGCGGCCACGGTGGCCTTCGGCCGGGTCGAGGTGCTGCCCCGCATCCAGGACTTTCTCGAGCGCTATCCCGAGCTCAATATCGAGTTCGAGCTGACCGACCGCCAGGTGGACCTGATCGAGGAAGGCATCGATGTGGCCATCCAGTGGCGTGAGCAGATGGATGACCCGTCACTGATCGCCCGCCGGCTGTGCGTCAATCGTCGGATCATCTGCGCATCGCCGCACTACATCGAGCAGCACGGGGCGCCGGCGACGCCGGAGGAGTTGCTCTCCCACAACTGCCTGACGCTCTACGAGGTCTCGCAGTTCAACGACTGGGCCTTTGAGGATCCGGTGCAGGGGTACCGGACCCTGCATGTCGGCGGGAACTTCCGCGCCAACACCGCCGACGCCCTGTACGAGGCGGCGCTGGCCGGGGTGGGTCTGGCCCGGCTGTCCACCTGGCTGGTGATGCCCGCCATCCGGCGCGGCGACCTGGTGCCGGTGCTGCCGCAGTATCCCCACGAGCGCTCGGCGTATTTTCTGCTCTACCCCCACCGCCGGCATCTGTCGCGCAAGGTCCGGGCGTTCGTCGACTTCCTCGTCGAGGTGTTCACGCCGGTCCCGCCGTGGGAGCGCGAGGGCATTGAGTTTACCGAGGCGGAATGGCGCGAGCGCATCGAGCGCGGCTGATCAGGCCGGCGGCGCGGGCCCGTTCAGCAGGATGACGCCGATGTTGAGATACCCGGCGTAGGTCACCCACACCAGATAGGGCGCCAGCAGCCACGCCGCCGGCGGGTGCACCCGGCGAAAGCGCAGCATGGTCAGCGCGATGAGCGCCCAGAGCACCACCAGGTCCACGAGTGCCAGATCCGGGCGATACCACTGAAAGAACAGGATGCTCCACAGGCCGTTGGCGCCCAGTTGGGCGATGAACGGGATGAGCACGGCAAGGCCCGCCAGCAGCCCGATCCGTCGCCAGACCTGCCAGGCCGCGGCGATCATCAGCCCATAGAGCAGCGTCCAGGCGATCGGGAAGAGCAGGTCCGGCGGGGTCATCGGCGGCTTGTCGAGCGCCGCGTACCAGGCCCCGGGCGGGCTGAGGATGCCGCCCATCGCGGTCACCAGCACCAGCAGTGTCCAGCCGGCCAGGCCCCACCGGTCGCGGCGCCGGTCATCCATGGGCCGTGCGCCGGCCGCCGGCATTACCAGCTCCCCGTGTTGGCCATGGAGGCCCAGGGTTCCTGCGCGGGCAGCGCGTCGCCACTCTGCAGCAGCTCCACCGAGATGCCGTCGGGGGATTTGACGAACGCCATGTGCCCGTCGCGCGGCGGCCGGTTGATGGTCACGCCATTGTCCATGAGGTGTTGGCAGGTGGCGTAGATGTCGTCGACGCGATAGGCCAGATGACCGAAATTGCGGCCGCCGGTGTAGGTCTCCGGGTCCCAGTTGTAGGTCAGCTCGAGCATCGGCGCCCGATCGCTGGAGCGGGCCCGGTCACGGTCGGCCGGCGCGGCCAGGAAGATCAGGGTGAAACGCCCCTTTTCGCTGTCCTGACGGCTGATCTCCTCGAGGCCGAGCAGGTCGCAGTAAAACCGCAGCGACGCATCGATGTCACTGATTCGGACCATTGTGTGCAGATACTGCATCCATCCTCCGGCAACGGTATTGAACACCGCCATAGTAGCGTTTTCAGCGCCCGGTCGTCAGGGTCCGACGGACCGCGTCGTGCCAGCCCTCAACGATGTGTTCCCGGGCCTGGTGGGAAATGGCCGGCTTGAACCGATCATCCAGCGACCACTGCGACTCGAGGCTCTCCAGCGACTGGTACAGGCCGTGCTGCAGCCCGGCCAGATAGGCGGCACCCAGCGCGGTGGTCTCGATCACCTTCGGGCGCTCGACATCCAGCCCGGTCAGGTCCGCGAGCCGCTGCAGCAGCCAGTTGTTGGCCACCATGCCACCATCGACGCGCAGGGTGGCCTGCTTGGTCTGCGAGTCATTCGCCATGGCCTCGAGCAGGTCGCCGGTCTGCAGGCAGACCGAGTCCAGTGCCGCGTGGACGAACTCGGCGACGCCGGTGTTGCGGGTCAGGCCAAAGATCGCGCCCCGGGCGTTGGGATCCCACCAGGGCGCGCCCAGACCGGTGAAGGCCGGCACCATGTACAGGCCCTCGGCCTCGGCATCATTGGCCAGGCCCTCGCTCTGCGAGGCGTGAGCGATGATGCCCAGCTCGTCGCGCAGCCACTGGATGGCGGCCCCGGCGATGAAGATCGCGCCTTCGAGGGCGTAGGTGGGTTGGCCGTTGATGCGATAGGCCGTGGTGGTCAGCATGCGGTTCTGCGACGGCACGGCGGTATCGCCGGTGTTCATCAGTGCAAAGCAGCCGGTGCCGTAGGTGCTCTTGATCATCCCCGGCCGGAAACAGCACTGGCCGACCACCGCGGCGTGCTGGTCACCGGCGATGCCCTCGACGGGCAGGGCACTGCCGAACAGCTCAGGGTCGGTGGTGCCGAAGTCATCGGCGCTGTCGAGCACCTCGGGGAGGATCGCGGCGGGAATGTCGAACAGGCTGAGCAGCTCGTCGTCCCAGGCCTGACGGTGGATGTTGAACAGCAGTGTGCGACTGGCGTTGGTGGCATCGGTGGCATGGCTGCGGCCGCCGGTCAGCCGCCAGAGTAGCCAGGTGTCGACGGTGCCGAAGGCCAGCTCGCCCTTTCGCGCCCGCTCCCGCGCACCGCGCACATTATCGAGGATCCAGGCGATCTTGGTGGCGGCGAAGTACGGATCGAGCAGCAGCCCGGTGCGCTCGGCGACCATCGCCTCGTGGCCGGCGGCCTTCAGTGCGGCGCAGCGCTCGGCGGTGCGGCGGTCCTGCCAGACAATGGCGTTGTGCACCGGCTCGCCGGTGCGCCGGTCCCAGACGATGGTGGTCTCGCGCTGGTTGGTGATGCCGATGGTGCAGGCATGGACGCCGGCGGCCTTGGCCGCCTTGAGGGCCCGGCGGCTGGTATCGAGGGTGGTGTCGATCAGATCCTGGGGCTCGTGTTCCACCCAGCCGCTGCGCGGGTAGTGCTGGGAGAATTCCTCCTGGGCGGTCGCCACGATGTGGCCTTCGAGATCGAAAACGATGGCCCGTGAGCTGGTTGTCCCCTGATCAATGGCCAGTATGCCGTTATTATCGGCCATGCCGCTCTCCTCGATATGATTGCGCCTTTCTGATTAGGCGGTATGATCGATTGCAGAAGAAAAATGTCAAGTTTGGTGCTCGAAACCGAACGGAGGAGGCGCGCGTTGATCGCGGCGGAGGATCTACCCATCGGGCTCAATGGCCGGCAACAGGCCATGCTCGATCTCGTCCAGGAGCAGGGGTTCGTCTCGGTGGAGGCGCTGGCGCAGCATTTTGCGGTGACGGCGCAGACCATCCGGCGCGACATCAATGCCCTGTGCGGGGCCGGCCTGCTGCGCCGCTACCACGGCGGGGCCGGGCTGCCCTCGAGCGTCGAGAATGTCCACTACCAGGCGCGCCGCATCCTGCTGCCCGAGGCCAAGGCCCGTATCGGCGCCGCCATTGCCGCGCGCATCCCGGACAAGGCGTCGGTGTTCATCACCCTGGGCACCACCACCGAGGCGGTGGCCCTGGCGCTCCGCCAGCATCACGGCCTGCGGGTCATCACCAACAACCTCAATGTGGCCACCGCCATGGCCGACAGCCCCGACTGTGAGGTGATCGTGGCTGGCGGCGTGGTCCGCCAGCGCGACCGCGGCATCACCGGCGAGGCAACCATCGATTTCGTCAATCAGTTCAAGGTCGACTATGCGGTGCTGGGCATCTCCGGCATCGAGGCCGACGGCACGCTGCTGGATTTCGACTACCACGAGGTGCGCGTCATCCAGGCGATCCTGCGCAACGCGCGCTCGACCCTGCTGGGCGCGGATCACAGCAAGTTCGGCCGCAACGCGATGGTGCGGGTGGCGAGCCTGGGCGAGATCGATGAGCTGTACACCGATGCCGAGCCGCCGGCGTACGTGCGCCGGGTCATGGAAGAGAATGGCGGTCGTCTGGTGGTGACTGACGCATCCGCGGGCGCTGATGGCTCGCTTGACTCCGACCGGCGCAGTGGTATGTTTGAAACCGAACATTAAAAGGCGGCAGTATAGTCGTCCACATGGGAAACGGAGGAGAGGCACCTGTGGCTTCTGAAGGTCAGCAGACCGACCGCTACGACGTCGTCGTCGTCGGCGGCGGCATCAACGGGGCAGGCATAGCGCGCGACGCGGCAGGCCGCGGGCTGCGGGTACTGCTTGTCGAGCAGGGCGATCTCGCCAACTACACCTCGTCCGCCAGTACGAAGCTTGTGCACGGCGGGCTCCGCTATCTTGAGTATTACGAATTCCGGCTGGTGCAGAAGGCGCTGAAAGAGCGCGAAGTGCTGATGGGCATCGCCCCGCACATCATCTGGCCGCTGCGCTTCGTGATGCCGCACGTCAAGGAGCTGCGCCCGGCCTGGATGATCCGCATGGGCCTGTTCCTCTACGACCACCTCGGTGGCCGCAAGAAGCTGCCCGGTTCGAAAGGGCTCAATCTGCGCACCCACTACGCCGGCGAGCCGCTCAAGGATGGCGTCACCAAGGGCTTCATGTACTCCGACTGCTGGGTGCAGGATTCGCGCCTGGTAGTGCTCAATTGCATGGATGTCGAGCAGCGCGGCGGGACCGTGCTGCCGCGCACCCGTTGCACCGGCGCCGAACGTGGCGATGATGAGTGGAGTGTGCAGCTCACCGACACCGTGAACGGTGATGTTCGGAATGTTCGTTCACGTTCGGTTGTGAACGCCGCGGGGCCCTGGGTGGCCAAGTTCCTTGGCAATGCCATGGACATGAACGACGGCAAGGACGTGCATCTGGTCAAGGGCAGCCACATCGTCGTGCCCAAGATCTTCGAGCATGATGACTCCTATCTGTTCCAGAACACCGATGGCCGGGTCATCTTCGCCATTCCCTACGAGCAGGATTTCACCCTGATCGGCACCACCGACGTCGCCTACGAGGGCAACCCGGCCGAGGCCACCGCCAGCGACGATGAGATCCAGTATCTCTGCGACGCGGTCAACCGCTATTTCAAGGATCAGATCGCGCCCAAGGATGTGGTCTGGACCTACTCCGGCGTGCGGGCGCTATATGACGAGTCGGACGAGGAAGACGTCTCGGCGGTCAGTCGCGACTACAGCCTGGATCTGGATGACAGGCGCGCGCCGCTGCTGTCGGTCTTTGGCGGTAAGATCACCACCTACCGCACGCTGGCGCGCCAGGCGGTGGATCAGGTGGCGCCGCTGCTGGGCGCGCCGATCAAGGACTGGACCGGCGACGAGGCGCTTCCCGGTGGCGACATTCCGAACGGCGATTTCGAGCGCTACCTCGAGCGGCTGCGGCGCGAGCGCCCGTGGCTGCCCGAGGCGATGGCCTGGCGGCTGGTGCGCAACTACGGCACGCAGGTCGAGACCATGCTGGGGGAGGCCCGGTCGCTGGATGACCTGGGCGAGCATTTCGGGTCCGACTGCTACGAGGCCGAGCTGCGCTACCTGGCCGAGCACGAATGGGCGATGACCGCCGAGGACGCCATCTGGCGGCGCAGCAAGCTGGGCCTGATGCTGGATGCCGATCAGCGCGAGCGGGTCAACGCCTGGTTTACGGGGCACGAGAAAAAGAGGGCAACTGCGTAATGAGTCTCGTCCTGGAGGGGGTTAATCGCACCGTTGGCGGTGAGGCGCATCTAAGGGATGTGAACCTCACCTTCCAGCGGGGCGAGTTCAATGTGCTGCTGGGCCTGACCGAGGCCGGCAAAACGACAATGATGCGGATCATGGCGGGGCTGGATCATCCCAATACCGGCCGGGTCCTCGAAGACGGCCACGAGGTCACCAAGGTCCCGGTGCGCAAACGCTCGGTGGGGATGGTCTACCAGCAGTTCATCAATTACCCGTCACTGTCGGTCTACGACAACATCGCCTCGCCGCTCAAGCTGGCCGGCCTTTCCGCCGCCGAGATCGACCGGCGTGTACGCACCGAGGCCGAGCGCCTGGGCATTGACCACCTCATCGACCGCCTGCCCTCTGAACTCTCCGGTGGCCAGCAGCAGCGCTGCGCCATGGCCCGCGCATTGGTGCGCGACGCCAAGCTGGTGCTGCTCGACGAGCCGCTGGTCAACCTCGACTACAAGCTGCGTGAGGGCCTGCGTTCGGAGCTGCGCAATCTGTTCGCCGACCGTGACACCGTGGTGGTCTACGCGACCACGGAGCCCGAAGAGGCCCTGGTGCTGGGGGGCAAGACCACCGTGCTGCACGAAGGGCGCGTGATCCAGCATGGCGTGACCGCCGAGTGCTATCGCCATCCGGCGAGCACCACCGTCACCCAGGTGTTCGCCGACCCGCCGATGAACCTGATGCCCATCCAGGTCGACGACGGCCGGGTCAAGGTGGAGGGGCTGTTCGATCAGCCGCTGCCCGGGCAGATGAAGGACCTGGTGCCGGGGCGCTACACCATGGGCGTGCGTCCGCATCATCTGTACGCGACGCCGAATGACGACCGCATCACGATGCAGGGCGAGGTCGAAGTGGCGGAAGTGGCCGGGTCGGTCACTTATGTCCATCTCGCGGTCAACGGCCATGACTGGGTGGTTGAGGAGCGCGGCGTTCATGTGGTCCACCCCGGTGAGCGCTTCGATGTGCATGCCGACCTGAACCGGGCCTACGTATTCGACAGCGCGGACCAGCTCGTGGCCGCGCCGCAGCAGTAACGCGGGTAGATCAATGTCACGAATAGAACTCAATAATCTCGCCCACCAGTACGCGCCGGGCGGTGACTATGCCCTGCAGCCGATGCAGCATGTCTGGGAAGACGGGGGCGCCTATGCGCTGCTGGGGCCGTCGGGCTGCGGCAAGACGACGCTGCTCAACATCATCTCGGGGCTGGTCCAGCCGTCCGAGGGCAAAGTCATGTTCGGCGACCGCGATGTGACCAACCTGTCGCCGGAGCGTCGGAACATCGGCCAGGTTTTCCAGTTCCCGGTCATCTACGACACGATGACGGTGTTCGACAATCTGGCGTTTCCGCTGCGCAACCGGTCCATGGACGAGCACTACATCAACCAGCGGGTGACGCACATCGCCACCATGCTGGGCCTTGAGGACGTGCTCAAGCGCCGGGCCAACAACCTGACCGCCGATGCCAAGCAGAAGATCTCGCTGGGACGGGGGCTGGTGCGCGAAGACGTGGCGGCGGTGCTCTTTGACGAGCCGCTGACGGTGATCGACCCGCATCTGAAGTGGCAGCTGCGGCGCAAGCTCCGCGAAGTCCACGAGCAGCTCAATCTCACCCTCGTCTACGTGACCCATGACCAGACCGAGGCGCTGACGTTCGCTGACAAGGTCGTGGTGATGCTCGCCGGTCAGGTGCTCCAGGTGGGCACGCCGCAGGCGCTCTTCGAGCGGCCGGAGCACACCTTTGTCGGGTATTTCATCGGCAGCCCGGGCATGAACTTCATGGCCTGCTCGGTGGAGGGCAGCGAGGCCGTGGTCGGGGACGAGCGGATCGCCGTTGACCCGGCAATGGCCGAGGCCGCCCGTCTGGCCGGCGGCAATCTGCAGCTCGGCATCCGCCCCGAGCTGATCCGTCCGGCCGAGGGCGACGAGACCGGGCACCTGATCAAGGTCGACAAGGTCGAGGACCTGGGCGACTACATGCTCGTCACCGGGCATCTGGGTGAGCACGAGGTCCACGTCCGGCTGGATGAATCCGAAAAGATCGACAGCGACGGTCTGCGGGTGGTGTTCCCCGTCGACAACGCGCTGCTGTATGCCGACGACAAGCTCGTCGGTTAAGGGGAGGAAAAGTGGAAAAGCGCGAATACCAATGGGCGTGGCTGATGGTCCTGCCAGTGGTGCTGGTGGTGGCGTTCAGCGCCATCATGCCGCTGATGACCGTGGTCAACTACTCGCTGCAGGACATCTTCGGGCCCAATTCCCGGTTCTTTGTCGGTACCGCCTGGTTTACCGAGGTGCTGCGCGACCCGGCGCTGCATGGGGCACTCATCCGGCAGCTGCTGTTCTCGGCGGCGGTGCTGCTCATCCAGATCCCGCTGGGCGTGGGCCTTGCGCTGTGTCTGCCCAAAAAGGGGCCATGGGTGTCGGTGTCGCTGGTGCTGCTGGCGCTGCCACTGCTGGTGCCGTGGAACGTGGTGGGCACGATCTGGCAGGTGTTCTCCCGCCCGGACGTGGGCTTTGCCGGCGTCATCCTCAACAGCATCGGCTTTGACTACAACTACACGGGCGACTCGCTGGACGCCTGGCTGACCGTTCTGGTCATGGACGTCTGGCACTGGACCTCGCTGGTCATCCTGCTGTGCTATGCCGGCCTGCAGGCGATTCCCGATGCGTTCTATCAGGCGGCCCGCATTGATGGCGCGTCGCGCTGGGCGGTGTTCCGGTTCATCGAGCTGCCCAAGCTGAAGGGTGTGCTGCTGATCGCGATCCTGCTGCGCTTCATCTTCAGCTTCCGGATCTATGCCGAACCGTTCGTGCTCACCGGCGGCGGTCCGGGCAACGCGACCACCTTCCTCAGTCAGAGCCTGACGACCATGGCCGTCGGCCAGTTTGATCTGGGACCGGCAGCGGCGTTCTCGCTGATCTATTTCCTGATCATCCTGCTGTTCAGCTATGTGTTCTATCTGACCATTCTCAACATGGACCGGGAGGGCTAGGCCGTGGGTTCGAAACGACGCTATATCTTCCTGGCCGCCTGGCTGATCTTCCTGATGCTGCCGATCTACTGGCTGCTGATGATGTCGCTCAAGACCAACCAGGAAATCCTGTCTACCTTCACGTTGTGGCCGGAGAACCTGACGGTGGCCAACTATGTGAAGATCTTCACCGATCCCACCTGGTTCCCGGGGTACATCAATTCGACGCTGTATGTGGCGATGAACGTGGTGATATCGCTCACCGTGGCGCTGCCCGCCGCGTATGCGTTCAGCCGCTATAACTTCCTCGGTGACAAGCACCTGTTCTTCTGGCTGTTGACCAACATCATGGCGCCGCCGGCGGTGTTCCTGCTGCCGTTCTTCGAGCTCTACCAGAGTGTCGGCATGTACGACACGCACATTGCGGTGGCGCTGGCCCATACCCTGTTCACGGTGCCGCTGGCGGTCTGGATCCTTGAGGGGTTCATGTCCGGGGTGCCGAAGGAGATCGACGAAACCGCCTACCTGGATGGTTACAGCTGGCCGCGCTTTTTCATCACCATCTTCCTGCCGCTGATCCGTTCCGGCGTGGGTGTGACGGCGTTCTTCTGCTTCATGTTCTCGTGGGTCGAGCTGCTGCTGGCGCGGACCCTCACCTCCGTCGAGGCGAAGCCGATCGCGGTCACCATGACGCGGACGGTCAGTGCCTCCGGGCTTGACTGGGGGCTGCTCGCGACGGCCGGTATTCTCACGCTTGTGCCTGGCGCACTGGTGATCTGGTTCGTGCGCAAGCACATCGCCCGGGGCTTCGCCCTCGGCCGCGTGTAATCGGAGTTTGCAACGATGAACGAAGGAATCAGCTTCAATCTGTCCTGGATGGCCTGGACCCAGCCGGTGGCGATCTTTTTCATCGCCATAGCCGTGATGCTGGTGGTCTTTGGCGTCCTGCAGTTCGTGATGCCGACCTACGAGCGGCGGGGCTTCCTGCCAGTGCCGACGACCCGCGGGGATCGTCTGTTCATGAGCCTGCTGGGGGCGGCCTTCATCCATCTCATCTGGCTGGCGTTTTCGGACGCGAGCCTTTTGTTTGCCTCGGGCATCTCTGTGGTTTACGCCGCGGTGATGCTTCGATGGGGCTAGAAGTGGGCAAGCACTGGATTGGCCAGTGCCTCTGTCCTTGAGTAATGGGGTAATGTCCCCTTCCTGGAGGAGAAAAGCATGACAGAGCAGAAAAACGCCATGCGTCCTTTGACTGCACTGGCCGTGGCTGCTGCCCTCGGTGTCGGCGGGCTGGGCAATGCCCAGGCGGCCACCGATGAGCAGATGGCTGTCGCCGAGCAGTATCTCGACGAGTTCCAGCCGTCGACACTGACCCGCGAAGAGCAGCTCGAGCAGCTCGAGTGGTTCATCGACGCGGCTGAGGACTTCCGCGGCATGGACGTGTCCGTGGTCTCCGAGACCATCGCCACCCATGAGTACGAGGCCAGTGTCCTGGCCGAGGCCTTTTCCGACATCACCGGCATCAACCTCACCCACAACCTGATCGGTGAGGGTGACGTGATCGAGGCGCTGCAGACCGAGATGCAGTCGGGTGAGAGCATTTACGATGGCTACATCAACGATGCTGACCTGATCGGTACCCACTACCGCTATGGCCAGGTGGTCTCGCTGACTGACTACATGGATGGCGAGGGCGCCGACGTCACGTCGCCGTACCTGGATCTGGACGACTTCATCGGTCTGGATGCAGTGACCGCGCCGGATGGCAACATGTACCAGCTGCCGGACCAGCAGTTCGCCAACGTCTACTGGTTCCGCTATGACTGGTTCCAGCGCGAAGACCTTCAGGCGCAGTTCGAGGACATCTACGGCTATGAGCTGGGTGTGCCGGTGAACTGGTCCGCCTATGAGGACATCGCCGAGTTCTTTACCGAGAACGTCGGTCAGCTGGATGGTCGTGAGGTCTATGGCCACATGGACTACGGCAAGAAGGACCCGTCCCTCGGCTGGCGTTTCACTGACGCCTGGCTGTCGATGGCCGGTGCCGGTGACAAGGGCCTGCCCAACGGTCTGCCCGTTGACGAGTGGGGCATCCGTGTCGAGGACTGCCATCCAGTCGGTTCCGATGTGACCCGTGGTGGTGCCGTGAATGGCCCCGCCGCCGTCTATGCACTGACCAAGTACATCGACTGGCTGGGTGACTATGCACCGCCGTCCGCTTCGGGCATGACCTTCTCGGAGGCGGGCCCGGTCCCGGCCCAGGGTCAGATCGCTCAGCAGATCTTCTGGTACACGGCCTTCACCGCCTCGATGGTCGAAGAGGGCCTGCCGGTGGTGAACGAGGATGGCACGCCGAAGTGTGGCGCATGGCCCCCTCGCCCCACGGCCCGTACTGGGAAGAGGGCATGAAGGTCGGTTATCAGGACATCGGTTCCTGGACGTTCTTCAAGCATGCCGATCCGGAGGCCCGCAAGGCCGCCTGGCTGTATGCCCAGTTCGTGACCTCGAAGGTCGTTTCGCTGAAGAAGCTCAACGAGGGCCTCACCCCGATCCGCGAGTCGGACATCATGTCCGCGTCGATGACGGAGCGGGCACCGGAGCTTGGTGGTCTGGTTGAGTTCTATCGCAGCCCGGCGCGTGAGCTGTGGACGGATACCGGCACCAACGTGCCTGACTATCCGCGTCTGGCTCAGCTGTGGTGGTCCAACGTGGCCGCTGCCGTGACCGGTGAAGAGACTCCGCAGGGCGCCATGGATAACCTGGCGGCTGAGCAGGATCGCGTCATGGAGCGCCTCGAGCGGGCCGGTGTGCAGGAAGTCTGCGGACCACGCCTGAACGAGGAGCGGAGTGCCGAGTACTGGTTCGACCAGCCCGGCGCGCCGAAGCCTCCGCTGGAAAACGAGAAGCCGCAGGGCGAGACCGTGCCCTACGACGAGCTCGTTGCCGATTGGCGTGAGAGCATGTAATCCAGCGCAATCATTGCCTGGATGAACCAAAGGGGGCCTTCGGGCCCCCTTTTTTTTGTGCCGTGCCATCGTGATCGCTGCGTTTGACCGGCCCCCCGGGGGGAGGGGTAAGGTAAGGCCATTACTTCGTAACGATCGAGGCTTTCATGCCCGCAGACACCTTCGACCTTGAGGTCACCGGCCTGAACTGTGGCAGCTGCGTCAATCGCGCCGAGCAGGCGATCCGCCGTGTCCCGGGTGTTGAGACAGCCAGTGTCAATCTGTCCACCGCCCGGGCCCATGTGGCCTTTGACGCCGGTCATGACCCCGCCGAGGGATTGAACCGGGTGGACAGTCAGCTTGATGACGCCGGCTATCCCGCCCGGCACGAGTCCATTCAACTCGCACTGAGTGGCCTGACCTGCGGCGGTTGCGTGCGCACGGTCGAAAACGCCCTCAATGCCCTGCCGGGGGTGTTGAACGCCAGCGTTAACCTCGGCATGGGCACAGCGGATGTCGAGGTGATCGCCGGCAGTCTCGACAGCGCTGACCTGATCAAGGCGGTGGAGGCCGCCGGCTATGGGGCCGAGCGGCGTGGTGACGCCGGCGATGAGGCGCCGGGCCAGGATGCGGCGGCACGCGAGCAGGCCGTGCTGCGCCGGCGTGTACTGACCGCCGCCGCCTTCGCCGTGCCGCTGGTGGCCATCGCCATGGGCCGGCACATCCCCGGGGGCGCCGAGTGGTTTGCCCAGTGGCTGCCCGAGCGCGCCTGGATTGCGGTGGAATGGCTGCTGGCGACGCCCATCGTCTTCTGGGCCGGCCGGGACTTTTTCCGCAAGGGGCTGACCGAGATGCGCCACCGAGCGCCGGCAATGAGCAGTCTGGTCATGATCGGCGCCGGCGCGGCCTATGGCTACTCGCTGCTCGCCCTGCTGGTGCCGGGGATGTTCCCGCCGGGGACCGCGGGCAGCTATTTCGAGGCGGCCGGCGTGATCATCACCCTGATCCTGGTGGGGCGCTACCTTGAGCAGATCGCCCGTGGCCGGACCTCGATGGCCATCAAGCGCCTGCTGGGCATGCAGGCACGTACCGCCCGGGTGGTGCGTAATGAGGGTCCCACCGAAGTGGACATCCATGCCGTGGCCCGTGGCGAAACGGTCATGATCCGGCCCGGCGAGCGCATTCCCGTGGACGCCCGGGTCAGCGAGGGTCAGTCACGTGTCGACGAGTCGATGATCAGTGGCGAGCCGGTGCCGGTGGCCAAAGCCGAGGGTGATCGCCTGGTGGCCGGTACCGTCAATGGCCAGGGATCGCTGACCGCCACCGTCACCGAGGTGGGGGCCGATACGGTGCTGGCGCAGATCATCGGCATGGTCGAGAAAGCCCAGGCCGAAAAACCGCCGATCCAGCAGATGGCCGACCGGATCGCCGGGGTGTTCGTCCCCGTGGTGCTGGTGGTGGCGCTGTTGACCGCCGCCATCTGGCTGACCGTGGGCCCTGAGCCGGTGCTCTCCTATGCCTTCGTGGCCACGGTCAGCGTCCTGCTCATTGCCTGTCCCTGTGCCATGGGGCTCGCCACCCCCACCGCGGTCATGGTGGCCACCGGCAAGGGGGCCGAGAACGGTCTGCTGCTGCGGCGCGGGGCCGCGCTGGAATCGCTGGCCCGCACCGATACCGTGGTCCTCGACAAGACCGGCACGCTGACCCTCGGCCGCCCGCAGGTGACCGATCAGATCGGCGCCACCGGCAGCGACGATGATGTGCTGACCCTCATGGCGGCAGTGGAATCCCACAGTGAGCATCCGCTGGCCGACGCGGTGGTGGCCGCCGCGCGCGAACGCGGCCTTGCCTGGCCTACTGCCACCGGGTTCGAGGCGGTGAGCGGCTACGGGGTGCATGCCCGGGTGGATGACCGCTATGTGCACATCGGCGCGGCGCACTACATGGAATGGCTGGGCGTTGACACGACGGCCGTGCAGACCGAGGTCGAGGCGCTGATGCAGGCGGCGAAGACTCCTGTCTATGCCGCCGTGGACGGTCAGCTGCTGGGGGTGGTCGCCATCGCCGATCCGCCGCGTCCCGAGAGCGCGGCGGTCATTGCCGCGCTGCGCGCCCAGGGCCTGCGGGTGGCGATGGTCACCGGTGACCAGGCGGCCACCGCCCATGCCCTGGCCGATCGGCTGGGGATCGATGAGGTCATGGCCGGCGTGCTGCCCGACGCCAAGGCCCGCGAGGTGCAGCGCCTGCAGGGCGAGGGCCGCCGGGTGGCGTTCGTCGGCGATGGCATCAATGACGCCCCGGCGCTTGCCCGCGCGGACGTGGGCATCGCCATCGGCACCGGCACCGATGTGGCCATCGAGGCCGGCGACGCGGTGTTGATGCGGGCCGACCTCAACGGCCTGCTCAATGCCGTGGCGCTGGCCCGTCGCACGCATCGCACTATGAAGGGCAACTTTGTCTGGGCCTATGGCTACAACGTCCTGTTGATCCCGGTGGCGGCGGGACTGTTGTTCCCGTTCACCGGCTGGCTGTTGAACCCGATGGCCGCGGCGGCGGCCATGAGCCTGTCGAGCCTGTTCGTGCTCACCAATTCACTGCGCCTGCGCCGGTTCCGCCCGGCGTCGGCACCCACGGAGGCTACCCCATGAGTGATTCCGTCGAGCACTGTCATCTCGCCCTTGACCCGGCGGTCCGCGAGACCGCCCGCCAGCGGCTGGCCTCGATCCGCGGGCATATTGAGGGCATCGTCCGCATGCTCGAGCGCGAGGATGTCTACTGCGTGGACGTCCTGCGCCAGCTGAAGGCGGTGGACGGCGCGCTGGAGAAGGTGGGTGACACGGTCCTGCGCAGCCACCTCCACCACCACGTCACCAGCGCCCGCGAACGGGGCGATGCCGACGTGATCGTGGATGAGCTCATGGAGATCATGAAGTACCGGTCATAGCGGCAGCGAGACCCGGACGATGTCGCGGTCTTCGGCATCGGTGTGCTGCTCAAAGCCGAGCTGGCTGCAGAGCGCCAGCATGGGCTGGTTCTCGCGCAGCACATCACCCCCGATCTCGCCGATGCCGCGGTCCCGGGCGTAGTCGATGACATGCTCCATGAGCAGCCGGCCCAGCCCCTGCCGGGTCAGGTCGTGGCGCACGATGATCGAGTACTCGGCCTTTTCATCGTCCGGATCGGCATGGATGTGCACCGCGCCGTACATCTCGGCCTCGCCCGGCACCTTGTCGGCATCGGTGATGATGAGCGCCATTTCGCGGTTGTAGTCGATCTGCGTGAACCGCGCCGCGGCCATGTGGCTCATCTGCTTCATGGGGGCAAAGAAGCGCAGCCGGATCTGCTCGGGCGTCAGATGGGCGAACGCTCGGTGCAGGGCCGGCTCGTCCTCGGGGACGATGGGCCGCAGCAGGTACTCGGCGCCGTCGTCGGCCACCACGGTCTTCTCGAGCTGGCGCGGATAGGGCCGGATCGCCAGGCGCCGCGTGCCGGTGCCGTTCTCGCCGATGCGCACCCGGGCGTCCAGGGCCACCACCCCGTCCGCCGAGGCCAGCAGCGGGTTGATGTCCAGCTCCTTGACCCGCGAGATGTCGGCGGCGATCTGGGCGATGCGCGTCAGGGTGAGGGCGATGGCATCGAGATCCGCCGGCCGGCGGTCGCGATAGCCCTGTAGCTGGTCGTAGACCCGAGTGCGCTCGATCATG
Organism: Spiribacter aquaticus; assembly: GCF_007625215.1. Taxonomy (NCBI): domain Bacteria; kingdom Pseudomonadati; phylum Pseudomonadota; class Gammaproteobacteria; order Chromatiales; family Ectothiorhodospiraceae; genus Spiribacter; species Spiribacter aquaticus. The sequence continues at coordinate 80,953 of NZ_VMKP01000001.1, read as the reverse complement.
TCGTTGGCGAGTTTCATGTTGAGCGGCGGCAGCGCCAGCGACTGGTCCTTGATGACCTCGACCGCCGTGCCACCCTGACCGAACAGCACCACCGGGCCGAACTGCGCGTCCTCGGTAAACCCGGCGATCAGCTCCCACGCCCCGGCCCGCTTGACCATGGGCTGGACGCTGAAACCCTGCAGGTCGGCGTCTGGATAGGTCTCCGCCACGCGGCGGCGCATGGCCTCGGCGGCGCGATAGACCGCGTCGTGATCCTCAAGATCGAGGGCGACACCACCGACATCGCTTTTGTGGGTGATGTCCTTCGAGAGGATCTTGATGGCGGCCGGATAACCCAGCCGCTCAGCGGCATCCGCCGCCGCCTCCGGTGACTCGGCGACCTCCGTGGCGACCACCTCGACGCCAAACGCGGCCAGCAGCTGCTTGGCCTCGGGTTCACTGAGGATCTCGCGGTTCTCGGCGGCGGCCTGTTCCACCAGCCGGTTGGCCGTCTCGTAATCCGGCGTGAACAGCTCCGGCACCGACGGTGGCGTCTCGAGCAGCTGCTCCTGGTTGCGGCGGTAGGCCACCATGTGCATGAACGCCCGCACGGCGCCTTCCGGCGTTGTGTAGCTGGGGATGTCGGCCTCGGAAAAACGCCGGCGCGCGTTCTGCGCCGTATGCTCGCCGACCCAGCAGGTCAGTAGCTTGGGCTGTCTGTCGCGACGCCCGGGCTGCGACTGCTGGCGGCTCTGCTCGGCAATCACCGCCTCGGCGGCATCCATGCTGTCGGACACCGCCGTGGGGCAGTTGAGGACCAGAATGGCGTCGGCGGCGTCGCTGTCCGCCAGCACCGCCAGGGAGTCGGCGTAGCGTTTGCCCGGGGCGTCACCGATGATGTCCACCGGGTTGCCGTGGGACCAGGTGGGTGGCAGCACCTCGTTGAGGGCCTGCACCGTGTGATCCGGCAGGGTGGCGAGCTTGCCTTCGTGGCCGATCAGCGCATCGGTGGCCAGCACGCCGATGCCCCCGCCGTTGGTCAGGATCGCCAGCCGGTCGCCGTTGGGTGTGCCGGTGGTGGCGAGGGTCTCGACGGCGGCGAACAGCTCGCCGAGGGTGTCCACCCGCAGCATGCCGGCGCGCCGGAAGGCCGCGTCATAGACCTTGTCCGAGCCGGCGAGGGCGCCGGTATGCGACGCCGCCGCCTGGGCGCTGGCCGCATGCCGCCCCGACTTGACCACGATCACCGGCTTCATGCGCGCCGCCGCCCGGGCGGCCGACATGAACTTGCGGGCGTCGGTGATCGCCTCGGCATAGAGCAGGATGGCCTTGGTGTTGGGATCGTTGGCGAGATAGTCGATGGTATCGCCGAAGTCGACGTCGGCCATGTCGCCCAGCGAGATCATGTGCGAAAACCCGATCCCGCGACGCTCGGCCCAATCGAGCACCGACGTGACGATGGCGCCGGACTGGGTGACGAAGGCGATGCGGCCCTCGGGGGGCGCCAGATGGGCGAAGCTGGCATTGAGGCCGAACCCGGGGACCAGAATGCCCAGGCAGTTGGGGCCGATGATGCGGGTCAGATGCGGGCGCGCGGCATCCAGCGCCTGCTGCCGCAGTTCCATGCCCTCGTCATCGTCGCCCTCGCCGAAGCCGGCGGTGATGACCACCACGCCGCGGGTGCCGCGTTCGGCCAGCTGGCGGACCACTTCGGGCACGGTCTTGGGCGGGGTGCAGACCACCGCCAGATCCGGGGTGACCGGCAGCTCATCAATGGACTTGTAGCTCAGTACCCCCTCGATGGACTGGTGCTTGGGGTTGACCGGCATGATCGGGCCGTCGAAGCCGCCGTTGAACAGGTTGCGGGCCAGTACCGCGCCGACCGATCCGGGCCGCCGACTGGCGCCGACGATGGCGATTGAGCGCGGCTTGAAAAGGTAATCGAGGTTGCGGACTGTCATCGGCCGGAACTCCTGCTGGAACTATGTTGCATAGCAGCATTGTAACGCAGAAGACGATCCGTATCAGCGTTGCCGCGTCTGCCAGTCGGCCGCCTGATACCAGGGCTGCGGCTCGTCGAGGGTTGCCCGGCCACGCAGCCGGTCGGCGAGTTTTTCGGCGATCATGATGGTGGGGGCATTGAGGTTGCCGCTGGCGATGCGCGGCATGATCGAGGCATCGATCACCCGCAGGCCCGCGACGCCGTGCACCCGGCCGTCGCCATCGACCACCGCCTGCGGATCGCCGGCCGTCCCCATCCGGCAGGTGCCGCTGGGGTGATAGGCGCTCTCGCCGTTGGCCCGCACCCAGGCGTCGATCTCGGCGTCACTCTGCACCTCGGGCCCGGGGGACAGGGGGCGCTCGCGGAACCGGTCCATGGGGGACTGCTCGATGACCTCGCGGGTCAGGCGCACGGCGGCGCGCATCTCCCGCCGGTCGCGTTCGCTGGCCATGTAGTTGAATACGATCCGCGGGGCCGCCTCGGGATCCGCCCCCGACAGGGTGACGCGGCCGCGGCTCTCGGGGCGCATGGGCCCGACATGGGCCTGAAAGCCGTGGCAGTCGGCCGACACGCTGCCATCGTAGCTGAGCGCGATGGGCATGAAGTGATACTGCAGGTTGGGATAGGGCACGCCCGCCTCGCTGCGGATGAACCCGCCCGACTCGAAGTGGTTGGTGGCGCCCAGCCCGCCGCGGGTGGTCAGCCACTGGATGCCGATGCGCGCCTGGTTCCAGGGCTTGAGGGCGCTGAACAGGGTGATCGGCTCGCGGCAGGCGTACTGCACGTAGACCTCGAGGTGGTCCTGGAGGTTTTCGCCGACGCCGGGCAGATCCTGCTGGACGTCGATGCCGTGGCCCTGCAGTGTCGCCGCGGGACCGATGCCCGAGCGCATCAGGATCTGCGGCGAGTTGATGGCGCCGGCGCACAGCAGCACCTCGCGGTCGACCCGTGCCTCACGGGTCTCGCGCCGATAGCGGTAGCGCACGCCAATGACCTGGTCGGCATCGAACTGCAGGGTCTCGGTGAGTGCCCCGGTGCGCAGGGTCAGATTGGGCCGGCGCATGATCGGGCGCAGGTAGGCATTGGCGGTGGACCAGCGCACCCCGTTGCGCGTGGTCATGAACATGGGCCCGAAGCCCTCCTGCTGATAGCCGTTCATGTCGTCGGTCTCGGGGTAGCCCGCCGCCACACCGGCGTCGACGAAGGCCCGATAGAGCGGATTGCGCATCGCCCCGGTGGTCACATGCAGGGGGCCGCCGCTGCCGTGGTAGTTATTGGCGCCCTGATCAAAGTCCTCGGCGCGGCGGAAGTACGGCAGCACTTTTGAGTAGCGCCACTGATCGAGGCCGAAGTCATCCGCCCAGCCCTCGTAATCGAGGGCATTGCCGCGCACATAGGCCATGCCGTTGATCGAGGAGGACCCGCCCAGCACGTGGCCGCGCGGGCAGTCCATGCGCCGGTTGTCCATGGCCGGTTCGGGCTCGGTGGCGTAGCCCCAGTTGTAGCGCCGGCTGCCCATGGGCTTGTCGAAGGCCGAGGGCATGTGGATCCAGAGGCTGTAATCCATGGGCCCGGCTTCCAGCAGCAGCACCCGGCAGTCCGGATCCTCGGTCAGCCGGTGGGCGAGCACGGCGCCGGCCGATCCGGCGCCGATGATGACGTAGTCGAAGGTTTCCGTGTGCATACGCGATCCGTCAGTAGGGGGCGTCGACGCCGGTGCTGGCGACGAACACGCTTTTCAGCTGGGTGTAGTGGTCAAGGGCGCGGCGGCTGTTCTCGCGGCCGATCCCTGACTGGCGCATGCCGCCGAACGGCATCTCGATGGGGGTCAGGTTGTAGTGATTGATCCAGATGACCCCCGCCTGCAGGGCCGCCGCCACCCGGTGGCCGCGGGACAGATCGCGGGTGAACACCCCGCCGGCCAGGCCGTAGGGCGTGTCGTTGGCACGCCGGATGACCTCGGCCTCGTCGCGGAACGGCAGGATGGTCATGACCGGGCCGAAGATCTCCTCGCGGGCGATGACGCAGTCGTCATTCTCCACCCGGAACACCGCCGGCGAGACGAAGGCGCCCCCTGGGCAGCCGGCGACCGTCACCGCTTCACCCCCGATCAGGCGCTGTGCGCCCTCCGCCTCGCCGCGCCGGATGTACTCGAGGACATGATCGCGGTGGGCGGGTGATATCAGCGCGCCGATGTCGGTGTCCGGATCGGCCGGATCACCGATGGTCAGCCCCCGGGTGCGGGTCAGGACCCGGTCGATGAACGCCTCGATCACCGCCTCGTGGACATACACCCGCGTGCCGTTGGTGCAGATCTCGCCCTGGGTGTAGAAGTTGCCGAGCAGCGCGCCCGAGACGGCATCATCCAGCGAGGCATCGTCGAATACGATGAGCGGCGACTTGCCACCGAGCTCCATGGTGACCGCCTTGAGGGTGTCGGCGGCGTCGCGCATCACCGCCTTGCCGGTGGCCACTTCGCCGGTGAGCGAGATCTTGTCGATGCCGGGATGGCGGGTCAGGGCCTGACCGGTTTCCGCGGCGCCCTGGACCACATTGAAAAGTCCCGCCGGCAGACCCGCCTCGGCCAGGATCTCGGCGAACCGCAGGGCCGACAGCGGCGTCAGCTCGGCGGGCTTGAAAACCATGGCGTTACCGGCGGCAAGCGCCGGTGCGCTTTTCCAGGCGGCGATCTGGAGTGGGTAGTTCCAGGCACCGATGCCGCCGCAGATCCCGAGGGGCTCGGGGCGGGTGTAGAAGAACCCGCCTGCCACGTCCTGGTACTCGCCCTGCAGGCTGCCGGCCTGACCGGCGAAGTATTCCAGGCAGTCGGCCGCGGAATCGACATCGGCCTCGGGGGTTTCGGCGATGGGCTTGCCACCATCCAGGCATTCAAGCCGGGCGAGCTCATCGCGGTGTGCGCGCACCGCTGCCGCGGCGGCCGCCAGGATGCGACCCCGCTCGACACCGGGCCTCGCCGCCCAGTCGGCCTGGGCGGCCCGGGCGCTGCGCACGGCGGCGTCGACGTCACTGGCATCGGCTTCGGCCACCTCGGCGAGGGGCTCGCCGGTGGCCGGGTTGGTGGTGGTGAAGCGTCGTCCCTGCCGGGCGTCGACCCAGGTGTTGTCGATCCACAGCAGGCGCTCAGGCGGTCTGGACATGCGGGCCTCCGGTCAGTGCATGGAGTTCGGAGTCGAGGTAGCGATGGGCCAGGGCGCGGGCCGCGGCCACATCCAGGCCGCCGGTGCGCAGACTGGCGCGCAGCCACAGGCCGTCGATCATCACGCCCAGGCCTTCGGCGAGCCGCACCGCCTCGACGCGCGGCAGAAAGGCCGCCAGCGCATGGGTGAGATTGCTCTCGAGGCGGCGCGTCACCACCCGCTGGATGCGGGCGATGGAGGGCACGTGGTTGACCTGCGCCCAGAACGACAGCCAGCAGCTGACGGTAACGGCATCGGACTGGCTGGCGGCGAAGTTGGCGTCGATGATGGCCCGCACCCGCGGCAGCCCGGCCGCCGTTCCCGCCCGTGCCGCGCGGTATTCCTGCTCCAGCGAGCGCACCAGCGACAGGTAGGTCGACGCCAGCAGATGCCGCTTGTCACCGAAGTAGTGGGCGACCAGACCCGGGGAGATGCCGGCCTGCTGGCCGACCCGGCCCAGTGTCGTGGCCTGCAGCCCCTGGTCATGGATGACCTGGAGGGTCGCCTGGATCAATTGCCGGCGCCGCACCGTTTCCATTCCTTTCCGCGCCATGCCAACGCCTCCCGATCGAATGCCCGCCAGTCTAATCGTCATTGATTGACCACTCAATCAATACTGTGGTGTGCTTAGCCCACTCAAAACGAGTCGGTAAATCTGGAGAACCTATGAAAACCCGAATGATCGCGACGGTCGCCGGTGCCGCTCTGGTGTCACTGTCCGCCATGAACGCCAGCGCCAACGAGCCGGAGAGCTGCCAGTCAGTGGGCCTTGCCAACGTCAACTGGACCGGTGTGACCATCAAGTCCGAGGTCATGGAATACCTGCTCGAGACGCTGGGCTACGAGGTGGAGCTGACCACGGCCTCGGTGCCGATCGCCTTCCAGTCGGTGGCCGACGGCCAGCGTGATGCCTTTCTGGGCCTCTGGCTGCCCACCCAGGAGAGCATGATCCGGCCCTATCTCGACGATGGTGAGATCGAGCAGATCAGCGCCAACCTCGAGGGTGCCAAGTACACCCTGGCGGTCCCGGACTATGTCTGGGAGGCCGGCGTCCGCGATTTCGCCGATCTGAATGACTATCAGGACCGCTTCGAGGGGCGCATCTACGGCATCGAGGCCGGCAACGACGGTAATGCCGCCATCCAGGCGATGATCGACGACGATGCCTTCGGACTGGGCGACTGGGAGCTCATGGAGTCCTCCGAGGCGGGCATGCTCACCCAGGTGCAGCGCTCGGTGCCCCGCGATGAGTGGGTGGCGTTCCTGGGCTGGGCGCCGCATCCGATGAACATCAACATCGACATGCGCTACCTGACCGGCGGTGCCGATTACTTCGGCCCCAACCAGGGCGGCGCCACGGTCTACACCATCGCCACCGCCGGCTACAGCGAGCGCTGCAGCAACGTCGGCCGGCTCCTTGAGCAGTACGCCTACACGGTCGAAGAGCAGAGCCAGGCGGGCGGTTATGTGATCAACGAGGAAATGTCCCCCATGGAGGCGGGCCAGAAACTGATCATGGATAATCCGGACCTGCTCAACCGCTGGCTTGAGGGCGTGACCAACGTCGATGGCACCGGTGCCGTGACCATCGTGCGCGACGACCTGGGGCTCTAGAGCGGCGTCAGCCCCGAGAGCTGGACGCCCAGCAGGCGCACCGCGCGATGCAGCCGGTGCGCGAACAGGCACTGGCGGACCAGCGCCGCCAGTGCCTCATGATCATCGGTGGCGCTGGCCAGGCTCTGGGACCGGGTATGGGTGGTGAAGTCGCGGTAACGCAGCTTGACCGTCACTGTCCGGGCACCCAGCTGGCGGGCGGTCAGCCGTCCCCGCACCTCATCGAGCATCAGCCGCGCTTCATGATCGAGCCGCCCGCTGCTGCGGCAGTCCTGCTGGAAGGTGCGCTCGCGGCCGATGGACTTGCGGACGCGCTCAGTCTGCACGGGGCGCTCGTCAATGCCATGGGCCGAGTCGCTCAGTGACTGCGCATGCCGCGGACTGAACTCGGTGGACAGCCCATCCCGGCCCATCCGGGCCAGATCACCGACCGTCTCCACACCCAGACCGGCCAACCGCTCGGCGGTGCGCGGGCCGACACCATGCAGGGTCCGCACCGGCAGTGGCCAGACCCGCTCGGGCACGTCAGCGCGACGCAGCCGGGTCAGTCCGTCGGGCTTTTCCAGGTCCGAGGCGATCTTTGCGAGTAGTCGGTTGGGGCCGATCCCCACGGAGGCCACCAGGTCGGTGGCGGTATGGATGTCATCCTTCAGCCTCCGGCCGATGCCGAGCGGGTCATCGCTGCGATGGCTGATGTCCATGTAGGCCTCGTCCAGCCCCACTGGCTGCAGGCGTTCACTGACTGCGGCCAGGCATTCGAAGACCCGCGCCGAGGCCTCGTGGTAGGCGGGAAAGTCCACCGGCAGAAAGACCGCATCGGGGCACAGCCGCGCCGCCGTGCGCAGCGCCATGCCCGAGTGGATGCCGAACACCCGTGCCTCATAGGTGGCGGTGGAGACCACGCCGCGCCGGGCCGGGTCGCCGCGCCCGCCGACAATGACCGGCTGGCCCCGGAGGCTGGGGCGGCGCTTGAGTTCCACCGAGGCGAAGAACGCATCCATGTCGACATGCATGATGATGCGCGCCACAGCGGGGGCGCCCGGGTCAGTCGTGGCCGCCGCCGAGGTCATCGAGAAAGCGCCGTTCCCAGGCGCCGATGTCGTTGTGATGGAGCACCGCCATCATGCGTTCGTGGCGCCGCCGGCGTTCGGGTCGCGGCATCGCCAGGGCCCGGTTGAGCCCGGCGGCGATGGCATCGGTGTCGTAGGGATTGACGCGGATCGCGTCGCTCAGCTCGGCGGCCGATCCGGCCAGGTCCGAGAGCACCAGCACCCCGGGGTTGTCCGGATCCTGACTGGCGATGAACTCCTTGGCGACCAGGTTCATGCCGTCGCGCAGCGGGGTGACCACCCCCACTCGCGCCGCGCGGTAGAGCCCCATGATGGCGCCCCGCTCGAAGGTGCGGTTGAGGTAGTGCAGCGGCGCCCAGTCGAGATCGCCATAGACGCCGTTGATGTGTCCGCTCAGCCCCTCCAGGCGCTGGCGCAGATCGGCGTACTCGGCGATGTCCCCGCGCGAGGGGCTGGCGATCTGCATGAGCACGGTATGCCCGCGGCGGTGGGGGTAGTCATCGAACAGCGCCTCGAACGCGCGGAAGCGCTGCTCGAGGCCCTTGGAGTAGTCGAGGCGGTCGACGCCGATCATCAGGTCGCGCTCGCCAAGCCCGTCGAGCAGCCGCTGGACGGCGGGTGTGGTCAGGGTCTGCGCGGACAGGTCGGCGAGGGCCGCCACGTCGACGCCCACCGGATAGACGCCGGTGCGCAGGTCGCGGTTGCGGTGGCGCAGCTGCCCGGAGGCCCGCACCAGCGCCCCGATGGCCCGGGTGGCGGATTCCTCGAAGGCATGCCGGTCGTTGGCGGTCTGAAAACCCAGCAGGTCGAACCGGCACAGATCCTCCAGCAGGGCCCGGTGGCCCGGCATGGCCCGCAGCACGTCATAGTCGGGGAAGGGGATGTGGAGGAAAAACCCGATGCGGTTGCGCAGGCCGCGTTCGCGCAGCTCGCGGGCCAGCGGCATGAGGTGGTAGTCGTGGATCCAGAGGGTGTCGTCGGGCTCGATGAGCGGGGCCAGGCAGTCGGCGAAGCGGGCGTTGACCCGGGTGTAGGCGTGGGAATAGCGCCGCTGATAGTCCATGGCCCCCAGGTTGAAGTGGAACACCGGCCAGATCACCGCATTGGAATAGCCCAGGTAGAAGTCGTCATAGTCCTCGCGGCTCAGCGACAGGGTCGCGTAATCGATGCCCTCGTGATGGCGGATCGACGGGCGGGAGTCGGGCTGTTCGCTGACCTCGCCCGACCAGCCGAACCACAGGCCGCCGCGTCGCGACAGCGCATCGGACAGGGCCACGGCCAGTCCGCCGGCCTGGGGCTGGCCGGGCTGTGGCAGGGGAACGCGGTTGGAGACAACGACCAGTCGACTCAAAGGCTTTCCTCCCAGCTGCGGCTCAGGTGCATGGCCGAGTTGATCAGCCCCACCATACTGTAGGTCTGCGGGAAATTGCCCCAGAGTTCGCCGTGGTTGGCGTCGAGATCCTCGGAGAGCAGGCCCAGCCGGGTGCGGTGGCCGAGCATGTTCTCGAACAGCCGTCGCGCCTCGTCATGGCGGCCGATGGCCTGGAGGGCGTCAATGAACCAGAAGGTGCAGATGTTGAAGGCGTTCTCGGGCCGACCGAAATCATCAGCGGCGGCATAGCGGAACAGATGGTCGCCCCGGCGCAGGTGGGCCTCGATGGCCTCGACGGTGCCGATGAAGCGCGGATCATCGGCGGCCAGAAAGCCCAGCTCGTGCATGAGCAGCAGGCTGGCATCAAGGCTGTCACCGCCGAAGCTCTCGACAAAGGCATTGTGGGTATCGCTCCACGCCTCGCGGCAGACGGTGGCATGGATGGTGGCGGCCTGGCCCGACCAGTAGCCGGCGTCGGCATCCAGCCCGAGCTGCTCGGCGATGCGGCGCAGCCGGTCACAGGCCGCCCAGCACATCATTGCCGAGTAGGTGTGCACGCGGGCCCGGCCGCGGTATTCCCAGATGCCGGCGTCGGGCTGGTCGTGGTGGCGGATGGCCTCTTCACCGAGGGCGCAGAGGCGCTGGTAGAGCGCCTGATCGCCGGGCCGCTCGAGGCGGGCGTCGAAAAACGCCTGGGTGGCGGCGAGGATGACCGTGCCGTAGACATCATGCTGGACCTGGTAGTAGGCGGCGTTGCCCACGCGCACCGGCCCCATGCCGCGATAGCCGCCCAGTGCGTCGGCGGTGGTCTCCTCGATGCGGCGCTCGCCGCCGATGCCATAGAGCGGCTGCAGACGGTGATCGCCGCTGGCGGCCACCAGGTTGATGATGTAGCGCAGGAACCCTTCCATGGTGCGTGTCGCGCCCAGGCGGTTGAGCGCATGCACGGTGAAGTAGGCATCCCGCAGCCAGCAGTACCGGTAGTCCCAGTTGCGGCCACTGTCCGCCGCCTCGGGGATCGAGGTGGTGGCGGCGGCGATCACCGCGCCGGTGTCCTCGTAGGCCGAGAGCTTGAGGGTGATGGCGGCGCGGATCACCGCCTGCTGCCAGTCGAAGGGAATGGCCAGCGAGCGCGTCCAGTCGCGCCAGTACATCTCGGTCTGCTCCAGAAACCGGCGGCCCATGGCCTCCACCGATTCCTTGACGCTTTCATCGGGGCCTAGGATGAAGGTCATGGTGGCGTCGACCACGAACGGCGTCTCGTCGAGGACATGGGTCAGCGGCGCGTCGGTGGTGACGCGCAGGACCTGGTCGTGGCGCAGAAAGCGGACGTGATTGCTGCCGCGCGTGGTGGACGGCGCGCTGGCATCCCAGCCGCTCACCGGGCGCAGCCGGGTGCGGATCACCGGATGACCGCGCACGACTTCGACGCGGCGGATGATCATGACCGGCCGATAGGTGCGGTCGTACTGCCGGAACCGCGGGCAGAAGTCGATGATGCGCAGGATGGCGCCGTAACGGTCGGTCAGCTCGGTGGACAGGACCGCGGTGTTGGGATGGTAGGACTGACGGACCGCGCACTGGTCGCAGAGCTCGATGCTGAAGTGGCCGCGGTCCTGTGAGTCGACGAGCCGCGAGAAGGCGGGCTCGGCATCAAAGCGGGGCAGGCACGCCCAGACGAGGCGGCCGAGGGGATCGATCAGGCCATTGATCTGGCCGTTGCCGATCATGCCCAGTTCAAGATCTATTGAATCGGGCGAAGGTGTCGGGGCAGCCGGTTGAGCCATTGATAAGCCTCGTTGACGGATGCCAGCGCATGGCTGGCCGCGGTGGGTCGGTCGGTGCCGATGCGGATCGAGTGGCCGCCAAGGCGGTTGACGGCGGCAAAGGCGTCCTCGTCGGTCACGTCATCCCCCAGGCAGACCGGTATCCGGCCGTGGAAGGGCGGCTCGGCCATGAAGGCCTCGATGACGGTGCCCTTGTCATGCCCGGCCGGGCCCACCTCGAGTACCTGCTTGCCGGATTGCAGCCGGAATGACTCTCCCAGGGACTCGCAGTGATGCTCGACCAGCGCCCGGGCGGGGCGCTCGAGGGCGGGATCGCGGCGATAATGCAGGGCGATGGCGTTGCCCTTGTCCTCGACGTGGGCCCCGGGATGCTCGCCGGCGAAGGCCTCCAGCGCCTGGCGCAGGCCGTCCAGTTCGGCGCGTCGATCGGCGGGGCGATGGATTTGGCCGCCGAGGCTGCGGCGCTCGAGGCCATGCAGCCCGGCCACCGCCGGCAGTGCCCCGCCCAGCAGCGCATCGAGTCCTTCCAGGGGCCGTCCCGAGACGATGGCCACCGCGCCGTCGAGGCTCTGCACCAGGGCATCGAGCAGTCCGATGAGCTGCGCCGGGACATGGACCGCCTCAGGGTGCTCGGCGATCTCCACCAGTGTCCCGTCAAAGTCGAGGAACAGCGCCCAGTCGGCGCGCGGTGTCGGCAGCCCCGCCGCGCGCTCGTCAGACAGCTCCGTTGACGCCCGGCTATTCACGGTCTGCGAGGAACGCGGCCAGTTCGGCATTCAGCAGCCGGTCGAGGGCCTCGGTGATGGCGGCATCAACGGCCTCGGCATTGGCCTTGGCGTTGGGCGGCAGGACGCGCTGCCGGGTCCGGGTGGTCTGCGCCTGACTGGTGAAGCGCTCGCCCCCGGCGACGGCCACCGCGTCCAGCGTGATGCGGGTGGTCAGCTCATAGGGCACGCCGACGGCCACATCATGGCTCAACGTTTCGATGCCGATCTCCAGACGCGGCTCACCCGCACCATCCCACAGCGTGGGGCGGAAGCCGTAGCCGCGCAGGCCCTCGGCGGCGGCCAGCTGCACGGTGTAGGCGAGATCCTGGGCGGCCACCAGTCGGATGATGCTGCGGTTGGGGTTCTCGAGAATACCCAGATCCGACTGGCTGCGATTGTCGACCACCTGCAGGGCGATCCCGCGATCACTGTCGGTGACCGGCTCGGTGGCCGGCGGTTGCGGCGACAGGCGCAGGTTCTGCGTGCCCTGGCTGCAGGCGGCCAGGAGGCTGACCAGTCCGATCAGCACCAGGCTGCGTATGATTCGGTTCATGATTGTGTCCTCGTGTGTTCGGGGGGCAGATTAACATCCCCGGGCGGCGGACGAATGCCGGCGACTTGACGCCAGACGGGGGGCGCCCGAGACTGCTCGGCCGTTCATTCATCGCATCAGCCAGGGAAGTGATCCGTGAAAACCGTGCTGGAGGCCGTTCCGCCCGAACTCCATCGGGGTGAAGCCGCGATTGAGGCGGTGGTCGAGAAGGTGGCCCGGGTGCAGGCCGCCTGCCCCATCGATGTCGTGAACATCCCCGAGATCCATGAGGAGCCGTCGCGCAGCGATCAGGGCGAGCGTCGGCAGCCGTTCGCGCCGCGCATGGCGCCACGGGATCTGGCGCGGGTGCTGCACGAGCGTCTGGGTGTGGAGTCGATGATCAATCACGTGGTGGTGCACCATGCCAGCGAGCAGGCGCTGGTGGACTGGGTCAATGAGACTTGGGAGGCCTATGGCATCCGGCGGTTCGTGCTGGTGGGCGGCGGGCGCCATTCGGTGCGCTACCCCGGCCCCGGCGTGACCCGGGCTAATGGCCTGCTGCGCGAGCGCAGCCGGGTCGAGTCGCTGCGCATCGGCAATATCTGCATTCCATCGCGGCATGACGAGGCGGAGCGGATCGCTGCGAAGACCGCGGCCGGCGCGGACTTTTTCACCACCCAGATCCTCTATGAGCCCGAGGCCTTCACGGCCCTGCTGGATACCTTGGCCGCACGCGCGGCGCTGCCGCCCGAGATCCTGCTGGCGTTCTGTCCCATCCGCAACGCCCGCAATCTGCGCTTTCTGCTGTGGCTGGGAGTAACGGTCTCGGATGCCCTGTACGACTGGCTGACCGCCGATGACGCGCAGGTGCTGGCCCGCTCGCTCGAGCAGATACGCCACGCCTGGGCGCAGATCGTCGCCCATCAACGCGCCCATGGGCGGGCGGCGCCGGCACTGGACATCAATCTGGCGCCCATCGGCCCGATTCCGCCGGCGGCCACCGTCGCCCTGGCCAACGACCTGGCGGCTCTCCACCGCGCGCCGCCAATCGGGGTATGATCCGCGCATGACGACGACACTGCGCACGCTCATGAGCCAGTATCCCCGTGCCGGACGGCTCGAGTGGATCGGTCTGCGGCCGGCCCGGCATGCGCCCATGGAAAAGCCCGAATCGGTGGCGGTTGACGCCACCGGGCTGGTGGGCGATCGCTACGCAGGGCGCAGCGGCAAACGCGCGGTCACGCTCATCCAGGCCGAGCATCTGCCGGTGATCGCCGCGCTCAGCGGCCACCCCGCCATTGATCCGGCCATCACCCGCCGCAATCTGGTGGTCAGCGGCATCAATCTGTACGCCCTGCGCGGCGAGTCCTTCCGGGTGGGCGACGTGTGCCTTGAGGGCACCGGCACCTGTGACCCCTGCTCGTTCATGGAGCAGTCACTGGGTAGCGGGGGCTATAACGCCATGCGCGGGCACGGCGGGATCATCGCGCGGGTGGTGGAGCCGGGGCGGATCACGCTGGGCGACCCGGTGGTCGCGGCACTCGAGGATGCCCCGTCATGAATGATCTGCCGCGCCTGCTGCGAACCCTGGGCTGGGTGTTCCTGGCCCTCGCGCTGAACATCGTGGTGATCGGTATCGGGGCGTTGTGGATGAAGATCGGCCCGGCAACCATCGGTCTGCTGCTCGACCCGGGCAACGCGGTGATCTGGCTGACCACCGCGCTCACCTTCGCCCCCGCGGTGGGCAGCTTCTATGCCGCGCGGCTGATGCGCCGGCGCGACGCCTCGCGCTGAATCACCCTGACGGCGGCACTACCTTGCCGGGATTGAGGCGGTCGGCGGGGTCGAAGGCGGCCTTGAGCTGGCGCATCAGATCCTGCTCCACCGGCGATTTCAGCCGCGCTACCTCGCCGGGCTTGAGTTGCCCCACACCGTGCTCGGCGGCAAACGAGCCGCGGTACTGCATGGCGATGTCGTGCACGCGCCGGGTCAGGGCCCCCCACTGGGCCAGAAACGCCTCGTCGCTGGTGGCCACGGGCCGGGTCAGGTTGAAGTGGATGTTGCCGTCACCGATGTGGCCGAAGGCGCAGGGGCGCACCCCCGGGCAGGCCTCGGTCACCGCAGCGCTGGCGGCCTCGATGAAGGCGGGGATGTCGGCCACCGGCACCGAGACGTCGTTCTTGATGCTCGCCCCGGCGCCTTTCTGCGCGCCGGGGATGCTGTTGCGCAGCCGCCAGAAATCCGCCGCCGTGGCGGCATCCGGGGCGATGCGGTAATCCCCCGCGCCGGCATCGTCCGCCTGCAGGGCCTGCTCGAGGCGGGTGTCCAGCCCCGCCGCCGGGGCACTGCTGGTCAGTTCCACCAGCAGATACCAGGGAAACCGTTCCGGCAGTGGCTCGTGGCAATCGGCGGCGTGCTCGAGGGCGAGGCCCAGTGGTCCGCGCCCCATCAGCTCGCAGCTGGTGATGGTATCGCCACTGGCCGCACGCAGGCGGGCGAACAGCGAGACCGCGGCCGTCGCGCTGTCCAGTCCGACAATCGCCGTGGCCCGCTCGCGCACGGCGGGAAACAGCTTGAGGCTGGCGGCGGTGATGATCCCCAGCGTCCCCTCGGCGCCAATGAAAAGATCCTTCAGGTCATAGCCGCTGTTGTCCTTGCGCAGGGTCCGCAGGCCATCCCAGATCCGGCCGTCGGCCAGCACCACTTCCAGCCCCAGCGCCAGGTCGCGGGCGTTGCCATAGCGCAGCACGTTCATGCCGCCGGCGTTGGTGGCCAGATTACCGCCGATCTGACAGTCGTTTTCAGCGGCGTAACTGAGCGGAAACAGCCGCCCGACATCGGCGGCGGCGGTCTGCAGAGCGCTCAGGGTGCAGCCGGCCTCGGCGGTCAGGGTGAAGTTGTCGGCGTCGACGGCGCGGATGCGGTCGAGCCGCTCGAGTGACAGGATCAGCCCGTCGGGATGGGTGGTGGCGGCGCCGCCGCAGAGCCCGGTGTTGCCGCCCTGGGGCACGATGCCGGCACCGTATTCAGCGGCGATGCGCACGCACGTAGCGACCCCGCGGCTGTCCGCCGGGCGCACCACCGCCTGCGCCGGCCGCTGGGCGAACAGCCCGCGGCGCTCTTCGAGATAGCCGGCCATCGCCGGGCCCGGCGCGATCACGGCTGCGTCGCCGAGCTGCTGTCTGAGGGTTTCGATCATCGTCATGGATTCATTATCCCATTCCCGGGCGGCTGCGACCATGTCAGGCCCCTGTCGAGGCGCGGATCTCGGTGTATCATTCAGGGCAGAGCTCTCAAGCGGAAGGACAGGATCGATGATGATGCATAAAGGGATTCCGGGCGTGCTGATCGGGGTGGCCCTGAGCCTGCCGGTGGCCGCCGATACGCTCGACTTCAATGTCAGCAGCGACGCCGCCCAGCTGGGCTATACCCGGATGCTGCCGCCGGAGGGGCTCGAGGCCGGCGCCGCCCTGCTGCATCACGACGACGATGGCGACATTGCCGAGGCCAATCTGCACCTGGTCGACCAGCCCGAGCCCGGCCGCGACGCCCTGCTGGTCGGCGTGGGAGGCAAGCTTGCCTATGCCCGCGATGACCCGCGCGACGCCACCGGCGCGGCGCTGGCGGTGGGCGCGAAGGCCCGCTGGACGCTGCCGATTTACAACCGGGCGGCAGTGGCCGGCGGCGTTTACTTTGCCCCTTCGGCGACGACGGTGAGTGATATCGATGGCTATCAGGAGTACTCGGTGCGGGGCGAGTTCAAGGTGCTCGAGGATGCGGCGGTGTATCTCGGCTACCGCAAAATCGAACTGAGCTTTGATGACGGGGGCTCGGACCGGGACTTTGATGATGGCGTCTTTGCCGGATTCAATCTGCAGTTCTGAGCGCGCCGCCCGGCGCTGGCCGGTGGGCCGGCTGCGGTGCCTTGCGCTGGCGCTGATGCTGGTCAGTGGCCTGGGGTCGGCGGCGGCACAGTCGCCGGCACCCACGCCCGAGACCGTGGCCTCGGTGCTGATGTATCACCGCGTCGGCAACGCGGATCACCCCAGCACCAACGTCACCGAGGCGCAGTTCCGGGCGCATCTGGACTACCTCGAGACCGAGGGGTTCAACGTGGTGCCGCTGGCCCGGGTCGTCGAGGCCCTGGAGGCCAATCGGCCGCTGCCGCCGCGCACGGTGGCCATCACCTTTGATGATGGCTATCGCAGTGTTGGCGAAACCGCCCATCCCATGCTCGAGGCCCGGGGCTTTCCGTACACGGTGTTCGTCAACACCGAGCCGGTGAATGCCGGTCAGGCGGGGCACATGAGCTGGGAGCGGATGCGCGGACTCGCGGCGCAGGGAGTGCGTTTCGCCAATCACTCGCGCTCGCATGCCGCGCTGTTCCACCGGCGTGACGGCGAGACCCGGCCACGCTGGCGCGATCGCGTGCGCACCGATCTGTTGGACGCCCGGGCCAGCCTGCGCGACGAGCTGGGCGATGCCGTCCATCAGTCGCCGCCGCTGCTGGCCTATCCCTATGGCGAGTACAGTCTCGAGCTGATGGATGAAGTGGCCGAACTGGGGTTTGTGGCGTTCGGCCAGCAGTCGGGCGCCATCGGTATCCATTCCAACTCGCTGGCCCTGCCGCGGCACTCGTTCAACGAGCGCTATGCCGCAATGGACCGGTTTCGGGTCAAGGTGCGCTCGCGGGCGCTGCCGGTGATCGAGCAGGCGCCGCTGGATCCGGTGCGCGGGTCGCGCCCGGCGCCGGCGCTGTCACTGACCCTGGCGCCGACTCCGGACCTGCGGGCCGGGCAGCTGGCCTGCTACTACCGCGGCGAGCGGCTGACCCCGGAATGGCTCGAGGCCGATCGGCGCTTCGAGGTGCAGGGAAAAGCCCCGATCCCGGTGGGGCGGACGCGTTACAACTGCACCGCGCCGGATGGCGAGGGGCGCTACTTCTGGTTCAGTCAGCTGTGGGTGCACGGGGACGGCGGGACATGACGGTGGCCCCGGCCAATGGCCCGCGGCTTTTGCAGATCACCGACACCCACCTGTTCGCGGACCCCGCCGCCGAGCATACCGGCGTGGTCCCCGAGGCGCGGCTGCGGGCGGTGACCGCGGCCATGCAGCCGTGGCTGGCGTCCGCTGAAGCCGTTGTCCATACCGGCGATCTGGTCCACGACGGCGCCGTCGTGGCCTATGAGCGCCTGCGCGGAATCCTGGAGGCGTTTGGCCGACCCACCCGGGTGATGCCCGGCAACCACGACGCCCGCGGGCCGCTGCAGTCGGTGTTCGCCGGGGATGCCGTCAACGCCGGTCGGACCCTGTCGGTGGGGGACTGGACCCTGATCAGCCTCGACTCGCTACAGGTGGGCGAGGTCCCGGGCCGGCTGGGCGCCGATGAGCTGGCGGCGCTGGACGCGGCACTGGCCGGGTTGGCCACGCGGTGGTGCCTGATCGCGCTGCACCACCCGCCCCTGCCAGTGGGAACGCCGTGGCTCGATGCCATCGGGCTGGCTGAGCCGGAGGCGCTGCTGGAGCGGATCGCGGCCGATCCGCGGGTTCGCGGGGTGATCTGCGGGCATGTGCACACGGCATTCGATGGCCGCTGGCGCGACCGGCGCATGCTGACGACGCCGGCCACGGCGGCGCAGTTCCTGGCGGGCGCGCCGCGCTTTACGACGGTCCCCGCAGCGCCCGGCTTTCGCTGGCTGGATCTGCGCGCCGATGGCGGGATCGACACGGGCGTGGTCCGTGTCCCAATGGCTTGATACGCTGGGTGATCTACTCAGAAATGACTGGAGATGGGTGCGATGGAATACCGCTCTTGGATGTGCGTGGTGTGCGGCTGGATCTACGAAGAGGAAGACGGTCTGCCGGATGAGGGCATCGAGCCCGGAACCCGCTGGGAAGACATCCCCGATGACTTCGTGTGTCCCGAGTGCGGGGCCGGCAAGTCCGATTTCGAGATGATCGAGATCTGATCATGACCCGTCCGATCACCGGGCTCTACATGGTCACTGACGCCCGTCGGCCGCCGCCCGTGCCCGTGGAGACGGCGGTGGCTGCCGCGCTGCGCGGCGGTGTCCGGATTGTCCAGTACCGCGACAAGTCCGATGACACCGAGCGCCGGCGGCACGAAGCGGCGGCACTGGTCGCCCAGTGCCGGGCCGCCGGTGCCTGTTTCATCGTCAACGACGACATTGCGCTGGCCCGGGCGGTGGCGGCGGACGGCGTTCATCTGGGCCGGGACGATGGCGATGTGGCGGCGGCCCGCGCGGCGCTGGGGCTGGACCGCCTGATCGGCGTGTCCTGCTATGCCGATCTTGACCGGGCCCGGGCGGCCGCTGAGGCCGGGGCCGATTACCTGGCGTTTGGCAGTCTCTACCCGTCACCGACCAAGCCCGAGTCGGCACTGGCGCCGCTGTCGGTGTTCCGCGAGGCGCGGGCCTTCACGGACCGCCCGCTGGTGGGGATCGGCGGCATCAACGCCGGTAACATCGCCGAGGTGACGGCGGCCGGGGCCGACGCCGTGGCCGTGGTCGAAGCGATATCGGCGGCGCCGGACATCGAGGCCGCCACCGCCACCCTGATTGACCGGGGCTTCGGCCCGGCGGCCTGAGCCCACCCAAACAACACGCGGAGAATTCATGACGAATCGATCCGAAGCGCTTTTCGAGGAGGCGAACCAGTATCTGGTCGGCGGCGTGAACTCGGCGGTGCGCGCGTTCCGGGCCGTCGGTGGTACCCCCGTGTTCATGCGCCGCGGTCAGGGAGCATGGATCGAGGACGTCGATGGCCGGCAGTACGTCGATTACGTGCTCTCCTATGGGCCCCTCGCCATTGGTCATGCCCACCCGGCGGTGGTGGATGCCATTGCGCAGACCGCCGCCAATGGCACCAGTTTTGGCGCCCCCACCGAGCTTGAAACCGAGCTGGCCAGAAAGGTCCAGGCGATCATGCCGGGCATGGAGCGCCTGCGCATGGTCAACTCCGGCACCGAGGCCTGCATGAGCGCGGTGCGCCTGGCCCGCGGCTACACCGGCCGTGACCGGGTACTGAAGTTTCGCGGCAACTACCACGGCCATGTCGATGCGCTGCTGGTGGAGGCCGGTTCGGGGGTGCTGACGCTGGGGATTCCCGGATCGCCCGGGGTTCCGGCGGCGGTCACCGAGACCACCCTGACCGCCCCCTACAACGACATCGACAGCGTCCGGCAGCTGGTGGCCGAATACGGCGACAGCCTCGCCGCGATACTGGTCGAGCCGGTGTCCGGCAATATGAACTGTGTGCCGGCGCTGCCCGAGTTCCTGCAGGGGCTGCGGGATGTCTGCGATGACACCGGCGCGCTGCTGGTTTTTGACGAGGTGATGAGCGGCTTCCGCGCCTCGCTGGGGGGTGCTCAGGCCTGGTACGGCATCCATCCGGACCTGACCTGTCTGGGCAAGGTCATCGGCGGCGGCCTGCCCACGGCGGCCCTCGGCGGGCGCGCTGAGATCATGGACTGGCTGGCGCCCACCGGGCCGGTCTATCAGGCGGGCACGCTGTCCGGCAATCCGCTGGCCATGGCCAGCGGCCTGACCACCCTCACCGAGCTTGCCCGGCCGGGTGTGCATGCCGAGGCCGAGGCCTGGACCGCCCGGCTGCTCGAGGGCCTGCGGGACCGGGCCGCCCGTGCCGGCGTGGCGCTCAGGACCCATCAGGCCGGCACCATGTTCGGCCTGTTCTTCACCGACCGCGATTCGGTGGTGGGCTTCGAGGATGTCGCCGCCTGTGATGGCGATCGCTTCGTGCGCTTTTTCCACGGCATGCTCGAGGCGGGTGTCTATCTGGCCCCGTCGGCCTTCGAGGCGGGCTTTGTCTCCACCGCCCATGACGAGGCGGCGCTTCGGCATACCCTGGATGCCGCTGAGCAGGTGTTCGCCGATCTGTGAGCAGTCTCGAATCAGCGCTTGAGCCACTGTTCGAGTGGCTCTCGGTCAACCCCGGCTGGGCCGGGGTGATCATTGGCCTGATTGCGTTGACTGAGTCGCTGGCGCTGGTCGGGCTGATCGTCCCCGGTGCCGTGCTGATGTTCCTCGCCGGCGCGGCGGTGGGCGGCAGCAATATCGCGATCCTGCCCATGCTGCTATGGGCCATGGCCGGCGCCATCGTCGGTGATTCACTCAGTTACTGGCTGGGCCGCCATTACCGTGATCAGCTGCGCACCCTGCCGCTGGTGCGACGCTATCCCCAGGCCATGGATCGGGCCGAGGAGCTGTTCCTGCGCCACGGCGGCAAGAGCGTGGTGCTGGGTCGCTTCATCGGTCCGGTGCGCCCGGTGATCCCGGCCGTGGTGGGCATGCTGGGGATGCCGCCAGGGCGGTTCCTGCTGGCCAACGTGGGCTCGGCCATCGGCTGGGCACCCGCCTATCTGCTCCCGGGGATCGTTTTTGGCGCCTCGCTGGCCCTGGCCATGGAGGTCATGGGGCGGTTGGTGGCGTGGCTGGCCCTGGGGTTTGGGGGGTTTCTGCTGCTGCGCTGGCTGATCCCGCGTATCGATCGGCCGCTGCGCCTGCTGGGCAACCGGGTGGCGCGGGCCATTGGCCGTCATCCGCCGCCGGGTGACTGGCGCCGTTGGTTGCACGGACCGCATGCCGCTGTCCGGGCGCTGCGCCACCGCGAGGGCTGGCTGTGGTGGCTGGCGCTGCTGGGGGTGATCGCGACGCTGTCCCGGGCAGTCCTCGCCCCCGCGCCGGCAGGCTGGGAGCGCGGGGCGGTCGCGCTGTTTGATGCCCAGCGCAGCGAATCGCTGCAGGCGTTCGCCTGGTGGCTGACCCAGGCCGGTGGCAGCCTGCCGATTGCCCTCGCCACCCTGGCACTGGCCGCGCTGCTGGCCTGGCAGGGCCAGGCTCGCCGTGCGGTGCATGCCCTGCTGGGCGTGTTGCTGGCCGTTGCCCTGGGACTGGCGCTCAAGCATGGGCTGGGGTTGCCGCGGCCTGCCGCGCTGACCGGCACGGCCGGCTGGAGTGGCGCCTACCCCAGTGTGCATGCCGCCGCGATCGCGGCGCTTGTCACCGCCTGGCTGACGCTGCTGCCGCTGTCCGCGCGTGGGCCCTACCGCGGCTTGATGGCGCTGGCGGGTGTGGGGGTGGCGGCAGTGGCCGGGTCGCGGCTGGTGCTGGGGGTGCATTGGCCGATGGATCTGGTGGCGGGGATCAGTCTGGGCGTGGTGCTGGGCGCGCTGCCGGCCCTGGCCGCCACGGGCAAGCGCCGTCCACCGCGGTTTCCGGCAGCGGTGGGAGTGTCGGCGGGCGTGCTGGTCCTGGCCACCGCCGGTGCGGCCGTGCTGGATTGGCCGGATCCGCTGGACCGCTATCCGCCCGGGTCACCATGGCCTGAGCCCGCCGGTCAGCGGCTGGGCCTTGCGGGCCCGGCGGCGCCGTTCGTCGCGGTCATTGAAGCCAACGACTGGCAACCGCCGGGGCCGGGCTGGACATCGCCGCCGGCGTGGCGCTGGCAGAGCGCGCTGCGCTGGATCAGCCCCCGGCCCGATGCCGCCCGACTGCCGGTGCTGCCGCGCTGGCATGCCGGCCATCGCCCGGACCATGTCTGGATAAGCGTGGGTGAGAATGCCCGTCAGCGCTGGGTGCTGCGGGCTTGGCAGGCGCGGGCCGATGACGGTGAGCGGCTCTGGCTGATCGATCTGGAACGGGCCGTGATCAAGCCCGGTGTCCTGTTGCCTCGACTGCGCCGCTACCGACCCGATCCCGCGCAGGTGGATGCGCTGCTGGCGAGTCCGGCGAGCAGTCGCTCGTGGATGCCACCGAAGCCGCCATTGCTCATGACCACCACCCGGTCGCCGGGCTGAACGGCGGCAAGGATCGCGTCAATCAGGGCCTGCAGGTCGGCGCGCCAATGGCCACGGGCGCCGAGCGGGGCGAGCGCGGCGCCGACATCCCAGTCCAGATCGGGCGCTGCCAGGACGAAGGCCTGATCCGCCGCCTCAAGGGCATCGCCCAGGCGGTGCTGGTGGACCCCCTGGCGCATGGTGTTGGAGCGGGGCTCGAGCACGGCGATCAGCCGCCCGGGCCGGGTGTCGGTGGCGAGGGCCTCGAGGGTGGCCGCAATGGCCGTGGGGTGATGGGCGAAATCATCCAGAACCTCGACACCAGCGGCCTCGCCACGCCGTTGCAGACGCCGGCGGACACCCCGGAAGCCGGCCAGTGCGGCGATGCCATCGGCCATGGACAGGCCGGCATGGCGCGCTGCAAGCAGGGCGGCGGCGGTGTTCATGGCGTTGTGCCGGCCGGGCAGCGGCGCCTGCCAGTGCCAGTCCCCCAGTTGCCAGCCATCAGCGGCGGCATGCAGGGGGAAGTCACAGTCGTCGCCCTGGCCAAAGCGGATCGTCCCGCTCCAGCAGCCCGCCGCCAGGACGTCCGCCAGGGCGGCATCATCGGCGTTCACCACGATGCCGCCGGTGCCGGGTACCGTGCGTAGCAGATGATGGAACTGGCGCTTGATCGCGGCGAGATCGGCGAAGATGTCGGCGTGATCAAACTCCAGGTTGTTCAGGACCAGGGTTCGCGGGCGAAAATGCACGAACTTCGAGCGCTTATCGAAGAAGGCGGTGTCGTATTCATCCGCCTCGACGACAAAGAAAGGCGAGCGGCCGAGGCGCGCCGGTGTGGCGAAGTTCTCGGGCACGCCACCGATCAGGAAGCCCGGCTCGAGGCCGGCCGCTTCCAGCAGCCAGGCGACCAGGCTGGCGGTGGTGGTCTTGCCGTGGGTGCCGGCCACGGCGATGACCCAGCGCCCGCGGAGGATGTGCCGGGCCAGCCAGGCCGGCCCCGAGTCGTAGTCGAGACCGCGGTCGAGCACCGCCTCCACCGCCGCGTTGCCCCGTGACAGGGCGTTGCCGATTATCACTTGATCGGCGTCATCGGCATGCACGAGCCGGTCATAGCCGGTATGGACCTCGACGCCGGCGCTCGCGAGGACATCGCTCATGGGTGGATACAGTGGACCATCCTGACCGGTCACGCGGTAGCCGGCCTCGCGGGCGAGCACGGCGAGGCCGGCCATGAACGTCCCGCCAATGCCCAGGATGTGGACATGGCTCATAGCCCGGCCGCCATGCGCACGAAGGCACTGCCGCCAAAGATATAAGCAAGGGTCAGCCCCAGACTGAGGGGCGTCGCCCATTCCAGCGTTGCCCGAAAGATGTGGCTGACCACAGCGATGTTCCACACCAGCAGGCCCAGGAAGGCCAGCGCGCCCAGGGCACTGGCCTCGTCCGGGCGGCCGATCAGCATGAGCACCGGCAGGCCCACCAGCGAAATCACCGCATCGGCGCCGAACAGGGCCGTCGCACTCTGGATGAAGCGGGGCCCTCTGCCGGTGAGCCACAGGACGACCCCCAGAAACGCGAGGTTATAGACCACCAGCAGGCTGATCTGCAGCAGGGCGCTGGTATCGGGGGTAAAGCGCTGGATGATCGGCACGTTGATGACGGCCGTCGCGGCAATGGCGGCGCCCATCAGTCCGGTTGAAAACGGCAGGTCCTGCGGGCCGGCGCGCAGCAGTACGAGGGCGGTCAGGGTCTGCAGGGTGGTGCGCTGTGACATGGTGTTTTGACTCGTCCGTGGCGGGCGGATCAGGGCAGTGGGCTTGTACATGGCGACCCGATTGCGGTTGCATGCATGTTAACGGGTAATTCGGGCCGCGTCGCGAGGGAGGGACTCCATGCTTGACCATCTATTCGGGGAAGGCATCCACACCGGCAGCCTGACGCTGGAGCGCCGCAAGGGTGAGACCCGACAGTTCGGCCGCGATGAGCCCGCGGCGCGGCTGACCATCCACGACCCGCAGGTCGAGCGGCGGGTGCCGGCGGATCCCGACTTCATGCTGGGTCAGACCTACATGGAAGGCGGCTGGAGCACCCCGGACCTGCGCACCCTGCTGGCCGTGCTGATGGGCAATTTCGACGGCGCCGAGCCCGGAGGCGGCAGGCGGTTGATGACCTCGGTGCTGCGCCCGCTCCAGCAGTGGAACCGGCGCGCGGCAAGCCGGCGCAATGTGGCCCATCACTACGACATCGACGAGTGGCTGTTCCGCTGCTTTCTCGATACCGACATGCAGTACTCCTGCGCCTACTGGCCGCCGGGTGTCACCGACCTGGAGTCGGCGCAGGCGGCGAAGCGTGCCCTGATCCGCCGCAAGCTCTGCCTCAGGCCGGGGCAGCGGGTGCTGGACATCGGCTGCGGCTGGGGCGGCCTTGCCATCGAGCTGGCCGAACAGGCCGGTGTCGAGGTGGTCGGACTGACGCTGTCCGAAGAGCAGGCCCGGGTGGCCCGCGATCGGGTGCGCGAGCACGGCTGCGAAGATCGCGTGGAAATCCGCATCCAAGACTATCGCGACGTCCCCGAGCGCTTTGAGCGCATCGTCAGCGTGGGCATGTTCGAGCACGTCGGGGCGCGCTACTACGACACCTTCTTCGCCGGGCTGCGCGACCATCTGACCGCCGACGGGGTGGCGCTGCTGCACACCATCGGCCGGCTCGGGCAGCCCGGGGTGACCAACCCGTGGATCCGTCGCTATATCTTCCCCGGGGGGTACATCCCCTCGCTGTCCGAGACCAGTGCCGCGATCGAGCGCCAGCACATCGGAGTGACCGATCTCGAGGTCCTGCGCCTGCACTATGCCTACACCCTGGCGGCCTGGTACGAGCGCTTCCAGGCGGTGCGCGAGCGGGTGGCGGCCGAGAAGGGCGAGCGCTTCTGTCGCATGTGGGAGTTCTATCTGGCCGCCAGCGAGGCGGCCTTCCATCATCGCGGTCTGGTGGTCTTCCAGATCCAGCTGGCGATGGATCAGACCGCGGTCCCGCTGTGCCGTGACTATCTGCATGAGGCTGCAGCGCCCGGCGCTTGATAGACTCCCGCAGAACACGGGGAAGGGGAGTCCACATGCCTGCCAGAAATGCCTTCTATGCCCAGTCGGGCGGCGTCACTGCGGTGATCAATACCAGCGCCGCCGGCGTGATCGAGGCCGCCCGGGACCATCCCGAGGCCATCAACACCGTTTATGCCGGCGTCAACGGCATCCTGGGGGCGCTGGATGAGCAGCTCATCGACACTGGCCGGGAATCGGCCGAGAGCATCGCGGCCCTGCGCTATACCCCCGGCGGGGCCTTTGGCTCGGCGCGCTACAAGCTGAAGGGCCTGGACGAGAACCGCGCCGAGTACGAGCGGCTCATCGAGGTCTTCCGCGCCCACGACATCGGCTATTTCTTCTACAACGGCGGTGGGGACTCGCAGGACACCGCCCACAAGGTCTCGCAGCTCGGAGAGGCCATGGGTTATCCGATCACCTGCATCGGCGTGCCCAAGACCGTCGACAATGACCTGCCCGGCACCGATACCTGCCCGGGTTTTGGCTCGGTGGCCAAGTACATCGCCGTGGCCACCCGCGAGGCCGGGCTGGATGTGGCGTCCATGGCCGAGACATCGACGCGGGTGTTCATCCTCGAGACCATGGGGCGGCATGCCGGCTGGATCGCGGCGGCGTCGGCACTGGCCCGCGACCACGAGGAGGCCCCGCCGCACGTCATTCTGCTGCCCGAAGTGGCGCTGGATGAGGCGCGCTTCCTGGAGCGGGTCCGCGCGTGTGTCGAGCGGATCGGCTATTGCGTGGTGGTGGTCTCCGAGGGGCTGCGCACTGCCGACGGCCGGTTCGTCGCCGACCAGGGCACCCGGGATGCCTTCGGCCATGCCCAGCTGGGGGGCGTGGCCCCGGCCATTGCGGCGATGGTGCGCGAGCGCCTCGGCTATAAATATCACTACGCCATTGCCGATTATCTGCAGCGCGCCGCCCGGCACATCGCCTCAGCCACCGATGTCGAGCAGGCCCATGCCCTGGGGCGGGCCGCGGTGGAGTTCGCCGTGGCCGGGCACAATGCGGTCATGCCGACCATCGTCCGCGACGCCGACGCACCCTATCGCTGGCATATCGGTCAGGTGCCGCTGGCGGATGTGGCCAACCGCGAGGCGCGGATGCCGGCGGAGTATATCGACGCCGATAACCTGTTCGTGACCGAGGCGGCGCTGCGGTACCTGCGCCCGCTGATCGCCGGCGAGGACTATCCGCCCTACCGCGACGGACTGCCCGAGCACGTCCACCTGCGCGCGGAGCGTGTGGCGCCCCGCTGCCCGCCGTTCAGGGACTGACCCGGGCCCGGCCGCCGCGTATACTGCCGCCATCCGCATCATCCACACGAGGAGGTTTCCATGGCCTACGAGGGCATCGGCGCCGGCAAGAACCTGCCGGACGACATCAACATCATCATCGAGATCCCGGCCAATGCCGATCCCATCAAGTACGAGGTGGACAAGGACTCCGGGGCCATCATGGTGGATCGGTTCATGGGCACCTCGATGCACTACCCGGCCAATTACGGCTATATCCCCGATACCCTCTGTGGCGACGGTGACCCGCTGGACGCCCTGGTGGTCACTCCCTTTCCGCTGGCCGTCGGTTCGGTGATCCGCTGCCGGCCCGTCGGCGTACTCGAGATGACCGACGAGGGTGGCGAGGATGCCAAGCTGCTGTGCGTGCCGATCAGCAAGCTCACGCCGATCTACGATGCCGTGAATGCGCCGGAAGACCTGCCGCCGTTGCTGCTCGAGCAGATCAGCCACTTCTTTGAGCGCTACAAGGACCTGGAGCCCGGCAAGTGGGTGCGGGTGAACGGCTGGAAGGACCGGGACGCCGCGGTTGCCGAGATCAACGATTCCATCCAGCGGTTCGGCGGCTGATCCGCATGGTCAAGCTCACGCGCATCTACACCCGCACCGGTGATACCGGCCAGACCGGTCTCGGTGACGGCAGCCGCGTCGCCAAGACCGATCCGCGGGTCACCGCCTATGGCACGGTCGACGAGCTCAATGCCCTGCTGGGGATCTGCCGGCTGCACGCCGGCGGCGATCTTGAGGCGGCCCTGACCCGCATCCAGAACGACCTGTTCGACGTGGGGGCCGACCTGTGCACGCCCGAGCAGGAGGATCCGCCCTTCGAGCCGCTGCGGGTCGCCACCGGCCAGACCGAGTGGCTGGAAGGGGAAATCGACCGGGTCAATGCCCATCTTGAGACCCTGCGCTCGTTCGTGCTGCCCGCGGGCAGTCCCGCCGCCGCGCATCTGCATCATGCCCGCACCGTGGCGCGGCGGGCCGAGCGCGAGACGGCGGCCCTGGCGGTGACCACACCGATCAACGAGAACGTCCTGCGCTATCTCAACCGGCTGTCGGACTATCTGTTCGTGCTGGCCCGCGACGCCAATCGCGAAGCCGGTGGCGACGTGCTCTGGCAGCCCGGCGAACACCGCTGACCATGTCCGCCCGCCAGGTGGCGTTCGAGGTGACCGCCGATCAGGCGGAGTCGCTCGAGGCGGTGCTCGAGGCGGCCGGGGCCGAGGCGATCACCTGGGCCGAGGCACCGGGCAGCGCGGCGGTGCTTGAACCGCCGCCGGGCGAGACCCGGCTCTGGGACTGGCTGCGGGTGGAGGCACTGTTCCCCGCGGACAGCGATGTCGATGCGGTGCGCGCGGCGCTGGCCGAGGCCCTCGGCGGGGATCCGTCGGGCTGGCGCACCGCCGAGATTGCCGATCAGGCCTGGGAGCGCGCCTGGCTTGAGCACTTCCAGCCGCAGTGCTTTGGCGGGAGACTGTGGGTGGTGCCCGGCGGGCTTGAGCCGCCGGTGCCCGAAGCGGTCAATATCCGGCTCGATCCGGGGCTGGCGTTCGGGACAGGCACGCACCCGAGCACCGCCCTGTGCCTGGAGGCACTGGCCGCCGATCCGCCGTTGGACGAGACGGTGATCGACTATGGCTGTGGATCGGGACTGCTGGCCATCGCCGCGCTGCGTCTGGGCGCCCGGCGGGTGGTGGCGGTGGATAATGATCCGCAGGCGCTGACGGCCACCCGGGACAACGCCCGGCGCAACGGGGTGGAGGATCGGCTTGAGGTGCTCGGGCCGGCGGCGGCGCTGCCGGTGGCGGACCGCGTGTTGGCCAATATCCTGGCGGGTATTCTGCAGTCGCTGGCGCCACGGCTGATCGATGCGCTGGCGGTGGGGGGCCGGCTGACGCTGGCCGGACTGCTTGAAACCCAGGCCGATGCGGTGCGCGCCGCGTATGAGCCGGCCTGTCGCTTCGAGCCGGTGATCCGGGTCGATGAGTGGGCGCGGCTGGATGGTCGGCGGCGGGCGGTTTAATGGTGGGGGTGTTGCCGTTATGATTTCGGGTTTTCCGCGAAGGATTCATGCCATGGAAGACGAATCCGCCCCCGGGGGCGCCAGCGTCGGCCCGATCCGTGCCTGTGTGCATGAGACGGTGACGGCGTATTTCCGCGACCTCGATGGCCAGGCCAGTCACGATCTCCACCGCATGGTGATCGAGCAGGCCGAGGCGCCCCTGCTGGAGGTGGTCATGCGCGAGTGCGGCGGCAACCAGACCCGCGCCGCCGACGCCCTCGGCATCAACCGCGGAACGCTGCGCAAAAAGCTCCGCCATTACGGCCTCGAAGACTGACCACCACGGAGTCCCGCCATGTCCGCCGCCACCCCGCTGCCCATCCGCCGTGCCCTGATCAGCGTCTCCGACAAGACGGGGATTGAGCCGCTGGCGCGTTGCCTGGCCGACAGCGGGGTCGAGATCCTGTCCACCGGCGGTACCGCCACGCTGCTGCAGGACGCCGGGATCGATGTGGTGGAGGTCGGCGAGTACACCGGCTTCCCGGAAATCATGGCGGGTCGGGTGAAGACCCTGCACCCGCGCATTCATGGCGGGCTGTTGGGCCGACGGGGCGAAGACGAGGCCGTGATGGCCGAGCAGTCCATCCCGCCCATCGACCTGCTGGTGGTCAACCTCTACGCCTTCGAGCAGGCCGTGGCGCGGCCCGACTGCTCGCTGGAGGCGGCCATCGAGCATATCGATATCGGCGGCCCGGCGATGCTCCGGGCGGCGGCCAAGAATCATGCCGGCGTCGGCGTGGTGACGGCGCCGGCGCAGTACCCGGCGGTCATCGAGGCAGTGGCGGCGCAGGGCGGCCTCGACGCCGCGCAGCGTTACGAGCTGGCGGTGGCGGCGTTCAATCATGTGGCGCGCTACGACGCGGCCATCAGCGATTACCTGTCCGCCCGCGACGCCGACGGTCAGGTGTCGGCCTTTCCCGGCCAGCTCAACCGCCATTGGGAGAAGGCCGCGGAGCTGCGCTATGGCGAGAACCCGCATCAGCCGGCCGCGTTCTATCGCGATCCCCTGGCCCGACCGGGCAGCTTCGCCGACTACCAGCAGCGCCAGGGCAAGGCGCTGTCGTACAACAACCTGGCCGACGGCGATGCCGCCTGGGCCTGCGTGGCGGCGTTCGACGCGCCCGCCTGCGTGATCGTCAAGCACGCCAACCCCTGCGGTGTGGCGGTGGCGGCCGAGCCGACGGCGGCCTATGAGGCGGCGTTCGCCACCGATCCCACCTCGGCCTTCGGCGGCATCATCGCCTTCAATCGACCGCTCGATGCGGCCACCGCCCGGGCCATCGTCGAGCGTCAGTTCGTCGAGGTCATCCTGGCGCCGGCGGTCAGTGACGAGGCGCTGATGGTGACCGCCGCCAAGACCAATGTGCGCGTGCTGGAAGTGCCGGGAGGGCCGGTGGAGGCATCGGAATGGCGCCTGCAGCCGGTGGGCGGCGGGTTGCTCGTGCAGGCCCAGGACCGCGCCCTCACGGCCGATTCGGGCCTGCGCTGCGTGACCCGCGAGCCGGTGAGCGAGGCGCTGGCCGAGGAACTGGACTTTGTCTGGCGGGTGGCGAAGTTCGTCAAGTCGAATGCCATCGTCTATGGCCGCGAGGGCCGCACCCTGGGGATCGGGGCCGGTCAGATGAGCCGGGTCGACAGTGCCCGGATCGGCGTCAGCAAAGCCGCCGAGGCGGGCCTGGACCTGACCGGCTCGGTGCTGGCCTCGGATGCGTTCTTTCCATTCCGCGACGGCATTGACCAGGCCGCCGCGGCAGGCGTCCGCGCGATCATCCAGCCGGGGGGCTCGCGCCGCGATGACGAGGTCATCGCCGCCGCCGACGAACACGGCATCGCCATGCTGCTGACGGGCATGCGCCATTTCCGCCACTGACCGGCCATGGGGAGCAGTCCGATGAACATCCTGGTCGTGGGCAATGGGGGGCGCGAGCATGCGCTGGCCTGGCGCCTGGCACAGTCACCGCGCTGCGGCCACGTCTACGTGGCGCCCGGCAACCCCGGCACCGCCCGTGAGCCGGGGGTGAGCAACCTAGCGGTGGGCGCCGACGATATCCCGGCGCTTGTCGAGCAGGCCCGGGAACGGGCCGTGGAGATGACCGTGATCGGGCCCGAGGCACCGCTTGCCGCCGGCATCGTGGATGCCTTCGAGCAGGCGGGGCTGGCCTGTCTGGGCCCCGGGCAGGCGGCGGCCGAGCTGGAGGCCTCGAAGGCGTTCGCCAAGGCGTTCTTTGCCCGTCATGGCATTCCCAGCGCGGCGTACGCGACCTTCGAGCAGCTCGAGCCGGCCCTCGCCTATATCCGCGAGCGCGGCGCGCCGCTGGTGATCAAGGCCGATGGCCTGGCAGCCGGCAAGGGCGTGACCATTGCCCACGACATCGACACCGCGGTCGAGGCGGCCACATCCATGCTGGGCGGGGCATTCGGCGCGGCCAGCGAGCGCATCGTGGTCGAGGATTTCCTTACCGGCGAGGAAGCCAGCTTCATCGCCCTGGTGGACGGTGAAACGGTTCTGCCGCTGGCGAGCTCCCAGGATCACAAGGCCCGCGACGCCGGCGACCAGGGGCCCAACACCGGTGGCATGGGCGCTTACTCACCGGCGCCGGTGGTCACGGACGCGGTCCATGCGCGGATTCTTGAGTCGGTGATCCGGCCAACGGTGCGTGGCCTGGTGGCCGAAGGGCGTGGCTACCGGGGATTCCTCTACGCGGGTCTGATGATCGACGCCCGGGGCGAGCCGCGGGTCCTTGAATTCAACGTCAGGTTGGGCGACCCCGAGACTCAGCCGATTCTCATGCGCCTGGCGAGCGATCCGGTGACGCTGTTCGAGGCCGCGCTGAACGGTCGGCTCGACGCCGGGGCCGTGCAGTGGGATCCGCGGCCCTGTCTGGGGGTGGTGCTGGCGGCGGCGGGCTATCCCGGCGCCTATGCCAAGGGCGATGTCATCGAAGGGCTTGGCGATGCCGACGGCGACGGCCGCAAGGTGTTTCATGCCGGGACCGCGACCAACGCCCGCGACGAGGTGGTCACCGCCGGTGGCCGGGTGGTGTGCGCCTGTGCGCTGGGGGACGACATCCTGGCCGCGCAGCAGGCCGCCTATGACCTGGCGGAGACCGTGCACTGGCCGGGCCGTTTCATGCGCGCGGACATCGGTTTCCGCGCCGTCAACGCACAGCTGCAGGCGGAGTCGTCATGACGCTGGCCTACTGGATGGTGCTGGTCGCGATCTTCATGCCGTTCGTGTTCGCCGGTCTGGCAAAGTCCCGGGGCCGGTTCGACAACGCCCGCCCGCGGGAGTGGCTGGCGGGCCTGAGTGGCTGGCGCCAGCGGGCACACTGGGCGCAGTTGAACACCTTCGAGGCATTCCCGCCGTTTGCCGCGGCCGTCATCATCGCCCATCAGCTGGGGGGTGCGCAGGGCTGGATTGATGCCCTGGCGGTACTATTCGTGGTGCTGCGGCTGGGTTATGGGGCGGCCTATATCGCCGATCGGCCCACCCTGCGCAGCCTCCTCTGGACCGGGGCGTTCGCCTGCGTGCCGGGGCTGTTCGCGGTGGCGGCGCTGACTACCGGCTAGGTCCGTGGGGGCGCGTGGCCAGAAAGATGACCACGCCGGTCATGACCGCGCTGGCTGACAGGCGGGCATAGAGCGGCTCGACGCTGATCCACATCCACCCCCAGCTGAGCGCCACCAGCACCAGTGCGGTGATCTTGGCCCGGGGCCGGATCGCGCGGTGATCCCGCCAGTCCCGCAGCAGCGGGCCAAAACGCGGGTGGCTGTAGAGCCAGGCATGCAGCGCCGGCGAGCTGCGCGAAGCGCACATGGCCGCGAGGAGCAGAAACGGCGTGGTCGGCAGCAGCGGCAGCACCGCGCCGACGCTGCCGAGGCCGATGAAAAACAGCGCCAGCATCAGCCATCCGCGGCGTACCAGCCGTCTGCGCAGGGTCTCGGGCCCTGTCGAGCCGTTGTTCCCGTCCTGCTTCAAATCAATCCTCCGCCGACCCTGCACCTGACTGACACAGATCAACCCGGCCGTGTCGCACAACGCCTATGATGACATGAAACACTGCATCGGGAGCGGCGCGTCCATGGCCGACAATCTTCTTCTCGACCGGGCCCTGCTGCGTCGCTATGACGTGACCGGGCCCCGGTACACTTCCTATCCGACCGCCGCCCAGTTCACCGAGGACTTTGACGCCGCGCGTTACCGCGACCATGTCAGCTGGAGCAATGGTGATCCCATCCCCCGGCCGCTGTCGCTCTACGTGCATGTGCCGTTCTGCCGCACGGTGTGCTTCTACTGCGCCTGCAACAAGGTGATCACCGCCAACTACCGGCGGGCCCAGGACTATCTGGCCCGGCTGATCGAGGAGCTGGACCTGCAGGCGGCGCTGTTCGCCGACGACCGTCCCGTGGAGCAGCTGCATCTGGGCGGTGGTACCCCGACCTATCTGAGTGACGACGATCTGGCGACACTGATCGATGCCATCGCCGAGCGCTTTCCCCTGGCGGCGCCGGAGCGGCGCGAGTTTTCCATCGAGGTGGACCCGCGCACGGTGGACCGCCAGCGCATCCACCACCTTGCCGCGCTGGGTTTCAATCGCCTGAGCCTGGGAGTGCAGGACTTCGATGACGATGTGCAGAAGGCGATCAATCGCATCCAGGGCGTTCAGGCCACGGCCGACATCGTTGAGGAGGCACGCGCCCAGGGCTTTCGCTCCATCAATCTGGATCTGATGTACGGCCTGCCGCTGCAGACGCCCGAGCGCCTGTCGCGGACCCTGGACGCGGTGATGACCATGCGCCCCGACCGCATCGCCCTGTACAACTATGCGCACATGCCGCAGATGTTCCGCATCCAGCGCCAGATCCCCGACGCCACCCTGCCCGCGGCGGAAATGAAGCTCACCCTGCTGATCGAGGCCATGCAGCGCCTCGCCGGCGAGGGCTATCAGTACATCGGCATGGATCATTTCGCGCTGCCCGGCGATGAACTGGCTGAGGCGGCCGATAACGGCACCCTGCACCGCAACTTCCAGGGTTATGCCACCCGCCCCGATCTGGATCTGATTGGCCTGGGGGCCTCATCCATTGGCCAGATCGGGGATGCCTTCATGCAGAATCATCGTGACCCCGAGGGCCATGCGGCCGCGGTCCGCGCCGGCGAGCTGCCGATCTGGCGGGGCGTGGCCATGGACGACGACGACCGCCTGCGCCGCGATGTGATCCAGGCGGTGATGTGCCGGGGGCGGGTCGACTACGCGGCGATTGAGGCGCGTCATGGGATCGATTTTGCCGACTACTTCGGCGATGCCCTCGTGGGCCTCTCGCCGCTGGTGGATGACGGCCTGCTCACGCTGGCGCCCGGCGCGCTTGAGGTCACGCCGCGGGGGCGGTTTTTCCTGCGCAACGTGGCGATGCCGTTCGACGCCTACCTGGCAGCGGCCGGCGGCGAACGGCGCTTCTCCCGCGTGATCTAGTCGACGCCCATGGCCGTGGGGGCCAGCACCTCGACGTTGACCCGGAGGGTGCCGGCGGTCTCGGCCTCGAGTTCAAGGCTGAAGCGCTCGCCCTCGGTGAGGGCCTCGTCAATGCCCATCATCATCACGTGCCGGCCGCCGGGCTCAAAGGTCACGCTGCCCTCAGCGGGCACGCGCACCCGGGGCGTGTGGACCATGCGGCTATTGCCGCCTTCCTCGATGGTGCGATGCAGTTCGGCGCGGCCGGCGCGCCCGGTGTGCACGCCGACCAGGGTGTCACTGCGCCGGCTGTCATTGCGGATTTCAAGGTAGACGGCGCCCTTGGAAAAACCCGGTGGCGTCGCCCGCGCCCAGGCGTCTTCAATGATCAGCTCGGCCTGCGCGGCGCCCGCCAGGGCGGTGCCGATCAGGGCGGTGGTCAACCAGGCGAATCGGTGAAGGGCGGTGCGGTGCATGCTCGGCCTCCTGTCAGGCAAGGGGTTGCGGGGTATCGCCGGCGCGCAGCGTCAG
This sequence comes from Spiribacter aquaticus, assembly GCF_007625215.1. Lineage (NCBI taxonomy): Bacteria > Pseudomonadati > Pseudomonadota > Gammaproteobacteria > Chromatiales > Ectothiorhodospiraceae > Spiribacter > Spiribacter aquaticus. The sequence continues at coordinate 46,380 of NZ_VMKP01000001.1, read as the reverse complement.
CATGGGCCAGCCGTTGGCGCGGGCCGCGGCTGCCAGCACCGGGTCGGGATCGATGGCCACCGGCTGGTCCACCACTTCGAGCAGCGGCAGGTCGTTGCGCGAGTCGCTGTAGAAGTGAAGGGTGTCGAAGCGCTGCTCCTGCGCGTCCAGCCACGTCCGAAGCGCCTCGATCTTGCCGGCCTGGAAGGTCGGGATGCCGGCAGGCCGGCCGGTGTAACCCGCCGGGCCGCGCTCGGGCTCAGTGGCCAGCAGCACCGGAATATCGAACAGCGCCGCGATCGGGGCGGTGACGAAGCGGTTGGTGGCGGTGATGATCATCAGCGCATGGCCGCGCCGGCGATGGTCGTCGACCAGCTCACAGGCGGCGGGCAGGATCCGGGGGCGGATGTGGCGCTCGATGAACGCGTCCCGCCAGTCCATCAGGCGGGATTCGGGGTGATCAGCGAGCGGCCGCAGGGCGAACTGCAGAAAGGCCTCGATGTCGAGCTCGCCGGCCTCGTAGTCGCGCATGAACTGCCGGTTGCGGGCGTCGAACTCGTCGCGCTGAACCGCACCCTGTTCAATCAGATGCTGGCCCCAGAGGTAATCGCTGTCGCCTTCAAGGAGGGTGTTGTCCAGGTCGAAAATCGCCAGCTGCACGCTTTAATCCCGTTGTCGCATTGCCGCTTGATTCTGCGGTGTGGAAGAATAAGCCGCAACAGGATTCTTGATTTGGTGAAGTAAGTGATTGATTCAAAAGGGTTTCGTCCAAATGTCGGGATGATTCTGGCCAACGGCGCCGGCGAGCTGCTGTGGGCGCGCCGCGTGGGCCAGAACGCCTGGCAGTTCCCCCAGGGCGGGATCCAGCGTAATGAAAGCCCCGAGGCGGCCCTGTACCGCGAACTCAACGAAGAGGTGGGGCTGACGCCGGCGGATGTCGCCGTGCTGGGGTCGACGCGGGGCTGGTTGCACTATCGCTTGCCCCGGCACCTCATCCGTCGCCGTCAGCGGCCGACCTGCATTGGCCAGAAACAGGTCTGGTTCCTGCTGCAGCTGCGCTCGGCGGACACCCGGGTGCGGCTCGACGCCAGCCCCGACCCGGAGTTTGATCGCTGGGACTGGGTGTCCTACTGGTATCCGCTGGAGGCCATCGTGTCGTTCAAGCGCGATGTCTATGCCCGGGCGCTCGACGAGCTCGCCCCCCTGTTATTCCCCGAGGGCCCGCCGGCGCGGCCCGCTGACGCCGGTTGCGGGCAGCCGCCGGCCATTCCCCGACCCGGCCAGGGGCGCTAGCCGGCGTGCTGGAAACGCTCCACCGCATTGTCCAGGCGGTCAATGCCGCGGGCGATTTCCGTCAGGCGCTGGAGATCATTGTCGAGCGTGTGGCCGAGGCCACCGGTGGCGACGTCTGCTCGGTCTATCTGCTCGAGGGCGATGGCGGGCATCTTCGCCTGATGGCCACCCGCGGCCTGAATGTGGATGCCGTGGGCCAGGTGCGCCTGCCGGTGAGCGAGGGGCTGGTGGGACTGGTGGCCGAGCGCGAGGAGTCCATCAACCTCAACGATGCCGATCGGCATCCGCGGTTCCGGTATTTTCCCGAGACCGGCGAGGAGCGCTTCCACTCCTTCCTGGGCGTCCCGATCATCCACTATCAGTCACGGCTGGGCGTGCTGGTGGTCCAGCGCCAGGCCCGTGACCGGTTCAGCGATGCCGAAGTCGCGTTTCTGGTCACCATGGCGGCGCAGCTCGCCGGTGTCATGGCCCACGCCCGGGTGCGCGGCGAACTGACCGACCCGGGGGACGCCGATGACGGTCATCCGCTGGGGCTCGACGGCATTGCCGGGGCGAGCGGCCTGGGGATCGGCGAGGGGCATGTCATGACCGTCCCCGCCAGCCTCGACAGCATTCCGGATCGACGCATCCGCCATGTCGAGGCCGAGGAGAACGCCTTTGGCCGGGCGCTGGAGGCGGCCCGGGCCGACCTTCGCGGGCTGGCGGCCCGTATGCAGGGACAGGTGCCGGCGGCCGAGCAGCAGCTTTTTGACGTGTATCTGCAGATGCTCGACGGCGACAGCCTGCGTGAGCGCATCGTCGCGCACATCCATGCCGGCCATTGGGCGCCGTTCGCCGTGCGCCTGACCATTGCCGAGCATGCACGCCGCTTTGAGGCCATGGATGATGCCTATCTGCGCGAGCGCGCCAGTGATCTGCGCGATGTCGGGCAGCGGCTGCTGAGCCGGCTGCTGAGCGTTGGCGAAGAGGATCAGCCACTGCCCGACCGGGTCATCCTGGTTGGTGAGGAGGTGAGCGCCTCGCAGCTGGTGGAGATCCCCCGGGACAGGCTGGCGGGCGTGGTCAGCGCCGGCGGATCGGCCAACTCGCACATCGCGATCCTGGCCCGGGCCCTGGGGGTGCCGGCGGTGATGGGCGTGCGCGAGCTGCCGGTGCACGGCCTGCACGGCCGTGCGCTGATCGTCGATGGCTACCGCGGCCGGGTCGAGGTGGATCCCGCGCCGGCGCTGCATGATGAGTACCAGCGCCTGGCCGAGGAGGAGGAGGCGATGACCGCCGGGCTGGCGGACATTGCCGGTGAGCCGGCGGTGACGCCGGATGGCCATTCCATCAGCCTGACCGTGAATACCGGGCTCGCCGCCGAGATCGAGCGGGCGCTGGAGGTGGGTTGTGCGGGCGTCGGCCTGCATCGTACCGAGTTTCCGTTCATGGTCAGCCCGCGGTTTCCCGGCGAGGATGAGCAGATCGAGCGCTATCGCGAGGTGCTCGAGGCGTTCGCCCCGTTGCCGGTCACCCTGCGCACGCTGGACGTCGGCGGGGACAAGCCGTTGCCCTACTTCCCCAGTCACGATGAAAACCCGTTTCTGGGCTGGCGCGGCGTGCGCATGACCCTGGATCATCCGGAGATCTTCCTGACCCAGTTACGGGCCATGCTGCGGGCCTCGGTGGGCCTCGACAACCTGCGGGTGATGTTCCCGATGGTGAGCCGCGTCGAGGAGGCCGAGCGGGCCGCGGCACTGCTGCGCCGCGCCCATGCCGAGCTGGCCGAAGAGGGGGTGGTGACCGCGATCCCGGCCATCGGCGCCATGATCGAGGTGCCGGCGGCGGTCTATCAGGCCGAGAGCCTGGCGCGGCGGCTCGATTTTCTGTCCATTGGCAGCAACGACCTGGCGCAGTACCTGCTGGCGGTCGATCGCAACAACAGCCGGGTGGCATCGATCTACGACGAGTTGCACCCGGCGGTGTTGCGGGCGGTGGCATCGGTGGGCGAGGTCGGGCAGCGCCTCGGCAAACCGGTGTCGCTGTGCGGAAGCATGGCCGGCGAGCCCGCGATCGCGCCGCTTCTGATGGCGATGGGGCTGGAGAGCCTGTCGATGAGCAGTGGCCGCATCCTGCGGGTCAAGCGCGTGATCCGGACCATTCCCTATTCGGCCGCGCAGGCCCTGCTTGAAGCGGTACTGGCCTGCGAGACCCCCGGCGAGGTGCGGCGGTTGGTGAACGCCGAGATGGACCGCTACGGTCTGGGGGGACTGATCCGGGCCGGCTGGTAACCGTCAGCCCGGGCGACGCACCCGCACGATGACGTCGACGCCCTCGATGGTCTTGCCAGGGGGCGGCGTCGGCAGGCCGTCCACCGCCACGCGGTTGTGGGGGATGTCTTCCATCTCACCGGTTTCCTCGTCGAGGAAGTGGTGGTGCGGGTCGACCTTGGTGTCAAAGTAGATGCGGCGCGGGTCGGCGAGGATCTCGCGCAGCAGCCCGGCTTCGGTGAACTGGTGCAGGGTGTTGTACACCGTCGTCTGGGAGAGCCGCATGCCGGCCTCAATGGCCTCGGCATACAGCTCTTCGGCGGTGATGTGGCGCTCGCCCTGACCGAAAATGAGCCCGGCCAGCCCCATGCGCTGACGGGTCGCCCGCAGGCCGGCGCCCTGCAGCAGGTCGCGCACGTAATCATCATGTTGGCGGGAGAACAGCGCAGACGTCATTACAGACACCATTGTGGACTTGATCAGTACTCTATAAGGGTAGCATGGAATGCCGGCCGCGCCACAGCCATCAGGCGCTGGCGCTCAGGCCCAGGGCTTGAGCTCGACCAGCAGGACCACGGCGATCAGAACCAGCACGGGCAATTCGTTGAATACACGATACCAGCGGTGACTGCGGGTGTTGCGATCCTCGGCAAAGGCCCGCAGCAGTCGACCGCAGTACAGATGATAGCCGATCAGCCCCACCACCAGCAGTATCTTGACATGCAGCCAGCCCTGTTCCAGCCAGAACGGCTGGACCACGATCAGTGCCACGCCGAGTCCCACGGCCACCACCGCGCTGGGGTTCATGATGCCACGGTAGAGCTTGCGCTCCATGACCCGAAAGCGCTCGCGGCCGGGTTCATCCTCGGTCATGGCGTGATAGACGAACAGCCGCGGCAGATAGAACAGCGCCGCGAACCAGGTCACCACGGCAATGATGTGAAAGGACTTGATCCACAGCGCGGTCATGCCGACTGTCGCTCCGCGAGCATTGGCTCGAGTTGTTCGCGCAGTCCCTCGAAGTCGATCGGGCCAATGCGCTGCCAGACCACGCCCCCGTCGGGGTCGATGAGTACCGTGGTGGGCGTCACGCGGACCTGGTTGAAGGCATTGGCGATGCGGCCGCCGTTATCCAGAACGATGTCATAGGGCAGGCCGCGGCGCTCGACCAGCGCCCGCACCTGATCGCGCGGATCGTAGTCCATCGCCACGCCCAGGATGGTCAGGCCCTCATCCCCCAGGTCGTGGTGCAGCTCCACCACTTCGGGCATTTCCTGGATGCAGGTCGGGCAGGTGGTGGCCCAGAACACCAGCATGACCGCCTCGCCGCGGTGCTCCGCCAGCGCGGTCTGCGCGCCGTCGAGGCGCTCGAGTTGAACATTGGGGGCCGGCTCGCGCGTCGGCGGGGCAAACCAGACATAGCCCACCAGGCCGACGATGACCAGGGCCAGTACACCCACTAACCATTCTTTTCGCACGGCAGACCTCATTGCAGGTTGATGACCGTCAGTATAGCAACTGTCCGACCCGGAACATCAGTCCAGATAGGCGTCATGAATGGCCTGGCGGGTGACGATGCCGGTCCACTCGCGGGCACCCCCGCTCGCCGGCCGGGTAACCAGCAGTGCCGCATCACCCGCCCCGCGCAGCCGCTCGAAGGCATCCCGCAGGCTGGCCTTTTCATCGATGGGCAGCAGCGCGACGGCGTCGGCGAACGGCGGCTGGCCGGCCTGCTGGTGGGCGCGCAGTGTATCAATGCGACAGGCCCTGTCGGGCAGGGCCCCTTCGTCGGGGGCGGCCAACACCCACTCGGTGGTGTCGGCCAGCACGGGCAGTTGCTCACAGCGCGGGTTGACCAGCTGGAGGATGCCGAGCCGGCTGGCCGCCTGCAGCAGCGGATTCTGACGGGGGTCGAGGCCGCGTTCGCCGAGTTCGAGGTGGTAGACCGAGTCGGTCCAGAACACCTCGCGGGCGCTGAGGGTGGCCGCCGCGATGGCGAGCATGCCGGGCATGATGATGCCGGGATTGGCGGTCAGCTCGAGCATGGCGGTGAGCGCCGCCAGCGGGGCGCGCAGTGTCGCCCCCATCATCGCGCCCATACCGAGCAGCGCGTACAGGGCGGGACCGCCCAGCGGCAGCGGGATCAGTGACTCGGCCAGCAGACCCACCGCGCCACCGGCGGCGGCGCCCATCACCAGGGTGGGGCCGATCAGGCCGCCGGGCACGCCAAGACCGATGATGGCGGCGGTGGCCAGCAACTTGGCGCCGGCCAGCCCCACCAGCAGGGCAACGCCCAGTTCGCCGGCGAATGTCGCGGCGATGGTGTCATAGCCAATGCCCATCACCTGCGGATAGGCGAGGCCGATGAGACCGACGACCAGTCCGCCCACCAGCGCCCGTGGCACGACCGGCCAGTGACCGAGCCAGCGGCTGCTGTGGCGCAGGGTGCGGATGAACGCGGCCGCCAGTCCCCCGAGCAGCAGGCCGAGGCCCATGACCAGCGGCAGCTCGTGGAGTCCCTGGATGCTCAGTGCAGGGATAGTGAAGACGATCCCGGCGCCGAACACCAGGTGGGCCAGCGCAGTGGCGGTGACCCCGGCAATGATCACCGGCAGAAACCCGGCGATGGTGTACTCCATGACCACCACCTCCATGGCGAAGGCGACGCCGGCGAGCGGGGTGTTGAACGAGGCGCCGATGGCGGCGGCCGTGCCGCAGGCCACCAGGGTGCGCAGACTGTTATGCGGCAGGCCCAGGCGTTGTCCGATCTGGCTGCCGGTGGTGGCACCCAGGTGCACGCTCGGCCCCTCGCGGCCCACCGAATGGCCGCTGGCGATGGCAAGGGCGGCGGTCACGAACTGGTGAATGGCGTTGCGCAGCGGCAGCAGGGCCTCGTGGTAGGCGGTGCGCTCGATGACAAAGCCGATGCCGGTGCGCGGGTCGCGATGCGCGATGTGGCGCATGTAAAGGCCGATCACGGCCGCGCCGGCAATCGGCAGCAGCAGGCGCTGCCAGGCGGGCAGCCCCTCGTAATCGCCAAGCTGGCCGCCGGGCAGCAGCCCGTGCTGGGCGGATTCGTAGAGCAGTCGAAAGGCGATGACCACGGCCGCCGTCAGTGCCCCGGTGATGACCCCCAGAACGGCCATGACAACCGGCGCACGGCCGATGGACAGGCGGTATTTCTGGCGCTGTGTCGGGATTGTCTGCACTGAATGGCTCACCATCGGCGCCCGGCGGGCGTGTCTGGCATCATACAGACTGTATGGGAACAGCTCAGGGGATGATGATGACCATTAGCGCCGCGATCGTGGGTGGAACAGGCTATACCGGGCTCGAGCTGCTGCGCCTTCTGGCCGGGCATCCGCAGGTATCGCTCGAGGTGATCACCTCGCGGGCCCAGGCCGGTCAACCGGTCAGCGCCGTCTACCCGAACCTGCGCGGGCATGTGGACCTGGCATTCTCCCCGCCCGATCCGGCGGTGCTGGCGGGTTGCGACGTGGTGTTCTTCGCCACGCCCAACGGCACCGCCATGGAAATGGCCCCGGCGCTGGTGGAGCAGGGGGTTCGGGTGATTGATCTGGGGGCCGATTTCCGGATCCGCGATCTCGGCGTCTGGTCGCACTGGTACGGCATGGACCACGCCTGCCCGGCGCTGGCCGCAGAGGCGGTCTACGGGCTGCCCGAGTATGGTCGCGAGGCGATCCGCCAGGCGCGCCTTGTGGCCAACCCCGGCTGCTATCCCACCGCCGTGCAGCTGGGGTTCCTGCCTCTGCTCGAGGGGGGGCTGGTGGCCACCGACACGCTCATCGCCGATGCCAAGTCCGGCGCCAGCGGCGCCGGGCGTGTGCCCAAGCCGCATACCCTGCTATGCGAGGCCGGCGAAAACTTTCATGCCTACGGCGCCTCGGGGCATCGCCATCTGCCGGAAATCCGCCAGGGGCTGGAGCGGGCCGCCGCGCAGCCGGTGGGGCTGACCTTCGTCCCGCATCTGGTGCCGATGATCCGCGGTATTCACGCCACCCTCTATGGCCGCCTGCGCGATCCGGCGGTGGATCTGCAGGCCGTCTATGAACGGCGCTTTGCCGACGAACCTTTCGTGGACGTGCTGCCGCCCGGCAGCCATCCCGAGACCCGCAGCGTGCGGGGCAGCAACATGGTGCGCATCGCCGTGCATCGGCCCGAGGGCGGCGACATGGCGCTGGTGCTGGCGGTGGAGGACAACCTGGTCAAGGGCGCCGCGGGGCAGGCCGTCCAGAACATGAACCTGATGCTGGGGCTGCGTGAGACACTGGGACTGCAGGGCATCAGTGTTCTGCCGTAGTGACGATTGACGGGGTATTGGACAGGCAGGAGAATCATCGACGTGATGATCAACAGGAGTCAGGGTCATGAGTGAAGTGGCGGAGCAGGAAGAACTGCTGGTGTTTACCGATAACGCCGCGACGAAGGTGCGACAGCTCCTCGACGAGGAACAGAACGACGACCTCAAGCTCCGGGTGTACATCACGGGTGGCGGTTGCTCGGGTTTTCAGTACGGGTTCATGTTCGATGAATCCGAAGAGGCCGGTGACGCGATGATCGAGAACGGCGGCGTGAAGCTGCTGGTCGATCCCATGAGCAGCGCCTACCTGGAAGGCGCCGAGATCGATTATGTCGAGGGCATCGAGGGCGCCCAGTTCGTGATCCGCAATCCGAATGCCAGCACCACCTGCGGCTGCGGGTCGTCCTTCGGGGTCTGAGGACGCTCAGGCCGGATAGATCCCGCCCAGAACGGTGGGTCGCCGCGCGCCGGTGATCGCCGTCAGGTCCACCGGCTCGCCAAGCAGCGTGGCGCGGCCCAGCCAGGCAAAGCCCAGCGCTTCGACCTGAAGCGCGGGGATACCCAGCTCATCGCTGGTCCTCAGGGGGCGCTCGCCGCCCAGCCGATGGTCGAGCGCCCGGCACAGGGCGGTGTTGGCCGCCCCGCCCCCGGTGATGACGACATCCCGTGGCCCGCCGCCCCAGCGCTCGACGGCGGCAGCGATGGTCTCGGCGGTCAGTGCAAGCAGGGTCGCCTGCCGGTCGACGGGTTGGGCCGGCTGCCCGGCATGGGCGTCCAGCCAGCGCGGGTCAAAGGTGCTGACGTCAAGGCTCTTTGGCGGCGGGCGCTGGAAGTAGGGGTCGGCCAGCAGTCGGGCCAGAAACGCTGAATCCACCTGGCCCGATGCGGCCCACGCGCCGTCACGATCGAAGGCCGAATCCAGGTATCGCCGCGCGCCGGCGTCCATCAGTGCATTGCCGGGACCGGTGTCGAATCCCGCCTCGGCGCGTCCGCCGGCTGCGAGTACCGACAGGTTCGCCACGCCCCCGACATTGACCACGCAGCGGCGCTGCTCCCCGCCCAACAGGGCCGCATGAAAAACCGGCGCCAACGGGGCGCCGACGCCGCCGGCCGCCAGATCGCGCTGGCGAAAGTCCGCCACCACGGGCAGACCGGTCGCCTCGGCGAGCCGGCTGGGGTCGCCGGCCTGACAGGTGACGGGCGGATCGGACAGGGGGGCATGCCATAGGGTCTGACCGTGCAGGGCGATGGCGCTGACCTCGCGGCGGGTGCTGCCAGTGGCATGGAGCAGGGACTCCACCGCGGCGGCATAGACGCCGGCCAGCCGGGCGTCGAGCGCCAGCAGATGGTCCAGCGGGCTATCGGCATTGATGTTGCGCAGGGCCGTCGCCAGCTCAGCGCTGTAGGGGGAGTGGACATGCCCGCACGGCCGGGGGTGGCCGCGGGCATCAAAGTCGGCCATCACCGCATCGACACCGTCCAGACTGGTGCCGGACATCAGGCCGATCATGCGCATGGGTTGCGCTCAGTCGCCGGCTTGGGCGACGCGGGTGGGGCTCAGCCCGTCGAGTTTGGCGATCAGCGGGGCGGCCTGGCGCTCGAAGTCGTCGCGATAGCGCTCAGCGATGGGCTCGGCCTCGGGCAGATCCACCGTGCGGGGATTGCGGTGCGTCCCGTCGACGCGGAATTCGTAGTGCAGGTGCGGGCCAGTGGACAGGCCGGTGCTGCCGACATAACCGATGATGTCGCCCTGCTTGACCCGATCGCCCACCGAGTGGCCATTGGCGAAGCGGCGCATGTGCGCATACAGCGTGGTGTAGCGCATTCCGTGCTTGAGCACCACGGTATTGCCGTAACCCCCTTTGCGGCCGCGCTCGATGACTTTGCCATCGCCGGCCGCCTTGATCGGTGTCCCGGGCGGAGCGGCGTAATCGGTGCCCCGATGCGGGCGCTTGGTGCCATAGACCGGGTGCACGCGGTCGGGGTTGAACTCCGAACTCACGCGCGTGAAGTCGGTGGGTGTGCGCAGGAAGGCCTTGCGCATGCTGCGCCCGTCCGGGGCGTAGTAGTTGCTCTCGCCTTCCGGCGTCTCGTAGCGCAGGGCGCGGAAGCGCTCGCCGCGATTGACGAATTCAGCTGCCAGGATCCGGCCGTTACGCACCTTCTGACCATCGCGGTACAGGGTTTCATAGACCACGGCGAACGAGTCATTGCGGCGAAGGTCCAGGGCAAAGTCGATGTCCCAGCCGAAGATGCCGGCGAGCTGCATGATCAGGCGATCGCTCAGCCCGGCTTCGATGCCGGCGTTGTACAGCGAACTGGCGATGCGGCCTTCCGCCTCCGCGGTGCGTCGTTCGAGCTCGACGGTCTCGACGCGGGGTTGCCAGTCACCCGCGGCATCCCGGGTCATGTGCAGGGTCCGCGTCGGGCTCATTGCATAACGAAGGCCCACAAGGCGCTCGTTGTCGCTGACCTGCAGATACAGCTCGTCGCCGGGAAACAGCCGGGTCAGTTGACTGGCGGGATCGCCGGCGTTGACCACGTCATGGACGTCGCGGGCGCTGAGCCCGGCTCGCTTGAACAGCGCGGCGAGGTTATCGCCGTTACGCACTGTCTCGACACTCCACTCGGCGACGGGTGTCTCCGCCGACTCATCCGCGGCACTCGCCACCGGTCGGGTATTGGACACCCGGTCCATCAGCGTATCGGCGTCGGGCAGGGAGGCGGTGCTGCGGGTTGGCGCCGCCGTCGTCGGCACGCCGGGCGCGTCGGGCAGCGCCACCGCCCGCGAGGCCTGCGCCTGTTCCGGGGGATTGGAGGACGGGGCGATGAGGGCCGCGGCGATCAGCGCCGAGCCCGTTACCAGCAATCCCGTTTTCAGCCGTCTGTTCATGAGCCGGAACAATAGCCCCGGCCCGAATCCGGGTCAATTAGGATAGAATCGCGCGCCACGGCCATTGGGAATGACAACGGGAGAACAGCATGGGCGAGGTGGACGCCGCACTGGAGGCGCTCTGGCGAGGGGCCGATGAGATCATTCGTGAGGACGAGCTGCGCGAGCGACTGGCGAGCGGTCGGCCGCTGCGCATCAAGGCCGGCTTCGACCCCACGGCGCCGGATCTGCATCTGGGGCATACGGTGCTCATCAATAAGCTGCGCCAGTTTCAGGATCTGGGGCATCAGGTGGTGTTCCTGATCGGCGATTTCACCGGACGCATCGGCGATCCCAGCGGCCGCAGCGCTACCCGCCAGCCGCTTACCGGCGATGATGTCGTGCGTAATGCCGAGACTTACCGCGAGCAGATCTTCCGCATTCTCGACCCCGACCGGACCGAGGTCGTGTTCAACTCCACCTGGATGGGCGAGATGAGCGCCACCGATATGATCGAGCTGTCAGCTCGGTACACCGTCGCGCGCATGCTCGAGCGCGATGACTTTCACAAGCGCTATCAGGCCAACCAGTCCATCGCCATCCATGAATTCATGTATCCGCTGATCCAGGGTTACGACTCGGTGGCGCTACGCGCGGATGTCGAGC
>NZ_VMKP01000001.1:0-30000 GCF_007625215.1 Spiribacter aquaticus | reverse complement strand
CGGAAAGACCCCGTGAACCTTTACTACAGCTTCACACTGGACTTTGAGCATGCTTGTGCAGGATAGGTGGGAGGTGTCGAAACCGGAGCGCCAGCTCTGGTGGAGCCATCCTTGAGATACCACCCTTGCATGCTTGGGGTTCTAACCTAGACCCGTAATCCGGGCCAGGAACAGTGTGTGGTGGGTAGTTTGACTGGGGCGGTCTCCTCCCAAAGAGTAACGGAGGAGTGCGAAGGTACCCTCGGCGCGGTCGGAAATCGCGCTCTGAGTATAAAGGCAAAAGGGTGCCTGACTGCGAGACTGACAAGTCGAGCAGGGGCGAAAGCCGGTCTTAGTGATCCGGTGGTTCTGTATGGAAGGGCCATCGCTCAACGGATAAAAGGTACTCCGGGGATAACAGGCTGATTCCTCCCAAGAGTCCACATCGACGGAGGAGTTTGGCACCTCGATGTCGGCTCATCACATCCTGGGGCTGTAGCAGGTCCCAAGGGTATGGCTGTTCGCCATTTAAAGTGGTACGCGAGCTGGGTTTAGAACGTCGTGAGACAGTTCGGTCCCTATCTGCCGTGGGCGTCGGAGATTTGAGAGGATCTGCTCCTAGTACGAGAGGACCGGAGTGGACGAACCTCTGGTGTTCCGGTTGTCACGCCAGTGGCACTGCCGGGTAGCTACGTTCGGAAGGGATAACCGCTGAAAGCATCTAAGCGGGAAGTCCACCTCAAGATGAGATCTCCCCGAGGACTTGATCCTCCTGAAGGGACGTGGAAGACGACCACGTTGATAGGCTGGGTGTGGAAGTGCAGTAATGTATGAAGCTAACCAGTACTAATTTCCCGTGAGGCTTGATCATATAACCCCAAGAGGGCTATTGGACATTGGTCCTGCATGCCATCGACAACGTTCCTGACGCCAATGGCGCGGCTGTCGCGCCTTTGGTCACCGGTTTGCCTGGCGAAAATAGCGCGTGGGAACCACCCGACCCCATTCCGAACTCGGAAGTGAAACTGCGTAGCGCCGATGATAGTGCCGCCTCGCTGTGGTGCGAAAGTAGGTCATCGCCAGGCTCTTACAGCGAAGCCCCCGTTGGTCTCATGACCGGCGGGGGTTTTTTTTGGGCGCTCGACGGGCGTCCGCTCGATCTCAGCCAACAGGGCGTTGCCATCATGTCCCGACAGGCCACACGCTATGCTGCGGATGCCGCTGCCCGATCGAGGGTATTGAGCGAGGCCCTTGGCCCCCAGTGGGGGACTGTTCCCATCCATGTGTTTGAAACCCTCCCCAGTACCAGTCGCTGGCTGGCCGATGGCCCACTCGATCAACCAACGCTTGCGGTCGCTGACGAGCAGACCCGGGGGCGGGGCCGTCAGGGGCGTGAGTGGCAGTCACCGTCCGGGGGGATTTATTTCAGTGTCGGGCTACCGATGGACCCCGGGGTCAGTGTGCCCGATGGGCTGTCCCTGGTGATGGGTTTGCAGCTTGCCGAGGCACTGACCGCGGCCGGGTTTGCCGGGATCGCCCTCAAGTGGCCGAATGATCTGGTCGTCGACGATGCAAAACTCGCCGGTTTGCTGGTGGAGCGGCTGCCCAATGCCTTGATCGTCGGTGTCGGGGTGAACACCCGGCCCGTCCCGGAGGGCGCGGTAGTCGCGGGGCGGCGTGTGATCAGCCTGCGTGAGTTGGCCGATCGCCCCACCGGCGACGCGCTGATTGGCACGCTGGCAGGCGCGGTCCTTACGGTGACCACCTGGACGGCGACGCAGGTCGAACGGTTGCTTGAGACGCGCTGGCCGGTGTTTGATGCGCTGGCCAATCGCGTTGTCATCGCTGAACAGGCCGACGGAACGCGCCGGCAGGGCCGAGTGCTTGGGGTGACGGCGGCTGGCAACCTGCGCCTTCAGACCGACACCGGCGAACACCGGCTGGCCGCCGGCGAATGCCACATCGGGCCACACACAGGAGCCGCATCGTGACTGAACTGTTGATGGATATCGGCAACAGCCGCATTAAATGGGCGCGCGCCCACGAAGGTCAGATCGTGGGCGGCGCGCGTGCCGCATCGCATGATTCGCTGGAGCATGTGTTCAGCGAGTGGCGGGCGCTGGCCGCACCGCCGGATCGCGTGCGCCTCGTGAATGTTTCTGATGCCAGTGTCGCCGGGCAGCTCTCGGACTGGATGACGAGTCACTGGGCCATCCGCCCCGAAACGGTCCACACCCCGGCAATGGGCGGCGGAGTGCGGGTGGCCTATGCGCGCCCGGCGGCGCTGGGCACTGACCGGTGGCTGGCGATGGTCGGCGCAAAAGCCGCCGGCTATGCCCCGGCCTGCGTGGTTGACTGTGGCACGGCGATCACGGTCGATGTGGTGGCGGCGGATGGTACGCACCAGGGCGGGCTGATCGTCGCAGGCCTCGCCGCCCAGCAGGAAGGACTGGCGCAACTGGCCCCGGCGCTGCCGAGGGTGGAGTGGTCGACCCGGGCGCCCTTTCTGACCGCTGATACCGAAGACGCGCTGATCAGCGGATACCTGCATGGCACCGCACTGGCGATTCAGGGCATCGTGCGGCGCTGCATGAAAAACGACGCGGCCCGACTGACACCGGTGCTGACCGGCGGTGACGCCCCGCTGCTTGCCCGTTATCTGGACATGGATGTCTGTCTGCGGCCCGACCTGGTCCTCGAGGGCCTCGCCCAGCTGCCCTGAGACCCGCGCCCGCATTGCCCCGCTGCGCGCGGCCGGTTACCCTTTCAACGTTGATCGCGAAGCTGGCGTAGCTCAGTTGGTAGAGCAGCTGATTTGTAATCAGCCGGTCGGGGGTTCGAATCCTCTCGCCAGCTCCATTCCGATCCCCTCCCCGCCCATCACCGGCGACGGCCGGTATGTGGAAAACCACAATTTCTCCGCTGCCATGCCCTTCGTACCATTGCGTGAATAAATATTACGCGGTGGAGGGAAGATGTCGCTCACTATTGGCACGATGATGGCACTGTCGTTTGTGGTGTCCCTCATTGGCCTGGCCTTTCTGATCTGGGCGGTCGCCTCAAAGCAGTTCCGCGTCGACCAGTCGGATGCCGAGGTCATTTTCTCGGGCGCTGAAGGCGAGGATCACGCGCCCGACGATCCCACCAGCTTTGGCTTTCAGGAAGACGCCGAGCCCGGCGAGGGCACGGATACCCGCCATCGCAAGTTGATCTTTGCCCTGATCGGCTTCGGGACCTTCTGGTTGGTGCTTGGCTCGATCTTCGGGGTGATCGCCTCGCTCAAGCTCCATCTGCCGGACTGGCTGACCGGGTCGGCGCCGCTCAGCTTCGGGCGGATGCGCACGATGCACCTGAACTCGGTGATCTACGGCTGGCTGTCACTGGCAGGCATCGGGGTCGCCATGTTCCTTGTGCCGCGGCTGTTCAAGACGCCACTGCGCGGCGTCAATCTGGCCTGGGGCGGGCTTGTGCTGTGGAATATCGGCGTCGCGGTTGGTGTCTATGCCATCGCCACCGGCTGGACCGACGGGATGGAGTGGCTCGAGATCCCCTGGCAGGTCGATATCCTGCTGGCGGCCGGCGGTGCCTGTTTTGCCGTGCCGCTGGTTCTGACCGCGGTCAACCGCAACGTTCACCATATTTACGTGACCGCCTGGTATTACCTGGGCGCACTGGTGTGGTTTCCAGTGCTCTTCGTGATCGGCAATCTCCCCATTCACACCGGCGTGCAGGGGGCCACGGTCAACTGGTGGTTCGCGCACAATGTGCTGGGCCTGTGGCTGACGCCGATTGGCGTCGGCGCCGCTTACTATGTCCTGCCCAAGATCATCGGCAAGCCGATCTACTCCTACCGCCTCTCGCTGCTGGGGTTCTGGGCCCTCGCGCTGTTCTACAGTCAGGTGGGCATGCATCATCTGATCGGCGGGCCGGTGCCCACCTGGGTGGTGACGCTGTCGGTGGTGCAGTCGGTGATGATGTTCATTCCCGTGATTGCCGTGGCGGTCAACCAGCATGTGCTCTGGGCCACGAATCTCTGGGCGTTCAAACAGTCGCTGCCGCTGCGCTTTGTGGCCTTCGGTGCAGTGATGTACACACTGGCCTCGTTCCAGGGCTCCATGGAGGCGGTCCGCGCGGTCAATACGGTGACGCATTTCACCCATTACACGGTCGCGCATGCCCACCTGGGGGCCTATGCCTTCGTCTCGCTGGTGCTGTTCGGCACGGTCTACTACCTGATGCCGATCCTCACCGGGCGACTCTGGCCGGCGCCGCGCCTGATCGCCCTGCATTTCTGGCTGGTGGCCATCGGCTTCGGTGTCTACTTTTTCTCGCTCAGCATCGGGGGCTGGCTGCAGGGGCTTGCCATGCTCGATGCCAGCCGTGACTGGCTGGAGTCGATGCAGCTGATGCAGCCCTATCTGGAAGGGCGCTCTGTGGGCGGCACGCTGATGACGCTGGGCCACCTCCTGTTTGCGATCAATCTGCTGTCGCTGGTGTTCGCACCGCGTCGGTCCACCGATGCGGTGGGCACGGCGACGCCGGCCACAAGCGCCAGCTGAGGAGCCACTCATGAACAAAGTCTTTCCGCTGGCCGTTCTCGCTTTCGCGATTCTCGCGTTCGCGACGCTCATGCTGGTGATCTTTCCGGCGGCACAGATCCGCACGGTCGAGCCCGCCGAGGGGCTTGAGCCCTACACCGCAGTCGAGGAGCGCGGTCGGCAGCAGTACGTGGACCTGGGCTGCTACTACTGCCACTCGCAGCAGCCGCGCAGCCCTGAGCAGGCGCCCGATCTGCAGCGTGGCTGGGGGCGTCCGACCACGCCCGCCGACTATGTCTACGACGACCCGCACGTCCTCGGCACCATGCGCACCGGGCCGGACCTGATGAATGTCGGCGCGCGGATGCCCAGCCAGGGCTGGCACCTGACCCATCTGTATCAGCCTCGAGCCATCGAGGAGAGCAGCATCATGCCGGCCTATCCGTTCCTTTTCGAGGTCAAGCAGAACCCCGACGAGGACGATGTGGTCGTGCCGGTGCCGGCTGAATATGCCCCGGCGGACGGTGCCAAGGTGGTGGCCCGCCAGAGCGCACTGGACCTGACCGCGTACCTGCTCTCCCTTGACCGGACCTATCCGGCCAAGGACAAGGAGCTGCGTGACCTGGGTTTTGATGGCGGAGACGCACGCTGATGAGTGATCACAACGACCAGCGCCCGGAGCCGCAGCGCACCCCGCTCAAGGAAAGCCGGTTCGAGCCTTACGAGGTCAACCGACCGATCCCCATTTTCGTACTGGCAGTTGCCGTGGCCCTGATGGCCTGGGGCGTCTACACGCTCTGGTCCAATTCCGGGCCGGCCACTGAGTCAGCCGCTCTCGAAGAAGCGCCCACGGTAGGAATGACCGGCGACAGGGATGTCGCGGATGGGCAGGGATCGCTCATGACGGTTGGCGCCTCGCTGTTCGAGTCGAACTGCGTGACCTGTCATCAGGCGAACGGGTCGGGCATCAGTGGCGCCGTGCCGCCGCTGGCGGGCTCGCGTTATGTCACCGGCCCCGCCGAGGCGCCGGTCCAGATCCTGCTGCACGGTATCAGCGGCGTGATCGCGGTGGCCGGCAATGAATACGATGGTCGTATGCCGCGATTCGGCGAGACCTTGAGTGATCGTGAAATTGCGGCAGTGGTGAGCTACATCCGCCAGCAGTGGGGCCATGACGCCGGAGCGGTGACCCCGGCGTTCGTCAGCGAACAGCGCGGCCGCTTCGAGGTCGGGCGGAGTCCGCTGGGCGGTGGCGCCGAGATTGAGGCGGTCACCGGGATATCCGCCCGGCTGACCCGCACGGCCGCAACGGAGGCATCACAGTGAATATGAAATGTCCGAGTGCCTGGGTCCCGGCGGCCCTGCTGCTCATGCTGGCCCTGCCGGTGGGCGCGCAGGAGGTCGACGAGGATCTGCCCGACGAAAGTTACGCCGCCGAGATCTACGCCGCTGAGGCGGCCGAGGTGGATCCGGCCGAATACGCGACGCTGGCCCGCGAGGGTCAGGGCGACGTCTGGTCGTGTGCCAGTTGCCACGGCGCCAAGGGCGAGGGCAATGGCAATATCCCCCGGCTGGCGGGGCTGTCGAGTGGGTACATCGCCAAGCAGCTCAATGCCTATGCCGAGGGCGTGCGCATCAATCACAACATGCAGTATGTGGCCGATAAGCTCACCCAGAAGGAAATGCTCGGCCTTGCCCGCTATTACGCCGAAATGGAAGCGCCCAGCGCCGCCGAGGCCGAACTGGGCGGCGATCTGGAGCGTGGCCGCGAGCTGGCCAATCACGGCGACTGGGATATCGAAGTGCCGGCCTGCTACAGCTGTCACGGTTCGTCGGCCTGGGGCGTTGAACAGGCCTTCCCAAGCCTGGCGGCGCAGCAGCCCACCTACACCTATGCCCAGCTGGCGGCATGGACCGATGGCCGTCGGAAAAACTCGCCGCTGATGCTGATGCAGGGCATTGCCCATGCCCTGTCCGACGCGGACAAGCGGGCGGTGGCCGACTATCTCGCGACACTGCCGGCGCCGCCGGCGGAGGACTCCATCAATGAGTGACCACGACAACAACGATCGGCCCCGTAAGGACCCGGGGCGGACCACGCTGCGCCGGGCGCTGATCGCCGTCGCCATCGCGGCGGGGTTGGTGGCCATTGGCGCCGGCCTCTACGCCAGCGGCATTTACGCGCCCATCGCCCAGTCGCCCGACCGCGAGCCGGACGAAGGCCGCGAGCTCGCCGAGGAGGCTGCCGAGCGGCGCGAGGAGTGGCTTGCCGAGCGCCAGGAATATACCAATGATCCCGCCGCCAACCCGCCCGCGCTGCCGGTCAGTGAGGAAGGGTATTTCATTCCCAATGACGTGGCGGACGCCCCGGACAACGAGTTCGGCGATTCGGTACGCCGTGGCTACGAGGTGTTCACCAACACCCAGACCAATGCCTCCGAGCACGTCGGCAACGGCATGAACTGCGCCAACTGCCACCTCGGCGGCGGGACCGTGCCCGGGTCGGCGCCGATGTGGGCGGCGGCCGTGGAGTACCCGGCATTCCGTGGTAAGAACAAAATCATCAACACCATGGAAGACCGCATTCACGGCTGCTTTACCTATTCGATGAACGCCCAGGGCTCGCCGAGTGGCAGCCCGCCGCCGCGTGACGGCGATATCTACAAGGATCTGCAGAGCTTTTTCTACTACATGGCCGAGGGCGCACCGCTGGAGGGCAACCTGCCGGGCCGTGGCTACTCCACGCCGCCGGAGCCTGAGCAGGGCTACAGCATCAGTCGGGGTGAGACCGTGTTCGAGAACAACTGCGCGGTCTGCCATGGCACTGATGGCGGTGGCCGGCAGGACCCCAACGGTCGCTGGATCTTTCCGGCGCTCTGGGGGGATGACGCCTTCAACTGGGGGGCGGGGATGCACCGCATCAACACCGCCGCCGGCTTCATCAAGCACAATATGCCGCTGGGTCAGGGCGGATCGCTCACCGATCAGCAGGCCTGGGATGTGGCGGCGTACATCAATAGCTGGGAGCGGCCGGCGGATCCGCGGCAGTTCCGCGATAACCTGAGTGTTGCCGAGACCGACGAGCAGTTCCACGAGCACACCCCCAACTGGTACGGCGACGTCATTCGCGGGGATCTTCTGGGCGACGGCGTCTCTGGTGAGCCGACTGAGCAACCGCCGTCGGCGGGCGCGCCGCGGCACCGCGATCAGGCAAGCCGCTAGCGCCCGGGCATGAGTACCGCGACGGCGACGCTGTCCCGGACCGAAATGGCCGCGCTGGCACCCGCCGGGCGTGGCCTTTTCTCGATCGAGGGGATGTGGTGCCCCAGTTGTGCGGCCGCCACCGAGCGGGTGATCGCCCGGGTGCCGGGCGTGACGCGCGCACGGGTCAGCTTTGCCACGGGCTCGGCGCTGGTTGACTGGGACCCGGAGCGGATCGATCTGCCGGGCCTGCTGCGGGCGGTGGAACGGCTGGGCTATGCGATCGGTCCGCCGCGTGCCCCCGAGGAAACCGTTGCTGCCATTGATGGTGAGATCAATCGCCTCGGCCTGCGACTGGCGGTGGCCGCATTCTTTGGCATGTGGGTGATGGTGCTCGCCATCATGCGCTATCTCGAGCCGGCGGCGCTGGGGAATACCCCCGTCGGGCATACCCTGTCGATCATTGCCATGGGCCTGGTCACACCGGTGGTCGGGTTTTCGGCTGCACCGTTTTTTGTCGCCGGCTGGCGGACACTGCGGGCGGGTATCCCGGGGATGGATGCGCTGGTCAGCATTGGCGTGATCGGCGCCGGCGTGCTGTCAGTGATCGAGCTGGCTCAAGGAGGGGCGCATGTCTATGCCGACACCATGGTGATGCTCATCGTGCTGCTGTCCATCGGGCGACTGGTGGAGATGCGCACCGTCCGCCGGGCGGCCACGGCCATCGGTGCGCTCGAGCGCGAGGTCCCTGAACGGGCCTTTCCCGTGGAGGGGGACGGGCCGGTGGATGCGGCCGACGTGGCGGTGGGCAGCCACATTCAGGTGGCCGCCGGTGCCCGTGTGCCGCTGGACGGCGATCTGCTGGAGGGCGCGACGCGGGTCGACGCCAGTCTGCTGACCGGCGAGTCCACGCCGGTCAGTGTTGCCCCGGGTGGGACACTGCATGCCGGCACCATCAACCTGGATGCCCCGGTCACGATGCGCGTGACGGGCGCCGTGGGTGAGCGTCAGATCGACCGCATCCTCGGCCGGATGGTCGAGATGCAGGGCAACCGCAGCGAGATCACGCGCCTTGCCGATGGGCTGGCACGGATCCTGGTGCCCGGCGCACTCGGGCTGGCGGCGCTGGTGGCGGTGGCGGGAACGGCGCTTGGTCTGCCCGCTGAGGAGTCCCTGCTGCGGGCCCTGTCCGTCGTGGTGATCGCCTGTCCCTGCGCGCTCAGTGTCGCCGTCCCGGTGACGTTTCTCAGCTTTGCCGAACGCGCCATGGGCCGTGGGGTTCTGTTTCGCAGCCCGGCGACCATGGAGCAGGCCGGACAGCTGCGGAATCTGCTGATTGACAAGACCGGCACCCTGACCCGCGGGGAGCCGGCGATCATCGAGGCGGTCACCGCCGAGGGTGTCGCCGAATCCGAGCTGCGCGCCCTTGCCGCTGAGGCCGAGGCGGGCATCGACCATCCAGTCGCCCGGGCGCTGCAGGATCCGGCGCAGGGGCCAGAGCATGGCATCCATCGGCGCCGGGAGGGGCGTGGCGTCATCATGACCCGTCCCGATGGCAGCGAGGTCCGGGTGGGATCACGGCGCTGGCTGCATGAGGCCGGCGTCGAGGTGCCCGTGCTGGCAACGCGGTCGAGCCAGGCGGCCAGTGGCGCCACGCAGATCCATGTCACCCGCGATGGCGACTGGCTGGGCTGTTTTGCGCTGGGTGACCCGCTGCGCCCGGCGGCGACTGCGACGGTCGAGTCGTTGCAGGCCCGGGGTTTCAGGCTGCGGATGGTGACCGGCGATAGCGTGGATCCCGCCCGGCGGGTGGCCGCTGAGGTGGGACTGGCAGAGGACGCCGTGGAAGCGGGCTGTCGGCCCGAGGAGAAGGCCGATCATGTGCTCGCCGCGCAGTCTCGGGCGCCGACCGCCTTCATCGGTGATGGCATCAATGACAGCGTCGCCATGGCGGCCGCCGACGTGGGGGTGGCCATCGATGGCGCCAGCCATGCGGCGACCAGCAGCGCCGGGCTGGTGGTGGCCCGGGGCGGGCTGCCGGCCCTGGCCGATGCGCTCGGTCTGGCCCGCTCGGCAAGGCGGCGCATGCGCCAGAACCTGACCCTGGCGGTGGTCTACAACGGGGCGGCGATCCCGCTGGCGGTGGCCGGGGTCATCCCGCCGTCGGCGGCGGCCCTGGCCATGCTCGCCAGCTCCCTGAGTGTCATGGCGAATGCGGCGCGGCGGGGACGCGAACGCTGATCTGGGCCGGTTGCGCTGTTTAAGACTCAGGATTCACTTATGCTGAAGGATGAGTGAATCACAGACATTCCCGCGTACCGAGCATCTCCAGCTCGGTTACTCGGCGCTTGAGGACCGGGTCTGGCTCCGGTTGGTGCTCACGCAGGCACAGGGTGTGGTTCTGGCCTGGCTACCCCGCCGACTGGTCGTTGGACTCGCGGCGCGGCTGAGTGAGATGCTGCGCCACAACCATCCCGCGACCGAAGGTGAGCCCGCAGCCGACGTGGTTCTTGCCCTCGAACATCAGGCAGGCCGCCGAGGAATCCGAGGCGGCGGCACCGAGGCCGGTATTGAACTGAGTCACGGCGATCGTCCCCGCCCCCGTCTCTGCTTTTCGTGCGGATCCATGACTGTGGGCATGCTGTTCATGATCACGCCTCCTTGTGCTATGTTGTATCTACTTAGCCGGTAATACCCAATATGTAGTGATTCAGCCTTTTCCTGTCGAAGAGGCATGGGTCGCCATTTCCCGGCATCCAGTGGCCGGCTTGGCCATTGAAGCGCGCAGCAAAGGAGTCGCAATGCTTTTCGAAGAACAGATCAGCCGCAAGCCTGACCTCTATCCGTGGACGAAGGAGTTCATCGATACGATCTGGGCGGGGTTCTGGACGCCGGATGAATTCAACTTCCGTAGCGATTACAGCCAGTTCAAGACCGACCTGACCCGGCAGGAGCAGGAGGTCGTGGTCCGGGCATTGTCCGCCATCGGGCAGATTGAAGTGGCGGTCAAAACCTTCTGGGCCGATCTGGGCAAGACGCTGCCCCATCCGAGCATCAACGACCTGGGGTATGCGATGGCCAATAGCGAGGTCATTCACAACATGGCCTACGAAAAGCTCCTCGACGTGCTGAATATGACCCACGTGTTCGAGGAGAACCTCAACGAGCCGGTCATCCGCGGCCGGATCAACTATCTCAAGAAGTACAACGAGAAGGTCTATGCCGATCAGCGTAAGCAGTTCATCTACGCGATCACCCTGTTCACGCTGTTTGTCGAGAACGTCAGCCTGTTCAGCCAGTTCTACATCATCCTGCACCTGAACCGTAACAAGGCGGTCCTCAAGGACGTCTCCCAGCAGGTCCAGTACACGATGAACGAGGAATCGGTGCACTCGAAGGTCGGCATTCGGCTGATTCAGGAGCTTCGGGCCGAGTACCCCGAGCTCTTTGACGCGGGCATGCGGGCGCGCATCGAGCATGAATGCCTGGAGTCGCTGAAAGCCGAGGATGGTGTGATCGACTGGATCATGGGCGACTACGCAGTCGAGGGGCTCGATGCCGACATTCTGAAGGCGTTCATCCGCAAGCGCATGAAGGAGTCGATCGATCAGATCGGTCTCGACAGCAGGGCGATCCACATCGACCAGGCACGGGTTGATCAGACGTTCTGGTTCGACGAGACGCTGCTTGGCTACAAGATGACGGACTTCTTCCAGAAAACGCCGGTGGAATACAGCAAGGGCCAGGGCGTCGACGCGGAAGACCTTTTCTAGGCATCAGGGAAGATAACGGAATAATGGCATTCGAATGGTTGAATAAAGACGCCCGCACATTCCTCTCGCGCGGGTATATCCCCGAGGGGATGTCGGCGGAGGAGCGGATTCGGGAAATCGGTGACAAGGCTGGGGCGATCCTTGATATCGATGGCTTCTCGGAGACGTTCTACGACTATATGGGGCGGGGGTTCTACAGCCTGTCCTCGCCGATCTGGGCGAATTTCGGTAATGATCGCGGGCTGCCGATCTCTTGCAACGGCTCCTATATCGGCGACGAGATTGCGTCGATTCTCGAGAAGTCCGCCGAGATCGGGATGCAGACCAAGCACGGCGCGGGCACCAGTGGCTACTTTGGCGACATCCGTGGCCGTGGATCGGCGATCAATACCGGTGGCAAGGCCGATGGGCCCGTGCACTTCATGAATATCTTCGAGCAGATCACCGATGTCGTCTCGCAGGGCAATGTGCGGCGTGGGTCCTTTGCGGCGTATCTCGACATCGAGCACCCGGATATCGAGGAGTTCCTCGAGATTCGTGAGGTGGGCCACTCCATCCAGAACATGTCCATCGGCATCTGCGTATCGGATGCCTTTATGGAGGGGTTGATCGAGCAGGGTGAGGCCGTCAAGCGCGGCGACATGGCCGCGGCGGATGCCGGCAAGCTCAGGATCTGGGCGAAAGTGATGCGTAAGCGCAAGGAGTCGGGGTATCCCTACATCTTTTTCACCGACACCGTGAACCGCGCCCGCCCCAGGGCCCTGAAGGATCAGGACCGGAAGATCCATGCGAGCAATCTCTGCAGTGAGATCTGCCTGCCGTCGGCCAGCGACGAGTCCTTCGTCTGCAATCTCGCCTCAATGAATCTCGACACCTATGACGCGTGGCGGCACACCGACGCGGTGCGGGTGATGACCCTGTTCCTTGATGCGGTGATGTCCGATTACATCCGCAAGACCGAGCACCTGGCGCATATGGCATCGCCGCATCATTTCGCCAGGCGCTGGCGCGCCATTGGCATCGGCCAGCTGGGTTGGCACACCTTCCTGCAGCGCAAGGGTGTCCCATTCGAGTCGTTTGAGGCGGCCCGCCTGGCCTCGGAGATCAGTCATCACATCGATGCGGCGTCGCTGGAGGCGAGTCAGGAAATGGCTCGCCACTATGGCGAGCCGGAGGGGCTGAGCGGTTATGGCGTCCGTAACCTGACACGGACCGCGATCGCTCCGACCACCTCGTCGAGCTTCATCCTCGGCCAGGTATCCCCTTCCATTGAGCCGCTGCGGAGCAATTACTTCGTCAAGGATCTTGCCAAGGGGCAGTTCACCTACAAGAACCCGCATCTCGAGTCGGTCCTTGAGTCTTACGGGTGCAATGATCAGACGACCTGGTTGGGCATTCTGCAAAGCGGTGGGTCGGTGCAGCACCTGGATTGCCTCGGCCAGGCCGAAAAGGAGGTCTTCAAGACCTTCGATGAAATCAGTCCACTGACGATCATCCAGCAGGCCGCCGCCCGCCAGGCGCACATCGACCAGTCGCAGTCGCTCAACCTGCTGATCCCGCCGAGTGCCGAGGCGAAGGAGGTCAACCAGCTGATCATCGAGGCCTGGCGGCTGGGCGTGAAGACACTCTACTATCAGCGCTCCTCGAATCCGTCCCAGGAACTGGTGCGCGATATCATGAGTTGTGGTGCCTGCGAGGCGTAATCAGGCCGGGTGGATGAACGCCTCGGCATCGCTCACCGGCAGCGGCCGACCGAAGTAGAAGCCCTGGAGGATGTCGCATCCCATCTCACGCAGCATCTCGACGTGGATGGCTTCCTCCACGCCCTCAGCGACGACCGACAGGCCAAGCTCGTGGGCAAGGTGGATGCAGGAGCGCACGATGCTGGCGTCCTGCTCGCTGGTGTGCATATTGAATACAAATGAGCTGTCGATCTTGAGCTTGTCGACGGGCAGCTGTCGGAGGCGCATCAGCGATGAGTTGCCAGTGCCAAAGTCATCAATGGCAATGCTGAAGCCAAGCGCCCGCAGTGCCTGGACGACGGATTGCGATGCCTGTAGATCATGCATGGCGACCGTCTCGGTGATCTCGAGCTCGATGTGGGCCGGGTGCAGGTTGTCGTTGCGCACCGCCTGCTCGATATAGGGGAGCAGGCCGGGGTCAGTGAGCTGTTCGGCGGAGAGATTGACCGCCATCCGCACGGGCCAGTCACTGCGCGCGTTCCAGGCCCGGCACTGGCGGTCAGCGGTTTCCAGTACCCAGCAATCAGCCTGAGTGATGAGCCCTGTGGACTCGAGCACCGGTATGAACGTCGCTGGGCTCATGATGCCATGCTTGGGGTGGTTCCATCGCAGCAGTGCCTCGAAGCCCACCGTTTCCTCGCTCGCTGCATCCAGCTGCGGTTGGTAGTAGAGCGTGAACTGATCCTCGGCCAGGGCGCGTCTCAAATCCTGCTCCAGGGCGATTTCCTGGATCACGCGGGCATTCATGTCGGCGGTGTAGAAGCAGTAGCTCTGATGGTTCTGCTCGTAGCCATTGCGCATCGCGACATTCGCGTTGGTGAGCAGTGTCGCGGCATCGGCGGCGTCGGTGGGATAGACCGCAATACCCGGGACCGGCTCGGTATAGATCGCCTGAGCGTCGACCCAGATGGGCGCGACCAGCCTCTCCCGCACCGCCAGTGCGGTCTGGACTGCATCCCCATCCCGCCGCAGGTCAGTGACGATGAGCGCGAATTCGTCATCGCCCAGGCGGGCAACCGTGATGTCGCTGCCGAGGTGGCTGGTCAGCCGTTCGGCGGCAACGCCAAGGAATCGGTCGGCATAGGGGCTGCCCATGCTCTCTTGAATGGCCTTATAGCGCGTGAGCTTGAATACCAGCAGGCCCACGCGCTGCTGATGGACGTCGGCCTCAAGGATGGCCTCGGTCAGGCGCTCGAGCAGGGCATCACAGTTGGGTAGACCGGTGACGGGATCAAAGCGGGTGACATACTGCACCTGGGCCTCAGCCTGACGGATGTCAGTGATGTCCTGAATCGTGCCGATCCAGTAACCCTCACTGCCCGTGGGCTCGCCGCGCACGAGCACGACCCGCTCGCCATCGGCGTCGGTGAGCACGCGATGCTCCACGGTAAACGGTGTGCCGTCGCGAAGCGCCAGCTTGAAGCGGTCACGGATCGCGGTGCGGTCATCGGCGGGGATGCGGTCTGCGAGCCAGTTATCCGCGTTCGTCTCACCAAGACCGAGAAGTGTGCGCATCTCCACCGACCAGTGGAAGACGGCCACCTCCGGATCGTATTCCCAGTGCGCCACACGAGCGACGCGCTGGGCTTGAGCCAGACGCGCCTGGTTGAGCTCAGACTCGGCGTATAGGCGCTGCATCCGCAGTGCGTAGCGCACGCGCCGGCGCAGTAGCGGCCAGTTGATCGGCTTGATGTTGAAGTCGGTTGCGCCGGCCTCGAAGGCGCGGTCGATGGAGTCGGTATCATCGAGCGCGGTCAGCATCAGCACGCCCGCCTCGCTAAAACCAGCCTTTTGCCGGATCGCTGCACAGGTCTCGAAGCCATTGATGCCCGGCATCAGTACGTCGAGGAGCACGATGAGCGCCGGGTGCTCCGCGAATCGCTCCAGTGCGCTCTCCCCATCGGCCGCCTCATGAACCTGGAACCCCTCGGTTTCGAGGAGTTTGACAAGCAGCATACGGGTGACGGGATCGTCCTCAACGACCAGAGCCGGAGCCGGAGCGGAGGCTGTGCCGGTTGCCATCGTGGCGTGCATAGGTGTTCTCGGGTTCGGACAGCAGTCGGTCACGGTGATAAAGCAGGCGGGTCATCAGCGTTGGCCTGTTGCCAAGCCATTTCGCTAAGGCTCGCAACTAGCATGCCAGCCATGTACAAAATAACCCTATTGGCGCAGGATTGCCACGACTGTATGAGTGCGGATCGGCGAGCGGTCGTCGGAAAGTGATAGCCTTGTGAGCTATTAACGATCGGACGCCGACGCGGAATATGCGAGTCCTCCACACATTCAAGGTCTACAGTCTCGAGCGCGAGGGCGGGGTGCAGCGGGCCATCACCGCGTTGGCGGCTGGCATGCCCGAGGGAGATGTCGGGCACATCTTCTTTACACTCGCGAACGACGGGCCATGGACGCTCCAGCCAGAGGATCCCAACCTCAGTGTGCACGCCGTCCGACGCACCGCCACCTGCTGGGCCACCGACTTCTCCCTGCATGCCCGCCGACCCTTCCGGGCGCTCGCCAGCGATGCGGATATCGTGCACTACCACTTGCCCTGGCCGTTCGTGCATCTGCTTGATCGCCAGGTGCCGCCGGGGGTTCCGCGCGTGGCGACCTATCATGCGGATATCTGCCGCAATCCGCTGCTAAAGCGCGTCTACGAACCGATGATGGAGCGCTTTCTGCGTCGGCTTGACGCGGTGATCGCGACCTCACCGGTCTATGCCCGGACAAGCCCCGTCCTGCAGCGTCTGCCCGAAGCGCTTGTCCAGGTCGCGCCGCTGGGGGTCGAGGTCCGTGATGACCGGGGCGTCGACGTCGAACAGGCGCGTGCCGAGCTCAGCGCCCGGCTGGGCGAGGGGTTTATGCTGTTCCTTGGTGCCACGCGTCGCTACAAGGGCGGACCGGTGGCCATTGAGGCGCTCAGGCACACCACGGCCACTCTGGTCATGGCCGGAGAGTGCGTGGACCGTGATGCGCTTGAAGCCCGTGCCCGCGAGTATGGCGTTGCTGATCGGGTGGTCTTCCTCGATCGCGTGACCGAGGTGGAGAAATGGGCGCTGCTCGATCTCTGCCGAGCGATGGTCATGCCCTCGACCCTGCGCTCGGAGGCCTTTGGCCTGGCGCTGGTCGAGGCGGGGGTCGCCCGCCGGCCGGCCATCACTTGCGAGATCGGCACGGGGACCAGTTATGTCGTGCGCGATGGCGTGACCGGGCGGGTGGTGCCGCCGAACGATGCCCGTGCGCTGGGCGCGGCGATGGAACAGCTGCACACCGATCCGGCATTGGCGGCGGCGTTGGGTCGCGGCGGTCATGAGCGCTATCGCCAGCATTTTACCGCCGCGGGCTATGCCGGGCGTATGCGGCGTATCTATGATCAGGTCATTGGACAGCGCGGGCGGGCACCGGCATCATATTCGGTTAATTCGCCGTCCGATGACGACGAGACCGATCAGCGTGAAGAGGTTCACTCATGAAGGACGCCTCCCGGCAGGATCAGCCGGAGATTAAACGGATCCTCCAGGGCGCGAAATCCGGTTTCGTGGCGGTGGGGGTATTCAGCATGTTCATCAACCTGCTCATGCTCGTGCAGCCTTTCTATATGCTGCAGGTCTTCGACCGGGTCCTGCGCTCGCGCAGCACCGAAACGCTGCTGTTTCTGAGTCTGGTGGTGCTGGGGCTTTTCATCCTCATGGGCATCCTGCAGTTCATCCGCTCGCGGATCCTCGTCCGGGTCGGCGTGTCGTTGGACGAGCGCCTCGGTGAGCGGCTGTTTGATGCCATGTTCCGCAACTCGCTGCGCCAGCGCGGCGGCGGCAGCCCGCAGGCCATCGACGATCTGTCCAACGTCCGCCAGTTCCTGACGGGCCCGGGCATCCTGGCGCTCTTCGATGCGCCCTGGATGCCGGTCTATCTGGGGGTGATGTTCCTGTTCAACACCTGGCTCGGGCTCTATGGCGTCGCCTGTACGCTGATCATCGGCGGGCTCACCTGGGCCAATGAAGTGTTCACCCGCGCGCCGCTCGCCAAGGCGAACGAGGCCAACCGCAACTCGCGGCGCTTTGCCGGGGACAACCTGCGCAATGCTGAGGTCATTCACGCAATGGGCATGGAGCCGGCGGTCCGCGAGCGCTGGCTGAGCCGCCAGGCGCGCACCATCAACGGGCAGGCCTTTGCCAGTGATCGCGCCGGCGTCTTCAGCAACGCCAGTCGGGTATTCCGCTTCATGGCCCAGGCCTTCGCCTATG
The DNA here is from genome assembly GCF_007625215.1 of Spiribacter aquaticus. Classification (NCBI taxonomy): domain Bacteria; kingdom Pseudomonadati; phylum Pseudomonadota; class Gammaproteobacteria; order Chromatiales; family Ectothiorhodospiraceae; genus Spiribacter; species Spiribacter aquaticus. Next base: position 12,526 of record NZ_VMKP01000001.1, on the reverse strand, counting down.
GCATCGGTGCGCTGCTGGTGCTGCAGGGGCAGATGAGTGGCGGCATGATCATCGCCTGCGCGATCCTCATCGGCCGGGCACTGGCGCCGCTGGATCAGATCACCGGCGCCTGGCGCCAGATCCAGCAGGCGCGGGAGAGCTATGGTCGGCTCAGCCAGTTGTTTGACGGCTTCCCCGAGCAGCCCCGTCATACCAGTCTGCCGGCTCCTCAGGGTAGTCTGCGCCTCGCCAATGTCCTGGCGGCACCGCCGGGCACACGCACCCCGGTGCTGCGCGGGGTGGGGCTGAACGTCGAGCCGGGTGAGGGGCTTGGCGTCATCGGGCCCAGCGCCGCCGGCAAGTCATCGCTGGTGCGGGTCATTCTGGGTGTATGGCCGCTGCTGAACGGATCGGTCCGGCTCGATGGGGCGGATATCGATCAGTACAACCGCGATGAAATCGGACCCTACATCGGCTATCTGCCCCAGGACATCGAACTCTTTGAAGGCACGGTGTCCCAGAACATCGCCCGCTTTGGCGAGGCCACCGACGAGGCCGTAGTGGCGGCGGCCAAGCTGGCCGGCGCGCATGAGATGATACTCCAGCTGCCGGACGGCTATGACACCGCGGTGGGCGTGGGCGGCAACACCCTCTCCGCTGGTCAGCGTCAGCGCATCGGTCTAGCGCGAGCCCTGTTCGGCACGCCGCGCCTGGTCATCCTTGATGAGCCCAACTCCAATCTGGACGATGCGGGCGAGCAGGCATTGACCGGTGCGGTCGAGCGGCTCAAGGCCCAGGGCGTGACCGTGCTGGTGGTCACCCATCGGCGCAGCATCCTCGCCCAGATGGATAAGCTGTTGGTGCTCCAGCAGGGCCAGGTTGCCGCATTCGGTGCTCGCGAAGAGGTGCTCTCGCGCCTGCAGTCCAACACGGCCCAACCGCTGCGCGTCGCCGGTAATCAGCAGAACAAGGGTGCGTCGTAATGAAGTCGCTCATGCAACGCTTTCGTCGCAACGACAGCGCCGGCGAGTTCATCCCCGCGGCGGGCAGTGCCGGCGAACAGGGGGCCCAGACGGATGGCATTCCCGTTGCCTCCGGCAACTATCGGCGTTTTACCCTGATCGGGACTCTGGTGCTGGTGATTGGCCTGGGCGGATTCCTGATCTGGTCCGCGCTCGCACCGCTGGCCAGCGCGGTGATCTCCAACGGTCAGGTGGTGGTCGAGGGCTACCGCACGACCCTGCAGCATCTCGAAGGGGGAATCATCGAGGACCTCTATGTCGAGGAAGGCGAGCAGGTGGAGCAGGGCGAGGTGCTGGTGGAGTTTGATGGGGCGCAGGCCCGCTCCGATCTGGCCGTGGTCGAAAGCCGTCTGCTCACGGCACTCGGTCAGCGGGCCCGGCTGCGGGCCGAGCGCGACGGCGACTCGGCCATCGAGTTTCCCGCTGCCCTGACCGAGGCGGATGAGCGCGAAAAGGCCGCTGAGATTATGGCCAACCAGCGCGCCATCTTCAGCGCCCGGCGTCAGGCCCTGGAAACGGATCTCAGCCTGCGCGCCCAGCGCATCGAGGAGTTTGAGGAACAGATCCGCGGCCTGCAGTCGCGGCTCACCGCAGTCGATTCGCAGATCGCCTCGTTTACCGAGGAAGTCGAGGAGTGGTCGGGCCTGGTCGAGGACCAGCTCTCCGACAAGCAGTCGCTGCGTGATGCCCGGCGGCGGCTCGACGAGTATCGCGGCCAGCGGGGGCAGTTGATCTCCGATATCGCGGGGATCCGCGCTCAAATCGTCAGCACGCGCATGGAGCGTAGCCTGCGGCAGGAGGAATACGACCAGGAAGTGGCCTCACGCCTTGGCGAGGTGCAGGGTCGGCTGCTGGATGCCCGGGCACGCGTCAGCGCCCTGCGCGACAAACTCTCGCGCACCGTGGTGAGTGCGCCCACCGATGGCTCGGTGGTGGGGCTGAAGGTTCATAGCCAGGGCAGCGTGGTCAGTCCGGGCGAGGCGCTGATGGACATCGTCCCGCGGCAGCGCCGGCTACTGGTGGATGCCCGGGTGCCACCCGATAAGATCGATGATGTGCGCGTCGGTCAGGCGACGGATCTGAGCTTTCCGGCACTCAATACGATCTTCATCAACAATATCCAGGGCGATGTCGTCTCGATCTCGGCGGATGCGCTCACCGACGAGCAGAACAACGAGAGCTATTACCTGGCGCGGATTCGGGTGAGTGAGGCCGGTGTGGCCGCGCTGCGCGCGGAGAACTTTCAGCTCGAGCCGGGGATGCCCGTGCAGGCATTCATCAAGACGGGGTCGCGCAGTTTCCTTGGCTATCTTGTCAAGCCCTTCAGTGAAATGGCCTCGAGGGCGTTCCGTGAGAGCTGACGTGATGGCACCGCGCAGCACGGCAATCATGCTCAGCCTGCTTTGCGCGCTGGGTTTTGCAACATCGGCGACCGCGCAGACACCGAATGGTGATGATGATGGCCCGCTGGGGCTCTTCCAGGCGTACCAGTCGGCGCTCGACTATGCCCCGGTGATCGACGAGCGCCAGTCGCTGGTGGATGCTGGGGAAGGCGTGGTCGACCAGGCCAAAGCCCGGCGTCTACCGAATCTATCGCTCGACGCCCGTTATACCGATGCGCGCTATGAGACCGGCGATGTCCGGATCGACCCGGAGACGGGGACACGTGAGCAGTTTCTCAACACCACGACCAAGACCAGCTACAACTACGGCATCAACCTGACCCAGCCGATCTACGATCGCGGCGTGTCCACCAACCTGGCGGAGGCGCGAGCCCGACGTGAGGTGGCGGATGCAGAGCTGGGTGCCACCCGCCAGGCCCTGGCCGCGCAGGTGGCGGAGGCCTATCTGCGGGTGCTGCGGGCACGCGCCAACCGCTCGCTGGCCCAGGCCGAGGCCAATGCCTATCGCGCCCGATGGGATCAGATGGAGCGCCGTCTGACACGCGGCCTGGCAAGTCAGGTGGACGTGCTGGACGCGCGGGTCCGTTTTGAGACCGCACTCAGCGATATCGCTCAGGCCAGCAATGAGCTGGATGCCGCGCGTCTTGGGCTTGAGCGGCTTACCGGCCGTAACCCGGACCAGTTGCTGTCGGCCACGCCCCAGTCCATGCCGCTATCAGACGCCCCGACTGATGGGCGGGTCGCGCAGTGGCTGGAGCAGGCGGGGCGCTCCAACCCGACGGTCGCGGTGGAGCGCGAGCGCCTGACCCGCGCCAGCGAGACCGTTTCGGTGCGCCGGGCAGAGCGCTTTCCGCGCGTCTCGCTCGAGGCCCGGTACAGCGATACCAATGCCACCGATCAGCTGATTCAGGGCACAGACGCCCGAGTACTGTTGCGGTTGCAGGTGCCGCTTTTCAGCGGTGGTGGCCTGACCGCCGGGGTGGACGAGGCCCGGGCCCGGCGCATGGCCCAGTCGGCGGCGCTGGAGGATGCCCGCCGTCAGGCGGTGATCGACACCCGGGCGGCCGTCAACGAGCTGCGCAATGCCCAGCGCCGCATCCAGGTCTCGCGTCAGGCGCTTGACACCGCCAAGGCGCAGGTCGAGGCCAGTGAGGAGGGCCTTGAAGTGGGGGTTCGCGACCTGGTCGAGGTGCTTGATGCCCGCGCGCAGTTATTCAGTATCCGCCGCGATCTGGCCGAAGCGGGGTATGACTACCTCATCGCCCAGGTGCGGCTGAAGACCACCACCGGCGAATTCCAGCCGACCGACCTGCGGGAACTCGATCAGCGGTATCTGGATGAGGTGGTGGCGCTCGCGGTGGAGGGCAGTCCCGATTGAAGGTCGTCATCTCCACCGATCCCATCCAGGCGCCGATGACCGGGATTGGCGAGTACACGCTGCGGTTGATCGAGGCGTTGCTGGAGGGCGACGAGGTGGACGAGCTCTATGCCTATCATCGTCTGGGGCCACGGCGGCTTCTTGAAACCCCCGGGGTGCGGGGCCAGCCCAACGGCCGACGCCCGGAATCCTTAATCAGCACCACCGTGCGCCGAAGCCGCCGCCTGACCGATATGCTGGTCAAGCGCGCGACACTCAGGCGTATGCCCGGCGTTGTTTACCACGAGTCCAATTACTTGCCGGCGGCCTTCGACGGGCCGACGGTGGTGACTGTCCACGACTTATCGCATATCCACTACGCCCAATGCCACCCGCGGGCCCGGGTCATGGCGCTGGATCGGCTGCTGCCCCGGGCGCTGGAGCGGGCGAGTGCGGTGATCACGGTCTCTGACTACATCGCCGATGAGGTCCGGGCCCAGTTCGGGCTGCCCGCCGAGCGCGTCCATGCCGTGCACCATGGCGTGGATCCGAGCTTCCGGCCAATGGCTATCGAGGCCATTCGGCCGGTGCTGGAACGCTACGGGCTGGCGCCCGGCGGCTACCTGCTCTGCCTGGCGACGCTCGAGCCGCGCAAGAACCTGGAGCGCCTCATCACCGCCTTCGAGTCTCTGCCGGCGGCTCTGCGGGCGCGCTACCCGCTGGTGCTCGCGGGCGCCGGCGGCTGGCGCAATGCGGAGACCCGCAGCCGCATCGACCGGCTCGAGGCGCGTGGTGATCTGCGCTACCTGGGCTATGTCGCCGCCGAAGATCGCGCTCCCCTCTATGTCGGGGCGCATGGATTTGCCTACCCGGCGCTCTATGAGGGCTTCGGTCTGCCACCGCTCGAAGCGATGGCCTGCGGTACCCCGGTGATGACCAGCAACCGCTCCGCCATGCCGGAGGTGGCCGGCGATGCCGCGCTCAGCGTGGATCCGGAGGATACCGAGGCGATGACCGCCAGCCTCCAGCGCCTCTGCGAGGACGAGTCCCTGCGCGAGCGGCTCGTCCAGGCCGGTCCGATACGGGCCGCGGGGTTTACGTGGCGCCGCTGTGCGTCAGAGACGGTTGCCGTCTATCGCGAGGCGGCGGCATGACCGCCGCCCAACTCGCTCACTTCACCCGTCAGGATCTGGTGGACCGATACGCCGGCTCCGCGCTGGGCGCAGTGTGGACCATCATCTTTCCGCTGGTGAATATCTGCGTGTTCATCTTCGTCTTCTCGGCTATCATGCGTGCTCGTCTGCCGGGCGACTACGGGGCGTTCGCCTACAGCACCTACCTGATCGCCGGGCTCACGGCCTGGATGGCCTTCTCCAATACCGTGAGCCGCGCCACGCAGAGTTTCATTGAGAAGGCCAACATCATCTCCCGAGTGCCCATCGCCCTGCCGGAGCTGCCGCTGCATGTGGTGATTTCGGAGACGGTGATCTACTGCGTCTCGTTGCTGATTTTCGGGGTCTTCCTCGTGGCCATCGGCTACGACTTCGGCCCGCTGCTCTGGCTTATCATCCCGATCTTCGCGCTTCAGCAGACCGCCGGCTACGCCCTCGGCCTGATCCTTGGCATGCTCAACGTCTTTCTGCGCGACGTCCAGCAGGCCGTGGCCGTGGTCCTGCAGCTCTGGTTCTGGTTCACGCCCATCGTCTATGTCGACACCATTATCCCGGAGTCGCTGCGCTGGGCGCTGCTGCTGAACCCCATCTATCCGGTGATCGATGCCTACCACGAGATCATCGTTTACCACCGGGCGCCGGCGCTGATACCGCTGCTCGCCTTCGCCGCCGGCACGCTCGTGCTGCTGGTGCTCGGCCGCTGGCTCTTCCACCGGGTCGAGCGCGATCTGCGGGATTGTCTGTAAGGGGGCGGCATGCTCGAGGTCACCGATCTTTGCAAGCAGTTTCGCCTCTACGATCAGCCAGTGGACCGGCTGAAAGAGGCCATCACCCGTCGTACCCGGCATCGCCTGCATCAGGGTCTGAACGGGGTGTCCTTCCGGGTGGCGCCCGGCGAGACGCTGGGCGTGATCGGCCGCAACGGCGCCGGCAAGTCGACACTGCTTAAGATCGTCACCGGCGTGATGATGCCTGACCGCGGTCGGGTGCATACCGACGGGCGGACCACGGGTCTGCTTGAGCTGGGCACCGGTTTTAACGCCGAGCTCACCGGCCGCCAGAACATCATCGCCAACGGCCTGCTGCTGGGACTGACCCGGCGCGAGGTGGACGAGCGGGTTGATGCCATCATCGACTTCGCCGAGCTGGATGCCTTCATCGACGAGCCGGTGCGCACCTATTCATCAGGCATGGTCATGCGACTGGGTTTTTCCAGCGCCATTCATGCCGAGCCGAGCTGTTTTGTGGTGGACGAGGCGCTATCGGTGGGCGATGCCCACTTCCAGCAAAAGTGCATGCGCCGCATTCGTGATTTCCAGGCCCGCGGCGGCTCCATTCTGTTCGTCTCGCACGATCTGAACGCGGTGAAAATGCTCTGCGACCGCGCAGTGGTCCTGGAGCACGGCACAGTCATGGCAGACACCACTCCCGACGCCGCGGTCAACCAATACAACCGGCTTATCTCCGGGCGGGAGGAAGACACCGAGCGCGACCACGCCGCTTTCGAGGACGGTTTTGGCTATGGGACCGGTGCCGCGCGCGTCGTGGGCGCCGAGCTCGCCGGCGAAGACAGCGGGGCCGAGACGGTAGCGAGTGGTGAGTGGGTTAACATCCGCCTGGTCATCCAGGCTGAGCATCCAGTGCCCGATCTGACCTGCGGTATCCTTCTGCGGGATCGCTTCGGTCAGGACATCTACGGGGTCAACACGCATTATCTGGAAGAGCGGCTGGCGCTGTCACCGGATGACTGCATCGAGCTGCGATTCCGCATCTGTGCGGAGCTGGCGAGCGGCCACTACACTCTTACCGTTGCCCTGCACAGTGCCGAGAACCACCTTGAGAACTGTTACCACTGGTGCGATAACCTGCTGCAGCTGCAGGTCGCCGGTGTGCGGACTCACCCCTTCGCGGGTGTCTGCCGCCTGCCGACGGAGTGCGCCATTGGGTCGGCAGAGGGCCCGATGTTTAAGAAACGGATTGCCGGGTCATGAATCAAGAAAACCGCCCCTCGGGGGATATCGACGACGTCATTGCCCGGATCCGGGCCGAAGCCGAGGCCGAGGCAGCCCAGAGCGCCGGTGAGACAGTGCCCGGCGGTGTCGGCCAGCACCTGCGCCGCTCGCCGAGGCTGCGGCGTGTCGCCAGTATCGCCCGCTACCGGCTGCTGATGCCGCTGAAGCGCATCAAGGGCCGGCTGCGCCGGCCGGTGGCGACGCTTAAGACGGCGGGCTGGCGGCCGGCGACCAACCGTGCCGTGTCGGGCACGGTCGCCCGCCTGGAGGACATCGAGCGGGCACTCAGTGATCTCGAGACTGGTATCGGCCGCAACCCCCATGGGCTCGCTGAGTGGGCAGTGGATCCGGAGATCGAGGGGGAAGGGCTGGTTTCCCGGCTGGAGCGCCAGACGAACCGGCAGGACGGGCTGGAGGCTCGGTTCGAGCAGCTCGATGCCCGCACCGCCCGCAGACTGGATGCCCTCGAACAGGCGATTGCTCATATTCGCCTCGACATCACCACGCGGTTTCATGGCCTGAACCGTCTGGTGGCCGAGCTCGAGGCACTACGACCGGAAGGATCGGCAGACAAGCCGGCTGATAACACTGGCGTCGCGGACAGCACGCTCGATACCTTTTACCTTGCCTTTGAGAACGCCTGCCGCGGCGACGAGGCGGATATCGCCGCGCAGCTGCAGACCGACTACCTTGAGACCGTCCAGGCGGCGCTGGCCCGGACCGGTGAGGGCGGTGTGCTGGATATCGGCTGCGGCCGGGGTGAATGGCTCAAGGTGCTGGCAGAGGCCGGCATCGAGGCGAGCGGCATCGATCTGAGCCCGGTGATGGCCGAGCACTGCCGCGCTCAGGGGTTGGATGTGGCGGACGGCGATGCCGTGCAGGCCCTCGCCGACCGGCCGGCTGAGTCACTGACGGTGATCACCGGTTTCCACCTCATCGAACATCTGCCCTTTGCGGTGCTCTACCGGCTTTTTGAGGAGGTGGCGCGGGTGCTGCGGCCACAGGGCGTCTGCATCTTCGAGACCCCCAACCCGGAGAACGTGCTGGTGGGCAGCCACACCTTCTACCACGACGCGACCCACAGTAATCCGCTGACCCCGACGGCCATGCGTTTTCTGGCCGAATACCATGGCTTCCATCCCGTGGAGACCCGGCGGCTGCACCCGTATCCGCCGGAAGCCCGAGTACCCGGGAGCGATCCCCTCACCGAGCGGGTCAATGGCCATCTCTGCGGCCCCCAGGACTACGCCCTCATCGGTCAGAAACCCCGGGCATGAGGATCGTGGTCACCGCCAACCAGGCGCCGTTCATCCGGGGTGGGGCGGAGTCCCATGCCGAGAACCTGGTGGCCGCGCTGCGCGAGCATGGCCATCAGGTGGAGCTGCTGCGCTTTTACTTTCGCTTCCACCCGCCTGGCGCCATCGAGTCGCTCATGCGCTACTGCGAGCAGCAGGATCTGGCTGTCCCCAACGGCCAGTCGGTGGACCGGGTCATCAGCCTGCAGTTTCCCGGCTATGGGGTGCAGCACCCCGAGCACATCGTCTGGCTGTTGCACCAGCATCGAGCGGCCTATGAGCTGTACGACCCCGAGACCGCGACGACGGCGGAGCGCCGCCTGCGAGACCGGATCCATGACTACGACACCCGCGTGCTCGCCCGTGCCCGGGCCCGCTTTGCGAACTCGGCGCGAGTGGCGGAGCGCCTCGCCAGCTGCAATGGCCTCCAGGCGGCGCCGCTGCATCACCCGCCGCCGGCGGTGGAGCAGCTGCAAGGCGGCGAGAGCTGGGGTTATATCCTCTGCCCCAGCCGCCTCGAGACGCTCAAGCGCCAGTGGCTGTTGATCGAGGCCGCGGCCCGGACCCGCGTTGACACCCCCATCCTGATCGCCGGAGACGGCGGGCAGCGCCCTCAGCTCGAGCAGTTGATCGCCGAGCGTGGCCTGGGCCATCGGGTTCGTCTGCTGGGGCGGGTCAGCGAGGCCGAGAAGCGCCAGCTCTATGCCCACGCGCTGGCGGTTTTCTTTGGCCCGCAGGACGAGGACTACGGCTACATCACGCTCGAGGCCATGGCGGCGGGCAAGCCGGTGATCACCTGTGAGGACTCCGGCGGGGTGCTCGGGTTCGTGGAGCATGGCACGACGGGCTGGGTCGTACCGCCGCAGGCCGAGACCGTGGCTGACGCCATCGATCAATACGCCGCCGATCCGGCCATGGCCGCCCGCCAGGGTGTGGGGGGCCGGGCGGCCTTCGATGCCCTCGATCTCAACTGGAACCGCGTCGTCGAGACGCTGCTGGCCGCCTGATGCACATCGCGATCCTCGCCCCCTCACCCGTGCCCTACACCATCGGCGGTGCCGAATACCTTTGGTGGGGACTGCTCGAGACCATCAACGCCGCCGGCGAGCACCAGGCCGATCTCATCAAGATCCCGAGCCCGGACCGCAGTCTCGGGGAGCTCATCCAAAGCTATCGGCGCTTCGCCGAACTGGATCTGGATCATTTCGATCTTGTGATCTCCACCAAATACCCGGCCTGGATGATCAGCCACCCGAACCATGTGGTCTACCTTCAGCACAAGCTGCGCGGCCTCTACGACACCTATCCGGCGCATCTGCCCACGGCCCTGCCGGATGCCGCCGACCTGCCGGCCGCAGCGCGGCCGCTGATCGAGCGCCTCGCCAACGGGCCGGCCCGGCGCGAGGAGCTGCCTGCCCTGTGGGAGGAGTTGGCGGCGCTGGAGGCGGTCGATCCGGCCCTCACCGAGATTCCCGGGCCGCTGGTGCGGGCGGTGGTGCATTACCTGGATCGCATTGGCCTGCAGCCGCCTGCCATTCAGCGCTATCTGGCCATCTCGGAGAATGTCACCCGCCGGAAGGATTATTTCCCGGTCGGGGTCCCGGTAGAGGTGGTCCATCACCCATCGCACCGGGAGCCGGAGCCAGCCATGGAAGTCGACTCTGGCGATGACAACGGCAACGCGGTCAAGGACAAACCGATTCTCTTCACCGCCAGCCGCCTGGACAGTCCCAAGCGCCTGGATCTGCTGATCCGGGCCTTCCGCCGGATCAAGGCCGATGCCGAGCTGCATATTGCGGGCACGGGGCCCGTTGAGGCCGAACTGCAGCGGCTCGCCGCCGGCGATCCGAGAATCCGGTTGCTGGGCTGGCAGTCCGACGCGGCCATCGCCGAGGGCTACCGGCGCGCGGCCTTCGTGCCGTTCATTCCGTACGACGAGGACTATGGACTCATCACCATCGAGGCGATGCAGGTGGGCCGGGCCGTACTCACCACCACCGACGCGGGTGGGGTGAATGAATTCGTGGTGGACGGCGAGACCGGTCGCAGCGTCGAGCCCACGGAATCCGCGCTCGCCGCCGCCATGCAGGATCTGCTCGCTGATCCCGCCGCCACGGCGGCGATGGGCGACGCGGCCCGCGCGAAAGTGGCCGATATTGGTTGGCCGCAGACGGTGGACGCACTGATCAATCCAAGTGCTCAGCGACCTCGGCTGGTGGTTGCCACCACGTTCCCGGTGTTTCCGCCAATGGGGGGCGGGCCCAGTCGCATCTACCACCTCTACCGCGAACTATCCCGCTGGGCGGATATCACGCTGGTAACGCTCACGGGCGAGGCCAGCGAGGCTGGGACTTATCCACTTGGCCCAGGTTATCGCGAGGTGCGGGTCGCCAAGTCCCGCCGCCAGCGCCTGCAGGAGCAGGTGATGGGCCGGCGGCTGAAGGCCTCGGTGGACGATATCGTCGCCATGGACAACCCCGATGCCACCCCCGCGCTGCGCGAGGCGCTGACAGCCGCCTGCCAGAACGCCGATCTGGTCGTGGCCTCGCACCATTATCTCTACCCCCTGATCCGCTCGGTCTGGCGTGGGCCGCTCTGGTACGAGGCGCATAACCTGGAAGCGGAGATGAAGGCGGCGGTGCTGGCACCGGCCCTTGAGAAGGGCAGTGCCGCTGCCCGTCGGGCCCTGGCGCGGGTCGAGGCCGTGGAGCGGGACTGCGCACGGGATGCCGACTGCGTGCTGGCGGTCAGCGCGGAGGAACGGGAGGCGCTGGTGGATCGCTACGGCATTGACCGTGACAAGGTGCTGCTCGCACCCAATGGCACAGACACCCAGGCGATTGCCTACACCGACCCTGCCCAACGCCGCGTCAATCAACAGGCCTATGGAGTGGAAGGCCGGTTCACCGCCCTTTTTATGGGCAGCTGGCATGGTCCTAACATCGATGCGGTCTGGCATATCGCCGGGATTGCCGCGGCGTGCCCCGGGATGGACTTCCTGCTGATGGGCAACGTCTGTGATGCACCGTTGGGTGAGCTGCCGCCCAACTGCTATCGGCTGGGCAGGGTGAGCGAGGCGGAGAAGCGGCGCTGGCTGGCGACGGCCGATTGTGCCCTCAACCCCATGACATCAGGCGCAGGCAGCAACCTGAAGCTCGTCGAGTATGCGGCCGCCGGCCTGCCGGTGATCACCACGCCCTTTGGTAACCGCGGTGTGGGGCTCAAAGCCAACATCGAGTGTCTTGAGGGCGAGGTGCGATTATTCCCTGACATCCTGGCGCGCCTGCGGGCCGGTGAGCCGCACGCAGGGACACAACTAGTAGAAAAAGCGAGACGCCGCGTGACCGACACATATGACTGGGGAGTCGTGGCGGTTGTTGTGAGGGAGCACTTGCCCCTGCCAGCTGGCACTGATTGGCGGTGACCGCCCACCTGAGAGCAAGCAGTGACTCAGGTCAGCGGGCTGGTGGTCGCGCGCCTGTTGCGGCGCTCTCGCGATCCGTTACACTTGTGTGGCAAGCAGTTTAGCTGTGTTGCCATTACCGAATCGTACCGGTATGGTTTTACCAGTGAATCGACTTTTCACTGATTATGCGGCCAAAGGCCGCGCTTCCGATTATGGAAATTTAGGAGATTGAGCAAATGGCCGCTTCAGATTATGTAACTGACGTCCAAGGACTTTACGTCGCGTACTACGGCCGTTGGGCTGACGTATCCGGCATCGACTATTGGACTCGCGTGGTCGACGCCGACGGGGGCGACCTTAGTTCGATGGTCAACCAGTTTGGTAACTCCAGCGAGTATGAGAACACCTACGCTGAGTACCTTGACGACCAGGGTGAGATCGACGATCCCAGTGGCATCGTCACCCAGCTGTTCCAGAACATGTTTGACCGCGCGCCCGACGCCGAAGGACTTCAGTTCTACGTCGATGCGCTGAACAGCGGCGAGTCGAGTCTCGCAGAGATTGCGCTCGACATCTTTAACGGCGCGCAGAACAACGACAAGGCAATCCTTGACAACAAGGTCACTGTTGCTGAGTACGCCACCGAGGAGCTTGAGGCGACCGGTGCCAGTTACGCTGGTGCGGACGACATTGCAGTCGCTTAGTCGACCCTCAACGACGTTACAGCCGATGGCCGCAGTGTTGTTGATGCAGAGAACACCGTTGACAGCACCTACGGCGGTGGCGGAGAGACTTTCACGCTCACTACAAGTGGGGGTGTGGTCGACGGCACCGACGGCGACGACACGTTCATCGCTCCGTCGGAGACGCTGGACGTCTC
>NZ_VMKP01000010.1:0-988 GCF_007625215.1 Spiribacter aquaticus | reverse complement strand
ATCGCAATGGAAGAAGAAATCGCCGCACTCGTCATTGACAACGGCTCCGGCATGTGCAAAGCCGGCTTCGCGGGCGACGATGCTCCCCGGGCTGTATTCCCCTCCATCGTGGGCCGCCCTAGGCACCAGGGTGTGATGGTGGGAATGGGTCAGAAGGACTCCTATGTGGGTGACGAGGCCCAGAGCAAGAGAGGTATCCTGACCCTGAAGTACCCCATTGAACATGGCATTGTTACCAACTGGGACGACATGGAGAAGATCTGGCACCACACCTTCTACAATGAGCTGCGTGTGGCCCCTGAGGAGCACCCGGTGCTTCTGACCGAGGCCCCCCTGAACCCCAAAGCTAACAGAGAGAAGATGACGCAGATAATGTTTGAAACCTTCAATACCCCAGCCATGTACGTGGCCATTCAGGCGGTGCTGTCCTTGTATGCATCTGGGCGCACCACTGGCATTGTCATGGACTCTGGTGACGGGGTCACACACACAGTGCCCATCTATGAGGGCTACGCCCTTCCCCACGCCATCTTGCGTCTGGACCTGGCTGGCCGGGACCTGACAGACTACCTCATGAAGATCCTGACCGAGCGTGGCTACAGCTTCACCACCACAGCTGAGAGGGAAATCGTGCGTGACATCAAAGAGAAGCTGTGCTATGTTGCTCTAGACTTCGAGCAGGAGATGGCCACTGCCGCATCCTCTTCCTCCCTGGAGAAGAGCTATGAGCTGCCTGACGGCCAGGTCATCACTATTGGCAACGAGCGGTTCCGATGCCCTGAGGCTCTTTTCCAGCCTTCCTTCTTGGGTATGGAATCCTGTGGCATCCATGAAACTACATTCAACTCCATCATGAAGTGTGATGTGGATATCCGCAAAGACCTGTATGCCAACACAGTGCTGTCTGGTGGTACCACCATGTACCCAGGCATTGCTGACAGGATGCAGAAGGAGATTACTGCTCTGGCTCCTAGCACCATGAAGATCA
>NZ_VMKP01000009.1:0-3010 GCF_007625215.1 Spiribacter aquaticus | reverse complement strand
GAAACCCGAGACTGGCGCCCCGTCGGCGCGGTCCATCTCAACCCGGAGAAGGAGCCCCTGGACTCACGATTGGCCAGGGTGGCCTGAAAGGGTTTGAGGCGACAGTTTTGTTGACAGACACCGGGCGTAAGCGATGGCGATGGCTCCGCTCCTCATCAAAGACCCGCTTCATATCTTCCAGATCGGACGGGTGGAGTCTATCCCATTGCTTACGCTAAGACGCCGCGTACTTCGGTTTATCCTGTAACAACTATGGAAGCTTCGGGGTCCGGGAATGAAAACCGATATCTTTCTGTTTCGAATCTGTGAGCGAGAGAAGTATGAGTTCTTTAAAAAGATCGATAGCAATCCCACTGACTGCCCTTTCATGTTTAGCAAGAACAGTAAATCCTCAGCGTAACGATAATATCTTCGTTGTGAGCGGAAGCCCGAGAGCCGGCACCACATGGCTTGCAGAGACTTTGGCCCGTACATTAAATACCCACCGAGTCTATTGGGAACCTTTGCAGGATGGGAATATCGCTCTACCGGGTGCCCTTAAAACTTCAAAGCGTCCATTTATCGAGCATGATAACCAACTTTCTTTCGCCGAAAAAAAGTTTTTCGAGGACCTTTTGTACGGTAAACAAGCTAATTCGCACCTGCTGAGGCTTAAAAAATATCCACGCAATGCGTTCACAGTGCTTAGTTCAGGCCCATTGCTGATAAAATTCGTCCGGGGGAATGGGGTGCTCAGTTATCTGCATCAGCAGTTCGAAATCCCAAAGCCCGTGGTAATCATAAGGCACCCATGTGCGGTCGTAGCTTCGCAGCTCCGTATGGGTCGATGGGGCGACCATCCCCACGTGCACCCTAAAGTACTTGAACGCTACCCAGGAATTAGATCCGTAGTATCAACGGGAAAGCCGCTTCACCAAAGACTAGCTATGACTTGGGCGGGGGATGTTTTAGCCGCTAGGGCACAGCAGAACAGCGTGCACGTTATTTACTACGAACATCTGGTTCAACGCGGTGCAGAGGAACTTTTCCCCGTATTCGAGGATTGGGGGCTGGCATGCGGTGGGCTTGATGAAGCACTCCGCCTACCAAGTACGACGGCGCGTGACTGGAGTGACCTCACAACCGTTGAAAGTAAACTCGGTCGGTGGGTTGATGAGTTGAGTGTTACCGCTATTGAGGAAATCCTAGAAACAGTGTCACGAATGGGGATTACCGATTACGGTAAAGACCCTTCGGCTGTTGCGATTTAAATTTGAAGAGGAAATATATCTCCCAAGTCCCGGATTATTCCATATCGCCGAAGATCTATCCCTTGCGGTGCGCCCTGGCGGTAGCGTCATAAGGTGTGCAGAAACTCGGGGGCACTGTAAACACCGGAGCCGGAAAACCTCTTTGGGGCCCCCACCGTCATCCTAGTTTCGCGATAGCTGGGTGTGGGATTCCTGGAATCCGCCCCCGGGGGCTGAGTGAGGGTTTCAATGGGTTACTCAACTCCGAGCGCAAGCAGGCGGTACTGCGTAAGCTGCTGCCGCCGTATAACCGCACGGTGGCAGAGTTGACGAAGGTGGAAGGCGTCTCGACGGCGGCCATCTATCAATGGCGCAAGGCGGCACGGGCTAAGGGCCAGTTGCTGCCCGAGAACAGCGCCGAGCCCGAGAGCTGGTCGACGCAGGATAAGTTCAACGCGGTGCTTGAGACCGCTGCGCTCGCTGAAGCAGAGCTTGCCGAGTACTGCCGCCGCCGCGGCCTGTATCCCGAGCAGATCCGGCGCTGGCGGGCCGCCTGTGAGCAGGCCAATGACCTCGCAGATGGTAAGGCCCGCGAGGACAGCGACGCCATAAAGACCGAGCGCCAGCGCAGCAAGGCACTGGAGCGCGAGCTCCGCCGGAAGGAGGCGGCACTGGCGGAGACCGCTGCACTGCTGACTTTGCGAAAAAAAGCCAATGCGATCTGGGGGGACGAGGGCAAATGACTAGCATCCCGGATCGCAAAAGAGCCACTGAGCTGGTCGACGAAGCCCGCCAAGCCGGTGCCAGGCAGGCAGCGACCTGTGCCGAGATCGGTATCGATGCCAAGACCTACCGAGCCTAGAAGCAGGACACGATGGGCGATCGGCGCCCGATGGCAGAGCGTCCACCGCAGCCGCATGCGCTTACTGAAGCGGGGCAGTGCGAGCTCCTCGAGCAGTGCCACCGGCCTGAGTTTGCGAGCCTGCCGCCAGCGCAGATCATCGCTCGGCTGCTGGATGAGGAGGGCCGCTATATCACCTAGGGATCGAGCTTCTACCGCGTGCTGCGCCGCGCCGGCGAGCAGCAGCGTCGGGGTCGGGCTGCACCGCGTCGGCAGATGGGCCCGCCGCGGCGTCATCAGGCCACAGGACCCAACGAGGTCTACACCTGGGATGTGACCTACTTGTCGAGCCATATGCGTGGGCTGTTCTTCTACCTCTACCTCATCGTGGATCTCTACAGCCGCCCTCGGGTAAGCGACGACAACTCGTTCTCCGAGGCGCTGTTCCGCACCTGCAAGTACCGGCCGGACTACCCGCCAAATGGCTTTGCTGACCTCCATGAGGCTCGAGACTGGGTCCTTGGCTTTGTTCGCTGGTACAACCATGAGCATCGGCACAGCAGCCTGCGCTATGTCACGCCTCAAGAGCGGCATGACGGCCGCGATAAGGCGATCCTCGCGAGAAGGCATGCGATCTACACCGCCGCCAAACAGGCCAATCCCCGGCGCTGGTCAGGCCGCACACGCAACTGGGAACCTGTGGGTGCGGTCTGGCTGAATCCGGAAAAGGCCTTGGAAGCGGCATAGCAAAATGCGAAAACTAGGTTGACAGACCCCGGTCTGGTTCTCGCTGAAACGGGGCGTCCTCATTGCTACTTCTCCCATTCCTTACGCTCAATGATGGCAGAAGTGTCTACTTACCCCCACTGTCAGACTACATGTCGTCTCGATTTTGTATCCTCTTAAGTTCAGAGGGGCTGAAGGAGACGACGAGTCATGC